>JAQTNA010000023.1 GCA_028714035.1 Rhodocyclaceae bacterium
GGTCAATGCCTGGCAGTCGCGCCGAAATGCAGACCAGCGAGGAATCGCTTGGTCTTTCACCCGGCAAGACGCAGATAGCAAGATGGCTCGGCATTATGTTTCGTAATTAACGTGTCGAGATACTAGTTGCTTGAACTCACGGAGGTCTGCACCGGTTCATCCCCGCGGGGGCGGGGAACACCCAACTCTGCAACGCCCGTGATCTGCATGTCGCGGTTCATCCCCGCGGGGGCGGGGAACACGTCCTTGTTTCAATCTACCCAAGCGCGAGAGCCGGTTCATCCCCGCGGGGGCGGGGAACACGGCCGGACAAAGGTAGGCGGTGAGCCGAGCGCCGGTTCATCCCCGCGGGGGCGGGGAACACCTAAGTTTTCAGCAGTCTATAAGGATCAACAGCGGTTCATCCCCGCGGGGGCGGGGAACACCTAAGTTTTCAGCAGTCTATAAGGATCAACAGCGGTTCATCCCCGCGGGGGCGGGGAACACTTCTGTCTGACATTCGCACTCTTCTGACTGAACGGTTCATCCCCGCGGGGGCGGGGAACACGGGTTGGCGAACCGGTGGAGCACCGGCAGAGCCGGTTCATCCCCGCGGGGGCGGGGAACACTGGCCGACGAGTACCTCCTGGCGGCTGACCAACGGTTCATCCCCGCGGGGGCGGGGAACACCTATGCCGAGTTCGTCAAGATCATAGACAAGGCGGTTCATCCCCGCGGGGGCGGGGAACACCGCCACCGCGCATGATGCGCCGATATTCAAAGCGGTTCATCCCCGCGGGGGCGGGGAACACACCTGGTCTGGGGTGAGGTAGAGGTGCCGCGCCGGTTCATCCCCGCGGGGGCGGGGAACACGTACAGGTCCGCCATGATGAACGGGCCGCCCGCGGTTCATCCCCGCGGGGGCGGGGAACACCAATTCTCGCGCTCGCGCTGGTGAGAAGGGGGCGGTTCATCCCCGCGGGGGCGGGGAACACATGTCCTCGTGGATCAGGCCCGCCTTGGAGCCCGGTTCATCCCCGCGGGGGCGGGGAACACCGTTTTTTCGGCACTGCTTCAACGTCCGGCAGCTGGTTCATCCCCGCGGGGGCGGGGAACACGTCAACATAAAGGCGAGATGTGGACACCGTCCCGGTTCATCCCCGCGGGGGCGGGGAACACGCCGGACCATGTATTTCTGTGTATCCCGCGGGCGGTTCATCCCCGCGGGGGCGGGGAACACGTGCCCTTGTACCCCGGCGAGAAGCTGTCCGCCGGTTCATCCCCGCGGGGGCGGGGAACACGCCACCATGGGCATCCAGAATCGGCCCAAGGGCGGTTCATCCCCGCGGGGGCGGGGAACACAATGCCGGGAGCGATCTGGACACCCTGGCCGGCGGTTCATCCCCGCGGGGGCGGGGAACACATTGCCGTAGCCATCCACGGGCACGCTGTCCTGCGGTTCATCCCCGCGGGGGCGGGGAACACATTGCCGTAGCCATCCACGGGCACGCTGTCCTGCGGTTCATCCCCGCGGGGGCGGGGAACACCGCGGCTCCACGGCATGCACCAGCGTCACCCACGGTTCATCCCCGCGGGGGCGGGGAACACTTGGAACGTGACAAGCCGGGCATGAATGAGCGCGGTTCATCCCCGCGGGGGCGGGGAACACCTGCGCAGGTTCATGAAGCGCAGGCGCCCGGACGGTTCATCCCCGCGGGGGCGGGGAACACGCGGGCGGCGATCTGCCGCGCTACCCCTACGGCGGTTCATCCCCGCGGGGGCGGGGAACACTCCGCCCGGCGAATCCTCGGATTTGCAACGGACGGTTCATCCCCGCGGGGGCGGGGAACACCCTGACCCCCATGCGAACGAGCATGGAACGAACGGTTCATCCCCGCGGGGGCGGGGAACACGGCGACCCCTTCCTGTTGCCAGGGGCCGGGATAGGTTCATCCCCGCGGGGGCGGGGAACACACCCTGGAAGGGATGAAGGTACGGGACAGGGGCGGTTCATCCCCGCGGGGGCGGGGAACACCTGCCGCACGGGCCAGTGGTCAATCGGGCCGGCGGTTCATCCCCGCGGGGGCGGGGAACACATCCCCCTGGCCTCCCTGACCCTGGGCGCGCGCGGTTCATCCCCGCGGGGGCGGGGAACACCTCCCTCAGTCCGCATCCGGCACGTGAACGATCGGTTCATCCCCGCGGGGGCGGGGAACACGATGACCGCGGAAGAGTACCTGGCCCTGCGGGCGGTTCATCCCCGCGGGGGCGGGGAACACTCGCTCATTTCGGGCTCGGACCTGGCCTCGGACGGTTCATCCCCGCGGGGGCGGGGAACACTTCTGTGGCCATCACCCTGAGTTGATCATGTTCGGTTCATCCCCGCGGGGGCGGGGAACACTCCAGCTCGTGGCCGACGGTCGTGGCCGTGTCCGGTTCATCCCCGCGGGGGCGGGGAACACGCCATGACAGCCGCCATGCTTTCCTGTGCCTGCGGTTCATCCCCGCGGGGGCGGGGAACACTGTCCCGGATTTGATGTCAGGATACAAGTCCCCGGTTCATCCCCGCGGGGGCGGGGAACACTCGCTCATTTCGGGCTCGGACCTGGCCTCGGACGGTTCATCCCCGCGGGGGCGGGGAACACGCGATAGCGGTTGCAGGCCGCCATGTACATGCCGGTTCATCCCCGCGGGGGCGGGGAACACCGCGAAGAGGTAGAGGAGAGCTGATCGGTGGCCGGTTCATCCCCGCGGGGGCGGGGAACACACCTCACCGGCCGGATAGACGACATGACCGGTCGGTTCATCCCCGCGGGGGCGGGGAACACCAACTGGAAGACATCCGTACCCGCATCGAGACCGGTTCATCCCCGCGGGGGCGGGGAACACTCCCTGAACGGCGGGGGTGGCCATGTGGATGCCGGTTCATCCCCGCGGGGGCGGGGAACACACCCGCTGGCAAAGCCCAAGCGCAGCCCGCAACGGTTCATCCCCGCGGGGGCGGGGAACACCCGGGGCAGGGCAATAGCCCCGGCATCGGCGCGCGGTTCATCCCCGCGGGGGCGGGGAACACACTTCTTCCATCTCCATGAATTTCCATGGAAAAGACCGAGGGTCGGATTCTACCGACCAATACCGATGCTGATGGTATTTATTCCGATTTGTTAAGGATCGGAGGCGCGGTTGAGTCAGGGACTTCGGCGGGCGGGTGGAAGCTTACCAGACACACGCCGTCGAAGTCAGCAGGCATTCGGCGATTGGCGCCCAGGGTCTCGAATTCGAAGCCGGCCTCGTTGTTGGTGCGCCAGACCAGGACGGCATTGCCGTCCTCGATGCCTTCCTTCACCTGCTCCCAGATGTGCTCCCGCACCTTGCGCGAATAGTTGCCGACATAGACCCCGGCGCGAACTTCCAGGAGCCACACCGCCAGCCGGCCGCGCAGCCGGGGCGGGGCATTTTCAAGAACGATGACCAGCATCGCCCAGGCTCTCGGGGTTGGGAATGGCCGGCCCGACCGAATCTTCCGGCGGATCGGGGCGGACTATGCCTCCGGCCGCCAGGATGGTTTCAATGTCGGGAATGATGCGTTCCAGTAACTTGGTTTCCCGGAAGATGTCGCGGCAGGCCAGACGCACCGCCCGCTCGGGATTTGGGGTCGGCGAAGCCGCCACCTTGAAGGCGGCCGGTACGACGGTCTCGAATTTGTAGATGTCGGCCATGTCGTACACGAAGGACAGGGGCTTGCCGGTATGGATGAAGCCCACGGCCGGGGCATAGCCGGCAGCCAATACGGCCGCCTCGGTCACCCCGTAGAGGCAGGCGGTGGCGGAGGACAGGCAACGATTGGGCAGGTCCGACACGTCCCACTTGTCCGGGTCGTATTCCCGCCCGTTCCATTTCACACCGAAGCGCTGGGCCAGCAACTGATAGGTGCGCCGCACCCGCGCGCCTTCGATGCCGCGCAGTTGCTCCACGCTACGCCGCTCGGGCGGTTCCTCGCCGAAACGGATCGCATACATCTTGCGCACCACCTTGAGCCGCAGGCTTTCGTCCAGGGCCAGTTTGGCCTGATACAGCAGGCGGTCGGCGCGGGCGCCGCCCGGCTGGCCGGAGGAATAGAGCCGTACTCCGGCTTCCCCCACCCACACCAGGAGGGTGCCGACCCGCGCCGCCAGGGCGGCCGCCCGGTGAGAAACACGCGTGCCCGGCTCCAACATGATGCAGGCCACGCCGCCCACGGGAATGTGGGTCAGGATGGGGCGCACCCGGAGACCTAGGGCATCCACGACGACGAAGGCGCCATCCACCACGTCAATCTCGCCCTTCTCGACGAATATGACCGACATGCGTTCCTTGATGGCGATGGGTTTGAGAGGCGGGAGCATGGCTTACACTTCTCCGACCCGCTGCAATACGGTCTGGACCAATTGCGGCGAGAGCCGATAGCCAAAATCATTGAGGGCAGATACCAGGGGCGCCAGACGCTCGATTTGACCTTTTAGCCGGGCCTGCAACAACACGCCCAAGGTGCCCACCAGGGGGATGCCTAAATCCGCCGCCACCCGCCGGCCACGGCGCTCGTCCACCAATGCCGGGCAATGCCGCTCCAGTGCCAAAATCAAGGCCGCCGCTTCCCCCGCATTGATACTGTGAAGCAAGGCAAACGGCGCCACGTCGGCGACGGGCACGATTTCGAACAAGCCGGAAGCGGCGGCAGCCTTGATCAAGTTCGCCCCCGGCTTATTCCTATCGTCGGTGCACTCCGACAGGACATCCTGGGGTAACAGTACCTCGGAAAATTGCAGTGGCAGTAAGCGGAGCAAGCCCAGCCGAGCCAGTGCGATCAAGGGGCCACTATCCGCGACGACCATGGCGCTCTATGACTTCCACTTCAGCATCCAACTCTTCATCTGGTTGGCGCAAGATGGCTACCCCCGCGGCACCGATGCGTTCGATCATCGCTTCCGTGCTCAGGCCGGCAAACTTGGCGGCTTGCACCAAGGTCAGGGTTTCCGTATCGAACAACTGGATGGCCAATGCTACCCGTACCCCGGATTCCAGCAGTTGATCGGTAAAAGGTACGGCCAAGAATACCGGCGTACCGTATTTGGTAATTACCGACAAATCCCCCGCTTCCGCGCCCCGGATCAGATCCCCGGTGCGCTCCCGCAGGTCTCGGACAGTAAAAGCTTGCATGCTGGTCTCCTGGCGTTAATTTGTGCCATCAAACGATAGCACAAATCGAGCGTCGCCACCTCAAACCCGCCGCACCAACAAGAGGCCGCAACCGAAGGCTTTTGCGCGGCCGATACCACCGATGAGGGCTTCCGTCAGTTTTTCCGAATCGCTCACGCGGGCCAGCCCTTGATAATCCAGGCTTGAGAATGCCAGCTTGCCACCCTTGTGAGGGAGGCTGTGCTGGGTGTAGCCATCCCATTCGAGGGCAGGCTCTTCGTCTTCGTCGAGCCAACTTTCGCGGTTCTGCACGGCCAGCCCCCAGCCTTCCGCCCGTTTTAGGAACCAGTCGCGGGCGGCGAGGTCCGCGGCATCCTCCAGGGCGACTCGTTGCGCAGGGGCTGCGTCCTTTGCCAATGGATGGCCCAGGCGCTTTTTGGCTGCCATGATGACATCGTGGAAGGTACGTCGGGGATGATGATCCCTCGGGGCCTTGCCGGAGGCTTGCCGCCGGGCGTTGTAGGCGGCGAGTTCCTCTGGAGCGAAAGCGACTTCAGTGGCCTCGGTAGGATTCGCTCGCAAGGTGAATTGCACCAATTCGCCCGCGCTTAGCCTGGGGGTGTAGGGCTTGGGCACCTCCACCTCCAGCAGACCGGGCACCGCCAGGGGCGGGCGTCGGGAAACGATGAGGAACGTGGGCCAGCCGTTGCGGTCCCGGTCGACGCGGAACACGAAATCGCGCGCTTCGCCATCGCCGGGAAACAGGCGCCAGACCAGGGCATGCTCGAAGTAGGCGCTGCCTGCCGCCAATTGGGTCAGTTGCTGCCGGTCCAGACCTTGCCGATCCAGATGCACGCGGGAAAAGAAATGGCTCATGGCTGGCCCTCCGTAAAGCGCGCATGTTCCCGCCGGGGAGCGAACTGCCAGCGCAGGCGGGAGGTGGGTTCGTCGTGGCGCGTCAGGGTGATGCTGGCCGGCGAGTCGGCTTCCAAGCCGTCGCTGCCGAAGGCTTCATCCCAGTAATAGCGGGGTGCCCGCATGTTGAGACGGCGGACGTTTCTTTGCCTGGCATCGGCTTGCCATGCCTCTTTCAGATGGGCCACCAGTTCCGGTAGCGGGTCGGCATCGAATGCGTCCAGAGCCGCTTTCAAGGAGGCGTAGTTTTCGACCTTGGGCGCGAGCGGCGCGGCCAGCGGACAGGACTTGCGTCCCAGGTAGAGCGGGAACGCCGGCCGCTGCAACGCTGCCGCCACTTCTGTCAGACTCCGTTCCGCCTTGTCCGTCACCACAACCGCCACAGTGGAAAAGCTGTCGCAGCGGTATTCGCGGCCAGTGAGCATCGGTGAGGGGAGTTGATGGCGGGGCACAAGGGTCAGTTCCTGACGGCGGGTGCGGTAGCGCAGTTTCTTCAAATCAGCCCCTGGCTGGACGGTGTGAAAGTCCCGCAGAGGATGGCCGGCGGCATGGAGCTTGACGCCGAAGCGGAAGCCGGCGGCAAGCGCCGCCTGACCGTCTTCGTCATCCCGTGTGATGCCCAAGGCCGCGCCGATGAGGCCGATGAGTGCCGAGCGGGACGGGTAGGCAGCCGAGTGGCGGGTTTCCCCCACGGCGATTTCCCCCCAACTGGCCATCGGCCCGTAGAGCCGAAAGACAAGGTAATCGCCCATGTCAGTCTCCGGCCACGAAGTCCACCAGGGCGGCCTTGCTGCCGGTCCCGGCCAGGACGTTGAATTCCACCTTGGCGTCCGCGCAGTTACCGTACACCTTGTCCATGTTGGCGCGTAGTTCAGCCAAGGCCTTGGTGGCTGCTTCGCCATATCCCACCTGTTTGTCATCAATGGGCTTGAGGAAAGCCAGGGCGAGGGAGCGGGGCTGCTGCGGGCCTTTTTCCGCCAGGGCGTAATGCACATAGGCGCGGGAGGCGAAGCTGTTCTGCTTGCCGGAGGGGCCGACGGTGAGGGCCGTGTTGGTCAGGGCGCGCAAGGTGCGCTGTACCAGTGCCTCGTCGCCGCCGAGGTTCTTCAGCAACTGGTCCCGATCTATGCACACGTATTCATAAAACACGGCGGCGGCGAAACCGGCTTCGCCGACGTGGCCAGCCCCGGTTTCGTCCCGGCCCTTGTTCAGGTCATCCACCGCGGTGAAGTAGTCGTCTTCCACCGCAGAGGCGTGCACACCGATGGCATGGGCCACTTGTACGGCGGCTTCCGTGTTATGTGCTGCCTTGCCAGCCAGCATGCGGCCAAACAGCGCAAGATCCACTGCGTGCTGAATATGCAAAAGACCATCCAGTTCTTCCGCGGTTGGTTCCCGTTTCTTGCTGCTTATGGTGAGAACCAATTGGTCAAAGCTAGCCAGTTCCTCTGGGGAAAGGTGCACCAAAGTTTCGTTCTGGTACTTTTTTGCCTTCTCAGTTTTTAGTTCCCCGTACGTAAGGCCGATCTTGCTAGCCCAGGTATCGGCATCTTTTTCCTTTAGCCCCGCCTTGACAAAAGCTTCGTGTGCTAGTTGCCCCAGCAGCTTAGTGCGGGTTCCGATGTGGCCGGCCAGTGCGTCCTGGAACAATTCGGAAGTGCGCCAGGCACGTTTCAGGCTCTGAGAGGACACCCGCAAGCGATCCACACCGCCCATCTTGGCGGTCTTGGGGCGGCCCAGGACGTCCCGGTTCAGGTTGGCGGGCGGGTAGGAAACGAGAAGGTGCAGTTGGATAAAGCGGGTCATGTCAGGCTCCTGTGTTCTTGGACGAAGGTTCGATGGTGGTTTCGGGTTTCAAGGCGGCGGAGTAATAGGCACTTGCCCAGCGCACCTGGATGCGGTCTCTCGGCTTGTCGGGCTTCTGGCCTTGGAATTCCTTTTGCCAGTCCAGTAGTTCTTCCGTCAGATGCACCACATCCGCCGTCTTGCCGGCCAACTGAATGGCCTGGCGCGCCTGCTGGAAAAAGTCCTCCGCGCTATCCGCGGTTTGCAGCCGGGCGAAGCGCAGCTTGCTCATCAGCGGCCGGTCGCTACCTTCCGCTTTCGGCCGGCCCAACTGGGCGGCAAAGGATCGGTTCTGGATGTCCTTGGGCGGCTCCGAGTCCACCCAGGCCAGGAGACCCGCCACCAGGGCGAAGTTCCAGGCATCGGGCTGCACATAGTCGTTTTCCGTCGTGGCTTGCTCCAGCCGGTGCAACAGGCTATGAAAGGCCGGCTCCAGGAGAACGAGGGACGGCTCGGCGCAACGCTTCAGGGTGGCCCGATGGGCGCGGGCGAAACCGCCGAACTGCCCGGCGAGTCTGGCCTTGATGGCTGGGTCGTTCTGACTTTCCGGTTGCAGCCAGGTCCACCAGTCGTGCAGGACGTGTTTCTGGCTGGCAGAGAGTTTGGTCATACGCTTGCCTCCTGTTGTTTGATGGATTTCCAAAGTGCATTCATGGGCTTGGCCCGGCTCAGCCACTTTTCCAGTTCCACCCTGGCCTTGACCGTGCGTTCGATGTCCCAGTCCTTTTCGTATTCACCCGTCACCCAGTCGTCGAACAAATCCAGGCTGGTTTTGCGGATACCGGTCAGCCACTGTCTTTGGGTGGCAAGCAGGGCGGGGCCTTCCAGCCCTGTGGTTTGGGTCAGAGCCTCCAGGGCACCGTAGAACAGTGGCTCGGTGCCGGACCAGAAACTCTGGCCAATGGCGGGTTCGTCCTTGAGGTCGCCCGGTCGGTCGGCCCAGGCGGATTTCACCGCCCGATGCAGGAGCTTGGCCGCCTCCTGGGCCACTTCCAGCAGTCGGCCCACCTCCAGAGCCAGGGCTTCCTGCTGAGTTGGGGCGACGTGGTAGGTGGGCAGCGTGGAATCTGACCAGGAAAGGGCTTTCATTCCTCCTTTATCAACTTGGTAGCCGAAGGCCCAGACAAGGGCGCGGAAATCCTTCCCAAGTTTGCCCCAGCGTTCCTTCAGGAAATGGCGCACCACCAAGGCGGCCTCGGGCTGTTTGTCGTTGCTGCCAAGCGTCAGGCCCAACCAGTGGCGGTAGCTGATGCCGCCGCTCTGTCCCTTGACGGCACTGGGAGGGTCTTCCTTATTTGGGTCGTGGTAGTAGGGCGTGAGGGGATGTTGCCAGCCCAAATAACTGACGCCGTGCTTTCTCGTGCGGTAGCGGCTGAGCAGGGTTTCACTTGTCTTACCGCACAGGTCGCAACGGCCGGCCACCGTGTTTTCCCAATCCAGGCGAATACGGCGCGGCATGCCCCAGTAGGCTTGCAGGGCATGGGCATGATCGGGCGTGGTTTGGCCATCCTTTTTCTCGCTGCTGCGGGTGGCCACCAGCCATGGCAGGATGTCCTTCGCTGCCTGGCCATCGAAGCGCCCGCCGGGCTGGCGCATGATCTCCTGGGACAGCACGTTGAGCCACAACCGTTGCCAGAGCGTGGCCGCTTGCCCCTTGTCTGCCTGCGGTACCAACAGGCTGGTGAGCGGGCCGCCGCCGCGCATGGACACCCGATGCCCCGAACCTCCCGAAGGAGCATTGGCCTGGATGGTGTATAGAGCGGTGGCACTACAGACCGAGCACAATCCCTTGATTCCGTCCGGCTTGTTGAAATGCAGGTTGGACACGGAACCCAGATCCATCAGCAGTTCCCGAACGTCCTTGGCGGCGAAGTCGGCGCCGGGCTTGGTGTCTTGCAGGAAGGCTGGGCCGTCAGCTTGAAGAAAGAAATAGGGTGCCCAGGCGGAAAAGGCTTTTTCCAGATACTCCACCGATGGCGGCGTTTCCCAGCGTTCCAGCCATTCGTCCTCGTCTTCCGCGGGAAAAGCGGTTTGCAGCAGGCCGAGCAGAAACTGGAACAAGGCGCCGCGAAAATCCGCACGGGGCGCCACCAGGTCCAGGGCCTCGGGATCGGCGATTTCCGCCGGGCGCACAGTGCGCACTCCGCCGTCACGCCAGCGGACGGTGAGCCAGGGGTCGAATACAAGGTTCATACGTATCTCCAGAGTTATGGAATCGCTGATGAATTCGTTTTGTCATTCCCGCGGAAGCGGGAATCCAGTTCAAACAAGTACTTGGATGCCCGCTTTCGCGGGCATGACGAATTGTTCTGAGTTTCCTTAGTAGCGGATTTGCTTTAGGCATCACAGCGTTCGGTAAAGAGGCCCAGCATCGGGTCGTAATGGACGGTGACGGGGCGGCCCTTGAGGTCCAGGCCGTCGGCGCGCCAGACGGAGCCTTCGGCCAGTACCGGCAACAGGCTGGCGTAGCGCAGGGCACGATGACTTTCCCTGAGTTCGGCCAGGGGTTTGGCGTAGCGTTGTTCCCAGGCCGGGGCGATGCGATCCAGCTTGCGGGCCGCGATTTTCACCGTGCTCGCCGCCCAGGGGTGGGCATGGCCGCCGGCCCAGGGCTTGAGTCCTCCGGCCGTGATGCGCAGCAGGATGAATTCCCGGTCGTCGTCGCCGAGCCGGGTCGGGGTTTTCTCTTCCGCATCCCAGGAGCCGCTGTCACGGCAATAGCCCATGTCCAGTTGCAGGGCGTTGGTGCGGGCCAGGGAGTAATCCCCCAGGGCCTTGCCCATCTGTCTGTCGGTGGCGTCCAGCAATTCGGCGGGTATTTGGCTGTCGGCCTCCAGGCCATAGACCGACTCGATCAGGAGACGCGCGCCTTCAGGCATGCGGATCGCCTCCTGCTCCCGCAGCACTTTTTGCGTCAGCCACAGGCGACCGGTATCCGGGTAGACGTAGGCCGCGCGGCGGAACAGACGGGAATGCCAATCGGCCTTGGGTTCGTCCTCGAACTCGGGTGCGAAGACGTACAGCACCGGCTCAGGGCGGGAGTCCGTCGCCGCCGAGTTGCCCTGGGCATCCCGCAGATGGCGATGCAGGCGGCCGGCGCGCTGGATCAGAAGGTCTATGGGCGCCAGGTCGGAAATCAGGACATCGGCGTCAATATCCACGGATTGCTCAACGACCTGGGTGGCGATCAAGACCCGGCCGTGGCGTATCCCGGCTCCCGAGGTTTTTCCGAAGGCATCCAGGGCGGCGTTTTCGATTTCCAGTCGGTCGCTCAGGGTGTAGCGGCTATGGAACAACATCAGCCGTTCCCGCTCGATCCAGTCAGCTTCTCTCAATGCGCTCCAGGCATCGCGGGCATCATCCACCGTGTTCCTGATCCAGCAGACGCATTGACCCGCTTCCACCGCGGCACGGATCAGGCGATGAACGGCTTCCTCATCATGGATAAACCGCACCGGCAGCCGGCGCTTGACCTGGGGGCGGGTGGCGACGGCCTGGGTATGGACGTTTTGGCCGGCCCAGGTGGCAAGAGGGTAGGGAGTCGTCAAGGGATCGCCTTCCGGGCTGCCATCCGCCGGGATTCCCAGGCCGCGCTGGAACGATGCCACGAGATCGGCCCGCAACTCGGCCGGCAGAGTCGCGGAAAGCAGGATGGCGCTGCCACCTTGACGGGCATGGGCTTCCAGCAGGATTTGCAGCAGCCGGCCGGTATAGGCATCAAAGGCGTGCACCTCGTCCAGGATCAATACCTTGCCCGCCAGCCCAAGGAGCCGGAGCGACTGGTGTCGGGCCGGCATGATGGCCAGCAGCGCTTGATCCAGGGTGCCGACGCCGACCTCCGCCAGCAGGGCCTTCTTGTTGCTGTCCGCCAGCCAGGCGGCACAGGCGCCGCCGGCACTGGGTTCCTCATTGCCGTAGTCCAGATCGTCGGGTTGAGGTGGCAGTATGCTCGACTCGAATTCTTCCACCAGATGGCGTGCTCCGTGGGCCAGAACCAGACTGGGGTGGGCACCCTCCGCGAAGAATCTGCGGAACACGTCGCCGACCCGGCGGTACATCTGGTTGGAGGTGGCCATGCTGGGCAGGCCGAAGTAGAGGCCGCTGCCTTGCCCTTGCGCCATGAGCCGATGAGCGAGAATCAGCGCCGCTTCGGTTTTGCCGGCACCGGTTACATCTTCCAGGACAAAAAGTTGTGGCCCGTTTTCCAGTGGCGTCGCGGCGGCGAAATTCTGGAGCGGCGTCGGCTCATGCAGATAATCGAACAGGTCGGCCGCGCCGGTGAAGTCGCGGATGGGCGCCAGCCCCAGGCCGCAGGCAGCAACTGCCCGATCTGCCTGGGGCAAGGCATAACCCCGCCAGTAGTCGGCAAGCGGTATGGCCTCGCTGTGGTAGGGGAAAAAGCTCTGACTGGAACCTATCCAGTCGGCCAATACCGTGAGACCAGCCAGGCGCCAGGAGTGGGCTTTGACGGTTTTTTTGAAGCTTGCGTTGGGGGCGGGAAGGTCGTCGGGAAGCAACAGGTTCGCCACATCCCGGCTGAATTCCGCCGCGGCGATCAGATCGTCGTCGTGGAAATAGCAGCCCTTGAGACTGGTGATCGGATGGCTGCCTTTGAATATCTCTCGGGGTGGTTCGCCATGGTGGCCGGCCATCGCGAGAAACCACTGTCCCCAGGCACTGTGGCTTGCCTTGGGTAGTTTCGAGTTCGCCAGCGCATCGGCAACCCCACATTGCCACGCGATCCAGCCCAGAGTGTCGTGGCGGATATCGCCGCCGTAGGCAAAACGGTTGATGGCGGGCGCCAGGGCCGGCGACAGGTTCGGGACGAGATTCTGAAAACCACGGGCAAATTTTCCCAGGTCGTGGTTGGCTTTAAAGAAAGTCTGCAAGAGGAAAAGCTGTTCCGGGGACAGTCCGCCGGCTTTACCCAAGGATTCCAGGCCGAAAGAGCGCTGACGCAGGAGGCACAGGCCCGTCGCCGCCACATCCAGGCAGTGGTAGGGCAGCAAATGGAAAGCCGGCCCGTTGGCGAGTTCCGGGCTTGCCTTGCCCCAATATCGGAAATACGTCTTTGTGGTCACAACTGCCTCTTCCTTGATGTCGTGCCCATTATTTCCGGTGTACTGGCTCACCAGGTGCGCCTGCCACGCGAAACGGGGTTCTTATCATGGCACGGGAATATCCCAGGCGATAACCAGACGGCGTGGTGGCGCGGGAAACGCCGAGGTGCTCCTGGAGTTCCGCGGTGGGCACGGCGCGCCGGGTGCTCAGCAGTTGCCGAAGTTCGTACAGCCGTCCCAGCTTGTCCATGCGCCATCCCCGCCAAGGCGGGTTATTTATCCCGCAAGGCAGCAGGGTACTGCAACGTATAGCGCAAAGGAATATGACTTTGGAGGTGCGTCGGACTGGCCGATCCCGACTCCGCGGGCACTTGAGGTGTGGCGGGGCCTTGTCGGGAGTGAGGCTCAGTTGCCCAGCGTGAAATTGGCCGTGGCGAGCCAGGAGGTCCGGGCGTTACGGGCGCGGGAGAACGCCTCTTCCAGGCCCTGCGCGTCGCCGGCCGCCAGGAGGTCGCGCATGCGCTGGAGTTCCGCCATGTAGGCATCCATCTCCGAGAGCAGGGCAGGCTGGTTGGCGATGCAGATGTCGCGCCACATCTCCGGATGGCTGTTGGCGATGCGGGTGAAGTCGCGGAAGCCCGAGGCGGCAAAGCCGAACAGAAGCTGAGCGTTGTCCCGCTGGGTGAGTTCATGCACCAGGGCAAAGGCCAAGAGGTGGGGCAGGTGGCTCACGGCGGCGAATACCCGGTCGTGCTCCTCGGGTGTCAGTTCGGACACCAGGGCGCCGCAGTGGCGCCAGGCGCGGCGCACCGTTTCCACGGATTCCGGAGTGTTTTCCGCCAGGGGCGTGAGCACCACCCGGCGCCCGCGATAGAGGTTGGCGTCGGATACGGCCACACCGCTCTTCTCGCCCCCGGCGATGGGGTGGCCCGGCACGAACTGGCCGATCCGGTCGCCCAGGGCGCGGCGTGCCGCCTCCACCACGTTCTGCTTGGTGCTGCCGCCGTCGGTGATGAGGGTCCGGGCCGGGAGAAAGGGCAGCATGGCGGAAAGTAGCGTCTCCATCTGGCCCACGGGGGTGGCCAGCAGCACCAGGTCCGCATCGGCCAGGGCTTCCTTCCAGTCGGAGGTATGGCTGTCAATCACCCCCAACTCCACGGCGGCCTTGAGCGTCTCGGCGCTGCGTCCCACGCCGACCACCTCGCCCACCACCCCGGCCTCGCGCAGAGCCCGGGCGAAGGAGCCGCCGATCAGACCGACCCCGCAAATTACTACCTTGTTGAATTCAGCCATGTTCCAACCCTTCGATGCTTTGCCAGCCCGCCCCGACGATACGCTGGTCCCTTACAAACATTTCTCCAGCGCTTCCAGGAAGCGTGCGTTTTCCGATTCCAGGCCCACCGACACCCGCAGGTGCTCGGGCAGTCCGTAGGCGCCGATGGGGCGCACGATCACACCCTGCTTCAGGAGCGCAAGGTTGATGCGCGCCGCGTCTCCCACCCGGACTGTCAGGAAGTTGCCGTGGGAGGGGATGTACTCCAGGCCCAGACGCTTCACGCCATGCACCAGTTGCTCCATGCCGCGCCGGTTGGCGACATAGCTCTCGGCGAGGAAGGCGTCGTCACCGAGGGCCGCGGCGGCGGCCGCCAGAGCCACGTTGTTCACGTTGAAGGGCTGGCGCACCCGGTTCAGCATGTCCGCGACATCCGGCGCCGCCAGGGCATAGCCCACCCGCAGCCCGGCCAGGCCATAGGCCTTGGAGAAGGTGCGGCTGACGATCAGGTTGGGAAATTCCTTCAGCAGGGGCAGGGGATCAGAGCGCAACTCGGGCGGCAGGTATTCCGTGTAGGCCTCGTCCAACACCACCACCACGTCCGAGGGCACGGATTTCAGCAGGGTATGCACCGTTCCCGGCTCCATCAGGGTGCCCGTGGGATTGTTGGGATTGGCGATGAACAGCATGCGCGTGTCCGAGCCGATGGCGGCAATCATCGCCCCCGGATCATGGGCGTAATCCCTGGCGGGCACCTGGCTGCCATGTGCGCCCGCAGCCTGAATGGCCAGGGGGTAGACGGCGAAGGCATACTGGGAATACACGGCCGAGGTGCCGGGCTCCAGGAAGGCCCGGGCCGCCAGTTCCAGCACGTCGTTGGAGCCGTTGCCCAGGACGATGGCGTTCATGTCCACGCCGAAGCGCTCCGAGAGTGCCTTCTTCAGCACGAAGCCGTTGCCGTCCGGGTAGCGTGAAATATCATCCAGGGCCGCAAGCGCCGCCTGGCGCGCCAGCGGGCTCATGCCCAGGGGATTTTCGTTGGAGGCGAGCTTGACGATGCCTTCCTCCGGCAGGCCCATCTCCCGGGCCAGTTCGGAAATGGGTTTGCCCGGCTGGTAGGGCGAAATGGCGCGGATGCAGGCCGGCGCGAGGTCACACAGGGACATGGTTACTCCAGATTCAATACGTCGTGAATTGCGAATTAGCCGGTGCGGCCCCTCGCCCCAGCCCTCTCCCCGCCTGCGGGGCGAGGGAGTGTTTGAGTCAAAGGATGGCCTGGGGATAGGAACCGAGCACCTTCAGGAAACCGGCTCGTTCTTCCAGGGATTTCAGGGCGGACTTGACCGGTTCCTCCAGCCTGTGACCCTGCACGTCGGCGTAGAACACGTATTCCCAGAGGGTGTGGCGGGCCGGGCGGGACTCCAGTCGGGTCAGGGATACGCCCGCCTCCGACAGGGGGGCGAGCAGGGTGTGCAGGGCGCCGGTGCGGTTGGGGGCGGACATGACCAGGGAGGTCTTGTCGCCGCTGCCCGAAGGACCGGCATCGTGTTGGCCCAGCACCAGGAAGCGGGTGGTGTTGTTGGGCTCATCCTCGATGTTCTGGGCCAGGGCCGCGAGCTCGTAGCGCTCGCCGGCAGACTGGCCGGCGATGGCGGCCGTTCCCGGTTCGGCGGCCGCCTTCTGCGCCGCCAGGGAATTGCTGTCCACCGGTATCCGTTCCGCGCCGGGCAGCATGCGGTTAAGCCATTCGTGGCACTGGGACAGGGACTGGGCGTGGGAATACACCTTCTTCACTTCGGACAGCTCGGTGCAGCGGGAGAGCAGGTGCTGATGCACCCGCAGCAGCACCTCGCCGCAGGCTTCCAGCGGGGAGGATAACAGCAGGTCCATGGAGCGCCCGACCGCTCCGCCGGTGGAATTCTCCACGGGTACCACGGCGTAGTCGCTGTGGCCGGCTTCCACTTCCCGGAAGACGTCGTCTATGCTGCCCTGGGGCTGGAGCCGGGCGGCATGGCCGAAATGCTTGACGGCGGCGGCCTCGGAGAAACTGCCCAGGGGGCCGAGGAAGGCGATGGTCAGGGGCTGCTCCAGCGACAGGCAGGCGGACATCACCTCGCGGAACAGGAAGGCCACGCTCTCGCTGCCCAGGGGGCCGGGATTCAGCGCCTGGATGCGGCGCAGCACCTGGGCTTCCCGCTCCGGCCGATAAATGTGCTGGCCGTGCTTGATTCTGCCCACCTGCTGGGCGCACCGTGCCCGCTGGTTCAGCAGAGACAGCACCTGCTCGTCTATGCCATCAATCTGTTCCCGCAGGCGGGACAATTCTTCTTTCTGATCGGCCATCGCTTAACCAGTCGAGAGTGGAGAGTCGAGAGTCGAGAGTCGAGAGTAAAGGTTTCCGCGCCTGCGGCGCGCACGAAATGCTCTCGACCCTCCACTCTCGACCCTCGACTTGGGTCTTATCGTCCCGGCAGATAACGTACCGCCAGCACGCCTTCGATCCCGGAGATGGCGGCCAGCACGGCTGCCGTCACCGGGCTGTCCACGTCCACCATGGTGTAGGCCACGTCGCCCTTGGACTTGTTCATCATGTTGTGGATGTTCAAGCCGGCCTGAGCCAGGGCGGTGGAGATCTGCCCCACCATGTTGGGTACGTTGGCGTTGGCGATGGACAGGCGGTGCCCGGAATCCCGGGGCATGGAGACGTTCGGGAAATTCACCGAGTTGAGGATGTTGCCGTCTTCCAGGTAGTCCCGGACCTGATCCGCCACCATGGCCGCGCAGTTCTCCTCGGCTTCCTCGGTGGAAGCGCCCAGGTGGGGCAGGGCGATCACCTTCGGGTGGGCATTCACGTGGGCGCTGGGGAAGTCGCACACATAGCAGGCCAGCTTCTTCGCGTCCAGGGCCGCCACCACGGCGGCCTCGTCCACGATGGGTTCGCGGGAGAAGTTGAGCAGCACGGCGTTGTGTTTCAGGTTTTCCAGGGCGGACGCCGAGATCATGCCGCGGGTCGCCGGCACCAGGGGCACATGCAGGGAGATGAAGCGGGAGTGCTTCAGCACCTCGTTCAGCGAGGCCGCCTTCTTCACTTGCGACGGCAGGCTCCAGGCGGCGTCCACGGTGATTTCCGGGTCGAAGCCGATGACGTCCATCCCTAAGCGGATGGCGGCGTCCGCTACCATGCAGCCGATCTTGCCCAGGCCGATGACGCCCAGGGTCTGGCCGGCGAGTTCGAAGCCGGCGTAGGTCTTCTTGCCACCCTCGACCTTCTTTTCCATCTCCGGGTCAGCCGGGTCCAGGGCGGAGACGAACTTTACGGCGCCGCCGATGTTGCGCGCGGCCATGAGCATGCCGGCGATCACCAGTTCCTTCACGGCGTTGGCGTTGGCGCCGGGGGCGTTGAACACGGGCACGCCGCGGGCCGACAGGGTCTTCACCGGGATGTTGTTGGTGCCCGAGCCGGCCCGGCCGATGGCGCGGACGCTCGTGGCGATGTCCATGCTGTGCATGTCGGCGGAACGGACCAGGATGGCGTCCGGTGCCGCGAAGTCCTTGCCCGTGACGTAGCGGTCCGTCGGCAGGCGCTTCAGGCCCACCGGGGAAATGGCGTTCAGAGTCAGAATCTTGAATTGTTCAGTCATGATCATATCGCTCGTGAATTGACCTGCCGGAAGGGCCGAGTAGCGCGCTGCGCGGTGCCCGGTCCTCGCCTGTCTGATCAGCGGCGTAGGATGTGGTGAGCGAAACGAACCGCATCATTGTTCACGCGGTTCGTTCCTTACCGCATCCTACGCAAAGCCTCGTATTAGCCCTTGGCAGCGGCAAATGCCTTCATGTAGGCCACCAGCGCCTGCACACCCTCGATGGGCATGGCGTTGTAGATGGAGGCGCGCATGCCGCCCACGGAACGGTGGCCCTTCAACTGCACCATGCCGGCGGCCTTGGCGCCCTTGAGGAACTCCTCGTCCAGCGCCGCATCCTTGAGCGTGAAGGGCACGTTCATGCGGGAACGATCCCCCTTGGCCACCGGATTCTTGTAGAAGTCGGTGGAATCCAGGTAGTCATAGAGCAGGTTGGCCTTGGCGACGTTGGCGGCCTCCGCGGCGGCCAGGCCACCCATGCGCTTCAGGCGCTGGAACACCAGGCCGGCGATGTAGATGCCGTAGGTGGGCGGGGTGTTGTACATGGAGTCGGCGTCGGCGTGGGTCTTGTAGTCCATCATCGTCGTCGGGGCGGGTTGGCCCTGGCCGATGAGGTCGTCCCTGACGATGACGATGGTGAGGCCGGCCGGGCCGATGTTCTTCTGGGCGCCGGCATAGATCAGGCCGAACTTGGAGACATCAACGGGGCGGGACAGGATGTTGGAGGACATGTCGCACACCAGGGGCACGTCGCCGGTTTCCGGAATCCAGTTGAATTCCACGCCGCCGATGGTCTCGTTGCCGGTGTAATGCACGTAGGCGGCATTCGGGTCCAGCTTCCAGGTGGCTTGAGCCGGGGCGTAGGTGAAGGCCTTGTCCTCGGCCGTGGCCACCACGTTCACCTTGCCGAAGGCCTTGGCGGCCTTGATGGCCTTCTTGGCCCATTCGCCGGTATGCACGTAATCCGCCGTGCCTTTTCCGCGCAGCAGGTTCTGGGGAATCATCTCGAATTGCAGGGAGGCGCCGCCCTGGAGGAAGAGCACCTTGTAATTCGCCGGGATGGCCATCAGCTCGCGCAGATCGGCTTCGGCCGCGGCGGCGATGGCCATGAATTCCTTGCCGCGGTGGCTCATTTCCATGACGCTCTGGCCGCAGCCATGCCAATCCAGCATCTCGGCGGCGGCTTGTTGCAGGACTTCCTCGGGCAGCGCGGCAGGACCGGCGCTGAAGTTGAACACACGTGCCATGGCTTACTCCTCTTCTTCGGTCTCTACAATTTTTTCGATGCCGGCGAGACGTGTACCGTCATCGAGGGAAATCAGGGTGACGCCCTGGGTGGAGCGTCCCATTTCGCGGATCTGGCTCACCTCCGTGCGCATGAGCACGCCGCCGCTGGAGATGAGCATCACTTCGTCGCTCTCCTGCACCAGCTTGGCGCCCACCACCTTGCCGTTGCGGTCGGTGGTCTGGATGGCGATCACGCCCTGGGTGCCGCGGCCGGTGTGGCGGAACTCGGACAGCGCCGTCCGCTTGCCGTAGCCGAATTCCGTGGCCACCAGCACCGACTGTTGCTCGTCGTCCGCCACCAGGAGCGAAATGACCTGCTGGTCGTCCTTCAGGCTCATGCCGCGCACGCCCCGGCTGTCCCGGCCCATGGGACGCACTTCCTCTTCATCAAACCACACGGCCTTGCCCGCGTCCGAGACCAAGAGGATGTCGCTGCCGCCATTGGTGATGTCGGCGCCGATCAGGTAGTCGCCCTCGTCCAGCTTGATGGCGATGATGCCGGCGCTGCGGCGACGGGAGAAGTCGGACAGCGGCGTCTTCTTGACGGTGCCCCGGGAGGTGGCGAAGAACACGTAGCGATCTTCGCTGAATTCCTTCACCGACAGGATGGCGTTGATCTTCTCGCCTTCCTGGAGCGGGAACATGTTCACGATGGGCTTGCCCCGGCTGCCGCGGCTGCCCTGGGGCACCTCATAGACCTTGAGCATGTACACCTGGCCCCGGTTGGAGAAGCACAGGATGTAGTCGTGGGTGTTGGCCACGAACAGGTGGTCGACGAAGTCGTCCTCCTTCATGGCCGCCGCCTGCTTGCCCCGGCCGCCCCGGCGCTGGGCGCTGTAGTCCGCCAGGGGCTGGGACTTGATGTAGCCGGTATGCGAAAGCGTCACCACCATGTCCTGGGGCGTGATGAGGTCTTCCATCATCAGGTCCTGGGCGTTCAGGATGATCTCGGAGCGGCGGCGGTCGTTGGCGCCGAACTGGGTCTTTACCGCCGTCAGCTCGTCGCCGATGATGGCCGTGACCCGCTCGGGGCGTGCCAGGATGTCCAGGAGGTCGGTGATCACATCCATCACCTCCCGGTATTCGTTCACGATCTTGTCCTGTTCCAGGCCGGTGAGGCGCTGCAAACGCAGCTCCAGTATGGCCTGGGCCTGGGCGTCGGACAGACGGTAGCCCTGCGGGAAGAAACCGAATTCGGCCGCCAGGCCCAGGGGGCGGGAGGCGTCGGCGGAAGCCCTCTGGAGCATCTGTTCCACGACCGGCGAATGCCAGCTGCGTGCCATGAGTTCGCGCTTGGCTTCCGGCGGCGTGGCCGCGGCCTTGATCAGGGCGATGATCTCGTCCACGTTCGAGAGCGCCACCGCCAGGCCTTCCAGGATGTGGCCCCGTTCCCTGGCCTTCTTCAGCTCATACACCGTGCGCCGGGTCACCACCTCGCGCCGATGGTTGATGAAGCATTCCAGCATCTGCTTGAGATTCAGCAGGCGCGGCTTGCCGTCCACCAGGGCCACCATGTTCATGCCGAAGGTGTCCTGGAGCTGGGTCATCTTGAACAGGTTGTTCAGGACCACTTCCGGCAGTTCGCCCCGCTTCAGTTCGATCACCAGGCGCATGCCGGACTTGTCCGACTCGTCCTGGATGTGGGCGATGCCCTCGATGCGCTTCTCGTTGACCAGCTCCGCGATCTTCTCCTGGAGGGTCTTCTTGTTCACCTGGTAGGGCAGCTCATCCACCACGATGGCGCTGCGGTTGCTGCGCTCGATTTCCTCGAAGTGGGTGCGGGCGCGCATGATCACCCGGCCCCGGCCGGTGAAATAGCCCTCGCGCACGCCGGCCACGCCGTAGATCAGGCCGGCGGTGGGGAAGTCCGGCGCCGGAATGATCTGGATCAGATCCTCGATCGTCAGTTCCGGGTTGGCCAGCAGGGCCAGGCACGCATCCACCACTTCCCCCAGGTTGTGGGGCGGGATGTTGGTGGCCATGCCCACGGCGATGCCGGAGGAGCCGTTGATCAGCAGGTTGGGAATCCGGGCCGGCATGACCAGGGGCTCGTGCTCGGAGCCGTCGTAGTTCGGCCCGAAGTCCACGGTTTCCTTGTCCAGGTCCGCCAGCAACTCGTGGCCGATCCTGGCCATGCGGATTTCCGTGTAACGCATGGCCGCCGCGTTGTCGCCGTCCACCGAGCCGAAGTTGCCCTGGCCGTCCACCAGCATGTAGCGCAGGGAGAAGTCCTGGGCCATGCGCACGATGGTGTCGTACACGGCGGTGTCGCCGTGGGGGTGGTACTTGCCGATGACGTCGCCGACGATACGGGCCGACTTCTTGTAGGCCTTGTTCCAGTCGTTGCTGAGTTCGTGCATGGCGTAGAGCACACGCCTGTGCACCGGCTTCAGCCCGTCCCGGACATCCGGAAGCGCTCGGCCCACGATCACGCTCATGGCGTAATCCAGGTAGGAGTTGCGCATCTCGTCTTCGAGGCTGACGGGCAGGGTTTCCTTGGCGAACTGGTTCATTGTTCTGGAATCACCGGGCGGCCGAGAATCTGCCACCGTTAAAATTTGCGGATTTTATCACGCTCGCCTGATTCGCCGTGGAAAGCAATGCGGATGACGATCAGAGCCCATCTTCATCCGTAGGTCGGGCTTCAGCCCGACAAGGGTGTGTTTGAAGCCCGACCTACGGTTGGTTTACGATTCCATCGCGGTTTGGCCTTCGGCCACGACGGTGACCAGAGTCCCCTCGCAACTGACCTTCTGGCCGGCGCGCAGCTTGGCGCGCTTCCGGGATTCGATCTTGCCGTCCACCGCCACCAGGCCCTGTTCCACCAGCAGATGGGCGGCCCCGCCCGAATGGGCCAGGCCCGTGGCCTTCAGCAGGTGATCCAACTGAATATGGTCGCCGCGCAGGGTGAACTGGATGGACATGGAATTTTGCTCGTGAAATGCGTGTGGGCCGCCATTGTCCCAGATTCCTACCCCGGAGCAGTGGTCAGCCTTGCCCATCGTTGGCAAGCGGGCCGAGCGATTCACGAGGATTCTACGCCGCGCCCTTCCAGAGAGGCTCCCGGCCGATTATCATCCGGGCCGGCACACCGTCCCCCATTTGATATTCCGCTCACCGCATGGCCTACTCAGAATCATCCATTCGCGTCCTGAAGGGCCTGGAGCCCGTGAAGGAGCGGCCGGGCATGTACACCCGCACCGACTCCCCCACCCACATCATCCAGGAAGCCATAGACAACGCCGCCGACGAGGCGCTGGGCGGTTACGCCCAGAAGATCGCCGTGATCCTGCACAAGGACGGCTCGGTGTCGGTGGAGGACGATGGCCGGGGCATACCGGTGGGCATGCATCCGGCGGAGGGCGTGCCCACGGTGGAGGTGGTATTCACCCGGCTCCACGCCGGGGGTAAATTCGACAAGAAATCCGGCGGTGCCTACTCCTTCTCCGGCGGCCTGCATGGCGTCGGCGTCTCGGTGACCAACGCGCTCTCCACCCGGCTGGAAGTGGTGGTGAAACGGGAGGGCCGGATACATCGCATGGCCTTCGCCGGCGGCGACGTGGTGGAGCCCCTGGCGGAAGCCGGCACCGTGGGCCAGAGGAACACCGGCACCTTGGTGCGGGCCTGGCCGGACCCCAAGTATTTCGATACCCCCAGAGTCAAGCGCGGTGAGCTGGAACGCCTGCTGCGGGCCAAGGCGGTGCTGCTGCCGGGCGTCAAGGTCACGCTGGCGGATGAGGAATCCGGAGAGGAGAAGACCTGGCATTACGCCGACGGTCTGGTGTCCTACCTCACCGAGACCCTGCCGGAGGGTGGAGAGGCGGGTTACGTCAGCCCCATCTTCGCCGCCGAGCGCTACGCGGGCACGGCGGATGCCTCCGGTTTCGCCGAGGGCGAGGGGGCGGCCTGGGCCATGGCCTGGTGCGAGGCGGGCGGGGCGGGGGAGTCCTACGTGAACCTCATCCCCACCCCCCTGGGCGGCACCCACGATGCGGGCCTCAGGGCGGGGGTGTTCGAGTCGGTGAAGGAATTCGTGAGCCATCACGGCCTGCTGCCGGGCAAGGTCAACCTCCAGGCGGAAGACGTGTGGCGCAGCGTGCGCTTCGTGCTCTCGGCGCGCATCCTGGACCCCCAGTTCCAGGGGCAGACCAAGGAGCGGCTCTCCAGTCGGGACGCCCTGCGCCTGGTCTCCTCCCGGGTGAAGGATCCCCTGGATGCCTGGTTGAACGGCCACGTGGAGGAGGCCAAAAAGATCGCCGACCTGGCCATCAAGGCCGCCATCTCGCGCCAGAAGGCGGGCAAGGTGGTGGAAAAGAAGAAGCAGTCGGGCGCCGCGGTGCTGCCGGGCAAGCTCACGGACTGCGAGTCCGAGGACATCACCCGGAATGAACTCTTCCTGGTGGAGGGGGATTCCGCCGGCGGCTCGGCCAAGCAGGGCCGCTACCGGGAGTTTCAGGCCATCCTGCCCCTGCGCGGCAAGGTCTTGAACACCTGGGAAGTTGAGCGGGGGGAAATCTTCGGCAACGCCGAAGTGCATGACATGGCGGTGGCCCTGGGGCTGGACCCCCATGGGCCGGACGCGCCGGACGAGGTGCTCTCCAATCTCCGCTACGGCAAGGTCATCATCATGGCGGACGCGGACGTGGACGGCAGCCACATCCAGACCCTGTTGCTCACCCTGTTCTTCCGTCATTTCCCGCGCCTGATTGACAGCGGTCACGTGTACATCGCCCAGCCGCCCCTCTTCGCGGTGAAGGTGGCGGCCCAGGGCAAGGGGCGGCCGGAGCGGCGCTTCTATGCCCTGGACGAGTCGGAAAAGGACCAGATCCTGGAGCGCCTGGCGGAAGATGGCGTGCGCCCGGACAACATCCACACCGGCCGCTTCAAGGGCCTGGGGGAGATGAACCCGGAACAACTGAAGGAGACCACCATGCACCCGGACACCCGGCGCCTGTTGCCCGTGGTGCTGGACCGGGAGGCACTGGAAGAGGCCCGGCGCATGTTCACCCTGCTCATGGGCAAGGGCGAGGCATCGAGCCGGAGGGCCTGGATGGAGCTGAAGGGCAATCTGGTGGAAGCGGACATTTGACGCGGGCAGTATCTCAGGGACGACGGCATGGAAGACATTCGCTGGCAGCAGAGACTGGAACACTACCTGAAGGCTCTGGGACAACTGGAGGAAGCCGTTGCGCTTTCCCGCCAGCGGCCGCTCTCGAAACTGGAGAAACAGGGCTTGATCAAGGGGTTCGAATTGACCCATGAACTGGCCTGGAACCTGATGAAGGACTGGTTCGAGTACCAGGGAAAATCGGATATCACCGGATCGCGGGATGCGACACGGGAATCCTTCCGACGAGGGATCGTCACCGATGGCGAAGGCTGGATGGAGATGATCGCTTCCAGGAACAGGACAGTGCACACCTACAATGAGGCAACCGCCGAGCAGATCGCCGAACGGGTGGTGGATTTGTATTCCGGGCTGTTCCGCGATTTTGCCGAAGTCATGCGGGAACGGGTTCATGCTGGCTGAACAGCGGGCATCGGCCTGGGGTCTCAAGCCAGCCGTGGTGGAACAGATGGGCAAGGTATTTCGCGGCCACCCGGGGATATTGCGGGTGATCCTCTACGGTTCCCGCGCCAAGGGGACATTCCAGCCCGGCTCGGATATTGACCTGACCGTGGAGGGCGATCTGTCCCTGGCCGAGTTGCTCCACCTGGAAGGGGAACTGGATGACCTGCTCCTGCCCTACCAGATAGACCTGTCGTTATTGCGGCAGATTGATGATCGGGCCGTTCTGGATCACATCGGCAGAGTCGGTCAGGTGTTTTTCTCCAGCCAGAACCCCGAGTCTTGATTCATCGCCCGGCGCAGGATCGGGACAATGCCGGCCATTGGCTCCAGACCGGTCAACGAGTAGAGTGAATTTCATGAACGACGAACAAGACGACTTCTTCGGCGCGCCCGAAGTGCCTGAACCGGCAGTGATTCCCGAGCCAGGACCTGTCGAGCCGGTGCGGGACGCCCCGCCGCCGCCCGCCCCGCCCACCCTGGCGGACTTCGCGGAAGGGGAGGGCATCCCCCTGCATCTCTTCGCCGAGCGGGCCTATCTGACCTACGCCATGTCCACGGTGCTGGACCGGGCGTTGCCCTTCGTCGAGGACGGTCAGAAGCCCGTGCAGCGGCGCATCCTATACGCCATGCGGGAGCTTGGCAATCGCTCGGACGCCCCCTTCAAGAAGTCGGCGCGCATCGTCGGCGACGTCATCGGCAAGTTCCACCCCCACGGCGATTCCGCGGTGTATGAGGCGGCGGTGCGCATGGCCCAGGACTTCACCCTGCGCTATCCGCTGATCGAGGGCCAGGGTAACTTCGGCTCCAGGGACGGCGATTCCCCGGCTGCCATGCGCTACACGGAAGTGCGGCTGTCCAAGTTCGCCGAGGACATCCTGCTTTCCGAGATCGAGCGCGGCACGGTGGATTTCCGGGAGAACTACGACGGCACCCTGAAGGAGCCGGCCCTGTTACCGGCGCGGCTGCCGGTGCTGCTCCTGAACGGCGTTTCCGGCATCGCCGTGGGCATGGCCACGGAAATGTCGCCGCACAACCTGAAGGAAGTGTCCGCGGCCTGTATCGCTGTGATCGAACAGGGCATGGGCCATTCCCCCCTCACCCCCAACCCCTCTCCCTCTGAGGGGCGAGGGGAGCGTCAAGCGTCGTCTTTCGACGACGAGATAATCTACCAGGCCATCCCCGGACCGGATTTCCCCGGCGGCGCCCAGATCATCTCCGGGGTGGATGACATCCGGAAGGCCTACGAGACCGGGCGCGGCAGCATCCGGGTGCGGGCGCGCTGGACGGTGGAACCCCTGGCCCGAGGCCAGTACCGCGTCGCCATCACCCAGCTTCCGCCCAATACGAGCACGGCCAAGGTGTTGTCCGAGATCGAGGATCTGATCAACCCCAAGCTGAAGACCGGCAAGAAGTCCCTCTCGCCGGAGCAGCAGACCTTGAAGGGGGCGGTGCTGGCGGTGCTGGACACCTTCCGCGACGATTCCGATGCCGCCCACCCGGTGCGCATCCTGCTGGAACCCAAGAGCCGCACGGTGGATGCGGACGACCTGATGAACGTGCTGCTGGCGAACACCTCGCTTGAGGGCAACGTCGCCATCAACATGACCATGATCGGCCGGGACGGCAAGCCGCAACAGAAGCGCCTGCCCCAGGTGGTGCGCGAGTGGTGCGACTTCCGCCTGGTGGTGATCGAGCGGCGGCTGCGCCACCGCATGAACGAGGTGGAGCGGCGCCTGCACATCCTGGAAGGGCGCATGATCGCCTTCTTGAGGATCGAGGAGGTGATCAAGGTTATCCGGGAGTCGGACGAGCCGAAGAAGGATCTCATGGCCCACTTCGATCTCTCCGAGATGCAGGCCGAGGACATCCTGGAAATCCGCCTGCGGCAACTGGCCCGCCTGGAAGGGTTCAGGATCGAGAAGGAGTTGAACGAGCTTAAACTGGAGCGGGATGGCCTGAACCACTTGTTGGGCAGCGAGTCGGCCCGGCGCGAGCTGGCCATTGCCGAAATCAGGAAGGACACGGACAAATACGGCGATGCCCGGCGCACCCTGATGGAGGCGTCCGAGAAGGTCACGGCGGGGCGGATGGAGGCGGTGGCCGACGAGCCGGTGACGGTGATCCTGTCCAAGAACGGCTTCATCCGCTGCCGTACCGGCCACGGCGTGGACCGGGCCGCGCTCACCTGGAAGGACGGGGACGGAGAACTGGCCGTGCTGGAGACCCGTTCCATCTGGCCGGTGGTGCTGCTGGACGCCACGGGGCGCAGCTACAGCGTGCGCACCTCGGAGTTGCCGGGAGGCAAGGGCGACGGCGTGCCCGTCACCTCGCTCCTGGATCTCTCCGGCAGCAAGGTGCTGGCCATGCTGTGCGCGCCGCCCGAGACCCGGGTACTCATGAGTTCGAGTTCCGGCGTCGGCTTCATGGCCCGGATCGCCGACATGGTGGCCCGGGTGCGGGCCGGCAAGGCCTTCATGACCCTGGACGAGGGGTCGGAATTGCTGACGCCCACGATCGTGCTCCCGGATGCGAAATACATCGCGGCGCTCTCCGCCGCCAGTTTCGGCACCGGGCCGCGGCTCCTGGTCTTCCCTATCGAGGAAATGAAGGAGCTTGCCGGTGGCAAGGGCGTGATCCTGTTGGCCCTGGCCGAGGGCGAGAAGCTGGCGGCGGCGCGGGCGGTGAAGGACCAGTTCACCGTCTACGGCCACACCCGCGGTGGCAAGGACGCGGAACAGGCCATCGCCTCCCGGGACATTCCTCTCTACCTGCATCGCCGCGCCCGCCGTGGTCAGCCCCTGTCCAAGCTGAAGACCGGCCGCGGCATAAGGAATTAGGACGGAGGAATCCGCCCGATTTGCTTTTTCACGCCTTCTGGAGATAATGGCGCCGAGGCATGCCTCCTGCATGTCTCGGCCCATACAGGAGACGTGATCATGATCCCCGCCCTCGTACTCGCCACCGATCCCAAGGCCAGCGCTTCCCTGCCGGCGGCCCCCGTGGGCTGGGAGGTGGACAGCTACGCCCTGTCCGCTGTTGGGCGTGGCGCCGGCGAGAGCGAAATCCGCCTGGAAAACCTCCCGGAAGGCGCGGTCCTCGAACTCCTGCTGGAAAACGGCCAGCGCCTCCTGGTGCCGGCGGAGGATGCCGCGCGCTACCTGGGTGGCGCCGTGGGCCGGGACGAGGGTAGCGCGGGAGAAATCCGGGTCGGCGCCTCCCTGCGTTTCGGGGGCAGCCGGGTGCCGACGGGGGCGTCGAGGGACAAGTTCTCGGCCTGGGCGCTCAAGGCCCTGCGGGTGTACAAGACCGGCCCGGCGGGGATGACGGCACTGGCCTTGGCCGGCAGCTTCCAGGATCACGTGCTGGAACATCGCCTGGGGCTTTACCGTTGCGCCACCGACGAGTGGAAGCTGGAACCGGTCAGCAGATTGCCCCCAGGCGACGGCGCCATGCTCCTGTTCATTCACGGCACGGCGTCCTCCACCGAGGGCAGCTTCGCCGGTCTCTGGCAGAAGCAGAACCGGCGCGAAAAACTGGCCGAACTCTATGGCCCCAGGATTTACGGTTTCGAACACCGCTCCCTCACCGAGAGCCCGGTGGAGAACGCCCTGGCCCTGGTGAAACTGCTCCCCCAGGGCGCGCGGCTGCACCTGGTCAGCCATTCCCGCGGCGGCATGGTGGGCGAGCTGTTGTGCCGGGCCGGCCGGGCGCAAAATGACCCGATCAGCCAGGAGGAAATCAGTGACTTCCTGGCGCAGGCGCAAAGTATCGGCCACCGGGGCTGCGAGGCGGACGGCGCCCGGCTGAAGGCATTGAGCGACGAACTCAAGGAGCGGCAAATCAGCATCGAGCGCTTCGTGCGCGTGGCCTGCCCGGCTCGGGGCACCACCCTGGCGGCGGGGCGCCTGGATCGCTGGGCCAGCGCCATGCTCAACCTCCTGGGCAAGGGCGTGGACCTGGCGGCCTCGGCCGTGGGCGCCGGCGCCCCGGCAAGCCAGGCGTATGCCGTGGCGGAGCAGTTCCTCCTGGCAGTGGTGAAGGAGCGCACGGACGCGAGGATACTGCCGGGCCTGGAAGCCATGATGCCCGATTCCCCCCTGGTGGCCCTGTTGAACACCCCGAACGCGCAGGTCGCCGGAGAACTCCGTGTGATCGCGGGCGACTTCGACGGCGGTGGACTGCTGGCCTGGCTGGGGGATTGCCTGTCTGAGGCCTATTACGGCAGCGAAACCGATCTGGTGGTGAATACGCCTTCCATGCACGGCGGAGTGGATCGCGTCGCCGGCATCTGGCGCAAGTTCGTCACCGGGCCGGATGTCACCCACTTCAGCTATTTCGAGCGCGACGAAAGCGCCGGTCCCCTGATGGACAGCCTGGCCGGGAAGTTGCCGACGGATGCCGGCTTCGAACCGATGGCCGGGCCGTCGCGGGAGACCATCGCCCGGGGTGGAATCAAGCCCCTGCCGAAGGTGGATGCCCCCATCGTCTTCCTGCTGCCGGGCATCATGGGTTCCAACCTGGGCATAGGCCGGGACCGGATCTGGTTCGATCCTGCGGACCTGATCGCCGGCAAGATCGCCCGGCTGGACGTGGCGGACAACGGTCTGAGCGTCAATGCCGTGGTCACCGACGGCTGGCTGGACCGGTATTTCGAGGGGCTGTCCAGGCATCTGGCGCAAACCCACGAGGTTCGTCCCTTCGTCTATGACTGGCGGCTGTCCATCGCCCAGGCCGCCGAGGACTTCGGCAAGGCGCTGGATGATGCGCTGGCGGAGGCGGAAAAGCGCAAGCAGCCGGTGCGCATCGTCGCCCATAGCCTGGGTGGGCTGGTGGCCCGCCTCGCCCTGAAAGATCGTTGGGACAGGTTCAAGGCGCTGTCCAACAGCCGCCTGCTGCAACTGGGTACGCCCAACCAGGGTTCCCATTCCATGGCCGCGGTGCTGCTGGGGCGCGATCCCTTCGTCCAGACGATAGAACATTGGCTGGATTGGCGCCACGACATGAAGGAGTTCCTGGGCATCGTCAGCCGTTATCCCGGCGTGCTGGAACTCCTGCCCTGGCCCGGGGAGAACGGCAAGGCCACGGATGGCGTGGACTATTTCGACCCGGCCACGTGGCAGGGCTGGTTCCAGGGCGACAAGGAGGCGGACAGCCGCCACGGCTGGCAGGTGCCCGCCACCCTGGCGCTGGCCCGTGCCCGGGCATTGGCCGAGGACTTGAAGTCCGCGCCGGTGGACCCGGAGGTCTCCGTCTATGTGGCCGGCAGCGCGGAAACGCCGGTGGCGATCCGCCTGGGGGATGGCACCCTGGAGATCGCCACCACCCCGGAGGGGGATGGCCGGGTACCCTGGGAGACCGGCATTCCGAAAGGCGTGCGCGCCTGGTACGTGGACGCGGCCCACGGCGACCTGGCCCGCGTCGAGGCGGCTTTTCCCGCCTACGTGGAACTGTTGCAGACGGGGCGCACCGGCAGTCTTCCCGAGCGTCCCGCCAGCCGGGGCGTGGCCACCCCCCTGTTCCGCCCCCGGCCGCGGACGGCGGTCGGTCTCTACCCGAGCGGGGACGAGGTCCTGGCCGCGGCCCTGGGTGCCCGCGTCCTACCGGCCCGTCAGGCCCGTCCGAGTTCCCGGGCGCGGGTCGAAGTGGTGCATGGCAGCCTGGCGGGGGCCGATACGCCGATCATGATCGGCACCTATGCGGGGGACTCCCTGCGGGGCAGCGCCGCCTTCCTGGATCGCCGGCTGGACGGGCGCCTGGGGCGTTGCCTGGATCTGGGCCGTTACCCGGATCGGCCGGGAGAAGTGGCGGTCATCATTCATCCGGATGCGAGACACAAGCCTGCCGGTGCCATCGTGGTGGGGCTGGGCGCCCTGGGGGTGCTCTCGCCCGGAGAACTGCGGGATACTCTGCAAGCGGGCTTGCTGGAATACGCCCGAATCATGATCGGATCTTCGAGCGTGGAGGAGGATCTGAAGCTGGAAGTGGCCACGTTGCTGGTGGGTTCCGGCTATGGGGGCGTGTCGGTGGAAAGCGGGGTGGTCGCCTTGTTCGAAGCCCTGCGGGCCACCAATCATCGCCTCAAGGCGAGCCGGACGGGCACCCGTGTGGCCGTTCTCCGGATCTTCGAGGCGGCGGAAGATCGAGCCGTGGCCGCCGCGTCCGTGGCCAGCCGGCTGGCCCTGGAGAGCCGCTACCGGGACGATATTCGGGCTCCCTGTGGTCTGACTGTGGGGGAGGGGGGCTACCGGCGCCTGACTCTGCCCACCGACGGGGACAATGGATGGCGCCGGGTAATGATCACCCGGCTGCCCGCCTCGGACGGCCTTGGCTTTACCCTGATTGGAGACCGGGCCAGGAACGAGATGAACCTGGAACCCAGCCAGCAGCAGGCGGTGGATGGGTTGATTGCCGACGCGACCGGCCTGGCGGAGGACCGGCCGGGCCTTTCCCGTGCGCTGTTCGAACTCCTGGTGCCCAATGCCTTCAAGGATGCCATGGGCCAGATGCGCGGCATCGTGCTGGGGGTGGACATGGCCGGCGCCGTCTATCCCTGGGAATTGATGCGCGACCCGGCGGAGCCGGACGAGCCGCCGCTGGCCGCCCGCATCGGCGTCGTGCGTCAGCTTGCCTCGCCCCGGGGCCGCCGGCAGGTACCGATCGTGGCCGAACGCCGCGCGCTGGTCGTGGGCGATACCGCTTCGGGCTTCGCGGAACTGCTGGCGGCCCAGGCCGAGGGCGCCGCCGTTGCCCGGGTGCTCGCCGGTGGCGGCTACGAGGTGAATGCCCTCCGGCGGCCCGCCGCCGCGGAGGTGTTCGTGAACCTCTTCGATGGCCGCTACTCGGTGATCCATCTGGCCGGGCATGGCGTGGTGGGCTATGGCCCAAACCGCTACACGGGCATGGTGTTGGGCGACGGCAGTTTCCTGACTCCGGCCCAGGTGGAGAAACTGCGGCGCGTGCCGGAACTGGTGTTCCTCAACTGCTGCCACCTGGGCAGCATGAAGGAAGACGCGGAGCAGAACGTGGGTGAGGGCGGCTGGCCGCTTCTCTCCGCCAATCTGGCCAAGGCCTTCATAGAGATGGGATGCAAGGCCGTGGTGGCTGCCGGTTGGGCCGTGGATGACGCCGCCGCGAGGACCTTCGCCTCGCGATTCTATGAAGAAATGCTCGACGGGGAGTGCTTCGGCGAGGCGGTGCGCGCCGCCCGCGAAGACGCGTGGCGCAGCCATCGGGCCGTCAATACCTGGGGCGCCTACCAGGCCTACGGTGACGAACGCTACTGTTTCCCGGAAACCCAGCGGCGGCAGAGGCAGTTGCCGGATTATTGCTTCCAGGGGCAGTTGCTATCCGAGCTGGATGAAATCTCCAGCCGCATCAGCGGCGCATCGGACGGGGAAAGGGATTCGATCACACGGGAACTGGATATCCTGGAAGCCGCCGTTCGTGGCCGCTTCTTCCGTGATGCCGAGGTGCGGGAAAAGCTTGGCATCCTGTGGGCCGACCTGAAACAGTACGAGCGAGCCATCGCCCATTACAAGGCGGCGCTGGCGCAGGAGGATGCTCGTGTGACCCTGCGCGCCATGGAGCAACTGGCCAACCTGGAGGCTCGGCGCGGGGAGGAACTGGGGGGCGCGGCGGGGGAGAAGCTGGTTCAAAGCGGACAGGCGCGGCTGGAGCAACTGCTGGCGCTGGCGGCACCCACGGTGGAGCGGCTGTCCCTACTGGCGTCGGCCCGGAAAAGCCACATCAGGCTCTGCCCCCGGGCGTCCGCAAAGAAACTGGATGGTCTCATCCGGCAGATGAACGACGCTTACTGGCAAGCCGCCGAACTGTCCTTTCAGCGCAACGGGGAATGGGACTACTACCCCTTGCTCAACGCCCTGGAGGGCATGTTCCTGCTGGCGGCCAGGGGTGACCGCAGCGCATTCGGGCAACGACAGGCCCGGTTGCCAGCTCTCCTGGACCAGGCACGGGTCAATGCCGACCGGCGCTTCGAGGTGGATCGCAGCTTCTTCCATGCCCTCGCTCCGGTGGAGTGCGAATTGGTGGCTGTCCTCTGGGCGGGCCTGGATGCGGGCGTGCCGCCCCCGGCGCACGATATGGCGGTTCGGGTAAAGGAAGTCATCGCCCGATTGGGCAGCCCGCGGGAGCAGAACTCGGTCACGGGGCAGTTACAGTTCCTCGCCGACCTTCTGCCTGCCGGTAGCCAGGCCCGGTGTACCCTGGAGATCCTGATCGAAGAGATCGGCCGGGCTTGAAGGCCCTGGCCTGGCTTTACACGCCAGGCCAGGTGTTTCTGCTCCATAGGGGTAATAGGGACGATTGTGGCATCGCAGCATGCCATTATTGGCGCAATAATTGCTGCATGTAAAATACAGCTTTACCCGCCCGGGCCATGCGGGCCGTCGACTTCTAAGGTTCTCCTCTGAGATATCGGCCTCGCCGTGGCCGCGATAAGGCTGAATTCGGCAGCACATTTTCGGAAGTGTTGGCCGTGTTGTGCCATTGTTGGCACTCCGTGGCCCCGGTGCAGCATCCCCCCGGATATAAAGTGCTTTCCTTCCAGTGCCTTAGAGGTATTGGCCAGGCCTGGGCACGAATCTTGTTAGGACCGCCCTGACCCAGCGCAGGTTCCGGCCGCGACATGGATCTCATCACTACAACAGGGAGGAGTCATCAAATGTGGAAAATCCTGGCAGGCTTGGTGTTCGGTGTGGCGGTAGCCCTTTTCGGGGGCTATAGCTACTTCCCGAGCCTTATGTTCACGGAGCGGGTCAGCCCCTTCGGTGTGGAAGAGACGGTGGCGCGCATCCAGCAGAATATTCAGGCGTCCAACAAGGGCTGGACGCTTTCGGGTTTGCGCAATGCCGCCAAGCCCATCGAGAAGGATGGCGGCAATGTCCTGCCCGTGCTCATGATCGAGGCGTGCAGCACCCGTTATTCCGGTCCCATCCTCAAGGATGACACCCTGCGCTTCCTGTCCATTCTCATGCCCTGCAAGATCTCCGTGTACAAGAAGAGCGACGGCAAGGTGTATATCGGCACCATGAATGCTTCGCTGATCGGTGCCATGTTCGGCAGCAAGGTCGGCACCATCATGAAGGAAGTGGCCGAAGACCAGCAGTCCTTCCTGAAATTCGATCCGACGAAACCCGCTCCCAAGATGATCGAGGGTATGCCGGGTGGTGGTGGCGGTGGCGCGGGCGCCGGCAGCGCCGGCGGCTGCTGATTCTCCTATCTCTCTGAAAGGAGACATCATGCTTAAGAAAGCCAGAATCGCCCTGTTGGCGCTGGCGGCGGGTGCGGCCCTCACGGCCGTGGCCGCCACGGCCCCCTCGGTTGCCGCCACGGCCACTGCGGCCAAGCCTGCGCCAGCCAGCCAATCCCCCGCGACGGTTCCCGCGGCCCCGGTTGCCGTCCCCGCGGCGGCGGCCCCCAACCCCGTGCCGCTCCTGGCCGAACGCTCGCCCGAGTACAAGAAACCGGGCAGCACGGCGGATCACGGCAAGTTCAAGGAACTGCAGAAGACCTTCAAGACCGGGCCCGATGTCACCAAGGCTTGTCTGGCCTGCCATACGGAGGCCGGGCACCAGGTGCAGCACACCAAGCACTGGACCTGGGCCGTGGTCAATCCCCAGAACAAGCAGAACCTGGGCAAGAAGAACGTCATCAACAACTACTGCACCAGCCCGATTTCCAACGAGAAGGACTGCATGGCCTGCCATGCCGGTTACGGCTGGACGGACGGCCAGTTCGATTTCTCCAAGGAAGAGAACGTGGATTGCCTGATCTGCCACGACAGCACGGGTACCTACCGCAAGCTGCCGGGGGATGCCGGCCATCCGGTGTACGAGCGTCGGGAATTTCCGCCCGGTTCCGGAAAATTCGTTGAGGCGGCCGATCTGACCAAGATCGCCCAGAATGTGGGCAGGCCGAGCCGGCGTAATTGCGGCTCCTGCCACTTCTACGGCGCGGGCGGTGACGGTACCAAGCACGGCGACCTGGACAGTTCCCTGAACAAGCCGGGCAAGTATCTGGACGTGCACATGGATGCGGAAGGCCTCAACTTCAACTGCTCCACCTGCCATGCCACCAAGGGCCACCAGGTGGCCGGCAGCCGCTACCAGATGGACGCGGCCCTGAAGGGCGGGGTCCATACCCGCGGCAAGGCGGACGAGTCACCCGCTTCCTGCCAGTCCTGCCACGGCAACAAGCCCCACAAGTCCAAGCTTTCCCTTCTGAACGACCACACGGAAAAGCTGGCCTGCCAGACCTGTCACATCCCGGAATTCGCCCGGGATGCCATCGGCACGGAAATGAGTTGGGACTGGTCCACCGCCACGAAGACCATGGCGCCGGATGGCAAACCCATACTGGTCAAGGATAGCGCCGGTCGCCGCTCCTACGACTCCAAGAAGGGCAACTTCGTCTGGGACTCCTACGTCATTCCGCGCTACACCTGGTTCAACGGCAAGATGGATTACAAGACCCTGGGCGACAAGATTGATCCGTCCAAGGTCGTGGCGATCAATACGCCGGGCGGCACCGCCGGGGATCCGGATTCCCGCATCTGGCCGATGAAGGTGCATACCGGCAAGCAGGCCTATGACCCGGTGAACAAGACCCTGATCGTGACCCATACCGCGGGCGAGGACGAGACCTCCCTGTGGCATAACTTTGACTGGAAGAAGGCCATCGGCACCGGTATGAAGGCCGCCAATCTGCCCTGGAGCGGTGAGTACGGCTTCGTCAGCACCGAGATGTGGTGGCCCATCACCCACATGGTGGCGCCGAAACAGGATGCCCTCTCCTGCGAACAGTGCCACAGCGACAACGGCCGGCTCAAGGGCATCACCGGCGTCTACCTGCCTGGGCGGGATCACCATCGCATTCTTGATCTGATCGGTGGCACGATCTCACTGCTCGCCCTGTTGGGAGCTCTCATCCATGGCGGCCTGCGTTGCTGCTTCATCGGCCGGAAGGGGAAATGAAATGGCTGAAAGAATATTCATCTTCAAGCGTTTTGAGCGCTTCTGGCACTGGTCCCAGGCGGTCCTGATCATCTCCATGATGATCACCGGCTTCGAGATCCACGGTGTCTACAAGTTGTTGGGCTTTGGTCAGGCGGTCTCCTGGCACACCAGTGCCGCCTGGGCCCTGCTTACCATCTGGGCCTTTGCCATCGTCTGGCAGTTCACCACGGGAGAATGGAAGCAGTACCTGCCCACCGTGAAGAAGGTGGACGTGATGATCAAGTACTACGCCTGGGATATCTTCAGCGGTGCGCCTCATCCCTTCCACAAGAGCCTGGAGCACAAGCACAACCCGCTACAGCGCCTGGCCTACCTGGCCTTCCTGGCGTTCATGTCACCCATCGTCTGGATATCGGGTCTGCTCTACCTGTTCTATGCCCAGTGGCGCGAGCTGGGGCTGGATCGCTTCCTCTCCCTGGAGGACGTCGCCTCATTCCATGTGGTGGGTGCGTTTTTCGTGCTGTGGTTCCTGATCGCGCACGTCTATCTGGCCATCTCCGGCCCGAAGGAACACTTGCGCGCCATGATTACCGGCTGGGAAGAGGTGTAAGAGCCCGCCGCATTCCGGCAATACCGAGTTTTCTCCTCGTTTCGGGCGGCCTTGGCCGCCCAATTTTTTGCCGTTGCCGGACGGGGCCGGGTCGCCTCAGCTTGGCAGGGCCACCTTTCCCGCCAGGGTTTCCAGGGCAAGGATGGCGCTCTGGAGCTTTTCATGAACTTCGCTCGGGCGGCCGACGATGCCCGTGACCTTCTGGCGCAGGGTGACCAGTTGGCCGATGAGCTGGTTTTCCACTTCCGGCACCATGCCCATGTGCAGGAAGGCATCCTCGAAGTCGTCAATCACCATATTGACCAGGTGCCGGGTGGCGTGGAGGTCTTCCAGCTGGCGCACGTCCAGGTTCTTCACCGAGTCCCGCACTTCGAACACGGCATAGCGTATGCCCTGCTGCTTGAGGATGTTGTCATGCTCCAGGAGCAGGCCCTGGATGCGGGATTCCACGCCTTCCGCGAGAGTGGCGACGTTGTCCCGGATGCGTCCGCAGCGTTGCGCATCGTCCGGCATGTTGGTCAGGAGTATGGAAACATGATCGAAGTTGACGACCAGGTTCTGTTCAATTTCCAGCAACCTTCCCAGGGTCCGGCGCTGGGCGATCAGGGTCAGTTGCTCCTCCGTGGGGGAATTGCCGTCCGTGGTGGCGGTATAGCTGTCGCCCTCCCAGAGAAACTGCACCACGCCCTGGAGTTCGTATTGGCGTAGCGCATCCAGCGCCAGGTCGGCCACGGAAGGGATATTCTCGCAGGCGAAGCTCTTGGAGAGGAACTGCATGACCACGCCCAATTCACCCATGGCGGACATGGCGGTGAGGGCGACCCCCTGGGCGTAGGAGGTCTGCTCCCTGACCCGGGCGTTATCCTCGAATACCTTCTGCACCAGGGCCAGCTTGCGCCAGAAGGTCTCTTCGCCGAAGGGCTTCAGGAGGAAATCGTTGGCCACGAAATCGTCCCGCGCCACCTGTGTCTCGGAGCACAGCAGGATCTGGTAGACGTCCGAGGTCATGAAATCCTCCCGGATCTCCCAGTGCAGGACGAATCCATCGCCGTCCGGCAGGCTGGTGTCGAGAATGAGCAACTGGGGCTGGCGATCATTGAGCGCAGCCTGGCACTCGGCCCGTGAGCGCAGGACATTGAGATCGAACTCGCGACCGAGCCGTTCCTTGTGCAGTTGGATGAAGGCTTCGTCGGCGGTGACGAGAAAGACGAACAGCTTGTCGCTCATGCTTGGACACTCCTTGTTCTTGGCGCGGGCAGGAAATCTTCCCTCCCGTCATCAATCCGTACCCCTAGGACGAATGTCCTCTTATCGTCTTCCCGTCGGCATTCTTTAGCGGGAAACTTTCACCGTGCTTGGGTCGCGCCCATCAGCGCCCCGACTTGGCCGACGCGTCCTTGAGGAAGGGCAGGTAGTCTGGCCAGTCGGCAATGGGGCCGCGGTGGGAGAAAATCACGATGCCGTGGCGATCGAGCACGAAACTGGTGGGGAAGACGGCCGCCAGGTCCCGGTCATTCAGTGTTTTCCCGTCGGTGCCGGACAGGGCGCCGGGCATCGCGCCCCTGGCCTGGGCATCGTACAGGGGGAGGTTCAGGTGCTGCCGTTCCAGCCAACGCCGGGAATCCGCGATGTCCTCCCTGACCGGCACCAGCACCAGTTGGATGTCCTTGCCGGCACCCAGAAGCTTTTGCAATTTTTCCAACTCCGGCAACTCATGACGGCAGGGCGCGCACCAGGTGCCCCAGAAATGGAGTACCACCACCTTGCCCCTGAGGTCGGAAAGCCGTGACGGGCGCGGGCCGTGGAATACCAGGTCCGGAAAGCGCAAGCCTATTTCGGTTCCCACCGCCTTCCGGGCGGCATCGGCCTTGCCGAGGTAGGGGCCCCACAGGGTGGGCCAGCGCTGGGCCTCGAATACCTTCTTGCCGTCCAGGTCGTAGACCAGGCAATTTTGGTCGCTGTGTTCCCGGCATTGCGCCAGGGCGGCGCTGGACGCCGCTTCGGCGTTGGCCTCCCCGCCACTCCAGCCCCATGCTCCGCCCGGCGCGATGGCGAATGCCCGGTGTGTAGGGGCGGATCGGTATTCCTGGAAACCTTCGCGTCCGGGCGTTCCCACCTGGGGCGGGCCGTCGGCACCCGGGGGGGCAGCCAGGGCCAAAGCGGCGTTCCAGAACAGGGCCAGTATGGGCAGGATGTGCTTCATGGTCGCGGGAAGATCGGCGGGGGGGGACGGGTTTATTCGGCCAGTCCGTGCTTCACGCCGTAATGGGTCAGCTCCGCGTTGTTCTTGAGCTGCATCTTTTCCAGCAGCCTGGCCCGGTAGACGCTCACGGTCTTCACGGAGAGGTTGAGTTCCTCTGCGATCTGGGTCAGGCCCTTGCCGGAGGCGATCAGGCACAGGGTCTGGTATTCCCGATCCGACAGCTTCTCGTGGGGCAGCTTGTCCGTGTCTTCGCCGATGGCATTGGCCAGTTGCTCGGCCACCGCCGCGCTCACGTATTTCTTGCCGCCCGCCACCTGGCGGATGGCGGTCACCAGTTGATCCGGGGCACTCTGCTTGGTCAGGTAACCGGAGGCGCCGGCTTTCAGCGCGCGGATGGCGTAATGCTCCTCCGGGTGCATGGAGAGGATGATGACCGGCAGCTTGGGGTATTCCTTCTTCAAGAGCTTCAAGGTGTCTATGCCGTTTCGCTCCGGCATGGTGACGTCCATCAGTACCACATCCCAGCCCCCCTTCCTGACCATGTGCATGGCCTCCACGCCGTTTTCGGCCTCGCCCGCCACGACCATGTCGGGGGTGTCCAGCAGGATCAGGCGCAGACCCTGACGCACGATGGCGTGATCGTCGGCGATCAGTACCCGGATCGGCTTTTCCATACTCTTAGGACTCCTTTTTTTCAACGGCGATGCCGTTGGGCAGGGGGGCGCGCACCACGAGGCGCGTGCCGCCGGTCTCCCCTGTGTGAATTTCCAGCGATCCGCCGAGGCTCTGCATGCGCTCCCGCACACCGCGCAAGCCGAACGACTTGGGTTTCTTCAGGTCAGCGGGCCGGAGACCCAGCCCGTCGTCGGCAATCTCCAGCACCGCCTCGTCGCCTTCCGATACCAGCCTGACGTCCACCCGCTGGGCCCGGGCATGCTTGCTGATGTTGGTCAGGGCCTCCTGGAAGATGCGGAACAGGGCCACCTCCAGGTTCTGCTCCGTCTCGATGTCGTGGTCGGCGCAGAGGACCTGGCAGGGAATGCCGGTGCGCTGCGTGAAATCCTCCGCCTGCGACTCGATGGCGGCCGCCAGGCCGAACTCGGTGAGGATGCCGGGGCGCAGTTCCCGCGCCACCCGTCCGGCGGTGGCGATGGAGTCGTCCACCAGTTTGCCCAGGGAGGCGATGCGTGGGGCCAGGGCCGGCGCCTCCTTGCCTATCTTTCCGGCCAGCAGGGATGCCTCGAATTTCATCGCCACCAGGAGGCCACCCAGTTCGTCGTGGATGTCCCGGGCGATGCGCGCCCGTTCCTGCTCGATCATGCTTTCCATGTGGGAGGAAAGCTCGGACAACTGCTGCCTCGATTCCCGGATCGCCTTTTCCGCTTCCTTGCTGTGGGTAATGTTGGAGACGATGCCCTCCCAGAGCACCACGTCCCCGGTCTCCATGCGCCGGGGAGAACCCCGCATGTTGATCCATTTCATGTCGCCGCCGGGAACGATGATGCGGCCTTCCCAGTTGAGCGTGCTGAACTTGTCCGTGGCCTGGCCCAGGCTTTCCACGAAGTCCGGACGGTCCTCTTCCAGCATCATGGCCAGGAAGCGATCCGGCGCCGCCAGCAATTCCACCCTTTGCAGCTCCAGCAAGGCCTGGCAACCGTCGCTCACATAGAGGAACTTCAGGCTGCCATCCTTCTTGCGCACGGCCTGGAACACCATGCCCGGGATGTTCGCCGCCAGCGCCCGGAAACGGGTCTCGCTCTCGCGCACGGCCTCCAGGGCCGCGCGTCGTTCCATCCGGTGGCGCGCCTCCCGCAGTTCCCTCTCCACCGCCGGCACCAGCCGCTCCAGGTTGTCCTTGGAGAGATAGTCATGGGCACCGGCGCGCATGGCAGCGACGGCCGTTTCCTCGTCCATGTGGCCGGAGACGACGATGAACGGTAGGTCCATGCGCATTTCCTGCATTTCGCGCAGGGCCGTGAAGGAGTCGAAGCCCGGCATGCTGTGGTCGCACAGCACCACATCCCAGATCTGCGCGTTGAGCGCCGCGTGCATGTCCTCGGAATCGGAGACCCGCTGGAAGTAGGGCTTGTAGCCGGCTTCCCGGAAACGATGCAGCATGAGCAAGGCATCGTCCTCCGAATCCTCCACGATGAGGATGCGCAGGGGTCTTTCACCATGGGAAACGGCAAGGGACATGGGGTTATGGGCCAAGCATGGAATCGGGGCACAGTTTACCCCAAGGTTTCCGTCTGCATGCAGGAAGCTGTGCGTCCTTGTGCCCCCGGCCCCGATCCCCGCGCTATAATCCGCCCCGCGCCGGCATAGCTCAGACGGTAGAGCAGCTGATTTGTAATCAGAAGGTCGTGGGTTCGATTCCTATTGCCGGCACCAATAATGACGAGGGGCTGGGCAGCAGTCTTGCCCCTCTTCTCATGGAGGCAAGGGCGGGCTGGAAACCGACGCCAGCCCCTCGCTGCCGTGTTCTGCCCGCCTTGCAAGTCATTCGGGCGGCGGGCCCGAACATGAAGCGCTGTCCGGATGTGCCCATCCCGAACCGACCCCGAGCCGATTCATGTTTGATGCCAAGTCCCTGATCCAGTCCCTGCCGGAGGAGCCGGGGGTGTATCGCATGCTGGATGCGGAAGGGCGCGTGCTTTACGTGGGCAAGGCCAAGCGCCTGAAGCAGCGGGTTTCCAGCTATTTCCAGAAGACGCTTGCCAGTCCGCGCACCCGCATCATGGTGTCGCAAATCGCGGCGGTGGAGACCACGGTCACGCGTACCGAGGCGGAGGCCCTGATCCTGGAAAACACCCTGATCAAGAGCCTCAACCCCAAGTACAACATCGTCTTCCGGGACGACAAATCCTATCCCTACATCAAGCTCTCCGGCGACGAATATCCGCGCCTGTCCTTCCACCGGGGCGGCTTCGAGAAGAACGCGCGCTATTTCGGCCCTTTCCCCAGTTCCCAGGCGGTCAGGGAGAGCCTGCAACTCCTGCAGAAGGTGTTCCTGCTGCGGACCTGCGAGAACACGGTGTTCCAGAACCGCTCCCGGCCCTGCCTCCTGTATCAGATCAAGCGTTGCAGCGGTCCTTGCGTCGGTCATATCGGTGCGCAGGATTACGGGTCGGATGCGCGCCTGGTGGAATTATTCCTGGATGGGCGGCACTCGGAGATCGTGGCGAAGTTGACGGCCAAGATGACGGAGGCCTCGGACAGGCTGGATTTCGAGCGGGCCACGGTGTTCCGCGACCAGATCCGGTCGCTACAGAAGGTGATCCAGCGCCAGTTCGTGTGGAGCGAAGGGGAAGAGGACGCGGACATCCTGGCCACCGCCGCGGGGCATGGCACGGTCTGCGTGACTTTGGCCATGGTGCGCGGCGGGCGCCACCTGGGCGACCGTTCCTTCTTCCCGAAGAATGCCCAGGACTGCTCGGCGGACGAGGCCCTGCTGGCTTTCCTCGGCCAGCATTACGCCGAGCACCCTGCGCCCCGGCGGGCCATCTTCCGCCTGGAGCAGGATTCCGAGTTGCAGGGCGCCATCGAGGCCCTGGGTACCGGGAAGGCGAGCTTCGGTGCACCGAAGAACGAGATGGAGCGGGCCTGGCTTGCCATGGCCGAGAAGAACGCCAGCCTGGCGCTGGCCGCCCAGGCCTTCGATGCCTCCCGCAGCCGCCAACGACTGGAAGCCTTGCAGGATCTGCTGCAATTGCCCGAGCCGCCCGGACGCATCGAATGTTTCGACATCAGCCATACCATGGGCGAGGCGACCGTGGCCTCCTGCGTGGTGTTCAGCGAGGGGCGCATGAACAAGGCCGAGTACCGGCACTTCAACCTCTCGGGCATCGCGCCCGGCGACGACTATGGGGCCATGCGCCAGGCGCTTGCACGGCGCTACGGCAAACTGGCGACGGGGGAGGGCGTGGCACCCGACCTGCTGCTGATAGACGGCGGCAAGGGGCAGCTGGGCGTGGCGCGGGAGGTGATGGCGGAACTGGGCCTGGATGCCATTCCCCTGGTGGGGGTGGCCAAGGGCGAGGAGAGGAAACCGGGCCTGGAGGAACTGGTGTTCTGCGACGGCCGGGAATCCCTGTGCCCGGGCGGCGCCAGCCCGGCCCTGCACCTGATCCAGGAGGTGCGGGACGAGGCCCACCGCTTCGCCATCACCGGCCATAGGGCGCGACGCGCCAAGGCGCGCCAGACTTCCCGTCTGGAAGACATTGCCGGCGTCGGTCCGGCGAAGCGCAAACGCCTCCTGGAGCAGTTCGGCGGCCTCGCAGGGGTGCAGGCCGCCACCGTGGAAGACCTGATCCGGGTGGACGGTATCAGTCGCAAGCTGGCGGAAGAAATATATCGAGGGCTGCATTGATCCGATTACCTCACCGCCGAGGCGCGGAGAACGCACGGGGTTGCGAGTGGAGGTCGGTTCGCTTGGGGGGCGTCAATATTTCGTCGCCCCGGCCCCGAAGCACTGCTTTTTCCTCTGCGCCTCCGCACCTCCGCGGTTCAAGCGGCTTTTTCGAGGTTAAACTCTCGTCCCATGCCAATGAATATCCCCAATGCCCTCACCTGGGCGCGCATCGTGCTGATCCCCCTGTTTCTGGGGGCGTTCTACCTGCCGCAAAACTGGCTCACGGCCAGCGAGCAGAATATCTTCGCCACCGTGGCCTTCGTGCTCGCCGCCCTCACCGACTGGCTCGATGGCTGGCTGGCGCGCAAGCTGGGGCAGACCTCCGCTTTCGGCGCCTTCCTGGACCCGGTGGCGGACAAGCTGATGGTGGCGGCGGCCCTGATCGCCCTGGTGGAACTGGGGCGTCTGAATGCCGTGATTGCCTTCATCATTATCGGCCGGGAAATCACCATCTCGGCGCTACGGGAATGGATGGCCAAGATCGGCAAATCCAGGAGCGTGGCGGTGTCCTTCATCGGCAAGCTGAAGACCACGGCCCAGATGGTGGCGATCCCCCTGTTGCTCTATCACGATCCCCTCGCCGGCGTGGATGTGCAGCAGCTGGGCGGCCTCCTGATCCTGGTGGCGGCGGTCCTGACCCTGTGGTCCATGGCCTATTATCTGAGCATGGCCTGGCCGGTCCTGACCGGGAGCGAAAAGGATGCGGGAGAACGTTAAGAAAGACTTGACGGCAAAAAATTCGGACCTATAATGCGCACCTGTTCTGCGGCAGTAGCTCAGTTGGTAGAGCGCAACCTTGCCAAGGTTGAGGTCGAGAGTTCGAGACTCTTCTGCCGCTCCAGGATTTTTTGGGGAAAGCTCCTGCTTTCCCCTTTTGCTTCAAGGCGCGATAGCAAAGCGGTTATGCACCGGATTGCAAATCCGTGTAGGTCGGTTCGACTCCGGCTCGCGCCTCCAGAATGTGCGGCAGTAGCTCAGTTGGTAGAGCGCAACCTTGCCAAGGTTGAGGTCGAGAGTTCGAGACTCTTCTGCCGCTCCAGATGTTGAAAAGGGGAAAGCCCAAAAGGCTTTCCCCTTTTCGTTTGACGCAGGCCCCGTCATTTTGCTGTTTCCCCGCTGTTCAAGGGGCGTGAAATCGGGGCTCGATCGTGCGTTGTCCCAATGCCGGCTTTACCGGGAGCATCGGCTCGTGCAGAATTGCGCCTTTTCCAAGGAAACCGCTTGATGCTGAGTGCCTCTGGCCTGGCCTGTGTGCGTGGCGACCGCCGCCTTTTCTCCGATGTGGCATTCAGCCTTTCCCCGGGGGAGTGGCTGCATGTGGAGGGCGAGAATGGGGCCGGCAAGACCAGTCTCCTGCGTATCGTCGCCGGCCTGCTGCATGCGGCCGAGGGCGAGATCCGCTGGGGCGGAACCCCCGTGGATGACGTGCGGGACGAATACCACGAGGCGCTGCTTTACCTGGGCCATGCGCCCGCCATCAAGGAAGACATGACGCCCCTGGAGAACCTGCGTACTTCCGCCGCCGTGGCCGGCCGCCGCCTGGACGAGTCTGCCGCCTTCGCCGCGCTGGGGCGCATCGGTCTCAAGGGGCGGGAGGAACTGCCCGCCCGCTTCCTGTCCCAGGGGCAGAAGCGGCGCGTGGCCTTGGCCCGCCTTCTCGTTTCCGGGGCAAAGCTCTGGGTCCTGGACGAGCCTTTCGTCGCGCTGGACGTGGCGGCGGTGGCCATGCTCGGCGGCCTGATCGGAGAGCATCTAGAGCAGGACGGCATGGTGTTGCTCACGAGCCACCAGGAAATGAAACTTTCCGGCCGCGCGCGCAGTCTGAGGCTGGGTAAATGAGCGCGCTCCTCGCCATCGTCCGCCGCGACCTGCTGCTGGCGGCGCGCCGCAAGAGCGAAGTGCTTACGGCCCTGTTCTTTTTCATGATCGTGGTGAGTCTCTTTCCCCTGGGCATAGGGCCCGAGGCGGACATGTTGAGGAAGATCGCGCCGGGCATCCTGTGGGTGGCGGCGCTCCTCTCGGCCATGTTGTCGCTGAACCGGATGTTTGCCGCGGATCATCAGGATGGCACCCTGGAACAGATGGCGTTGTCGCCCACGCCCCTGGCCCTGCTCGTGGGCGGCAAGGTGCTGGCGCACTGGCTGGTGTCCGGGTTGCCCCTGGTGTTCCTGGCGCCGGTCCTGGGCATACAGTTCGATCTTTCGGCCCGGGCGCTGGGAGTGCTGATGATTTCCCTGCTGCTGGGCACGCCGCTATTGTCCCTGATCGGCGCCATCGGCGCGGCACTGACGCTGGGGGTGCGCGGCGGCGGCGTGTTGCTGTCGCTCCTCGTCCTGCCGCTCTATGTGCCGGCCCTGATCTTCGGCGCCGGCGCGGTGGAGGCGGATATTTCGGGCCTGGGCGCCAGCGGGCACCTGGCTCTCCTGGGGGCGCAACTGGCCCTCGCCCTGTTCTTCGCCCCCTGGGCCGCCACGGCGGCGTTGCGGATTGCCCTGGAATGACTGAATAACCGATATGAACAATCGTCTGATCAACTGGTTCAAGTTTGCCTCGCCCCAGAGTTTCTACCCGCTGGCGGGGAAGATGCTGCCCTGGTTCGTGGTGCTGACCGTGGCCTTCGGCCTGCCGGCCCTGTGGCTGGGTTTCTTCGTGGCGCCCACGGATGCGGTGCAGGGGGAGGGCTACCGCATCATCTTCATCCACGTGGCGACTTCCTGGATGTCCATGTTCGTCTATTGCGTCATGGCGTTCTGGGCCGCCATAGGCATCACCTACAACACCCGCCTCTCCGGCATGCTGACGGCGGCCCTGGCGCCCACGGGCGCCCTGTTTGCCTTCCTGTCCCTGTGGACCGGCGCCCTGTGGGGCAAGCCCATGTGGGGCACATGGTGGGTATGGGATGCCCGGCTCACCTCCGAGCTGATCCTGTTCTTCCTCTACCTGGGCTACATCGCCCTCACCGCCGCCCTGGACGACCCGCGCCGGGCGGACCGGGCCGGCGGCATCCTGGCGCTGGTGGGCGTGGTGAACGTGCCGGTCATCTACTTCTCGGTGAAGTGGTGGAACACCCTGCACCAGGGGGCTTCCGTGTCCCTGACCAAGTCGCCCACCATGGCCCACACCATGCTCTGGGGCATGCTGCTCATGGCGCTCTGCCTCTGGATGTACACCATCGCCATCGCCCTGTACCGGGTGAGGGCCATCATTTTGGAGCGGGAACGGCACACTACCTGGGTCGCCGACCTGCCGGAGGTCAAGGCATGAACTGGGGCAGTCCGTCAGAATTCTTCGCCATGGGCGGTTACGCCCTGTACGTATGGGGCAGTTTCGGCGTCACCGCCGCCTGCCTGGTCGCGGAGGTCATGCTGGTCCGCAAACGCCGGCAGGACATCCTCAGGAGTCTGCGGCGTGAGCTGGCGGCCGACAGGGACGCCGACCGGGCCACCAACACCATGGAAAACCAATGAAAACCCGACACAAACGACTCGCCATCATCGTCGGTGCCCTGGCCGTCCTGGGCATCGCCGCCACCCTGGTGCTGCGCGCACTGAACAGCAACATCGCCCTCTACGTCACCCCCACCGAGGTGGCGGAAGGCAAGGCGCCCAAGGATCATGCCTTCCGCATCGGCGGCCTGGTGAAGCCGGGCAGCCTGGATCGGCACGACATCACCGCCCGTTTCGTCGTCACCGATACCGCCAAGGACATCCAGGTGAGTTACACGGGCATCCTGCCCGACCTGTTCAAGGAAGGGAAGGGCGTCGTGGCCCAGGGCAAGCTGAGCGCGGAAGGCGTGTTCGTCGCCACCGAAGTGCTCGCCAAGCACGACGAGAACTATATGCCGCCGGAAGCCAAGGCGGCGCTGGACAAGGCCAAACAGTCCCACGAAGCGGCGGTGGGCAAGCCCGCGAAGTGAAGACCTGCCAGGAATGTTTTCCCGGCGCCTTGTTCTCGGTGGGTAGGTCGGGTTAGGCCGAAGGCCGTAACCCGACATCGTTCTCAGTCGTTCATGTCCAGGGGCCACAATTTGTGGGCATCCAGGAGCAGCCGGTCCTGATATTCCAGGGCGGTGAGGCGGGCCAGCTGGGCGGATAGGCGGGCTTCGAAGGCCAGGCGCCGGGCCATGAGCATGTCGGCCAGGCTGCCTTCGCCCAGGGTATAGGCGCGGGCCATCATGTCCGCCGCCTCCCCCTGGCGCTCGGCGGCCTCCTTGCTGTCCAACCACGCGGCATGTTGGGCGCGCACGTTCTGTTCCAGTGCCTCGGCTTCTGCCTCGACCTTCCTCAGGATGGCCGCTTCCCTGGCCGTGGCCGCATCGGCCTGCGCCAGGGCGATGCGCCCCGTGGCGTCTCTCGCGGCGCCGGGCAGCGGGAAGGACAGCGTCAGGCCGGCGACGTGTTCCTCGCCGCCCCGTTCCCGTCCCATGCGCAAGCCGATGGTCGGGTCGGGCATGCGTTCCTTGTCGCTTCTTTGGGCTTCCAGGCGCGCGCGCAGGGACTCGGCCCGAGCCATGCCCAGTTCATGGTTGTGCGCCAGGATGGCCTCGCGCCAGGATTCCGGCCTGCCCTCCGCCTGGCCGGGCAGGGTGTCCGGGGTATTTTCCGGCAGCGGCAGGCCGGGAAAACGTCGGGAAAGCTCGATGCGCGACGCGGCCTCCCGTGCTTTGGCCTGGGCCAGCTGTGCCGCCGCCTGGGCCAGGGCCGCACCGCTCTGGGCGGCCTCGATGCGGGAGGCGTCTCCCAGCTCCACGCGCCGTTGCACGGACCTGGACTGGCGTTCCAGGAGTCTCACCTGTGCCTGGCACTGGCTGAGGGCCTCCTTTTGCCTGAGCCATTCGAACCAGTGGGTGAGCAGCAGGCGGCTGGCTTCGTGCAGGGCGTCGCCCTGACCGAGTTCGGCGAAGGCGACGCCGGCGGCGCCCAGGGATGCGTCCAGGGCACCCTTGCCCGGCAGGCGCACGGCCCGCTCCAGGCTGGCGTCCCATTCCGGGTAACGCTGGGTCGGATTCGATGGCACTTCCCGCTGTTGCCGGGTCAGGCGCAGGTTCCATTCGTGGGGGCCGGCGACAAGCTTGTCCCTGTTGGCTTCCTGCGCGCGCAGCAGGTGGCCGGCGGCCTGAACGGGAGGGAAGTCCCGCAGTACGCGCACGGCCGCATCCGTGGGGGGCAGTTCCGGATGGGATGTCTCCGCGCCGATCGCGCAGAGCGGAAGGGCCGCGAGGAGCGCCGCGGCAATGAGCTTCCGGCGGATCATCCCAACCTCCCGGACGAGAGGACGGGGGTCACCCAGTAGAAGACGGAAGGGTTGGGCAGGGCGGTGCGCAGGTAGCTGAGCACGGTTTCCGCGTCGCCGCTGCCCAATACCAACTGCATCTGCACGCGATGGGCATGGCCGCTCACGTGTTCCGAAGGCGCGAGGAGCGGCACCTCGGCACCATGGGCTTCCACCGGGAAGGAAGCGAAACTGACCGAAATTTCCGGGTAGGCCAGGAGCAGGTCGGCCACGGCCTCTTCGAGGCCGGCGGGCAGGATCAGGTTGAGGCAGGTATCGGCAGTCATGGGCAAGACCTCACCGCAAAGGGGCGCAAAGAAAGGGCGAACGGCGCTTCGGTGACTTGGATGTTTGGGTCATTCGAACCTCGGCGGCTTGTCGCCGGAGGACACGCCGAAGCGCAGGTAGAGCGCCGGCAGCAGAAACAGGGTCAGGGTAGTGGCGCTCACCAGGCCGCCGATGACCACGATGGCCAGGGGACGCTGGATTTCCGATCCGGGGCCGGTGGCGAAGAGCAGGGGCACCAGGCCCAGGGCGGCGATGTTGGCGGTCATGAGCACCGGGCGTAGCCGGCGCTTGGCGCCTTCCACCACCAGGCGCGAGAGTTCCATGCCCTGCTCCCGCAATTGGTTGAAATAGGAAAGCATCACCACGCCGTTGAGTACGGCGATGCCCAACAGGGCGATGAAGCCGACGGAGGCGGGCACGGACAGGTATTCTCCGGTCAGGGCCAGGGCAAACACGCCGCCGACCATGGCGAACGGAACGTTGGACAGCACCAGCACCGCCTGGCGCACGGAGCGGAAGGTGGAGAAGAGCAGGAAGAAGATCAGCAGCAGGGCCACCGGCACCACCACCATGAGGCGGGCCGCGGCGCGCTGCTGGTTCTCGAACTGGCCGCCCCAGGTCAGGCGATAGCCGTCGGGCAGCGGTACCCGGGCCTTCACGGCCGCCTTGGCGTCCTCGACGAAGCCCACCAGATCCCGGTCGCGCACGTTGGACTGGACGACCACGTAGCGTTGGGAGCCTTCCCTGTCCACCTTCACCGGGCCATCCATCCGCTCCAGGCGCGCCAGGGTGGACAGGGGCACCGCCTGGCCATTGGGCGTGGTGATGCGCAGGGCGGCGAAGTCGGCGGGCGAATTGCGCAGGCGCTCGTCGCCCCGGATCAGGAGCGGCAGGCGCCGCCCGCCCTCGATGACCGTGCCCACGGGTTGGCCTTCCAGCAGGCGGCGCAGGTCGGCCTGCACATCCTCGACGTTCAGGCTGAAGCGGCCGGCGGCCAGCCGGTCTACGGCGACGCGGAAATACTGCACACCCTCGTTCTTCAGGGTGAAAGTGTCTTCGGCGCCCGGCACCTTCCTCACCGTGGCCTCGATTGCTTTCGCCAGCCGGTTGAGGGTGGCCAGGTCGCTGCCGTAAATCTTGATGGCCAGGTCGCCGCGCACGCCGGTGAGCATCTCCGAGACGCGCATCTCGATCGGTTGGGTGAAGCTGTAGCCCACGCCGGGGAACTCCGCCATCACGGCGCGCAATTGGTCCGTGAGCCAGGCGGGATCCGCCTTGCGCCAGGTTTCCCGAGGCTTGAGGACCAGGAAGGTGTCGGTCTGGTTCAGGCCCATGGGGTCCAGGCCCAGTTCATCCGAGCCCGTTCGGGCCACCACGGCCTCCACCTCCGGCACCTTGGCCATGACCGCGCGCTGAATGCGGCCATCCAGGGCCAGGCTCTGGGCGAGTCCGATGGAAGGCAGCTTCTCCAACTGCATGATGATGTCGCCCTCGTCCATGGTGGGCATGAAACTCTTGCCCAGGAAGCCGTAGACCGCCACGGCAACCAGGAGCGAGCCCAGGGCGGCGCCGAACATGAGTCTTTGCCGCGCCAGGGCCAGATCCAGCAGGATGGCGTAGATGCGGTTCAGGTGGCGCATCAGCCAGGGTTCGTGGGGGACGCCGCGCTTGATGAGGTAGGACGCGAGTACCGGCACCACCGTCAGGGACAAGACGAGGGAGGCGGACAGGGCGAAGACGATGGTCAGGGCCACGGGGCCGAAGAGCTTGCCTTCCAGGCCGGAGAGGGTGAGCAGGGGCAGGAAGACGATGACGATGATGAGAATGCCGGAGGCCACGGGTGTGGATACCTCCCGCGTCGCCCGGTAGATCAGGTGCAGGACGGGCAGGCGGGCCGCCGCGCCACCCTGGGACAGCTGGGTTTCCACGTTCTCCACCACCACCACCGCCGCATCCACCAGCATGCCGATGGCGATGGCCAGCCCGCCCAGACTCATGAGGTTGGCCGTGAGGCCGAAAAGCTGCATGAGGATGAAGGTGGCCAGGGCGGCCAGAGGCAGCATGAGGGCCACCACCAGGGCGGCGCGCAGGTTGCCCAGGAAGGCCAGGAGAAGCACCAGCACCAGGAGGGTGGCTTCCATCAGGGCCTTGGAAACCGTATGCACCGCCCGGCCCACCAGCCGCGAGCGGTCGTAGAAGGGCACGATCTTCACGTCCTTCCCCAGGCTGGGGGCGATCTCGGCCAGCTTGGCCTTGACGCCGGCCACCACGGACTGGGCGTTGGCGCCCGAGAGGCCCAGCACCAGCCCTTCCACCGCCTCGCCCTGGCCGGAACGGGTCACCGCGCCGTAGCGGGTGAGGCTGCCGGTGGCGACCCCGGCCACGTCGCCCAGGCGCACCACGGCGCCCCCCTCGCCCTTGAGCACGATGGCGCGCACGTCGTCCAGGTTGCGGATGGCGCCTTCCGCCCGCACCAGCAGGGCCTCTTCGCCTTCCGTGAGGCGTCCGGCGCCGTCGTTGCGGTTGTTGGCCTCCAGCGCCTTCTGCATCTGCCCGAGGCTGATGCCGCGGGCGTCCATGCGGATCGGGTCCGGCGTCACCACGAAGCTCCTCACCATGCCGCCCAGGCTATTTACGTCGGCCACCCCGGGGATGGTGCGCAGGGCAGGGCGCAGGGTCCACTCCAGCAGGGTCCGCTTCTCTTCCAGGGAGAGCGGCCCCTCGATGGTGAACATGAACATTTCACCCAGGGGCGTGGTGATGGGGGCCAGGCCGCCGCTGGCGGAGGGCGGCAGTTCCTTCATGGCACCCATGATGCGTTCGCTCACCTGCTGCCGCGCCCAGTAGATATCGGTGCCGTCCTCGAAGTCCAGGGTGATGTCCGCCAGCGCGTACTTGGACGTCGAGCGCAGCATGCGCTGCTTCGGTATGCCCAGGAGTTCCTGCTCGATGGGCACCGCGATGCGGGTCTCCACCTCCTCGGGCGTCATGCCCGGCGCCTTGACGATGACCTTGACCTGGGTCGTGGAGACGTCGGGGAAGGCATCAATGGGCAGGTCGCGAAAGGCTTTGGCGCCGGCGCCGACCAGCATGGCCGTGAGTACCAGCATCAGGAGACGCTGGGTGAGGGAAAATGAAATCAGGCGGGCGAGCATGCTTAGTCCCTACCCACGCCGGTCCAGATGGCCTTCAGGCCGGACACGCCCTTGATCGCCACCCTGGAGCCGGGCTTGATGCCTTCCACCTGCACGGTGTCGCCCAGGGCATCGCCCACCTTCACGGTCGTCGCGCGGAAGCTGCCGTCTCCCGTCTGCACGAAGACCACGGTGTTGCCCTTGCCTCTGGCCAAGGCGGCGGCGGGCAGTCTCATGCCGGTAGTGCCCGGCAGGTCCAGTTCCGCCGTCACCGCCTGGCCGGGACGCAGGCGTTCCGCGCCCTCGGTGACGACGGCGCGCAGGGTGACCATCTGGCTGCCGCTGGCTACGGCGCGTCCCACCGAGATCAGGCGGCCCCGGGCACCCTCGGCGCGCACCGCCATGCCCTCCCGGGCATGGGCGGCGATATCCGCCGGTACCTGGATCTCCAGCCAAAGGGGCGAGAGCTTGCCGACCTTGTAAATCACGGCGGAAGTCTCCAGTCGCTGGCCCAGGCTCGCGGCCTGCTCCAGCACCACGCCCTCGATCGGTGACCGGAGGGTGAGGCTGGCTCCATCAAAGCCGCCGGCCAGGGCGAGGGCCTGGCGCCGCTCCGTGGCCGCCGCGTCCGACTGGGCCGCCGCGGCCCGGCTTGCCTGGAGGCGGGATTCGGGAATCAGACCTTCCTTGAACAGCAGTTCGTCCCGCCTCAGCGCCTGGTGGGACAACTCGGACTGAGCGCTCGTCTGGCGCAGGTCGCGGCGCAGTTCCAGGGCTTGGGGGCTGGCGAGGCGCGCCAGGCTCTGGCCGGCCTTCACGCTCATGCCCGGGGCCACCAGCAGGGCCTCGACCAGGCCGGGCAGGGGGGCGCTCACCAGGCGCAACTGTCCGGTGGGTATGACCACGGAGGCTGGCAGTCCGCCCTGGGTGGCCGTGCCGCCCTCTGCCAGGAGCATGGTCTCCATGCCCAGTTGCCTTGCCTGGGCGGGGGCGACGGGCACCAGGTCGGCGTCCTGCGCCGCGTTCGCGGCCAGGGGCAGGAACAGGGGGAATACCCAGGGCAGAAGCCGGGTCAGAGTGAGGCGCAGGTCAGGATAGGTCATGACAGTAGAAATAGGCGTCGCGGCAAGGGGGGCATTGAAGGGGGGAATACTGGGGCCGCCGCCTTAAGAACGTCTTAACGATTGAACCTTTTCCCGCTCGCCGGTACTAACACGGCCTGGGCGCTTTCTCGCCGTTGGTCGTGGGCTTCCCGAGCTGCCGATACGCCATTTGATGGGCCGGCCGTCCGGGCGTCCGTGCCACAAGACTTGACCTTGCCGGCACAAACCGGAAGAATCTCGAACCTTTGCAACGGCCAGTCGCCGCGAAATGCCTTTCCGGATAACCGGGCAGGACAACTTTTCCGTAAGCCATCATGACCCTGGTTCATTCAGTCGCACGCGCCTCTACGGCGCATCGGAGACACCTGTACATCCTGGCCAGCCAGATGGCGAGCAATCAATCGAGGAATCCGGCATGATCCCTGAAATCGGCACTTTTGCCCTCATTCTGGCGCTGCTCGTCTCCCTGGTGCAGGGCATCCTGCCGCTGGTGGGGGCTCAGCGGGGCATGCCGGGATGGATCGCCCTGGCCCGGCCCGCGTCCCTGACCCTGTTCGTGCTGGTGGCCGTATCCTTCGCCTGCCTGACGGCTTCCTTCGTAGGCAACGACTTCACCGTGCTCTACGTGGCCGAGCACTCCAATTCCCAATTGCCCATGGTGTATCGCGTCTCCGCCGTCTGGGGCGGGCACGAGGGCTCGCTGCTGCTCTGGGTGCTCATGCTCAGCCTGTGGTCGGTGGCGGTGGCGGCCTTTTCCCGCAGCCTGCCGGAGGACATGGTGGCTCGGGTCCAGGGCGTGCTGGGCCTGGTGGCCTCCGGTTTCCTGCTGTTCGTCCTGACGACTTCCAATCCCTTCGCGCGCCTCCTGCCGGGAGCCGAAGAGGGCCGCGACCTGAATCCGCTGCTCCAGGATCCGGGCCTGGCGATACACCCGCCCATGCTCTACATGGGCTACGTCGGCTTCTCCGTGGCCTTCGCCTTCGCCATCGCCGCCCTGCTGTCCGGGCGTCTGGACGCGGCCTGGGCGCGCTGGTCCCGGCCCTGGACCACGGCGGCCTGGATTTCCCTGACCTGCGGCATCTCCCTGGGCTCCGTGTGGGCCTACTATGAACTGGGTTGGGGCGGCTGGTGGTTCTGGGATCCGGTGGAGAACGCCTCCTTCATGCCCTGGCTGGTGGGCACGGCCCTGATCCACTCCCTGTCGGTGACGGAGAAGCGGGGCAGCTTCAAGAACTGGACGGTGCTGCTGGCCATCGCCGCCTTCTCTCTTTCCCTGCTGGGCACCTTCCTCGTGCGCTCCGGCGTGCTCACCTCGGTGCACGCCTTCGCCGCCGATCCCAAGCGCGGTATCTTCATTCTCATCTTCCTGGCGGTGGTGGTGGGCTCCTCCCTCACCCTGTTTGCCTGGCGCGCGCCCAAGGTCAGCCTGGGCGGCAGTTTCGGCCTGATGTCCCGGGAAAGCCTGCTGCTGGTGAACAACGTGCTCCTATTGGTCGCGGCGGGCGCCGTGCTCCTGGGCACGCTCTATCCCCTGCTGATTGACGCGCTCAACCTGGGCAAGCTGTCCGTCGGCCCGCCCTATTTCAACGCCGTGTTTGCGCCCATCATGGTGCCCCTGTTGTTCCTCATGGTGGTCGGGCCGCTGGCGCGCTGGAAACACGCCTCCGTGAAGGCCATCGCGCAGCGCCTGGGCGCGGCCTTCGGCGCCGCCCTCGTCATCGGCGTGGGCCTGTCCTTCCTTCCCGGCGCCTGGTCGCCGGGCGTGGCCCTGGGTCTGGTGCTGGTGGTCTGGATCATTGCCGCCACGGCGGTGCAGATCAGGGAACGCCTGAAATCCGGGCGTCCGCCGCGTTCCTTCTGGGGCATGCACCTTGCCCACCTGGGCATGGCCGCCACGCTCCTGGGTATCGTCATGGTCAAGGGTTACGAGACCGAGCGGGATGTGCGCATGGCGCCGGGCGATACCGTGCAGGCCGGCCCCTATGTCCTGCGCTTCAAGGGCGTGAACAAGGTGCCGGGCCCGAATTACCGGGCATCCCGCGGCGACCTGGAACTCACCCAGGGCGGCCAGGTCCTGAAGGTGCTGCAACCTGAAAAGCGGGAATACTTCTCGTCGGCCATGCCCATGACCGAGGCCGCCATTGATCCCGGCCTGACCAGGGATGTCTATGTTTCCCTGGGCGATCCGCTGGAAGGTGGCGACGGCGCCTGGAGCGTCCGGGTGTATTACAAGCCCTTCGTGGACTGGATCTGGATCGGAACCCTGATGATGGCCCTGGGCGGCTTGCTGGCCGCCTCGGACAAACGTTACCGGGTGCGGGTGGGCAAGTCCAACGTGGCGTCGGAAGGAGCAGCATCTTGAAGCGATTTCTCATCCCCCTGGCCCTGTTCCTGGTGCTGGTGGTGTTTCTGGCCATCGGCCTGAACCGCGATCCGCACGAAGTGCCTTCGCCCCTGGTCGGCAAGCCCGCCCCCGACTTCCTGGTGCCCCAACTGACCGGGGACAAGAACTTCTCGCCCAAGGACATGAAGGGCAAGGTCTGGCTGCTCAATGTCTGGTCCTCCTGGTGCATCTCCTGCCGTCAGGAGCACCCGCTGCTGGTGGCTTTCTCGCGGCAGAACAAGTTGCCCATCGTCGGCTTGAGCTACAAGGAAGTGCGCGGCGATGACGAGCTGGGCGGGCGGAAGTTCGCGCCGGACGAGGAACTGGCCCTGGTGAAGAGCCGGGGCACGGCCTGGCTGGCCCAGCACGGCAGCCCCTACCTCGCGGTGGCGCTGGATGTGACCGGCCGCGTGGGCATTGATTACGGCGTCTATGGCGTGCCGGAAAGCTACCTGATAGACAAGGCGGGCGTCATCCGCTACAAGCAGATCGGCCCGATCACGTCCGAAGCGCTGGAGAAGACGATCCTGCCGCTGGTGGAAAAACTGGAAAAGCAACCCTGATATGCGCGCAATCCTCTACCTGACTCTGTTACTCGGCTTCATGCTCTCCGCGCCCGTCCGGGCCGGGGAAGCCAAACCCATGGCGGCCGATCCGGCGACGGAGGCGCGCATGCTCTCCATCAGCAAGGAGCTGCGCTGTCTGGTCTGCCAGAACGAGACCCTTGCGGATTCCCGCGCCTCCCTGGCGGAAGACCTGCGCGTGGAAGTGCGGCAACTGGTGAAAGAAAACAAGACCGACCAGGAGATCAAGGACTACCTGGTCGCCCGCTACGGCGATTTCGTGCTCTACCGGCCGCCCATGGAACCCACCACCTGGCTGCTCTGGTTCGGTCCGTTCGCGTTGCTGGCCGGAGGCGTGGCGGGCCTGGCGCTCTTTCTCAAACGTCGGAGCGCGAGCGTTCCGGAAGAAAAACTCTCTGACGAGGAGCGGGCGAGGGCCGAGGCCCTGTTGCGTGAACCGGGGGACAAGGCATGAATCCCACACTGATATTCTGGATTGCCGCGGGCATCCTCCTGGCCCTGACCATCGCCGTCCTTTCCTGGCCCCTGCTGCGTCGGCGTACCACGGTCGCGGCGAGCCGAAGGGCCATCAACGCCGCCATTTACCGGGACGAGTTCGCCGAACTGGAGAAAGACCGCCAGACCGGTTCCCTGTCCGAGGAAGACTACCGGGTGGCCCGGGAAGAACTGGAACGGCGGGTGCTGGAGGACGCAGCCGATGGCGAGCCGGCGGCCGAGGCGCCGGCGCCCCGGGGCGTGTCCCGTACCGCGCTGGCGCTGCTGCTGGTGCTGCCCCTGGTTTCCCTGCCGCTCTATTTCGTGCTGGGCAATCCGGCGGCGCTGTCCCCCGAGGCGGCGGCTCCCGCGGCCCAGGGTGGGCACGGTGACGGCAACGGCGCACCGAACATGGCTGACCTGGAGAAAATGGCGGCGGCCCTGGCCGCGAAGCTGGAAAAGAATCCGGACAATACCCAGGGCTGGCTCATGCTCGGCCGAAGCTACAAGGCGCTCGGCCGCTACGACGACGCCGAGAAGGCCTACGGCCGGGTCGGCCCCTCCATGGACAAGGAGCCGGCCCTGATGCTGGAGAAGGTGGAACTCGCCGCCTACAGGACCGACGGCCGGATCGAGGGCAAGGCGCTCGCCCTGCTGAACGAGGTCTTGAAACAGAACCCGGACAATCCCCAGGGACTGGTGCTCGCCGGTACGGGCGCCTTCTACCGCGCCGATTACCCGGCGGCGATCGCCTACTGGGAGCGGCTCCTGAAGCAGGTGCCGCCCGGCTCCGAGGATGCGAAGAACCTCAACTCCGGCATCGCCGAGGCCAGGGCCAGGATGGGCGGCGCGCCCGGGGGCATGGCGGCGGGCGGCGAGAAGAGCGCGCCCGTGGCGGGCGGCGAAGAGGCGAAGCCCGCTGCCGCCAAGCCGGCGGCCGCCGCGAGCATCACGGGCAAGGTGGAACTGGCCGCGGCGCTCAAGGCCAAGGCCGCGCCCGGCGATACGGTTTTCGTCTTCGCCAAGGCGCTGCAAGGTCCGCGCATGCCGCTCGCGGTGGTCCGGGCCAAGGTCTCGGACCTGCCGCTCGCGTTCACCCTGGACGATTCTTCGGCCATGAGCCCGGAGCTGAAACTGTCCGGCTTCCCCGAGGTGCGCGTCGAGGCGCGGGTTTCCAAGTCCGGCGACGCCATCGCCAAGCCGGGCGACCTCATAGGCTCGGTCGAGTCGGTAAAGCCCGGCGCCAAGGGCGTGAAGGTCGTGATGGACAAGGTGTTGCCGTAATCGTCGGGAGTTTTCAGGCCGCAGGTGATGAGGTTCGCTTCGCTCACCCCATCCTAAGGCTCAACACGCAGGTTCTCGGTCTTTGGCTGATCTCTCCCTGATCCTCCTCGCATTCGCGGCCCTGCTGGCGGGGTTCGTGGATGCGGTGGTGGGCGGCGGCGGCTTGATACAGATCCCGGCCCTGTTTACCCTCGTGCCCGGCGCGGAGCCGGCGACCATTTTCGGCACCAACAAGAGCGCCTCCGTCGTCGGCACCCTGAGTGCCACCGGGCGCTACATGCGCCAGGTATCCGTGCCTTGGCGCGCGACCCTCTATGCGGCCTTCGCCGCCGTCCTGTTTTCCTACCTCGGCGCGATGGTTGTGTCGTGGCTGCCGCGGAATCTTCTCAGACCGTTGATCCTGATGCTGTTGATCGGGGCCGCGGGCTACACCTTCTGGCGCAAGGATTTCGGCAGCCTGCACCGTCCCGCGTATGCCGGGCGGCGGGAAATGGTTTATGCGCTTCTGCTTGGCGCCGCCATCGGCTTCTACGATGGCTTCTTCGGGCCGGGCGCCGGCAGCTTCCTGATCTTTCTCTTCGTCCGTTTCTTCGGTTTCGATTTCCTGCACGCCTCCGTCGCCGCCAAGGTGGTGAATGCGGCCACCAACCTGGCGGCCCTGGCCTACTTCCTGCCTCACGGCCAGGTCATGGTCTCCGTCGCGATCGTGATGGCGGTGTGCAATGTGATCGGCGCCCAGGCCGGTGCCCATCTCGCCCTGCGCCATGGCAGCGGCTTCATCCGGGGCATCTTCCTCCTGGTGGTGAGCGCACTGATCCTCCGTTTCGCCTGGGAGATCGTCAAAGTGTGACTTTGTTGGCAGTTCGTGGCTAGTTTCAGATCACCCCATGGGCGGGGTGTGAATTCCGTCACGGGAGGAAAATCGGTCGTCGCGTAACTTAGGCATCACCCAATCAACCGGTGCCTAACGCCATGAACACGACCTCGAAGACACTTTCCGCCAGCCGCCAATCCGCGACCAAGAAGCTGGCCCTGAGTCTCCTAGCCGCCTCTGGCCTTGCCTTGGCAAGCATTCCGGCGCAGGCAGGCGTCAGTTACATCGCTTCCGGCACGAACGCGGAAACCCGGCACGCCGGGCAATCCGCCGAGGCGGACATCAGCCTGGTGGGTAACATCCTGACCCTGACGCTGATCAACACCACGGGCGTGACCACCGACCAGGGCGATGCCCTGACCGGCATCCTGTTCGATATCGCCGGTTCCGCAAGGCTCAGCCTCCAGTCCATCGCCCTGGGTCCGATCTATCCGTATTCGCCGGCCAATCCCACCGATACGAGCGATCTCTGGGTGAGTGGTTCGAAATATGATGACACCAAGAGCCTGGCCGGTTCCTGGACGGATTCCCTGGCCGAGCATCCCCGCCTGGCCGCGAGCTATGGCCTGGCGACGACGGGTTTCAACGGCGAATTCGGTGGGGACAGCTTCGAAGAGGGAAATTCCAGTCCCAACTACGGCATCGTCGGCGGAAAGACGCTCCCGGGAAAGATCAACGGCTCCCAGTACCCCTTCGTGGAAGACTCCCTGACCTTCAAGATGAAGGTTACCGGGACGCTCAAGGAATCCGACATCTCCGACGTGCGCTTCCTCTGGGGTACGAGTGGCAGCGGTTGGCTCCAGGGTTCCGCGGTGCCGGTGGGCGACGGCAACCCCGGTGATGGCGGCCATGTGCCCGAACCCGCCGGTTTCGCACTCCTGGGTATCGCCGCCGGGGCCGCCCGCCTGGCACGCCGTCGCGCCGCCTGAGCGGTTGCCGACGCCTCGCTGCGGATCGGCTGAGGTACAATCGGGCGCTTGCCGGTTCGGTTCGGTGTTCGGCCATGAGGCGCGAGCACCGCTCCGCCGGACACGGTATGCCCGGATGGTGAAATTGGTAGACACAAGGGACTTAAAATCCCTCGCCGTTAGGCGTACCGGTTCGATTCCGGTTCCGGGCACCATCAATCAACGGAAATCAATCCGCATCAACTAAGCGTAAAGTATTATAAAAACAGTACGTTGCGTTTATCATCCAATATCAGCTAGACTCACGTCACACCAATCAAGCGCACTACACGGCGTACCGTAGCGCGTACCGTAGGAGGCGTCAGTGGCAGCGGAAAACAAGCTCTCGGATCGGTCCATTCGGGCCGTCCGGCCGAGCGACAAGGAACAGAACCTGGGGGACGGGGGCGGTCTGTGGCTGCGGCTCATGCCGGCAGACGGCGGTGGGGCGCGTTCGTGGTATTGGCGTTATACCTGGGGCGGAAAGGCGCGGCGGCTGAACCTTGGGCCGTACCCGGCGGTGTCGCTGGCGCAGGCGCGGGCGAAGCGGGACGAGGCACGGGTCGTGTTGGCCAGCGGGCGCGATCCTTCCCGCCATGTGGGATGTATGCCAGATGCTTTGACCGTGAGACAGATGGCGGAATCCTGGCGCGATGCGGTGCTGGCGGTTCGACACCGGGATAAAGGCGCCAAGGTGTTCGGGGATCTGGAGCACGATCTGCTGGCAACCCTGGGGGAACAGGCTGCCGCCACGGTAACTCATGCCCAGATGGTTGCACTGATTGAGGACGTGGCCAGGCGGGCGCCGGCCAAGGCAACCAAAACCCTGTATTGGTGCCGGGCCTTGTGGGCGTGGGGTATGCGGCGCCAGATCGTGCCGGCTGATCCTGTCGCCGGGCTCAGGGCGGCAGATGTGGGCGCCCGTTCCATGGCGAGGTCGAGAAACCTTTCCTGGGAAGAGATTGCGGAACTGGCGCACAAGATGCCGGCCGCGCACCTTCCTTTGCGCATCGAGGCAGCCCTTTGGATCCTTCTGGCCACCGGGGCGCGAGTGGGGGAATTGCGGCTTTCCACGGTACAGGATTTGGACCTGGACGCCGGGGAGTGGAAGCTCCGGCCGGAAATCACAAAAACAGGCGTCGCCAGACTGGTGCATTTGTCGCCATTCGCGGTGCGCTGGTGCCGGGTGTTGCTGGGATTTGCGGAGTCAGGCTGGCTGCTGGCCGGGAATTGGGAGGGGCAACCAGTGTCAGATGAGTTTCTGCGAAAACTTGTGGGAGATCGGATAAGCACCGTGCACCGGGCCCGGAGCACCAAGCATTTCGGGGCCTTGTTGCTCTCCGGTGGCCCGTGGCGCCTTCACGATTTGCGCAGAACCATGGCCAGCCGCATGGGAGACCTTGGCGTTGATTCCCACGTGATAGAGGCGTGCCTGGGCCATGCTCGTCGCGGCATCGAAGGGGTGTATCAGCGGCAGCAATACCTGGGTGAGCGCAAGAATGCCTTCCACCTTTGGGGGGAGCGGCTGGAAACTCTCATGCCCCCTCGTTCCTGATTTCGGTTGTCGTAGGCAGGGCGGATACCCACGCCTGAACGTCTGTCATTCTCCAGCGCACCGCCTGGTCGGACACCTTGACCGGCGCCGGGAACGGATTGGTGCGGCTTTTCATGCGCCGGTAAATTGTGGCCGGACTGAACCCGACAGTTTCTGAAACCTCCTCGATGCGCAGAAGGAGTTTTTGTGTGGTGCTGATCACGATCACTCTTCCCCTTGCTTCCCGCTGCACTTGGTTGATGTCCGGTTGATTGCTCTCGTGGGCTAAATTGAAACAGAGGCGGGTGTCGTAACCTGTGCCAAAAGCGCACACTTGGACGCCATTTCGCTGACTCCCCGCACAGAGGTGGGCTTCTGAGGCTTGCGCCATAATCTGCGCGGCCCGCTCCGTGAGGACACGAGTCTTGCCGGTGCCTGGGCAGGCCAGGATCGCCCGTTGGCAGTCGCCGATGCCCTACGTTCCTGTTGGCGATTCAGGGTCAGGTGACCACTGCCGGCGCGGCGACGGCGGAGGCGTCAGCTTCGATGGAGGCCGGGGCGCCTGCACGGCGCTTGCGCGGCGAGATCGGGGCAGGCGTGGCAACGGCAGGCGGCTCGCCTTCGGGTACGGCCACAGGGGTGCTTGGTGACTGCGGTTCAGCCGGTTGCGAGTCAGCCACGGCGGCGGGCGCCAATTCGCTGGGGATCGGCACGTCTTTGCGACGGGCACTGGCCATGGCACGACCGGAAATCTTGCGGATGTCGCCGGCCAGGCGAAGCAGCTTTCGTTTCCACTCGTAAATCTGCAATGAATAGTCCGCGTTGGGCATCACGCCGGACAGGAAGAGCACGTCGAAGCTGGCCACCAGCTTGTCGAATTCGCGGATTAGTGCGACATACCGCACCGCATTCGGGGAGGTGATTTCGGCCGAAAACTCCTGGGGAGCGGTGTAGGCCATGCCCACGCTTGCCATGTCAATTCCGTGGGACTCAGCCAGTTGCGCAAGCCGTTCGGCCTCGGCGCCAAGCTCACGGAATGCGCTGTTGAAGCGTTCGTCCGCCATCCCCTGGGCCTCCAGCGCCTGCTCTTTGGTGGCCAAAGTGGGCAAGACGATGGCGAGGATGAAGAATGAGCCAGCGCAGACCTCAAAACCCCGTTCAAAGACCCTCTGGGCATGAAGCGACTGGAGAACGACCTTTTGAGGGAAATAGGGGTGGCTTTTCTGGGTGCCGCCACCACTGGTGCGCTTGGCTGGTGTGTTGGCGGTGCGCTGGGTGCCGATGTCCACGGGGCTCTCCGAATGTGCATGGGATGATTCACGATGCTACGAAACGGAATGAGGCCAGTACGGCAAAAAAGCGCACCAAAGCGACCTGTTTACGAGTTGTGTCCGCAAAAGCGCTGGTGGAGAATCATCCATACTATCCGACGAGCCTATGGCCGCCGAATGAGTCCTAGCTGGGGACTGGCAAAACAATCAGCATCAAGTATCTCAAGAAGCATTCCAGGCAGCATCTATTGACCTGTTTTCCAACCCCGCGGGGACATCGTTTGTCCCCATGGGCAAGGTGTCTCCGTGTTTTCTTGATCTAACCGGAGACTCAGCATGGAAAAGATAGTCCTCATCGCGGCCCTTCTCGGGTCGTTCTGGATGGCGATACAAGGCACCAGGGCCGGCGTTTCGGCGCTATGGTCGGTTGTCCGGCGGTTCTCGACCGCCGACAAGGGTGCAAAACCCGGTATTGCCAACACCACGAGCGAACCGAAGGTGCCGACAGTGGCGCCCGACAAGACCTCTGACCCATGGGCCGGACTCAACACCCCGACCTTCATGCGTAAGGGGGGTACGTTCGCCCAGATTGAGGAGAAGGCCGAGGAGAAGGCAGCCCGAATCAAGGTGGAGCGCGAGGCGGCAAGCAAGCCAAAGCGCCGAACCAGGCGGCCCAAAGCGGCGCTCAATCCGGCCCCGAGTCTGTCGCCGAATCTGCTGCCGGATTTCGATCTGCTCTGATAACGAAACGAATCGTTTTTTTCATCCCCGCGGGGGCGTCAAGCCTCCGCAAGGGGCGTGGTGCCTCCGCTTTTTCATCATGGAGGCAACATGGTACTCATCATCATCGCTTGCTGCGTTTCCGGTTGGGTTATCAGCCGTCCGGTCATCCGGGCGCTTGGCCTGTAACCGCGGACCTGAATCATCCAGTGCCGAGCAGTCGGCGCTTTCGTCAATCGCCCCCGTGGGATGCTTTCATCCCGCAAGGGGTGGCGTGTCTCCTGGGGGTTTGTCATTCCCAGGAGGCAACATGAAAATCAATACGATGGTTCCCGGCCTGCCGGCCGAGCAATACCATGGCGATATGGCAGTGGGCCATTCCGGGCTGGTGCGCATCATGCGTTCGCCGGCCCACTTCCAGGAGTATGTCTCCAATCCGCCTGTTCCGACGCCGGCAATGGCGTTCGGCACTGCGGTTCATGCCGCAATTCTGGAGCCGAAGGAATTTGGCGACCAGTACGCGGTGGTGGACGAGGCCGAGCTGGAAGGTACCCTGGAATCGCTCGACGACTTCAAGGCTGCGGCCGACAAGCTGGGGATCGCTTACGGCGTGCCGACCAAGGACGAACTGAAAGCCGCCATCAAGGCGGCGGACACAGAGGGCGCCTGTCGCTTCAAGGACGATGTGCAGGCCGAGATGGCTGCCCTTACCCAGGAGAAGCTCCAAGGCACACTCCAGTCGCTGGACGATCTCAGGTGTGCGGCGGAAGTGCTTGGTGTGGCAACTGCCAGGATGAAGAAGGACGACCTCAAGTCCGCCATCAGGGCGGCGGACAGTTTGGGCACCTACCGTTTCAAAGAGGATGTGGCGGCGGAAATTGCTGCCATCACCCAGGAGAAGCTGGTCGGCACCCTACAGTCGCTTGAAGACTACAGGACTGCGGCACAGATCCTTGGTGTTCGCAAGGAAGCTCTGGGCAAGGACGAACTTAAAGCCGCCATCAAGGCGGCAGACGGTGCGGGCGCTTGTCGCTTCCGTGAGGATGTTCTCGTCGAGTTATACGATGCCAAGACCCTCCTCAAGCCAGAGCAGATGGCGGCGATCCAGAGCATGGCGTACCTGGTGCGCTGTCACGCCGGCGCGGCCAAAAAGCTGTCCAACGGCATGGCCGAGATGTCCGGGTTCTGGCGTGATCCTGAAACCAGTATCGAGTGCAAGTGCCGCCCGGACTTCCTGGCGGTGGCGGATGACACCATCACCGGCATCGTGGACGTGAAGACGTGTTGCGATGCCTCGACGGACGCTTTTGCGCGCTCGATTGCCAGCCTTGGCTACGACGTGCAGGCCGCGTTCTATCAGGATGGGGTCAAGGCCATTACCGGCATGACCGCTCCGTTCTATTTCATCGCCGTCGAGAAGGAAGCCCCGTTCGCGGTGGCTGCCTACAAGGCGAGCGAGGAAATGATCGAAACGGGTCGTGCCAAGTATCGGGCCGCACTCCAGTTGCTTCAATGGTGCCGCGAGAACAACCGCTGGCCGGCCTACCAGCCGAACGGGGAGATCGAAGAGATCAACCTGCCGCGCTGGGCTGCGAATTTCGAGCTCGGCGAATAAATTCGTTTCACCTCAACCGGGGGTAACCCCGACATCCCAGGCGGGAGCACTTCATGCCCCGCCGGGGCCATGGTGCGCCCGCCTTTTCTCATCCAGATCGAGAAGGAGCACTACCATGGCCCTCCAGGCTCTCAGGAATATCAACAAGGACGCCGGCAACGGTGACGCGACAAAGAAGCCGGACTCTTTCCCGGTGATGCTGCAAAAGTTTGCAGGTGAGATCGGTCGCGCCCTGCCCAAGCATATCAACCCCGACCGCATGGCACGTATCGCGCTGACCGCGTTCCGCATGACCCCGAAGCTGGGTGACTGCGATCCGCGCAGCGTGTTCGCAGCCGTCATTCAGTCCTCGCAACTGGGGCTGGAAGTCGGTCTCATGGGTGAGGCTCACCTGGTTCCCTACGGTAGCCAGT
>JAQTNA010000024.1 GCA_028714035.1 Rhodocyclaceae bacterium
AAACCCCCCAAGGTCGTCATCGTCGCCTGCATGCGCAAACTCCTCACCATCATGAACGCCATGGTCAAATACAACTCCCCATGGAACCCCAAAATCGCTTGACACCAAACACGGTTGCTCTGCGGTTTAATCTGCTCTCAGGCCCGCCTCGTCGCCACGTGGCAGCGGATCATGGCCTCGGCCTTGCCGCGCAGGGTGGCACCGGACTCGTCCATGAGCCAGAGCCGGATCAGGCCGAACACGAAGGCCTGGCTTTCCAGAGCCAGCATGTCCGGGTCCAGGCCCGGACGCAGCAACTGCCGCCTTTGGGCTTCCCGGTAGGCCGCCCTGATCTTCCCCACCCATTCCTCGCTCCGCGGCAGCACGCTGGCCAGCACCCCGCGGAACTCGCCCACGTATTCGCACTTCAGGCTGATGAGGGAAAAGGTATCGCGCGTGCCGGCTTCCGTCTCCAGGCCGTGCAGGATGTGCAGGAGGCCCTCCTCCACCGCATTCAGCGGGTCGCCGTAGGCTTCTTCCCGCAGCATCTGCCCCATGCCCTGGAAGAGCGGCAGCAGGCCGGCATCGCGCAGCGCGGTAAACAGTTCGGCCTTGTTGGCGAAATGCCAGTAGATGGCGCCCCGGGTCAGGCCGGCGGCCTGAGCGATCTGATCCAGGGAGGTGCGGGCCACGCCCCGCTCGGCGAACAGCCCGCGTGCCGTTTCCATGATGCTCTGCCGGGTCTGTTCGGCTTCCGCCTTGGTTCTGCGCATGACCGCTATTCTTGAAAGATTTAATCGGGTATTTTCTCTGACGGAATTATACATTCACTCCTGCATGTATATAATGTGCGGCAATTCGCAATCGCGGAGCCTGACATGAATCTGCACCCCCATTTGCCTTCTCACCCCCTTCGTTCCCGGGCCGTCCCGGGCGCCGGCTTGTTCGCGGCTACCCTCCTGATGAGCGCCCTCTTGGCCGGTTGTTCCGGCGGCGGCGACGCGGCGCCACCCGCCGCGCCACCCGCCATGCCGGTGGCGCTCCTGACGGCCAGGCCGACCCAGTTGCCGGCCACCGTGGAGGTGACCGCCCAGACCGAAGGCTCGCGGGAAGTGGAAGTGCGCGCCCGCGTCGGCGGCATCCTGATGAAGCGCCTGTACCAGGAAGGCTCGGCGGTCAAGGCGGGGCAGTCCCTGTTCCAGATTGACCGCGCGCCCTTCGAGATCGCCCTGGCGCAGGCGAAGGCCGGCCTGGCCGACGCCAAGGCCAGAGCCGAACAGACCGGCCGGGAAATGGCCCGCCTGAAGGGCCTGGTGGCGCAACAGGCCATCAGCCAGAAGGAGTTCGATGACGCCAGCTCCAACGCGGCGGTGGCCCAGGCCAGCCTGCAAGGCGCGGAAGCCAAGGTGAAGGACGCCGAACTGAACCTGTCCTACACCTCGGTCACGGCGCCGGTGGCCGGCATGTCCGGTCGGGCGGCGCGCTCGGAAGGAACCCTGATGTCGGCCGGCGCGGACAGCCTTCTGACCACCATCGTTCAACTCAACCCCCTGTGGGTGCGCTTCAGCCTGTCTGACAGCGAGATCGCGCGCCTTCCCGGCGGACGGGTCAGCCCCGGCACGGTGAAGGCCGTGGAACTGGTGTTGGCGGACGGCTCCAGCTATGGCACGCAAGGCCACCTGAACTTCGCCGCCAGCGCCGTGGATCCCAAGCTCGGCACGGTGGCCCTGCGTGCCGAATTCGACAACGCCGAAGGCAGGCTGCTGCCGGGCCAGTTCGTGCGCGCCCGGGTCATCGGCGGCAACCGGGACGGCGTGTTCCTGGTGCCCCAGACGGCCATCATGCAGTCGGATGCCGGCCGCTTCGTCTACGTCGTGGGTGCCGGAGACAAGGCCGAAGTGCGGCCCGTGACGGTGGGCGAATGGCGGGGCAAGGACTGGGTCGTCCTCGGCGGCCTGAAGGCCGGCGACCGGATCATCGTGGACAACCTCATCAAGGTCCGCCCCGGCTCCCCGGTCACCGAGAAGAAACCCGGCGGCGGTCCGGCCGCTCCCGGCGCACCGGCAGCCAAGCCGTAGGTCGGGTTAGCGCAGCGTAACCCGACAACCGCCCAGACCTCTGCCCCCAAGCCATGGCCTCCTCACGCTTCTTCATTGACCGGCCGATCTTCTCCTCGGTCATCTCCATCGTCATCGTCATCGCCGGCATCCTGGCGGCGCGCATCCTGCCCGTCGCCCAGTATCCGGAGATTTCGCCGCCCACGGTCATCATCAGCGCCAACTACCCCGGGGCCAGTGCCGAGACCCTGTCCAAGACGGTCGCGGCCCCCATCGAGCAACAGTTGAACGGCGTGGAGAACATGGCATTCTTCAACTCCTCGGCCGCGGCCGACGGCTCGCTCACCATCACGGTCACCTTCGAGGTCGGCACCAACGCCGACATGGCGGCGGTGAATGTCAGCAACCGGGTCAAGGCCGCCGAACCGGGCCTGCCGGACGACGTGCGCAGGAACGGCGTGGTGGTGCAGAAGCGTTCCGTGGACATCCTGATGGCCGTGGTCCTGACCTCGCCCGACGCGTCGGTGGACCGGCTGTTCCTGTCCAACTACGGCTCCATCAACATCGTAGACGAGTTGAAGCGCCTGACCGGCGTGGGCGACGCGGGCATCTTCGCCGCCCAGGACTACTCCATGCGCATCTGGCTGAAGCCCGAGCGCATGGCCCAGCTGGGCATCACCACCAGCGACATCGCCGGCGCCATCCGCGCCCAGAACGCCCAGTTCGCCGCCGGCAAGATCGGCCAGGACCCGAGCCCCGCCGACCAGCAACTGGTCTACACCGTGGTCGCCAAGGGCCGCTTGGTGCAGCCCGAGGAATTCGGCAACATCGTGCTCCGTTCCGACGGCCCCGGCGGCGTCCTGCGCCTGAAGGACGTGGCGCGCATCGAGCTGGGCGCCCAGGCCTACGACGCCTTCGTGAACGTGGACGGCCGCCCGGGGGTAGGTATCCGGGTCATGCTCCAGACGGGGGCCAACGCCCTGGAGACGGCCGACCGGGTGCGCGCCAAGATGGAGGAACTGAAGAAGAAGTTCCCCAAGGGCGTGGAATACATGATCCCCTTCGACACCACCCGTTTCGTCAAGGCTTCCATCAAGGAAGTCACGCACACGCTGGCGGAGGCCGCACTCCTGGTGGTGCTGGTGGTATTCGTCTTCCTGCAGAGCTGGCGCGCCACCCTCATCCCCATGGTCGCGGTGCCGGTGTCCCTGATCGGCACCTTCGCCGGCCTGTGGCTGTTCGGCTTCTCCATCAACACCCTGACCCTCTTCGCCATGGTATTGGCCATCGGTATCGTGGTGGACGACGCCATCGTGGTCCTGGAGAACGTGGAACGCCTGATGGCGGAGCAGAAGCTCGCGCCCCACGAGGCGGCGGTCGAGGCCATGCGCGAGGTGTCCTCGGCGGTGGTGGCCATCGTGCTGGTGCTGTGCGCCGTGTTCATCCCCGTGGCCTTCCTCGGCGGCATCGCCGGCCAGCTCTACAAGCAGTTCGCCGTCACCGTGGCCGTGTCGGTGGTGATTTCCGGCGTGGTGGCCCTGACGCTCACCCCGGCCCTGTGTTCCCTGCTCTTGAAGCCGAGCCACAAGGAAGCCCCCATCTTCAAGCCCTTCAACCGGCTGTTCGCCAGCTTCACCGCGTCCTACCTGCGGGTGGTAAACCGCATCCTGAGCCACAAGATCATCGGCGCCCTGGTATTCGTCCTGGTGATCGCGGCCGGCGCCGTGCTGCTGCGCCTGGTGCCGGGCAGCTTCGTGCCGGCCGAGGACCAGGGCTACCTGATCGGCAGCATCCAGTTGCCGGACAACGCCACCCTTGCCCGCACCGCCAAGACCGGCGGCGAGTTCCGCGACTTCATCCTCAAGCAACCCGCGGTGGAACACGCCTTCCTCATCGGCGGCTTTGACTTCATCGGCGGCAGCAACAAGACCAACGCCGGCTCCATGTTCATCAACCTCAAGCCCTGGGACGAGCGCAAGGACAAGGCCGAAGACCTGGCCAAACAGTTCATGGGCCGGGGCATGGGCCTCTCCGACGGCATGGGCCTGGTGTTCAATCCGCCGCCCATCCGCGGACTGGGGACGGCCGGCGGCTTCGAACTCTACGTGCAGAACCGGGCCGACGGCGAGGCCAAGCGCCTGAACGAAGTCATCAAGGCCCTGATCGAGGCTCTGAAACAGAAGAAGGAACTCATCAACATCAACACCTTCTACCGCCCGACCGTGCCCCAACTCCTGGTGGAAGTGGACGAGCCCAAGGCCCTGGCCATGGGTATCCCCCTGACCGACATCTACGACAGCCTCCAGGGCACCATGGGCAGCCTGTACGTGAACGACTTCAACAAGGCGGGCCGCACCTACCGGGTGCAGATCCAGGCCGAGGAGAAATACCGCTCCCGGCCCGAGGACATGGGCAAGGTCTACGTGCGTTCCGGCGCCGGCAACCTCGTGCCCCTGTCGGCCCTGATCAAGGTGAAGCCCGTGGTCGGGCCGGAGCAGGTGGAGCGCTTCAACGGCTTCCTCGCCGCCAAGGTCATGGGCAGCGGCGCGCCGGGTGTCAGCTCCGGCGACGCCATCCGCATCGTCGAGGAGACCGCCGCCACCGTGCTGCCGGAGGGCTATACCATCTCCTGGGCCGGCCAGGCCTTCCAGGAAAAGCGTACCGGCGGCTCCTCGGTCCAGGCCTTCGTCTTCGCCATCATCATGGTCTTCCTGATCCTGGCCGCCCAGTATGAGAAGTGGTCCCTGCCCCTGGCGGTGATCATGGCCGTGCCCTTCGCCCTGTTCGGGGCGCTCACCGCCGTCATGCTGCGTTCCATGCCCAACGACATCTACTTCCAGATCGGCCTGGTCACCCTCATCGGCCTGGCCTCGAAGAACGCCATCCTGATCGTGGAATTCGCCGCGCAGAAGCGCGCCGAGGGCATGGCACTGCGGGAAGCGGCGGTGGAGGCGGCGCGCCTGCGCTTCCGTCCCATCATCATGACCTCGCTCGCCTTCGTGCTGGGCGTGGTGCCCCTGGTGGTGGCCACCGGCGCCGGCGGCGCGGCGCGCCGTTCCATGGGCACCGGCGTGTTCGGCGGCATGATCGCGGCCACCTTCATCGCCACCCTGTTCATCCCCCTGTTCTTCGTCTGGCTGGGCCGGGGCAAGGTGGCCCTGCCCGCTGGCGCCGTCGACCACGGCACCCACGAGGAGAAGCAGCCATGACCTTGCGCATGAATCTCCTGGCCCTGGGCCTTGCGGCCCTCGTTTCCGGCTGCGCCGTCGGCCCGGACTACCAGAGGCCGGCGACCGATCTTCCCGCCGCCTACGACATGCCGGCTTCCAAGCCGGCCGAGGCAGGGGTTTCCGCCCTCAATCCACAGTGGTGGAAGCTCTTCCACGATCCGGTCCTGGACGACATCGTGGCCAAGGCGCTCGTGAACAACAGCGACCTGCAACTGGCCGTGGCCCGGGTGGAAGAGGCGGATGCCCTCCTGCGCCAGGCGGGCTCCACCCTGTTCCCCGAAATTGACGTGCTGGGCAACGACAGCCGCAGCCGCCTCAGCACGACGACCGTGGTTCCCGGAGCCAACCCTTTGGTGCGGGAAGACATGAAGATGACCGTCGGCACCAGCTTCGAGCTGGACCTCTGGGGCCGGCTGCGCCGTGGCCGGGAGTCCGCCCGGGCCGACGAACTGGCCAGCCGCTATGGCCGCGACACGGTGCGCCTGACGGTGGCCGGACTGGTGAGCCAGGGCTACATCGCCGTGCGCGCCCTGGATGCCCAGGTGGCCGCGTCCCGCTCCACCCTGGAGAGCCGGGAAAAGGCATTCTCCATCGCCAGGACGCGCCTGGCGGCGGGCCTGGCTTCGGAACTGGACCTGCGCCAGGCCGAGTCCGCGCTGGCCGCGGCCAAGAGCCAGACGGCGGACCTGGTGCAGCAACGCGCCCTGGCCGAACACCAGCTGGCGCTCCTCGTCGGCGACATGGCGCTGAAATTGCCCGCGGGCGACCTGGGCAAGCTGCCCCTGCCCCCGGTGCCTCCCGCCGGCCTGCCCTCGTCGCTGTTGGAAGCCCGCCCGGACGTGCGCCAGGCCGAGGAGAAGTTGGCCGCGGCCAACGCGCGCATAGGCATGGCCAAGGCGGCCCTGTTCCCGACCATATCGCTCACCGGCAACCTGGGGGGCGAGAGCGCCCAACTGGCGGGCCTGTTCGGCGGCGCCTCGAAGATATGGACCGCCGGCTTCGGCCTCTCCCTGCCCATCTTCACCGCCGGACGCCTCTCCGCCCAGGTGGATCAGGCCACGGCCCAGCAGAAACAGGCCCTGGCCGGCTACCAGAAGGCCGTGCAATCCGCCTTCAAGGACGTGAAGGATGCCCTGGTCAGCCTCACCCAGACGGGCGAAAAGGACGAGGCGCTCGGCGCCCAGGTGCAGGCGGCGAAGAAGAGCCTTTCTCTGGCCCAGGCCCGATACGAGGCCGGCTACTCGCCCTTCCTGGAAGTCCTGGATGCCCAGCGCACGGCGAACGACGCCACCCAGAGCGCCCTACGGAACCGCCAGGCGCGTCTCTCCGCTTCCGTGGACCTGTTCAAGGCCCTGGGCGGAGGCTGGAAGGAAACGCCGTAGGCCGGGTTTTACCCAACAGGAACGCGCGAACCGGCCCCTTGCGGGAACGGACTCCGCCCCGGAAAGCCGCCTTTGAGGCGGCTTTCCGCATTCTTTTCGCCGATTTCCGGAAAAGTTGAGGCATTATCGGCGTGGCCCATCCAATCCTGACCTGGATCAAGGAGGAGGTACGGCCCAATCAAATATCCTTCAGTTTCCAAAGGCTAATCAGGCAAAGGGGAATCATGTTCAAACGTTTATGGCAGGCGCTCAAGCAGCCCAGCGCCAAGTATTCGCTGCTGGCACTGCTTTCGTTCGGCTTCATCGGCGGCATTCTTTTCTGGGGCGGCTTCAATACCGCGATGGAGGCCACCAACAGGCTGGAGTTCTGCATCGGCTGCCACGAGATGCGTGACACCGTGTACCAGGAGTACCAGAAGACCATCCACTACTCCAACCGTACCGGCGTGCGCGCCATCTGCTCGGACTGCCACGTACCCAAGGACTGGGCGCACAAGATGATGCGCAAGATCCAGGCGAGCCAGGAAGTCTACGGCAAGGTCATGGGCACGATTGATACGCCGGAGAAGTTCGAGGCCAAGCGCCTCGAGCTGGCGACTCACGAATGGGCGCGCATGAAGGCCAGCGATTCCCGCGAGTGCCGCAACTGCCACAGTTTCGACGGCATGGATACGGAAAAGCAGAAGCTGCGCGGCGCGAAGATGCACAAGATCGCCCAGGCCGACAAGAAGACCTGCATTGACTGCCACAAGGGCATCGCCCACAAGAAGCCCAAGGGCATGAAGGAAGAAGACGACGACTGATTTCGTCACCTATTTTCAGTTGCACACATTCGATTTTTTGGAGAGAAATTCATGAAGATGACTGCCGTTTCCGTCGCTGTTCTCGGCTCCCTGTTTGCCTTCGGCACCCAACTGGCCCACGCCGCTCCGGACTGGGGCAAGGTGCCCAAGCGCGACGTCACCGTTTTCCACGCCGGCGTGACGCCCATCGAGTGGGCCACCAAGAAGTCCGATCACAGCGGCGCCACCGGCCTGAAGAAGGGCGAGACCTGCATCGGCTGCCACGAGGAAAAGGGCGGACTGAACTTCAACATGAAGCGCATGGTCAAGGACGACCTGGAGCCCAAGGGCACCCCCAAGACCCTCTCCTTCCCGGTGACCGTGCAGGCCGCCTACGACAAGGACAACCTGTACGTCCGCCTGTCCTTCAAGGCGCCGGCCGGCGCAGTGGACAAGGCCGACAAGGACAGCGAGGTGAAGGCTGCCGTCATGTTCGCCAACGACAAGGTAAGCCAGGGTGCCCAGGTCGGCTGCTGGCAGACCTGCCACAGCGACGCCCGCACCATGCCCGGCGCCGACGACAAGAAGACCAAGTACACCAAGGACGGCGCCTATGAGCTCATGCAGTGGAAGAGCGCCAAGGGTGCCAAGGCCGTGGACGGCAGCGTAACCGACAAGCGCGCCATGGAAGGCGGCGGAGCCGGCGTCAAGGCGGAAGGCACGAAGAGCGGCGACAGCTACACCGTGACCTTCACGCGCAAGAATCCGGGCGAAGGCAAGGTCATCCCGATGGGCGTCGCGATCCACGCCGACCACGCCGCCGGCCGCTTCCACCATGTCTCCATGGGCTACAAGCTGGGCATCGGCGCCGACGGCGACATCAAGGCAACGAAACAGTAGGTCGGGATTCATCCCGACACGGCCGGCCGAAGGCTCTCCTGAGCCGGAACGAAGGACCGGCCCCACACGAAGAAAAGCCCTCCCGGCCTTTCGGCCGGGAGGGCTCTTTGTTGCCCATATGCTTGTCCGACCCCAAATTGGGCATAATGCCGAGCTTCGCGCGGTCTGTCTCCGCACCTATCCTTGCCGGCATGGGCCGGATCACCGAAGCTTCAGCAGATGATTTCCTATCTGACACGGGACGAGCGGCTTGCCCTGGGGCTCGCCCTGGCGTTTCCCCTCATGGCCGGCCCCCTGTGGGCACTGGGTTTTCCCCTGCCTTCCCTGCAATTCCTGGCGCGCCAACTGACGGACCCCGCCTACGGCAGGGTTTGGCTGGCCGGCCTGGTCGCCGCCGTCACTGGTCTGCCCTACCTGGCCTGGCGTCTCTCGCACGCCCGAGGCGAAAACGGCACGATGCGCCCCGTGGCCCTGCTTGTGGGCCTCATCCTCGTGGTGAGCACGGCCCTGTTTGCCGGCGCGGCGACGGACATCACCCATGGTTTGCACCCCCTCACCCTGGATAAGGTGGCCGCAGCCCTCGATGCCACCTACCGCTTTCCCACCCGTGGGCTGGGCCTGCCCGGCGCGGAAACCATCCTGGCCCTGGCCCCGGCCGCCCTGGCCCTGGGCTTCGCCGTCCTTTACGGTCTGGAGCTGCGGGGCGGCAGAAGGCCGCCGGTCGGGACGCTGCGCCTGGTCGTCCTGACGCTGGTGGCGGGTGCCCTGGCCTACCACCTCGCGCCGCTGGCCGGCTCCATGGCCGGCAAAGTGCCCCCGGCGGGCATTCCCAGGGACGCCTTTCCCTTCATGCCGCTCGCCTGGGCGCTCCTGCTCCGGGTCAATGCCCAGCGGCAGGGCCGCCTTTGGCTGGGTGCTTTGGCCGCCGTCCTGCTCGCCCTGGTCTCCTTCGCCGCCCTTTCCCAGGGCAAGACCTATCTGGTGGCCCTGGTGGCCACCGTGCCTTTCGCCCTGGCGCTTCAGTCCGCCGCCATGGCCGTGACACCGGATGGGGCCAGGCGGCGCCGGGCGGTGATGGTCCTGGGCTTCGGGCTAACTTTGCTCTGGGCGCTGGTTCTGCGCCTTGGCCCCGCCCCCCTGGACGGGATTCCCGGCCTGATCCCCGTCCTCAGCCTTGCGACCCTGGGCCTCTGCGCCTGGGCTTCTGGTCGCCTGTCGCCACTTGGCCTCTGGGACAGGGTGCAGCCGGAAGCGCCGGCCCACCCGCTGGAGCGGAGCTATCTGCGGCGCATGACCTGGATGTTCTTCGTCTCCGGCTTCATCGGCCTGGTGTACGAGGTGGTGTTCTCCAAGCAGTTGGCCCTGGTGTTCGGCGGCATGGCGTCCGCCACCTACACCGTGCTGGCGGTGTACCTGGGTGGCATGGCCCTGGGCGCCTGGATCGGCGGCTTCCTGGCCAGCCGGGGCTGGCGGCCACTCAGGGTCTACGCCGCCTGCGAAGCGGCCATCGGCCTCTATTGCCTCACCACGCCCTTCGTCCTGATCCTGGTGCGGGAAACCTATGTGCACCTGGGCGCCGGCCTGCAACCGGATGACGGCCTCCTGGTGGCGGCCCGGGTGTGCCTGGGGGCGCTGGCGCTCCTGCCGCCCACGGTGCTCATGGGCATCACCCTGCCGGTGCTGGGCAGCGACCTGGAGCGTCACGGCATGGGGCTGGGGGCGGCCGTCGGCCGGCTCTATGGCGCCAACACCCTGGGGGCTGCCCTGGGGGCGCTCCTGGCGGGTTACCTCATGCTGCCGACCCTGGGCATCCGCTGGACCATCTCCCTGGCCGCGGCGGGTGGCTTGCTGGTGGCCCTGGTGGCGCTCACCACCCGGACGCTACCCGGCAAGTCCTCGCTGGCGGAAGAAGATCACGGCCACGACCCGGTGGGCGAGCGTTTGCGCAAGGCCACCTTCGCCGTGCTTTTCCTCGTGGGCGTGGTCACCCTGGTGATGGAAGTGGAATACATGCACCTCCTGGCGGTGGTGGCGGGCAACAGCAGCTATGCCTTCTCCCTCATGCTGTTCGCCCTGCTGGTGGGGCTGGGCATCGGTGGCGAGTGGGCGCCCAGGGTACTTCATTCCACCGTCCCGCCCGCTGTCTGGCTGCCTCGTATCATCACCGGCCTCGCGGCCATGCTGCTGGCCGGCGTGTTTGCCTGGAACGACATGCCGGGCGTGTTCGCCGCCTACCAGAATTACGGCTTCAAGCCCCCCTTCGGCGCGCGGGAATTCATCCGGGGCGTCGTGTGCTGGCTCATGATGTTCCCGCCCGCCGTGCTCATCGGCATGGCCTATCCCCTGGCCATGAATCTGGCCGGCTCCGGCAAGGATTCCGAAACCCGGGCCAGGCGCCTGGGCAGCGCCGTGGCCGTGAATACCCTGGGCAACATCGTGGGGGCGCTCCTGGCCGGCTTCATTCTGCTGCCCTTCCTGGGCGCCATCCCCTCGGTGCAAGTGGCGGCCGGTTTGCTGGTGGCTTCGGCGCTCTTGCTCTGGTGGGCGGATAGCCGGCTGAAGGCGGGGGAGGTCTGGATGGTGCTCGCCGGTGTGGCAGGGCTATTTGCCATCCAACCCGCCAGCCTGGACTATGACCGCCTGTCCAAGGGGGCCAACGTCTATTTCGCCAGCCGGGACTGGGGGCATGTAATTGACCACGCCGAGAGCCTGGATGGCGGACTGACCCTGGTCACCAACGGCAGAATCGGCACCGAAAACGTGAAAATATTGCTCACCAACGGCAAATTCCAGGGCAATGACGTGATGCACGGCGAGATGCGCGCCCAACTGGGCTTCGCCACGGCGCCGCTGCTCCACGTTCGAGGCCGGGAAGCGGCCCTGGTGATCGGCTACGGCACGGGCGTGACCGCCCGCACCTTGAAGGAAGCCGGCTTCCAATCCCTGGACGTGGTGGATTTGAGCAAGGACATCGTCTCGCTCGCCGACCGGCATTTCACCAGGGTCAACGACGGCATCAGCCGTCACCCGGGCGTAAAGACCCATTACACCGATGGCCGGAACTTCCTCTTGCTCACGCCGAACAGCTACGACCTGATCTCCATGGAGGTGAGCTCCATCTGGTTCGCCGGTGCCGCTTCGCTCTACAGCCGGGAGTTCTATCAACTGGCGGCCAAACGCCTGAAGCCTGGCGGCATCCTGCAACAATGGACCCAGTTGCACCACATCACCCGGCAGGACGTGGCGGTGATCCTGGCTTCCATCCGGACCGAGTTTCCCTATGTCTGGCTGTACGTGGTGGGAGACCAGGGGGTGATCGTGGCCAGCAAGGAAGCGGCGGAGCCCCGCGAGCCGGAAGTACCGGAAGCGTTCAAGGATCTGCTGCGCCAAACCCAACTCACGGTGTCGGAAGTGAGCCACTCCCTGACACTCACCCCCGCCAATCTGGATCGCTTGCTGGCAAGCCGGGGCGTGCCGCTGGAAAAGCTCCTGTCCACCGACGACAACCTGGCCCTGGAATACTCCACCCCCAAGGGCAACGCCCTGGATACCAGCGAGTCCTATAACGACAATCTGGGATTCATAGAGGAATTCGCCGGACAGGGAGCCGCCGGCCGGCGCTGAGGTTTTCCATGTGCGTACAGGCAGCAATGTGGCGCGCCATGGAAGGCCGCGGAGCCGGCGTCAAGGCGGTCAAACAGTAAGCCCGCTACACGGACCAAGCCCCCCTCACCAGACAGGAGACGTGCAATGCCGAATATAGTCCGATGGAATTCAAATTACGGTACGGGAAATGAAATCCTCGACCATCAGCACCAAGACATCTTGGCAAAATGCAACACTCTGGCCGATTTCATATCCGACTCCGGCCCGGAGAACGACCAGCAATTCCAGAATATTTTCAATGAAATCATGACGCTTGTGCGCGAACACTTCGCGACCGAGGAAGCGCTGCTCACCCGTTGCGGCTATCCCCTGATCGAAGAGCATATGTCCGAGCACGACGACTTTGAATATCTGGCGGCGGACATCATGACGAGAGAAAACTTTGAAAAAGCCGAGCTTCAGGAGTTCCTGGCCCTATGGTGGGTCGGACACATCGTGGACTCCGGTAAAAAATATCGCGCCGCCCTGGAGAGAAAGTAGTCGGGCGCCTTGGGCCGGAAGATTATTGGCCCGGCTTTGTAGGCACTTCGAGCCCATGGGCGGCCATTATGTCGCAAGCCCCCCATCACCCGACTCCAGCCACCATGGGGCAAGGCCCAGCAGGCAGAACAAGGCCGCCCCGGGGCGGCCTTGTCACACTCGAACCCCCGGCCAGGCACCGGGGAGCAATTTCAGTTCTTCTTGGCCGGCTTCTTCGCTGCGACCTCGTCGCCCTGGAAGGTGTTTTCCACCAGGGGCGGCGCGTCCACCTGCGGCGCATGGCACTGCACGCAGTTGTAACGTCGGGCGGAGGCATCGCTCAGCTTCTTTCCATCCCGATCGAGGAAATGGCTCTGGCCGATCTCGGGGGCTTTTTTCTTCTTGTAATTTGCGGCGCCGTGGCAATCCAGGCACTGGTTGGTTTCCAGGTTGATCTCGTCGAAATTATCCACCGCGTGGGGGATGACCGGAGGCTGGGTGCTGAAGGTGCGGGCCACCGGCGCCTGGGTGCCGGGACGCTTGCCGACATAGGTCTTCACCTCGGCCGCCCCGTCCGACGCATTGACATCGGCGCCACGCATCGAGCGGGTATCGTCTGCGGCAAAAACCAGGCCGGCAAGACAGGCCGCCACGGCGGCTACGGAGATTTTCAGGGTTTGTTTCATGATCGGCGCTCCCTCCACGTCCAAGGATGATTTCAGAATACGGATTTCAGTTACCTGACACAGCGTCTTGCGGCATGGAACGCGCGCGGTCTGCGACCGGGTTGTTAAAACGCGTGCCGAAGTTAAAAACATCTTTTGAACAAACATCAATACAACGTGCGCAATTGGTGCAATTTGCCGCCAGGATCACGGGCCCGACCACATCGGGCGCACCCTTCAATGCCGGACGAATCACCTGCGGTTCCGGACAGACATCGAAGCAGTCCATGCAGTCGTTGCAGGCGGCGCGTTTCGTGGCCGATATGCGCAGCACGCTCACGCGTCCCAGCAGGCTGTAGAAGGCGCCCACCGGGCAAAGATGGCCGCACCAGCCCCGGCTCATCACGAACAGATCGAACAGGAATACCACCAACACCACCGTCCAGGCGGCCCCCAGGCCGAAGATCAGGCCCCGATGCAACATGGAAACGGGGTTCAGCAGTTCCCAGGCGATGCTGCCGCTGAAGGCGGCCAGCACAAGCGTCATGGCCAGCATCCAATACCGGCTGCGACGGGACATATGCACGCTGCCCTTGATGCCGAGGCGGCGCCGCAGCCAGGCCGCCAGATCGGTCAGCAGATTCATGGGGCAGACCCAGGAACAGTAAACGCGCCCCCCCACCAGGAAGTAGAAGGCGAGAACGATGGCCACGCCGATGAGTCCCAGCTTCTCCGGCACATGGCCCGTGACAAGACTCTGCAACAGCACGTAGGGGTCGGTCAGCGGCAGGGTGTTGAGCGTCAGGCTGTAGGCGAGATTGCCCTTGACGACCCATACCCCCGCCAGCGGCCCCAGGAGGAACAGGGCGAGTATGCCCAGTTGCGAGAAGCGGCGCGCCAGGAGCCACTTGTGGGCGCCCAGCCAGCCCTTGGCGATGACGGCTTCGCGTCCGGTATCGGAAGTGCTCATCGCGCGGCCTCATCGCTCATGCGGTTGCTCAGACCGCCACCCGGCAGGTTCCGGGGCACCTCCACGGGCGCCGCGGCCTTGCCCGGATTGGGCACGGACAGGGAGTCCACCGTGCTGCCCGCCTTGCCGGAGGGAACGCCGGAGAGGCCCTTGCCATTCTCGTACTTCATGCCTTCGGGCATGTTGTACTGGTGCTCGGCATCCGGAGCCACCAGGCTCTCGCCGGCCTTTTGCTTCTCTTCCCACCCCAGACGGTAATGGCTGCCCAGCTCGCCCTTGGCCAGCTTGATGGGCAGGACCTTGATCGCGGCTTGATCCAGCACGCAGGCCTTCTCGCACTTGCCGCAACCGGTGCATTTGTCCGAGTGCACCGTCGGCAGGAACATCGTGTGCCGGCCGGTGCGCTGGTTGTGCTGGTATTCGAGGGTGATGGCCTTGTCTATCAGCGGGCAGACCCGGTAGCAGACATCGCAACGCAGGCCCAGGAAATTGAGGCAGGTTTCGTGGTCGGTCAGCACCGCCAGGCCCATCCTCGCCTGAGTGATGTCGGTCAGGGCATGATCCAGGGCGCCGGTGGGGCAAGCCTTGACGCAGGGGATGTCCTCGCACATCTCGCAGGGATCGGTGCGGCCCAGGAACCAGGGTGTGCCGGTGGCCACCGATTCCTCCGGCCGAGCCAGGTGCAGAATCTTCGGTGGACAGTCGCGCACGCACAGGCCGCAACGAATGCAGGCGCCGAGAAAGTCCGCCTCGGCACCCGCGCCCGGCGGCCGGATCGCCACCGGCGGCAGCGCCCGCGCCTGTTTCGCATACAAGCCCAGGCCCAGGCCGAACATGCCGACGCCGCAGGCCATCTTCGCACTGTCGAAGATGAACTGTCGGCGGGCAATGCTTCCGGGCTTGGCTTCCATGATCTTGGATAGAAGTCGAGAGTCGTGAGTCGAGAGTCGTGAGCAATTCATGCGCGCCAACGGCGCGGAAATTCATACTCTCGACTCTCCACTCTTCACTCTCCACTCAGACTTTAACAACCTTCACCGCACACTTCTTGAAGTCGGTCTCTTTCGAGATCGGACAAGTCGCGTCCAGCGTCAGCTTGTTGACCAGGCGCATTTCATCGAAGAAGGGCACGAACACCAGCCCCACGGGCGGCTTGTTGCGGCCACGGGTCTCGACCCGTATCTGGATTTCCCCGCGCCGGCTCATGACCTTGACCACGTCGCCCCGCTGCAGGCCGCGCTTCTTCGCGTCTTCCGGGTTCATGTAGATCCAGGCGTCCGGCATGGCCTTGTACAGTTCCGGCACCCGGCGCGTCATGGAACCGGTGTGCCAGTGTTCCAGCACGCGGCCGGTACACAGCCAGAGATCGAACTCGCCATCCGGCTGTTCGGCGGCCGGCTGGTAGGGCAGGGCAAAGATGTTGGCCTTGCCGTCCGGGTAGCCGTAGAACTTCACCCCCTCGCCCTTCTTCACGTAGGAGTCATAGCCCTCGCGGAAGCGCCACAGGGTTTCCTTGCCGTCCACCACCGGCCAGCGCATCCCGCGCGCCTTGTGATAGTCATCGAAGGGCGCCAGGTCGTGACCATGGCCGCGACCGAAGGAGGCATATTCCTCGAACAGCCCCTTCTGCAGATAGAAGCCGAAGGCCTTGGACTCGTCGTTATCGAAGCCCTTGTAGGTCTGATCCAGGGGGAACTTGTTCACCTGGCCGTTGGCATAGAGCACCTCGTACAGGGTCTTGCCCTTGTACTCCGGGTTCTTGTCCAGGATGGCGGCCGGCCAGACCTCGTCGGTCTTGAAGCGCTTGGAGAACTCGATGTACTGCCAAAGATCGGATTTCGCCTCGCCCGGCGCCTTCACCTGCTGGCGCCAGAACTGGGTGCGGCGCTCGGCGTTGCCGAAGGCGCCTTCCTTTTCCATCCACATGGCGGAGGGCAGAATCAGGTCGGCGGACATGGCCGACACCGTCGGGTAGCAGTCCGCGACGACGATGAAGTTGTCGGGATTGCGCCAGCCGGGATAGGTCTCGCCGTTGATGTTCGGCCCCGCCTGCATGTTGTTGGTGGTGGTGGACCAGAAGAAGTTGATCTTGCCGTCCTTCAGGTCGCGGCTCATCTTCACCGCGTGGGAGCCGACCCAGTCGGGCAGGACGCCGGCCGGCAGTTTCCAGAGTTTTTCCGACAGTTCCCGGTGCTTGGGATTCATCACCACCATGTCGGCCGGCAGACGGTGGGCGAAGGTGCCCACTTCCCGCGCCGTGCCGCAGGCGGAAGGCTGGCCGGTCAGGGAGAACGGGCCGTTGCCCGGCTCGGAGATCTTGCCCACCAGCAGGTGCACGTTGTAGATCATGTTATTGACCCAGGTGCCGCGGGTGTGCTGATTGAAACCCATGGTCCAGAAGGACACCACCTTGACCTTGGGATCGGCGTAGGCCTTGGCCAGCGCCTCCAGCCGGTCCTTGGGCACGCCCGAGATTTCGTGCGCCTTGTCCAGGGTGTACTCGGAAACGAAGGCCTTGAATTCGTCAAACGTTATCGGGGCAGACTTGCCCGGGTCGCCCTTGGGCTTGCCGTCCGCGCCCGGATAGCCGTTGTTGCCGGCCGCCTGCTCCAGGGGATGGTTGGGGCGCAGGCCGTAGCCGATGTCGGTGACGCCCTTCTTGAAGTTCACGTGCTTGGCGACGAAGTCGTGATTCACCGCGTTGTTCTGGATGATGTAGTTGCAGATGTAGTTCAGGATCGCCAGATCGGACTGCGGCTTGAAGATCAGTTCGTTGTCCGCCAGTTCCGTGGAACGGTGGCTGAAAGTGGACAGGACGTGAATCTTGACGTGCTGGGCTGTGAGACGCCGGTCGGTGATGCGGGACCAGAGGATGGGGTGCATCTCGGCCATGTTGGAGCCCCACAGGGCGAAGACATCGGCATTTTCCACGTCATCGTAGCAGCCCATGGGTTCGTCTATGCCGAAGGTGCGCATGAAGCCGGCAACCGCCGAGGCCATGCAGTGCCGGGCATTCGGATCCAGGTTGTTGGACAGGAAGCCGGCCTTCATCAGCTTGGCGCCGGCATAGCCTTCCCAGATGGTCCATTGGCCGGAACCGTACATGGCGATGTTCTTCGGCCCGCCCTTCTTGAGAGCCGCCCGGCATTTCTCCTCCATGATGTCGAAGGCCTGGGTCCAGGAGATGGGCGTGAATTCACCGTTCTTGTCGAACTTGCCATTCTTCATGCGCAGCAGAGGCTTGGTCAGCCGGTCCTTGCCGTACTGGATCTTGGACAGGAAATAGCCCTTGATGCAGTTCAGGCCACGATTGACCGGCGCGTCCGGATCACCCTGGGTCGCCACGATGCGGCCGTTCTCGGTGCCCACCAGCACACCGCAGCCCGTGCCGCAGTAGCGGCAGGCGCCCTTGTCCCAGCGTATGTTCTTGTTTTCCGGCGCCTTGGCGGCGGCCGCTACCGCTTCGGGCAGGGATATGCCGGCTGCCGTTGCTGCCGCAGCTGCGGCCTGGGCCTTGATGAAATCGCGTCGCGTCAGTTTCATTTTTCCGCCTCCTCAGAATCAATGTCGTCCGAATACTGGTAAATCAGGGATAGGGAGAAGACTCCCTCGATGTCCTGCAACTTGCCATAAGTCTCCACCGCAGAATCGGTGTTGGCGCACTCCAGAGTCAGGGCCAGTCGCCCATCCGGGTTGACGCCCTGCACCTCCAGGCCCGGCACCTCGCCGAGTTGTTTCAGCAGCGCATGCTGGCGCTCCGGGTGTGTGTGCAGTACGACGCTGGATATGTTCATAAGGGCTTCCTTCAAGCGGCCTCTGCCGCGAGGTTTTCAGTCTTTCGGCCGACCGTCACGGCTGCCGCGGGGCAGATCGCGACGCAGGCACCGCAGCCGTTACAGGCCGCCCCGTCCACTTCGGGCAGCGAAACGCCACCCGGCGCCAGTCGGAAGGCGATGGCGCCGAGTTCGCACACCTCGCCGCAGGAGCGGCACACCACCTTGTTCAGCGCCAGGCAGCCCTTCTGGATTTCGGCCGCGAGGCTCCAGGGCGCAAGCCCCTGATTCAGCGCCGCCCGATCCAGGGCCAGCGTTGGGCAGGCGGCGACGCATTCACCGCAGAAAGTGCATTCGCCCCGGGAGAAATCCACTTCCGGGAATCCCGCCGCGCCGCGCTTCAGGATTCCGGTGGGACAGGCCCGCAGGCAGCCGTCACAACGGGAGCAGACGGCGGTGAAACCCTCCTCCGCCAGCGCCCAGGGAGGACGCACGGCGGGCGGCGCCTCGTGAAACCGGCCGCGAAGGAACTGCATCCTGGAAATTGCCGCCATCTCTTTACCCGGCCCGGAGGGGCATGTATCAAATTGTGACGATTCGCCATGCTATGGGAGAGGACTTGGCACCTCCTTGACCAGCGTCAATCTTTTGATGCATCGGCGATGCATGTTCGTTTCCCGCCTGATCCGAATCAAGGAGGAGCCGGGGTGGATTCCGGGAGAATTCATGGCACTGGGCACGGTGCCCAGCCCCAACCGTCATGGCTTTGCAAGTCACCCCGAAGCATGAAAGCCATGACGGTTTCCCTCACCCCCCCGCCCCTCTCCCGCAAGGGGCGAGGGGAGCTTCGTGAGTCGCTAGAGCGACTCTCACGTTAAACGGAGAAAACCACAATGGCCCAACCCCACCTGCACCTGCAAGCCGACGCCCTCTACCCCTTCGATGCCCGCGGCATCGCCAAGCGCTTCCGCCACGCCGCCATCTTCGGCGCCCTGGACGCCCTGCGCTCCGGCGAAACCATGCGTTTCGTGAACGACCACGACCCCCTGCCCCTGCTGGACCAGTTGCAGGCCCGCTACGGCGAGGCCGTCACCATCAGCTATCGCCAGCGCGAACCCGGCGCAATCGTGATAGATTTCCTGAAAGTCTAGGCTCACGCGGTAAGCCGTAAGGGGGAAGCGGTAAGCCGCAGTATGTGGCGCGCCGCAGGCACGGATACCATTACGGCCTCACCGCTCTCCGCTCACCGCTTACCGTCCATGCCCCTCCTACCCTTCCTTGCCCTCTGGTCGGTGCTTGCCTTCGCCGGGGCGGTGGGGATGGCGGGGCTTTCCGATTTCCCGCGACAACTACCGGCCCACCTGGCTTTCGCCGTGGGCGCCATGCCCCTGATCTTCGCGGCCATGGGGCATTTCGTGCCGGTGCTCACCCGCTCCGGCAACCCACCCGCCGCCGTGGCCAGGCTACCGCTCCTGGCCTTGCTCGGTGGACTGGGGGTGGTGGCCTCCTTTGCCTGGCCCCCATTCTGGTTCCGGGGACCGAGCCTTGCCGCCCTGCCGGCCCTGGCGGCCACCCTCGCCCTCATCGCCTGGATTCGGGCCCGGGGCCGGGGCGGCCTGGGCTCACCCCATCCCGGCCTGTGGTGGTATCCGGCCGCATTGAGCTGCCTCGCCCTGGCGCTCTTGGCCGTACCCACCATGGAGCTGTTTCCCGGCGCCCGGCCGGCGCTGCGTCTGCTCCATCTGCACCTCAACACCCTGGGCTTCATCGGCCTCACGGCCATCGGCACGCTGCAAGTGCTGCTGCCCACCTGCGTCGGCCGACCCGATCCCGGGGCCGCCGCCCGCTTGAGGCGCGACTTGCCGCGCACCCTCCTGGGGGTGCTGCTGGTGTCCGTCGGCGCGGCCTGGGACACAACGCCCGGGCGTCTCGTCGCGCTTGCCGGCCTGATCCTCTGGCTGCTGCCCCTCCTCCGCCTCGCCGCCGCCTGGTGGAAACTGTTCAGAACCGACACCCTGAGCCGGGACGGCGCGGCCGCCTCGCTGGCCGCAGCCTTGGCTGGACTGATCCTGCTTTCATTGGGCCATGGTTTCGGGCTGGCCTCAGGCATGGAGACCATCGGCGCCTTCTTTCTGGCTTTTCTCCTGCCCCTGGTGACCGGGGCGGTGAGCCAGCTCCTTCCCGTCTGGCTGCGTCCGGGACGCCAGGACGCATGGCATGCCGGCCTGCGCGCCGCCCTCGGCCGTTTCGCCGGCCTGCGCGGCGCTTCCTTCGTGCTGGCAGGCCTGGGATGGAGCCTCGGCTGGAAAGCCGCCGCCCTGCTCGTGCTTCCCGGCATGGTGCAGTTCCTGGGGACAGTGGCCCTGAAACTCCTCTTTCCGCCACGCCCATAGCCCGACTCGGGAGGCACGGCCCACGGATTTGGGGTAAATTCAGCCATCCCGTTTTCCGGCCGCGCCGCATCCTCCATGGCTACTCCCGCTTCCGTCTCCGACCTCATCGAATTCATCGCCGCCAGCCCCAGCCCCTGGCACGCCGCGGACACCACGGCCCGGCGCCTGCTCGCCCGGGGCTTTGTCCGCATCGAGGAAACGGAACGCTGGAAACTGGTGGCGGGCGGACGCTATTTCGTCATGCGCGGCGGTTCATCCCTCATCGCCTTCGTCCTGGGCAGCCAGCCTCTTGCCGAAACGGGTTTCACCCTGGTGGGCGCACACACGGATTCGCCCGGGCTGCGGCTCAAGCCGCGCGCCGCCCATGCCTCGGAAGGCGTGCTGCGCCTGGGCGTCGAGGTGTACGGCGGGCCCATCCTGGCGACCTTCACCGATCGCGACCTGGGCCTGGCGGGACGGGTGAGCGTGCGCACCGCCTCGGGCCAGGAGACCCGGCTGCTGCACTTCGATCGCCCCCTGGTGCGCCTGCCCAACCTGGCCATTCACATGAACCGGGAGGTCAATGAAAAAGGCCTCAAGCTCGACAAACAGACCGAGCTGCCCCTGATCCTGGGCATCGCCGGCGAAGGCGCGGAGCCGACGGCCCGGTTCCTCGCCCTGCTGGCCGAAAGACTGGGGGTGGATGCCGCGGACATCCTGAGTTGGGATCTGGCGGTCTGCGACACCCAGCAGGGCAGCCTGTGGGGCGCGGCCGACGAATTCATCGCCGCACCCCAACTGGACAACCTCGCCTCCTGTCACGCCGCGCTCACGGCGCTCCTGGCCGCCAACGATCCGCAAGCCACCTGCCTGGCCGCCTTCTTCGATCACGAGGAGGTGGGCAGCGAGAGCGCCACCGGCGCGGGCGGCAGCTTCGTTTCCGACACCCTGGCCCGCATCGCCTCGGGCCTGGACGAAGAGGACAGACGCCGCGCCCTGGCCCGGAGCTTCTTCATCAGCGCCGACATGGCCCATGCCTGGCATCCCAACTTCCCGGCCGCCTATGAGCCCCAGCACAAGGTGATGATGAACGGCGGCCCGGTCATCAAGAAGAACGCCAACCAGCGCTACACCACCGGCGCCGACACCGCCGCCCGCTTTCTGGGTCTGTGCGAGAAGGCCGGCGTGCCCTGCCAGCAGTACGCCCACCGCACCGACCTGGGTTGCGGCAGCACCATAGGCCCCATGGTCGCCGCCCGCCTGGGGATTCCCGCCGTGGACGTGGGTTCGCCCCTGTGGGCCATGCACAGCCTGCGGGAAAGCGCCGGGGTCCAGGATCACGGCTACATGATCGCCGCCCTCAAGGCAGCATTCGCCCAGTGATCCACTCCCAACAAGACACAATTCCAGAATCATTCCCCATGACCAACCCCACCCCCCAAGCCGTCCTGCTCAAGGACTACACGCCGCCACCCTTTCTGGTGGACACGGTGCACCTGGACATGAATTTCCTGCCCGGCGAGGCGCTCGTCACTTCCCGGCTGGCCCTGCGGCGCAACCCGGCGGCCGTTCCGGATTCGCCTCTGATCCTGGACGGGGATGAACTGGAGACCCTGGCCGTAAGCCTGGATGACGTGGCCCTGGCCGCCGGCCGTTACAGCGAGACGGAAAGCCGGCTCACCCTGGCCGATCTCCCGGACGCCTGCGAGCTTGCCATCGTCACCCGCATCCGGCCCGATCAGAACACCGCGCTCTCCGGCCTCTACCGCTCCACCGACGGCTATTTCACCCAGTGCGAGGCCCAGGGCTTCCGGCGCATCACCTGGTTCCAGGACCGGCCCGACGTGATGTCCCGCTACACGGTGACCCTGCACGGCGACCGAAATACCCTGCCGCTCCTGCTGTCCAACGGCAACCCGGTGGCGGCGGGCGAGGAAGAAGGCGGCCGCCACTGGGCCACCTGGGAAGACCCCTTCCCCAAGCCCTGTTACCTCTTCGCCCTGGTGGCGGCAAGACTGGACGTACTGAAGGATACCTACCGCACCCCCTCCGGGCGCGAGGTGCAACTCGCCATCTACGTCTCTCCGGGCAAACTGGACCAGTGCGGCCACGCCATGGCGGCGCTGAAGAAGGCGATGCGCTGGGACGAGGAACGCTTCGGACTGGAATGCGACCTGGACCATTACATGATCGTGGCCGTGGGCGACTTCAACATGGGGGCGATGGAAAACAAGGGCCTGAACATCTTCAATACCAAGTACGTCCTGGCCCGGCCGGACGTGGCCACGGACACGGACTTCGAGAACATTGACCGGGTGGTGGCCCACGAGTATTTCCACAACTGGACCGGCAACCGGGTCACCTGCCGCGACTGGTTCCAGTTGTCCCTGAAGGAGGGTCTCACGGTCTTTCGCGACCAGGAATTCGGCGCCGACGTGCATAGCCGGGCGGTGGCCCGCATCCGGGAGGTGCGCGGCCTGCGCGCCGCCCAGTTCCCGGAGGATGCCGGCCCCATGGCGCATCCGGTGCGGCCGTCCTCCTACGTCGAGATCAACAACTTCTACACCGCCACGGTCTATGAGAAGGGCGCCGAGGTGGTGCGCATGATCCAGACCTTCATCGGACGCGAAGCCTTCCGGCGCGGCATGGACCTGTACTTCCAGCGCCATGATGGCCATGCCGTCACCTGCGAGGATTTCGTCGCCGCTTGTGCCGACGCATCGGGAACGGACCTGGGCCAGTTCCTGCGCTGGTACGTGCAGCCGGGCACACCCCGGGTCACGGCCAGCGGCACCTTTGACGCGGCGGCAAAGCGCTATGTACTGACGCTATCCCAGCGGCCGGGCGCCACCTCCGGCGCGGCCCTGCCCTGGCACATGCCGGTGGCCGTGGGACTCATCGGGCCGGATGGATCCGAGCTCATCGGCACGCGGATTCTTTCTCTCACGGAATCCGAGCAGGTGTTTGTCTTCGAAGGCATATCCATTGCGCCCGTGCCTTCCCTGCTGCGGGACTTCTCCGCCCCGGTGATCCTGGACTTCCCCTATACCGACGAGGATCTGGCCCATCTCCTGGCCTTTGACGCCGACCCCTTCAACCGCTGGGAGGCCGGCCAGCGCCTGGCCGGGCGCCTGATCCTGTCCGCCGCCGCGACCCTGGCCGCGGGCGGCACACCGGAGTGGCCGGAAAGTTTCGCCCGGGCCGCGGCCCGGGTGCTGGCCGACGCGGATGCGGACCCGGCCTTCGCCGCCGAGGCGCTGACCCTGCCCACGGAAGCCACCCTGGCCGAGCAGATGGAGCAGGTGGATCCGGACGCCCTGCACGAGGCCCGGAACGGCCTGGCGCGTTTCCTGGCCGAGCGGCTCGAACCGGATTTCCGCGCCCGCTACCGGATCCTGGCCTCCGCCGCCCCCTACCGCTTCGATGCGGCAGAGGCCGGCCGGCGTGCGCTGAGAAACCTGTGCCTGCGCTACCTGAGCGAGCGCGACACGGCAGAGGGCCGCGCCCTGGCCCTGGAACAATTCCGGGACGCGGACAACATGACCGACCAGTTCGCCGCCCTGTCCGCCCTGGCCCAATGCGCGGGACCGGAGCGGGAACTGGCCCTCTCCACCTTCCATGAGCGCTGGCAGGCCGAGGCGCTGGTGATGGACAAGTGGCTACAGGTTCAGGCTTTGAGCCGCCTGCCTGGCACGATCAAAGAGGTGGAGCGCCTGTCGGCGCACCCGGCCTTCGATTTCCGCAACCCGAACAAGGTGTACGCCCTGTGGCGCGCCTTCGGCTCCAACCACGTGCGCTTCCACGCCGCGGACGGCGCCGGCTATCGCTTCATGGCGGAGCGCATCCTGCAACTGGACCCGGTGAACCCCCAGGTGGCCGCCCGCCTGGCCCGCTCATTCGATCGCTGGAAGAGGTTCGATGCCCTTCGCCAGACGCACGCCCGCGCCGCCCTGGAACAGGTGAGGGCGAAAGACGGTCTGTCACCGGACGTGAGGGAAATCGTGGAGCGGGCGCTGGGGTAAGCAGGTCGGCCTGGAGGATGAGGTGAGCGTAGCGAACCGCATCAGAGGCGGGCTACCCATTGCGGGTCATTCCTCACCACGCCCTACGCTCTGCTGGCGCGCCAAGCCCGAAACCAGTCCACGGCCTCGTCCAGGTTGGCGCCGGCCTCGGGGCTCAGGGGGGCGCCCAGTTCGAAGCCGTGGCCGCGTATGCCCAAGAGCCACGAGGGGGGCGGGTCGGCGTCCTGGAGTTCCCGGTACACGTGCAGCACGGACTGGGGGGAGAGGGCGTGACTGGTGAAGCTGGCGTCTTCCCGGGCTTCCAGTCGTTCCAGGCTGAAAGGCGCCTCACCCGAGGCCGAAGCATCCACGAAGAGCACGACCTGCCGGTCCTGGAGGTCCAGGGCATGCTCTACCTGGAGCTGGAAGTCGGTGAGGCATTCGATGCCCGCGTCGTCCGGGAACAGGGCCTGGATCCTTTCGACGAACAAAGGCCCCAGGGCATCGTCGCCCCGGCTGGGATTGCCCCAGGCGAAGATCAGGATGGAGTGCATTACGGACGTGTGAGCAGCCTTGAACGGCAGAACTCACCGCAGAGACGCGGAGGCGCAGAGGAAACCCAAGGCATATGAAGCATCCCGCGCCCATTCGGCAAACGCGGAAATTGCCAATAGATTTCTCTGCGTCTCTGCGCCTCTGCGGTTCAAACTGCTTTTCCAGATTTACTTCTTGTGGCCCATGGCGCCGAAGGCTTTGAACGCCTCGGTGGAAGCCTTGGTGATCTGCTCGAAGGCGGCGCGGCTGGTTTCCATGGCGTTTTGCAGCGCGTTGCCGGACTGGTGGCTGCCCATGGGCATGCCGGACAGCATCTTCTGCATGGCGTCCATCATGTCGTGACTGCCGCTGGAGAGCTGCTGACCCACCATGCGGCCGAACTCGGCCTGGCTCTCGGCCGTGATCTCGGCGATCCTGCGGGCACAGGCCAGCATCTTCTCGGTGGTGGCCTGGGTGTACTGGGTGCGTAGGTTCATGACCTGCTGCGGATCCTTGGCTTCGGTCAGGGCGCGGGCATTCTGGATGCCTTCATCGAACAGGGTCTTGGCGGTTTCGACCTGCAATTCCACGATGCGCTGGGAATTCTCGATGGACAACTGGGCCAGACGCATGGCTGCGTCCATGTTCTTCTTCTGCAACTCATTGAATTGGTCGTTTTTCACGGTCATGGTTTTCTCCCTGTTGTGCCGGTGGTTATTGGATGATGCAGCGCACAAACATATCACAAGTAGAATCAATTGAACACTGGCACAGATCAAACGCGGTTGAAAACCGGATTCCGGCCCCCATCTGGGGTGCATAACCATTCTTCTGGAGTCATTCATCATGCGGTTCGAAAAATTCACCACCAAGTTCCAACAGGCCGTGGCGGATGCGCAGAGCATGGCCGTGGGCAAGGACAACCCCAGCATAGAGCCGCCCCATCTGCTCCTGGCCTTGTTGAACCAGGATGACGGCGCCACCTCCTCGCTCCTGCAACGCGCCGGCGCCAACGTCGCCCCCCTGAAGGCCGCACTGGAAAAACTGGTGGAGCGCCTGCCGCGCCAGGAAAGCGGTAGCGGCGAGGTGAGCGTGGGCCGCGACCTGGGCAACCTTCTGAACATCACCGACAAGGAGGCGCAGAAGCGGGGCGACCAATTCATCGCCTCCGAGATGTTCCTCCTGGCCCTCTCCGCCGACAAGGGCGACACCGGGCGGCTGCTCAAGGAACACGGCGTCAACCGGGCGGCCCTGGAACAGGCCATCGAGGCGGTGCGCGGCGGGCAGAGCGTGGGCTCCCAGGAAGCCGAGGGGCAGCGGGAGGCGCTCAAGAAATACACCCTGGACCTGACCGAACGGGCACGCCTGGGCAAGCTGGACCCGGTCATCGGCCGGGACGACGAGATTCGCCGCGCCATGCAGATATTGCAGCGCCGCACGAAGAACAACCCGGTGCTCATCGGCGAACCGGGCGTGGGCAAGACCGCCATCGTGGAAGGCCTGGCCCAGCGCATCGTGAACGATGAAGTGCCGGACACCCTGAAGGGCAAGAAGGTGCTATCGCTCGACATGGCGGCGCTCTTGGCGGGCGCCAAGTACCGGGGCGAATTCGAGGAACGCCTGAAATCCGTGCTGAAGGAAATCGCCCTGGAAGAAGGCCGGGTCATCGTCTTCATTGATGAACTGCACACCATGGTCGGCGCGGGCAAGGCCGAGGGCGCCATTGACGCGGGCAACATGCTGAAGCCCGCCCTGGCCCGTGGGGAGCTCCACTGCATAGGCGCCACCACCCTGGACGAGTTCCGCAAATACATCGAGAAGGATGCGGCCCTGGAGCGGCGTTTCCAGAAGGTGCTGGTGGACGAGCCTTCGGTGGAATCCACCATCGCCATCCTGCGCGGCCTCCAGGAAAAGTACGAGCTGCACCACGGCGTGGACATCACCGATCCGGCCATCGTCGCCGCGGCGGAGCTGTCCCATCGCTACATCACCGACCGCTTCCTTCCGGACAAGGCGATTGACCTGATAGACGAGGCGGCCGCTCGCATCAAGATGGAGATTGATTCCAAGCCGGAAGTCATGGACAAGCTGGACCGGCGCCTCATCCAGTTGAAGATCGAGCGCGAGGCGGTGAAGAAGGAGAAGGACGAGGCCTCGGTCAAGCGCTTTGATCTCATCGAGGAAGAGATCGCCCGCCTGGGCAAGGAATACTCGGACCTGGAGGAAATCTGGAAGGCGGAGAAGTCCCAGGTCCAGGGCAGCGCCCACATCAAGGAAGAGATGGACCGGGTCAAGGCGGACATCGCCCGGCTCCAGCGGGAAGGCAAGCTGGACAAGGTGGCCGAACTGCAATACGGCAAGCTGCCGCAACTGGAAGCCCAATTGAAGCTCGCCGAGAAGGCCGGGGACGGACAGCAGAAGAACAAGCTGCTGCGCACCCAGGTGGGTGCCGAGGAAATCGCCGAAGTGGTGAGCCGCGCCACCGGCATTCCCGTGTCCAAGATGATGCAGGGCGAGCGGGAGAAGCTGCTCATGATGGAAGATCGCCTGCACAGGCGGGTGGTGGGCCAGGACGAGTCCGTGCGCGTGGTGTCGGACGCCATTCGCCGCTCCCGCGCCGGCCTGTCCGACGAAAACCGGCCCTACGGTTCCTTCCTGTTCCTGGGCCCCACCGGCGTGGGCAAGACCGAGCTGTGCAAGGCCCTGGCGGAGTTCCTGTTCGATTCCGAAGAGCACCTGATCCGCATTGACATGAGCGAGTTCATGGAGAAGCACTCCGTCGCCCGCTTGATCGGCGCGCCTCCCGGCTACGTGGGCTACGAGGAAGGCGGCTACCTGACGGAGGCGGTGCGCCGCAAGCCCTACTCCGTGATCCTGCTGGACGAGGTGGAGAAGGCCCACCCGGACGTGTTCAACGTGCTGTTGCAGGTGCTGGACGACGGCCGCATGACCGACGGCCAGGGCCGAACCGTGGACTTCAAGAACACCGTCATCGTCATGACCTCGAACCTGGGCAGCCAGATGATCCAGCAGATGAGCGGGGACGACTACCAGCTCATCAAGCTGGCGGTCATGGGCGAGGTGAAGAGTTACTTCCGGCCGGAATTCCTCAACCGGATAGACGAGATGGTGGTGTTCCACGCCCTGTCCGAGGCGCACATCGCCTCCATCGCCCGCATCCAGTTGGGCTACCTGGAAAAGCGCCTGGCGAAACTGGAGATGGCCATCTCTGTTTCCGACGAAGCCCTGGCGGAGTTGGCCAAGGCCGGCTTCGATCCGGTGTTCGGCGCGAGGCCGCTCAAGCGCGCCATCCAGGAGCACATCGAGAACCCCCTGGCGAAGTCCATCCTGGAAGGCAAGTTCGCGCCCAAGGACTGCATCCAGGTCGGCTGCACCAACGGGCGCATCACTTTCGGCAAGGCATAAGCCGAATCGCTGCAGAAAGAGGCGGGCCGATGGCCCGCCATTCTTACCCCATCCGCAAGGAGCGGTTCACTGGGTTCAAGCGCTACACCGGCGCGCCGCAGCAGTGCTTGTATTTGCGGCCGCTGCCGCAGGGGCAGGGGTCGTTGCGGCCGACCTTGGGGGCGTCGCGGCGCAGGGTCTGCACCGGCTGGGCCAGTATCCGCCAGAACGAGTGAAGACGCTGGGGCAATTCCGGCAGTTGTTCCCGCGCCTGAGCCATGGCCCTGGCTTCCTCCGCCGGGCTGAGCCAGCGCCCGCCCTGCTCCCGCGTCTGCGCCTCCAGGGTGCCGGAGAGCAGGAAGAGGGGCTGAAGCAGGTCGTAGAGATCTTCCTCGTGTTCGCCGGCGGCATCGAACCAGTCCGTCTCGCCCAACTCGGTGCCCATCAGGTAGGCGTCCGCCCAGGCGGCGAAATCCAGCTCCTCCGAGTCTTCCTCGACCGGATAGAGCAGGGGGGCCACGTCCTGTCCGGCCGCCAGCGCGCCGGCGATGTCGCCATGCAGCCGAAAGACCAGATCCAGCACCTCCGCCTCCTGGGCCGGGCTCTCCCAGGCGGGAGACTCACCCAGCACCGCGGGTATCCAGACATCCGGCGACACGGGTTCCGGTGCGGCGGCCACGGCGCACAGCACGGCCTGCATCTCGTCCAGCAGCAGTCGCTGCTCGCCGAATGCTCCGGAGTCGAGCAGTTCTTCCAGGCGGTCCAGGTCTGCGGCGGTAAGCGGAGAAGTTTTCATGGCGGCTCCACGGGGGAAAGGTTCCATTGTAGCGGCTTTGCGCGCCGGGATTCATGCCGAAAGGCAGCCCGCCCGGTCCGGAGGAGCGAGTCGGGCAAGGCCCGACTCGCCGATCTCAGGCATGGACCGCCGCGTGGGCCGGCTCGGCGATGCAGTCCAGAACCATGATCGAGGCGTCGTCCTGGGCCTCCCCGCCGTCCATGTGCAGGCTGAGGGCTTCCCGGATGGCAGGATAGCGCCCCCCCGTGGGGGCATGGCGCAGCGTTTCCAGCAGGCGTTCCATGCCGAAGGGAATGCCCTGCCGGTTCTCCGCCTCCAGCACGCCGTCGGAGCAGATCACCAGCTGGCCGGCACCGTGCCAACGGAACTTCTGGGGCCGCACGTCCATCACGTCGCTGGGCAGGATGCCCAGGGGCAACTGCCGGGAACCGAAGCGCTGCACCAGATCGCCGGCCTCGTTCAGCCAGAGCATGTCGGGCATGCCGCCGTTCCAGACCTCCAGTACGCCGGCCGCCTCGTCTACGCAGATCATGGCCACCGCCACGAAACGGCCGGAGGGCATGGTCTGGCGCAGGGTGGTGTTCATCTCCGTGATCATCAGGGCGAGCGGCAGGTTGCGTCCGGCCATGCCGTAGAACACGGGAATGGCCGGCAGGGCGCTGATGGCGGCGGCCAGGCCGTGGCCGGTAGCATCCGCCAGCATGGCATAGAGCCGTCCCTGGGGCGAGCGGCGGGCCGCGGCCAGGTCGCCGCTGAAGTTGGCGGCCGCCTCGACACCATACTTGATCTGGGGATCATCCAGCCCGGGCCGGTGCAACTGCTTGGCCATGATCTCCCGGGCCAGGCTGTTTTCCTCTTCCGCCGCGTCATGGTAACGCTGGAGCCGCTCGGCATTTTCCAGCAGGCGACGTTCCGCCGCCAGGCGGTCACTGATGTCCCGCAGGATGCCGATGAAGGTGCGCTGGCCATCCAGCATCAGTTCGCTCACCCCGATCTGGATGGGAAAGACGCTGCCGTCCTTCTTCTGCCCCAGCACCTCCCGCGTGTCTCCGATCGTGGTCCGGATCCCGGTTTCCCGGTACCGGGCGAGGAAACCGTCATGCAGGGAGCGTATGGGCTCGGGCATGAGCAGCTTGACGTTCTGTCCGACCAGCTCCTGTTCCGTGAAACCGAAGAGCCTCTGCGTCGCCGGATTACAGGAGCGGACGATGCCCTTGTCGTCCATGGTGATGAGGACATCCAGCATGTGATCGGTGATGGCCTGGCTGCGGCGCAGGGTGCCGACCACCCGGTGCTGAAGAATCAGGGTGCGCATCATGGAGCGCATCTTGGCCTGAAGGATGCGGAAGTTGAGGGGCTTCAACAGGTAATCGTCCGCGCCGGACTCCAGACCCTCCGCCAACTGTTCCGGCTTCTCCAGGGAAGAAACGATGATGACCGGCACCCAGCGGCTGCCGCAGGATTCCTTGATCCGGCGTGTCGCCTCCAGCCCGTCCATCTTGGGCATGATCACATCCATGAACACCAGGTCGGGCTGTTCACGCTCGAAGACTTCCACGGCCTCCTGACCATCCTGGGCCAGAATGACCCGATGCCCTTCCTTGGTCAGGAAGCTGCTCAGCAGGCTCCGGTTGACCAGCGTGTCGTCGGCAACAAGAATTTTCAGGGCGAGGTGCGTATCCATGCTCAGGCCTTCGCCGGGTTACTGGCAGCCGCGTCGCGATCAAAGCCGCTCAACTTGACGGCCGCCAACACCACGTTCCCCCGCCCCCCGTACTCCAGGCGTGAGAAGCTCAACTGCTTGGCCATGGCGATGCCGCGGCCGTTGGGATCGAAGGCCCGTGCCGGATCGAATTCCAGGTACTTGCGCCAGTCGAAGCCGGATCCCTGATCGCGAATGGTGAACGCCAATTCATCCGCGGCCCGCACCACCGCCACCTCGGCGCGCTTCTGCCGGTTCTCCGGCAACAACAGGCGGCGGCGCACTTCATGGTCCCAGGTCCCCTCCTGGCGCAGGCGGGTCTTGTCCGCGTAGGAAATGCCCAGGTTGCCGTGCTCGATGGCATTGACCAGGAGTTCCACCAGGCCGATGACGGCCATGTCGGGCGTGGGGCACAGGCCGGAGAGGAAGACGCCGATCTCCCTGGCCTCCTCCACTGTCCGATAGGCCAGGTGGGCGTCCTGCAACCAGTGGATGGCGCGGATCTGGGTGCGCCCCATCTGTTCCAGGTCGGCCCGGCCGCGGGCATCGTCCAGGGCGGCCCGGACGATGGTCTGCAGGGAGTCCGGGTCGTAGGGCTTGATCAGGTAATAATAGGCGCCGGCCTCGATGCCTTCCTTGACCTGTTCCGGCGCACCGGCCGCCGTCTGCATGATGACCGGCAGGGAAGACAGTTTGCTGTCCGCCTTGATCAGCCGAAGCAGGTCCACCCCGTCCATGCCCGGCATGCGCCGGTCCAGGACCACCAGATCGAAGACCTGGCCCGGGGTGTTGAGCATCTCCCAGGCCTCTTCCCCCGTGCCCGCGAACTGAAGACTGTAGTGATCCTCTTCCAGGAATTCGGCGATGATTTCCAGGTTCAGGGGCTCGTCGTCCACCACCAGGATTGAAGGCTCCAGCATCTCGGGCTCCGGCTGCGCTAGGGGAGGCTCGGCCTCCGTAGGGAAATTGAATGGGCGCGGAGTAGGGGGCTTGCCACCCGCCCGACCGATGCGCACAGGGCATTATCGGCCAGGATACCGGAAGGCTTTAGGGAAATAGCACCGATTGCCCGGATGGACGGACGCCACCGGCCCGTGCGGGCCGGCCAAACCAGACGTCCTTGCCGGGCGGCGCAACGGCACAGCCCGGCGGGCAGGTCAGCGCTGAAGAGACAGCACCCCGTGCTTGACGGAATTATCTTCCGGGTCGTTGCTGAGGATGAAGCCCAGACTGGCGACGAACTTGAGCATGCGCTCGTTGTTCGACAGGAAGTCGCCGTTCATGTACTTCAGTCCCTTGGTCCGGGCCGTCTCTATCAGGGTGTTCATGAGGCGCCGGGCCAGCCCCTTGCCGGCCCAGGCGTCGGACACGACAATGGCGAACTCGCAGGATTCGGCATCCGGGTTGGTGGCGTAGCGGCAAACGCCCACCTCGATCTCCACGCCGCCCTCCTCCACCGTGGCGACGAAGGCCATTTCCCGGTCGTAGTCAATCTGGGTGAGCCGGGCGGTCATGGACTGGGTCAGTTCGCGCAGGGTGTTCATGAAGCGGAAATAGCGGCTCTCGGGTGACAGGCTGCGCACGAATTCCTGCTCCATGCCCGCGTCTTCCGGCCGGATGGGCCGAATGACCACCGGCACCTTGTCCTTGGTGAACCACTTGGTGACCAGATGGGAGGGATAGGGGTGGATCGCCATGTGTTCATAACGGGCCGCCACCACCGATACCTCGGCCACGGTGATGCGGGCATCCACCGCTACCGCGCCATGCTCGTCCACGATCAGCGGGTTGATGTCCAGTTCCTGTATCCAGGGCAGTTCGCACACCATTTCCGAGATCCGGAGCAGCACCGCTTCCAGGGCATCCATGTTGGCCGCCGGCATGCCGCGGAAATCCCCCAGCATGCGCGAGATGCGGGTGGAACGGATCAGGTCGGCCGCCAGGTAGGGATTGAGCGGCGGCAGGGCCACCGCCCGGTCCCTATGCACTTCCATGCGCGTGCCACCCTCGCCGAAGGTGATGACGGGGCCGAACACCTCGTCCCGCACCACGCCCACCATGAGTTCCCGGCCATTGGGCTTGATGATCATGGGTTCGATCGCCACGCCGTTGATCTGGGCATCGGGACGGTTCTTCCTGACCTCGTCCAGGATTTCCTGGTAGGCGGAACGCACGGCGGTCAGGTTGGAGAGGTTCAGGCGCACGCCGCCCGAGTCGGACTTGTGGATGATCTGGGCCGAATCCACCTTCATCACCACGGGCATGCCGATTTCTTCGGCCAGCACCATGGCCTCCGTGGGCGAGCGGGCGATGACCGTGCTGGCGATGGGAATGCGGAAGGCCGCGAGCAGCGCCTTGGATTCCATCTCGTTCAGGGCGTTCCGGCCCTCGATCAGGGCGGTCTCGATCACCAGGCGCGCGCTCTCGATGTGGGGCGGCACCTCGTAGGCGAGCGAAGTGGGCGTCTGCATCAGGAGCTTCTGGTTGCGGTAGAAGGCCGAGATGTTGGCGAACATCTCCACCGCCGGTTCGGGGGTGGTGAACGCGGGGATGCCGGCGGCGCGGAACAGGGCGCGCCCTTCCTTCACCTGTTCCTCGCCCATCCAGCAGGTCACCAGCGGCTTGTCCGAGTCTTCCGCCACCTCGATCACGGCCTTGGCCGCCTCGGTGGGGTCGGTCATGGCCTGGGGCGTGAGGATCACCAGCACGCCGTCCACGTTGTCGTCCGCGAGGGTCGCCGCCAGGGTCTTCTTGTAGCGCTCCGGGTCGGCATCGCCCACGATGTCCAGGGGATTGCCCCGGGACCAGGTGGCCGGCAGTATTTCATTCAGGGCGTTGAGGGTGGCTTCCGAGACCGCCGCCAGGGGAATCTTCAAATCCGTGCAGCGGTCCGCGGCCATGACGCCCGGCCCGCCGCCGTTGGTGATGATGGCCAGCCGGTTGCCCCGCGGGCGGAACTTGGAGAACAGCGCCGAGGCGGCGAAATACAACTGGCTCATGCTGTAGAGCCGCACCACGCCGGCACGGCGCAGGGCGGCATCGAACACGTCATCCGAACCGTTCGGTGCCGCGGAGTGGGTGCGCGCGGCACGCGAACCCGCCGCGTTCCGGCCCACCTTCACCAGGAGCACGGGCTTCACCCGGGCCGCGGCGCGCAGGGCACTCATGAAACGGCGGGCGTTCTTGATGCCCTCGATGTAGAGGATGATGTTCTCGGTCTTGGGGTCGGAGACCATGAAATCCAGGATCTCCCCGAAATCCACGTCGCTGCCGCCCCCCAGGGACACCACGGCGGAAAAACCCACGTTGTTCGGCTTGGCCCAGTCCAGGATGGCGCTGCACAGGGCGCCGGACTGGGAAATGAGGCCGATGGAGCCGGGCTGGGCATTGCCCAGGGCAAAGGTGGCATTCAGGCCGAGGGAGGGACGGATGATGCCCAGGCAGTTCGGCCCCACCAGGCGTATGCGATTGCGGCGGGCGGATTCCACCACGGCCCGCTCCAGCGCGACGCCGCGCTCCCCGGTTTCCGAGAAACCCGAGGAAATGACCACCGCCGCCTTGACGCCGGCGTGGCCGCAGCCTTCGACGATGGAGGGCACGGTCGTGGCGCGGGTGGCGATCACCGCCAGGTCCACACGGTGCGGAATGTCCTCCACCGTGGCATAGGTCTTCAGTCCCCCCACCTGGTCGCAGCGGGGATTCACGGCGAACAGCTTGCCGCTATAGCCGGCCTCCAGCAGATTGCGCACAATGGTGGCGCCGACGGAATCTTCGCTCTCGCTGCCGCCGATGACCGCGACGGACTTGGGTTCGAAGAGGGGAGTGAGATAATGTTGTTCCTGCATGGTGCGATCCCTTCGGGAATGATGGGCCGGGGAGCCCCCAGAGAGTACGATGCAACAGGGCATTTCGGGGGCATTTCGGGGGCGTTTCAGGAGCCTCCCGTCACCTCGGCGCGCCGATTATACTGCGGCGCACAATGACAGATTGAGAATTTCCCGGCGATTTGCCTTAGATCAACATTAGGTGAAATTCCGCCCCAAAGGAATGGCACCGCACAGACGCATTAACGGGTTGCCACCGTGGGCCTTGAGCCACAGGATTGAATATGAACCAAGAAACCCAACTCTCCCCGCCCTCCCCCTGGGTGTGCCGATTCGCCACCCTGATCCCCGAGGGTGGCCGGGTACTGGACATCGCCTGCGGCCGGGGGCGGCATACGCGCTGGCTGGCCGAACGAGGCTTTCAGGTAAGCGCGGTGGACAAGGACGAGGCGGTATTGTCCCCCCTTTCCGGAGTACCGGGAGTCAGAACGGTCTGCGCCGACCTGGAGGACAAGTCCTGGCCCCTGGGCGGAGAGCAGTTCGACGGCATCGTCATCACCAACTATCTGTGGCGGCCTCTGGTACCCCTGATTCTCGCATCCCTGGAACTCAACGGCGTGCTGATCCAGGAGACTTTCATGCTGGGCAACGAATATTTCGGCAAGCCGGACAACCCCGCCTTCCTCTTACGCCCCGGCGAACTCCTGGAAGTCGTCCGCCAGCGCCTGACCGTCGTGGCCTTCGAGCAGGGCGAAGTGGCAACCCCTCGGCCTGCGGTGGTGCAGCGGATTTGCGCCGTGCGTGGAACGGTGGGCAGGCTGCCCTGAGCGGTCGCCAAGAAAAAAGGGGCGGCAATGCCGCCCCTAGCTATTACCCCTCACCGCTCCCCGCCTTCAAACCCCCTGTTTCAGACTGGCGGCGATGAAGTCGTCCAGGGCGCCGTCCAGCACGGCCTGGGTGTTGCCGACTTCATGGTTGGTGCGCAAGTCCTTGATCCGGCTCTGGTCCAGGACGTAGGAGCGGATCTGGTGGCCCCAGCCGATGTCGGTCTTGGAGTCTTCCAGCGCCTGCTGCTCGGTCTGGCGCTTCCTGAGTTCCGCCTCATAGAGCCGTGACTTCAGCATGGCCATGGCCTCGGCCCGGTTCCTGTGCTGGGAACGGTCGTTCTGGCACTGCACCACGATGTTGGTCGGCAGGTGGGTGATACGCACGGCCGAGTCCGTCTTGTTGATGTGCTGGCCACCGGCGCCGGACGCCCGGTAGGTGTCAATGCGCAGGTCCGCCGGATTCACTTCCACCTCGATGGAGTCGTCCACTTCCGGATAGACGAACACGCTGGAGAACGAGGTGTGGCGCCGGTTGCCGGAATCGAAGGGCGATTTGCGGACCAGGCGGTGGATGCCGGTCTCGGTACGCAGGTAGCCGTAGGCATACTCGCCGGACACCTTGAGGGAGGCGGTCTTGATGCCGGCCACTTCGCCCTCGGACTCTTCCAGCACTTCCACCGTGTAGCCGCGCCGCTCGCAGTATTTCAGATACATGCGCAGCAGCATGGAGGCCCAGTCCTGGGCCTCGGTGCCGCCGGCGCCGGCCTGGATGTCCACGAAGCAGTTGTTCGGATCGGCCGGGTTGGAGAACATGCGCCGGAATTCCAGCCCTTCCACCCGCTTGCCTATGACTTCCAGGTCGTCGGCGACCGACTCCAGGGTCTCGTCGTCGTCCTCGGCCCGGGCCATGTCGAACAATTCGGCGGCGTCCTTCAGCCCCTGGGCGATGCCCTCCAGGGTGAGAACCACCTCCTCCAGGGCCTTCTTTTCCTTGCCCAGTTCCTGGGCGCGGGGGGCATCGTCCCAGACCTTGGGGTCTTCCAGGAGTTGCCCGACTTCGATCAGTTGTGCGTGCTTGTTATCGTAGTCAAAGATACCTCCGCAGTTCCTGCCCCCGGGTATCCAGGTCGGCAAGGCGGTTGGCGATGAGGTTGATGCGTTCGGCTTCCATGTTGATTCTTCTTCGGAAAAACGCGCATTGTACCCCGGATGCCAGACGCCGGCCGCTTCATGCCGGTGTACAATCCCCCCATTCGAACGGATTCCATTCCTCATGGCTTTTGGCGGTTTTCTCGCGGTGGGACTGGGCGCGGCCTTCGGCGCCTGGCTGCGCTGGTGGCTCAGCCTGGCGCTCAACCCCGCCTTCCCCACCCTGCCCCTGGGCACGCTGGCCGCGAACCTGATCGGCGGCTACCTGGTGGGCGTGGCCGTTTCCTTCTTCGCCCAGAGCACGGCCCTGCCGCCCGAGGCGCGGCTGTTCGCCATCACGGGTTTCCTGGGCGGGCTGACCACCTTTTCCACCTTCTCGGCCGAGGTGGTGACGCTACTGGCGCGCGCCGAATACCTCTGGGCACTGGGCGCCGCCTCCGTCCACCTGTTCGGCTCGCTCGCCATGACCGCCCTGGGCATGGCCACGGTGCATTACGTCAGGAGCTGACATGGAAGGCTACTATCTCAAGTTCTTCGTGCAGGAAAACTTCAAGATGCACGGCCGGCTGGCCTATGAATGGCTGCTGGAAAAGGCCAAGGCCAACGGCATCCGCGGCGGCTCGGCGCTGCGTGCCATCGCCGGCTACGGTCGCCAGGGACGGCTGCACGAGGACCATTTCTTCGAACTGGGGGGCGAGTTGCCCGTGGTGGTGGAGTTCGTGCTTACCGCCGAAGAAGCCGACCGACTGCTGGCGCTTCTGGAAGCGGAAAACGCCTCCCTGTTCTACGTGAAGATTCCGGTACAGTTCGGCGTGACGGGCGAAAGACCTGTTTGAAACGCCGGCGCCGAAACACACAAGAACGAGACGATCCAGAGCCTGAGATAGACCCTTTGGCCCCCAGCGTACCGAATTGCACTTTCGACAACCCGATCCCTCAGGCTTGTGGATACCGCTCACGTTGCATACAATGCATTCATTGCTTGCACGGAGAACGCCATGGCCAGTCTCATGATTCGGAATCTGGATGACGCCACCAAGGCCAGCCTGCGGATACAGGCTGCGCGCAACGGACGGTCCATGGAGGAGGAAGCCCGGACCATATTGCGTCTGGCCGTGGGTCGACCGTCCTCGGGGGAAGGGCTGGGCAGCCGGGTGCACCGCCGCTTCGCGGCCCTGGGTGGCGTGGACCTGGAACGTCCCGCCATGGATGACCGGCCCATGCCTGACTTCGGCACGGATGGCGAGGCAGAAGCAGCATGATTCTCCTGGATACCAATGTACTGTCGGAAGCCATGCGGCCGGAGCCTTCTCCCACGGTTCTGGCCTGGATGGACGCGCAAAGCGGCGATGCCTTGTGGGTCTGCGCGGTGACGCAAGCCGAGATCGGACTGGGCGTCGCGTTGTTGCCTCTGGGGCGGCGCCGGCAAGCCCTGGCGGACGCGGCGGCGCGGATGTTCGAGGAGGACTTTTCCGGGCGCTGCCTCGCATTCGACCAAGAGGCGGCGGTGCGCTACAGTCGCCTGGTGCTGGAGCGCCGCCTGGCCGGCCGGCCGATTTCCTTCCAGGACGCCATGATCGCCGCCATCGCCCTCGCCAACGACATGGTTCTGGCGACACGCAACGTCAGGGACTTTGCCGGAATCAGCGGCCTGGAAGTCCTCGATCCCTGGCTTGCCGCAAGCTGACCGCGCCGCCATCACGCGAGCTTGGCGCCATTGGGTTCGCCTCTTGCCTTTCTCCAAGCTTTTCTTTGCGGCCCTTTGCGCCTTCGCGCCTTTGCGGCGAGGTTTTGCCTTTCACCAATCTGATTCCGGGATAATACGGGCCTTGTCTGGATCGTCCCCGCCCGCCCTTGCCCACCGAAATCGAAAAACTGCTTGCCGCCTGCATGAGCGCCGACCGGGCGGCTCTGCGCCGGGCCGTGCCGCGCTCGGCGAAAAAGATGGGCGATCTACCGCCCGAGTTGCGGGAGCGTCTCCTGAAGTCGGCTGAGCGCCGCAGCCAGCGCCTGGCGAACCGCCCGAAACCCGAGTTTCCGGAGGAGTTGCCGGTCAATGTGCGCCGGCAGGAGATCGCGGAAGCCATCCAGAAGCACCAGGTCATCATCGTCTGCGGCGAGACCGGCTCGGGCAAGACCACCCAGTTGCCCAAGATCTGCCTGGAACTGGGCCGCGGGACGGCGGGCCTCATCGGCCACACCCAGCCACGGCGCATCGCCGCCCGGGCCACCGCCTCCCGCATCGCCCAGGAACTGAACTCTGAACTGGGCAGGATCGTCGGCTACAAGATTCGCTTCACCGACCGATCTTCCCCCGAGAGCTACGTGAAGCTCATGACCGACGGCATCCTGCTGGCGGAGACCCAGGGCGACCCGCTCCTGTCCCAGTACGACACGCTGATCATAGACGAGGCCCACGAGCGCAGCCTCAACATTGACTTCCTCCTGGGCTACCTGAAGCAACTGCTCCTGCGCCGGCCGGACATGAAGGTGATCGTCACGTCCGCCACCCTGGACGCGGAGCGCTTCGCCAAGCACTTCGACGGCGCCCCGGTGATCGAGGTCTCGGGCCGCCTCTTCCCCATCGAGCTGCGCTACCGGCCCCTGGACGCCAAGGACAAGGATCTGCCCGCCGCCATCGTGGAGGCGGTGGACGAGGTGCAGCGCATCGGTTCCGGCGACGTGCTGGTGTTCCTGCCCGGCGAGCGGGAAATCCGGGAATCCGCCGAGGCCCTGAGAAAACATCACAAGCCGGGCACGGAAATCCTGCCGCTCTTCGCCCGCCAGTCGGCCCAGGAACAGAGCCGCATCTTCGCCCCCGGCGGCGGCCGGCGCGTCGTGCTGGCGACCAACGTGGCGGAGACTTCCCTGACGGTACCGGGCATCCGCTACGTGGTGGATTCCGGCCTGGCCCGGGTCAAGCGCTACTCGGTGCGCAACAAGGTGGAACAGCTCCAGGTGGAGCCCATCGCCCAGTCCGCCGCCAAGCAACGGGCGGGACGCTGCGGCCGGGTCTCCAGCGGCGTGTGCATCCGCCTCTATGAAGAGGACGACTACAACAAACGCCCCGGCCACACCGACCCGGAGGTGCTGCGCTCGTCGCTCGCCGGCGTGATCCTGCGCATGAAGTCCCTGCACCTGGGGGACGTGGAGGACTTCCCCTTCATTGATCCGCCCCCACCCCGGGCCATCGCCGACGGCTACCAGCTGCTGTCCGAACTCGGCGCCGTGGACGACGAGAAGGCACTCACCGCCACCGGCCGTGAGCTGGCCAAGCTGCCCCTGGACCCCAAGATCGGCCGCATGATCCTGGCGGCCCGCGGCCACGGCTGCGTGAGGGAAATGCTGGTCATCGCGGCGGCGTTATCCAGTCAAGACCCGCGGGAGCGGCCCCAGGAACAGTCCGGCACGGCAGACCAGGCCCATGCCCGGTTCCGGGGCACCGAGTCCGATCAAAGGTCCGAATTTCTCTGGCACTGGAACCTGTGGCAGGCCTTCGACGCCGTCTGGCAGCACGAGACGTCGAGCAAGCAGAAGGCCTGGTGCCGCTCGAATTTCCTCAACTACCTGCGCATGCGGGAATGGCGCGACATCCACGGCCAGCTGCACGCCCTGGCGGCGGAGCACGGCTGGCGGGAGAGCGACCAGCCCGCAAGCTTCGAGGCCATCCACAAGGCCCTGCTCACGGGCCTGCTGGGCAACATCGGCCTGAAGAGCGAGGAAGAGCCCCATTACCTGGGTGCCCGGGGCATCCGCTTCTTCCCCCACCCTGGCTCCGCCCTGGCCAAGAAGGCGGGCAAGTGGATGGTGGCGGCGGAACTGGTGGAGACCTCGCGCCTGTTCGCCCGGTGCCTGGCCAGGATCGAGCCGGAATGGCTGGAGGAGGTGGGCGGCCACATGGTCAAGCGCCACGTGTTCGAGCCCCACTGGGAAAAGGGGGCCGGCGCCGTGGTGGCCTTCGAGCGCGGCACGCTGCACGGCATCGTGCTCTACGGTCGGCGGCGCATCCAGTACGGGCCGCTGGACGCCCAGGCCTCCCGGGAAATCTTCCTGCGGGATGCCCTGGTGCGGGGCGAGGTGCCGGACGACTGGGCACGCCGCACCCCCTTCTTCCAGCACAACCAGAAGCTCATGGCCGACATCGAGCGCCTGGAGCACAAGACGCGGCGTCCCGACGTGCTGGTGGACGAGGCCCTGATCCACGCCTTCTACGACGCCCTGGTGCCGGAAGGCGTTTCGGACCTCAGGGCCTTCGACGCCTGGAGGAAGGACGCCGAAGCCAAGGCGCCCAAGCTCCTGTTCCTCCAGCGGGAACAGATCATGCGCCACGAGGCGGCGGGCGTCACGACCGAGAAGTTCCCGCCCAAGCTGGATTTCCACGGCCAGAGCCTGAAGCTCTCCTACCACCATGAGCCTGGAGCCTCGGACGACGGCGTGACCCTCACGGTGCCGCTGCCCCTGCTCAACCAGATCTCCGCCAACCGCTGCGAATGGCTGGTGCCGGGCATGCTGGAGCAGAAGGTGCTGGCCCTGGTGAAGACCGTGCCCCAGAAGATCCGCCACCGGCTCATGCCGCTGGCCGCCTATGCCGCCGACTTCTGCGACCGGCAAGGCACAGAAGAGCGTGACATGAACCAGCCCCTGGAGAAGGTGCTGGCCCGGGACATCGAGGAGAAGGTGAGCCTCAAGCTGGCGCTGGAGACCCTGCGCAGCGAAAATCTGGCCGCCCATTTCTTCATGAATTTCCGGGTGATTGACGAGCACGGCCGGGTGCTGGGCCAGTCCCGCGACCTCTCCGAGCTGAGGAGCCGCCTGGGGGCCAAGGTGGAAAACGCCTTCGCGGCTGCCGCGCTTAAGGTCGGGCTAAACGACACCCTCGCCCCCCGAGAGGGGGGAGAGGGCCGGGGTGAGGGGCCATCCTCCGCGCATCGCCCCCCCCTCACCCCAACCCTCTCCCCGCAAGCGGGGCGAGGGAGTAAAGAGACCAAGTCCCAGGGCGCCGAAGGCGGGATTGAAGGTCTCACCGCCTGGAGCTTCGGCGAACTGCCGGAGCTGCTGGAAGTGAAGGTGGCCGGACGGGACGTCATCGGCTTTCCCGGCCTGGTGGACGAGGGCGACGGCGTTTCCTTGCGCGCCTTCGACACCCCGGAGAAGGCGGCAAAAGAGCATCGCGCTGGCCTGCGGCGGCTCTTCGCCCTGGAACTCCGGGAACAGGTGAAGTTCATCGAGAAAAACCTGCCGGGCATCCGGGACATGGCCATGCAGTACATGGTCCTGGGTTCGGAAGCGGAATTGAAGGCCCAGTTGGTGGCCGCCACCCTGGAGCGCTCCTGCATGATGGACCCCTGGCCCACGGATGCCGCGAGCTTCAACGCCAGGCGGGACTCCGCCAAGTCGCGCCTGGTACTCATCTCCCAGGAAATGGCCCGCATCGCCGGCACCATCCTCACGGAATGGGCGGGCCTGACCAAGAAACTGGTGGGCCTGAAGGCTCATCCGGCCGTGGTGGAGGACATCCAGGCGCAACTGAGGGCATTGATTACGAAAGATTTCGTCACCGCCACCCCCTTTGAGCGCCTGCAACACTTCCCACGCTACCTCAAGGCCGCGACTCTGCGCATCGAGAAACTGCGTGCCGATCCGGCCCGGGACGCCCGGCTCGCCGCCGAGTGGCAGATCCTGGCCAAACCCTTCGAGCGGGAGCACCTGGCCCGCCTGAAGAACGGCGTTACCGACCCGGCCCTGGAAGAATTCCGCTGGATGCTGGAAGAGTTGCGCGTCAATCTGTTCGCCCAGGAACTGAAGACCCCCATGCCGGTGTCGGTGAAGCGGCTGCAGAAGATCTGGGAGAGCCGGGGTAGGATGTAAGCCGAAAAGGAAGCAAAAAGGAACGCCTTCCATGACTGGCTTGAAAGCGATGCCCCCGTTCCCGCCCTACCGCGCGCCGGCCTGGCTGCCGGGGGGGCACGCCCAGACCATTTATCCACTCTTGATCAAGCCGCCCCGGCCCGCTTATCGGCGCGAGCATTGGGAGACACCAGACGGGGATTTCATCAGCCTGGACTGGTGCGACGGCCCACAGGAGGCACCGCTCCTGGTGCTCTTTCACGGCCTGGAAGGCAGTTCCCGCAGCCACTATGCCAGCGCGCTCATGGGCACCGTTCGTACCCAAGGCTGGGAAGGAGTGGTGTGCCACTTCCGGGGCTGCTCCGGCGAGCCGAACCGCCTGCCCCGGGCCTATCATTCGGGGGATTCGGAGGAACTGGACTGGGTGCTGCGCCGCTTTCGCCACCTGTTTCCGAAGCGGACGATCCACGTCGTGGGCGTGTCGCTCGGCGGCAATGCCCTCCTCAAGTGGCTGGGGGAACGGGGCGAGACGGCGGGCGAGGCGGTGAATTCGGCGGCGGCCGTCAGTGCCCCCCTGGATCTCACGGTGTGCGGCCATCATCTGGACCGGGGCTTCAACAAGGTCTATACGCGACACTTCCTCCGAACCTTGAAAAATAACGCGGCGATGAAGGAGCTGCGCTTCCCCGGCATTTTCGATACCCGGCTCATGGCCCGTGCCGTCAATCTCTACCAGTTCGACGACATCGTGACCGCCCCCTTGCATGGCTTCCTGGGGGCGGACGACTACTGGCGGCGCGCATCGAGCAAACCATTCCTGACCGGCCTCCGGGTACCCACCCTGATCCTGAACGCGCGCAACGATCCCTTCCTGCCCGCCCACGCCCTGCCGAGGCCCGATGAAGCATCCGCCTCGGTCACCCTGGAGTTCCCCGACGCGGGCGGCCATGTCGGCTTCGTCACCGGACCCTTTCCGGGAAGGCTGGATTGGCTGCCCAGGAGGCTGCTGCATTTCTTTCGACACCAGGCCTGAACGAGGGGAGCGCCATGAACGAAGTGAGCAAGTCCGAATTCCGGGACATGTTCTTCCGGTACGGTTCCGAGGCGGACGGCTGGGGTGAGGCCTATTGGGAACGCTTCTTCGCGGAGGAAAAGACCCCACCCATGGCCTACAAGGTGGAACCACCCGCCAGCCCCCTGCACCAGCGCATGATGATCGTCAGCGACTACGGCAGCCGGGAACACCGCATGTTCTTCCTGACCGAGGAGAGCGAGGAATCATTCTTCGGCCGGTGATCCGACGACAGCCCGAAGCGGTTGCGTTCATTTATCCCCTTCGGGCTTCAAGAGCGACTTCAGGGCGGCGAAGGGGTTGTGGGTGGCGTGGCCGAGTTGGGCATTGGTGCCGGTGTTGCCCTGGTCCACCTCGTTGCGCTTCTGGTGCTCGTTGTCGTGGCAGTAGAGACACAGAAGCTCCCAGTTGCTGCCGTCCGGGGGATTGTCGTCGTGGTTGTGGTTACGGTGATGCACCGTGAGTTGGCTCACGTTGGTGTAATCGAAGCTCCGGGCGCAGCGGCCGCAGACCCAGGGGTAGATCTTGAGCGCCCGTTCCCGGTAGCCCTGCTCCCGGGTCTCGCGAGCCTTTCTGGCATCCAGGACGACCTTGTCCAGACGTTTGTGGTCTATGGCCATGGCTTTGTTTGCAGAGTTTGAAAGGCAGCCAGTGTCCCGCGCCGCACCCGGTTTTGCAACCGTATCCGGCCCGGGGCCGCCCACGCCATGGCGCCGGTGTGCGGATCGGGGTGCCGGGTGGCCGGCACTGATTTTGCGAATTCGGCCCGTTCAGCGATAAGATGATGGCCGAATTGAGGCATTCTCCCCGTGGCGGCTTTGGCGATGACCTGTCTGGCGATATTCAACTGCAAGGGCGGCGTGGGCAAGACGACCACCGCGCTCAACCTGGGGGCCGGCCTGGCGCGGCGGGGGGCACCGGTTTGCCTGGTGGACATGGACCCGCAGGCCCACCTTACCCGCATCTTTGACAAGCTCCCCAGGTCGGCCGACAGCAGCCTGTTCGCCCTCTATGCCGCCTCCGTGCCCCTGCGGACTCTGGCCCTGGAGCAACCGGGCATCGGCAGCCTGTTGCCGGCCCACGGCCAACTCATGAAGGTAGACTCCCTCTTCGGCAAGGGACCGTCCACCCTCAACCGCCTGAAGTTGGGACTGGAAGCCTACCAGATGGAGATGCCGGGCATCGTCCTGATTGACTGCTGCCCCTACGTCGGCGTTCTGTCCCTGAGTGCCATCTTCGCCGCCGACGTGGTGCTGATCCCGGTATCCAGCGACTACCTGTCCCTGCAGGGGGCGCAACAGGTGAACCACGCTTTGAAGAGCCTGGAACCGGTGCTCAAGCGCCGGGTGGAACGCCGTTTCATCCTGACACGCTTCGATCGGCGCCGCCGCATGGGCGAGGATATCCGCGCAAAGTTGCAGGCCGTGGTCGGCGCCGACCTGTGCCGCACGGTCATATCGGAGAATGTAGCCATTGCCGCGAGCCCGTCCCTGGGCAAGGACGTATTTGCCCACCAACCGGGCAGCCGGGGCGCCGAAGATTACCTGGCGTTGCTGGAGGAACTGTCGGCGGATGGGCTGTTTTAGTCGCCGATAACGCGAGCGATCTCCCGGATTCAGCGGCTCAGAAGGTCCACCAGTTCTTCGAAGGAACTGCCGGCGATCGCCGGCCCGGGCGTTTCCTTCCAGCACGCCAGCACCTCACACTGCTGATACATCTTGTTCAGCTTGACGCGCGCTTCGTCCTCGGCCTCGGCATGGATGAGCACCCGCTCCACCACCGCGCCATTGCGCGTCCGCACCCGGAAACCAAACTTCTCCAGCCGCAAGTCCTGCATGGTGCCCTCCAGAAATATGCCTCGTCGGCAGTATAGGGAGATTCTGATGGAATTTGCAGGGTGAGCTCCGCCCCCCTCTCCCGGCTTGCCGCCATCCGCATCCTTTGCGACGGAATCCCTAATTGACTCAGCGCCCCTGAGCCACCGCCTCGATGGCGGCGGGCGTGACGGAAGTGGGTTGCTGGAAGGGGTTGCCCTGCACCAGCACGATGGCGGCCGTGGGTGCCGCGGCCAGGGCGAACAGCACCACCGCCACCAGGGCGGCCCGGGGATTTTCCACGTGCACCACCGCCACCGACAGCAGGGTGAGCAGACCCAGGAAGGCCATGCCCAGCCACTTCAGGGGATTCACGTGGGTTTGGCTGAGACCGATGCGCTGATCCCGCCCGTCCCGCAGTTCGCTGGCCTTCTTCAGCATGAGGGACTGCACGTTGTCGCCCACGGATTCCGCCAGTTCCCGGCCCGCCAGCAGGGTGAGCAGGGCGTCGGCGCGTTCGGACACCTCCGGGCTGGAAGAACGCCGGGCCAGGAGCGGCCATTCGGCAACGCTGGCCCGGGCATAGTCCGCCACCGCCGCCCGCAGCCTGGCCTTCTGCGGCTCGGGCAGCTTGTCCGACAGGGCCAGGATGCTGCGCAGGGAGTCCGCCTCCTTGTACACCGTGTTCATGGCCCGGTCGTGGGCGCTCCAGGTGTCGTTGGCCAGGAAAGCCAGGGTGAGGCCGAAGAGCACACCGATGATGTTGATGAAGGGCGGCGCCACCCCGCGCAGGGACCGGATCCAGCCGACCCAGGGGGAACGCATCATCAGCCAGTGGATGACGGCAACCGCCAGCAGGGTGCCCAGGACGGCGAAAAAGGCATAGCCGTAATGATCGTAGTTATGCCAGTTGGTCCAGACCATGGCCGTTTTCCGGAGGGAAAGGACGCCAGTTTACCCAAAACCCGGTCCACCGGGCCGGCTTCCAGGGGGATTCGTTCACAATGGCGGTTTTCCCGTTTCCGGAGAACCTGATGAAGAGAATCACTACGGCCGCCCTGGATGCGCTTTCCCGGCAGGCGCGCCAGTCCCCCCGGCTGCGCGCCAACCTGAACCTGCACGAGGAATTGTCGGACCCCGTGCAGCGCCTGGCCATCGCCATGGAACCCGGCACCTTTGTCCGGCCCCACCGCCACCGGCACACCTGGGAACTGCTCCAGCCCCTGCGCGGGCGTTTCCTGGTACTCCATTTCGATGACGCCGGCACGGTCACGGCGCGCACGGTGCTGGGGGCGGACTGCCTGGCGCTGGAAAACCCGGCCGGGCAATGGCACGCCGTGCTGTCCCTGGACGAGGGCGGCGTGATCTTCGAAGTCAAACGGGGGCCTTACCAGCCCCTGGCGGAGGAAGACCAGGCGCCCTGGTCTCCCGCAGGCGACGATCCGGCTGCCGCGGCCCTGATGCTCCGGTACGCACAGGCGCAGGTCGGGGATCGCCTGGCGGCCGGCTGAAATCTTGGTTTACCGGCCCAGCACCCTCGACAGATCGAGTCGGCCATCGGTCACCGGCGGACACCAGTAGAAGGCGCCGGTCACGGGGCGGGTGAAGGTAAAGAGGGCGTCGGTGATGCCGTCCTCCTGGCCCGTCATGCGGCGCAGTTGCGCGGTGAAGGCGTCCAGGCTGCGGCCGAAGGCGACGAACATCAGGCCCGTCTCGCCCGCTTCCACCCAGGGCATGGAACGGCGCAGGACGAAGGCTTCCGGCTCGAAGCTTTCCTGGGCGGTGCGTTTGACGTGGGCCGACTCGGGGGCGTCTTCCAGTTCCTCGTTGTCGCTCTTGCGCCTTCCGATGGCGTGGTCCTGCGCCTCCGGGGCCAGGGCATCGAAACGGGCCAGGTCGTGGCGCCAGCGCTGCACGGCCACGAAACTGCCGCCCTCCGCCGTGAACGCCGCGGCGAGAGCTTCGTCCCCCTTCGGATTCTCCGTGCCGTCTTCATAACCGGTAATGTCCCGCCCTTCGCCATGGCGGAAGGCATCCACGCATTCCACCAATTCGAAGGCCGGCGCCAGGGCCTTCTCCAATGCCCGGCCGCGGTGCAGCAGTTCGCCCCGGTCCTCGCCGCGCAACCACAGCCAGAGGGAGGCGGGCGTGGCGGGGATCGTGAGGCCGGCGCCGCTGTAGGCGGGGAACTCGACAAGCCCCGGTGCGCCTTGCCCCAGAGTCCCGAGCAGGGAAGCCCCCAGGCCCACCACCGTGGCGTCCCCGTCCGCCTGCTCCGCCAAGCGGGCCAGTGCCGGCCGGGGATCGGCATCGGGCGAGGCCAGGACGAAGCTCAGGTAGCGCGCCTGGGCAGGCACGGGGGCGAGGATGCCGGGCTGGTGGGTGTTCATGGCGGGGGCTCCGAGGGAGGGCGTGGAGCGAATATTACGTTTCCCGCCCCACCGGTTTCAAGCCCGGTTCTTCAGCCTATCCCTCAGGGTTTGCCGCGCCGGGATGAGCGGCGTGCGGCTGGCGGTCCAGCCGAGTTGCGATTTCGGCGTCAAAAAATTCAGGCGCGAGGCCGCCCAGGCATAGAGCCGGTAAAGGCCGGGATGGCTGTAAATGGTGCGCCAGGCGGCAAAGGCCAGACTCACCAACCTGTTCCTTCCCGCCCCCTGCCCGCGCAAGGCGGGACGGCCGGGCTCGGCCTCGTGGCTCGCCTCGCGCCGGAGACGCATGAGGATGTCCGGGATGGGAATCTTCACCGGGCACACGTCACCGCAGGCACCGCACAGGCTGGAGGCGAAGGGCAGTTCGTGAGTCGCCGTGAGGCCCATCATGTGGGGCGAGACGATCTCGCCGATGGGCCCGGGATAGGTGGTGCCGTAGGCATGGCCGCCGATGCGGGTGTACACCGGGCAGTGGTTCATGCAGGCGCCGCAGCGTATGCATTGCAGGGTCTGGCGCAGTTGCTCGTCCGCATAGGCCTGGGAGCGGCCGTTGTCCAGCAGGATGAGATGGACCTCCTTCGGCCCGTCCTTCTCGCCGGGCTTCCTCGGCCCGGAGATCACGTTGAAATAGGTGGTGATGGCCTGGCCGGTAGCGGAGCGGGGCAGCAGGGTATAGAGCGGGACCACGTGCTCCAGCTTTTCCACCACCTTTTCGATCCCGGTGATGGCGATATGCACCGGCGGCACCGTCGTGCACATGCGGCCGTTGCCCTCGTTCTCCACCAGGCAGAGGCTGCCGGTCTCGGCCACGGCGAAATTCACGCCGGAGACGCCGATATGGGCATCGCGGAAGTTCTCCCGCAGGATGCGCCGGCCGATCTGTATCAGCTCGTCCACGCTGTCGGTGTAATCCACGCCGGGCACCTTCTCGTGAAACAGGCGCGCGATCTGCTCCTTGGTCTTGTGGATGGCCGGCATGATGATGTGGGACGGCTTCTCGCCATCCAACTGGACGATGTACTCGCCCATGTCCGACTCCAGGCAGTCCACGCCGTGCTTGGCCATCTCGTGGTTGAGCTCGATCTCCTCCGACACCATGGACTTGCCCTTGATCAGGCGGGTGGCGCCATGGCTACGGGAGATTTCCAGGAAGATGGCATTGGCTTCCTCCGCGTCTTCCGCCCAATGTACCTTGACGCCGTTCCGGGTCAGGTTGGCTTCCAGTTGCTCCAGGAGTTCGGGCAGACGGGAGAGGCTGTAGCGGCGCACTTCCTCGCCCAGGGCGCGCAGGTGCTCGAAGGCTTCCTGGTCCGGGAACTGGGCCTGTCGCTTCGCCATGAGGAAGTCCATGGCCGAGCGGAAGCTCTGGCGCAGATGGGGATCCTGGGTCGCGGCGAAGGTGCGTTTCTTGAAATCGGACCGGGGCACGTAGTTCAGGGGGGCGTTCATGCCGCGACTCCTTCCGGATTCAGTACCAGCACGATCAGTTCCTTCGGGCCGTGGGCGCCGTAGGCCAGGGTCTGCTGGATATCGGCGGTCTTCGACGGCCCGGAGATCAGGAGCAGGTTGGTCGGTAGGCGGCCGGCCCAGCCCTCCTCGGTCATGGCCTGAAGCAGGTCGGCGTAGATCCGGCTCCGGTCCAGCAGAATGAAATGAATGGGCGGCACCAGGGACAGGCTACGGGGCTCGTCCACCCCGGTCCAGGCGATGAGGGTGCCGGTCTCGGCGATGGCACCGTGCGCCCGGGTGATCCCGGCATCGGTGGCATCGAACAGGCGGCCCTTCACGGCCTCCATGGTCTCCCCGTAGCCCCAGATTTCCGGCGCATCCGGTTCCAGCATCAAGGCTGCCGACAGGTCTCCCGCCGGCGGACAGGCCAGCATTGCCACGCCCTTTTCCCGGCAAAGCCGGACCACCAGGGCCGGCCATTCGGCGCCGCTGGTCTCATGCACCTCGGCATGGGCCGCCTCGATGGCGCTGCGGAAGGTGCCGAACCGATCTGCCTCCGGCGCGCGCAGGGCCGCATAACGGTCGGCAAGCCGCCCGGCCACGTCGGGCATGACCGGCGCGGAAGAACGGGGAGCCGCCCTCAGGCGGGCCAGGATGTTGTCGCGGGCGCTCATGGTTTTGCTCCCGTCCGGCGGCACAGAAAGGTGGCCAGGTGTTCGCCGCGGAAGGCTTCCTTCCGCGCCTCCAGCGTGTGGTTCAGGTTCAGAAGGCAACCGCAGTCCGCCGAGATGAAGCCACGGGCGCCGGTCGCCTGCATCGCTGCCACCTTGTCGGCCGCCATGGCGGAGGAGATGTCCGGCTGTTTCAGGGAGAACGTCCCGCCGAAACCGCAGCACTCGCTCTCGTGGCCGTGGACTTCCAGCTTCACATTGCACAACTGGGCCAGGAGGTCGGCCCCGGTGAGGTGGGTGCCCATCTCGCGGCGGGCCGAGCAGGAGGTGTGCAAGGCCACGGTTTCTGCCGACCCCCGATCCGTGAGCTTCACTTGGACCACATGCACCAGGAACTCCGACAGTTCGAACACCCGATCCGCCAGTGCCAGCGCCTTGGCCCTCGCCTCGGGCTCGTCGGCGAACAGCCGCGGGTAATGGTGGCGCATCATGCCGCCACAGGAGCCGGAGGGCACCACCACTGGCCAGGGCAGAGGAAAGAGGTCCAACTGCTTCCGGGCCACCTCCCGCGCCTCCTCCGGGTAACCGCTGGTATAGGCCGGTTGGCCGCAGCAGGTCTGATCCCGGGGAAAATGCACCCGTATGCCTTCCCGCTCCAGGAGCGCCACCGTATCCATGCCCGCGTCGGGATGAAACATATCCACCAGGCAGGTGGCGTAGAGATAGACATCCCGGGGCTTGCCCGGATAAGTTCGCTTTTCCATGCATCCTCCGCTCCGGACTATTGGTCCGACCATTAGTCCATCAAGGTATATCCAAAACCGGCAACTGTCAACGGAATCCCCCGTTTAGTGCACCACAAGGACGATTTTTTGGCCTATCCTTAGCACCTTCCATATTGGTCTGACCATGCTACCAATGAGCGGCACAAGACACGTCACGACGCGGGTTTCGGATGAAATCGCGCGGCAGATACAGACCCGCATCCTGGAGGGGAGTTTCCGGCCCGGCGACCGCCTGCCGCCGGAGCGTCAGTTCTCCCTTGACCTGGGGGTATCCCGTTCCACGCTGAGGGAGGCGATCCAGAAGCTGGAATCCCGCGGCCTCCTCGCCAGCCGCCAGGGCGGCGGCACCTTCGTCACGGATAAGCTGGACGCGGACCTGGTGGACCCGTGGCTCACGGCCGTAGGGGACCAACCGGGACTCCAGGAGGACGTGCTGGAATTCCGGGAGATGCTGGAAGCCCAGACTGCGGCCTGGGCCGCCGAACGGGCGACGGACGCGGACCTGGCGCGCATCGGCCGTGCCTATGAAGCCCTGGAGGAATCCTACCGCCAACCGCCCCGACCGGCCCAGATCGAGGCGGACGTCGCCTTCCACCAGGCCATCGCCGAGGCCGCCCACAACCTTCTCGTCGGCCACCTGAGCGCAAACCTGCTGCGCCTCATGCACGAACATGTACGAAAGGCCATAGGTGCCATGCAGGTGACGCCTCAGGTGGCGGATCAGCTCACGGCCCAGCACCGCGCCATCCTGGACGCCATCGTCGCCCGCGACGGCACCGCCGCCGAGGCTGCCTCCCGCCGGCATATCGCCTACGTCCGCGACCGCACCCGTAGCGCCGAAGTCGAGGTACTGCGCCGGGAACGCGCCCTGCGCCGGCCGGGCTGACCCCCGGCCAGACAGGCCTTGCCCGTCCTACTTTGTACCCGGAGGGCGATCAAGCCCGGGCCGCCCCCGGTAGCACCAGCCGAACCAATCCGGTAACATGCCCGCGACTGCCTATATATAGCCGATGGAATAACTCCGTCACGCGCCCCTCCGTCGCCCATCACCGCATGCTCTTCAATTCATTCGAATTTCTCCTGATATTTCTGCCGCTGACCCTCCTGGCCTATTTCACCCTGGCCCGGATAAGCATGCAAGCGGCAACAGGGTCGCTGGCCGCCGCCTCCCTTTTCTTCTACGGCTGGTGGGACATTCGGTTCGTGCCCTTGCTGCTGGCCTCGATCATTTTCAACTTCTGGGCAGGCATCCTCATCTGCCGCGCGGAAAAACCCGGCGCGCGCCTCTGGCTCATTGGCGCCATCGTCATCAATCTCGGGCTGCTCGCCTACTTCAAATATGCCGACTTCTTCGTAGACAGCCTCAACACGTTTGCCGTCCGCGCCTATCCGCTGCCACACGTAACGCTTCCCATCGGCATCTCGTTTTTCACGTTCACCCAGATCGCCTACCTCGTGGATGCCTACAAGGGCCTGGTGCGGGAGTTCCGGCCGTTGCGTTATGCACTCTTCGTCACCTATTTCCCGCACCTGATCGCCGGGCCGGTCCTGCATCACGCCGAAATGATGCCGCAGTTCGGTGAGCCAAAAAACTTCCGCTTCGACTGGGGAAATTTCGCGGTCGGCATGTCCATTTTCACTTTCGGCCTGGCGAAAAAGCTTCTGATTGCCGACAATCTGGCGCCTCTCGCTGTCCCGGTATTCTCCCCTGGCGCCCATCCGGAGTTGATCGAGGCGTGGATTGGAACACTGGCCTATACCTGCCAGTTGTATTTTGATTTTTCCGGCTATTCGGATATGGCCATCGGCCTCTCCAGGCTGTTTGGCGTTCGCCTGCCGCTCAATTTCAATTCGCCGTACCAGGCAGCCAACATCACGGAGTTTTGGCGACGCTGGCACATGACCTTGTCACGCTTCCTGCGCGATTACCTCTACATCCCGCTGGGCGGAAATCGAGACGGTCGCATGCATCGCTACCGGAACCTGATGCTGACCATGCTGCTGGGTGGCCTGTGGCACGGCGCCGGTTGGACCTTCGTCATCTGGGGGGGGCTGCACGGACTGTATCTTGTCATCCACCATGCCTGGCAATTTCTGGGACGAAAACTGGCCCCATGCGCCGCGTTTCCCGGTCACCTCGGTTCCAGGATACTCACCTTTCTGGCGATCGTCTTCGCGTGGACATTTTTCCGGGCCCCCGACCTGGCGAGCGCGCTGGACGTGGCAAGTGCCCTGCTGGGCGCCAATGGCATTTCTTTCCCGCATGGCCTGGCGCCACACCTTCACTGGCTTGAGGCCGTGGGACTCCATGCCGGCGCCAAGGGTATTCGGTGGTTCGATTCGGGCGAAGTCGGTATCTATCTCCTCCCCTTCGCCCTATTGATCGCCTGGTTCGCGCCCAATACGCAGGAGATATTCCGCGATTTCGATCCCTGCCTGGAAAAACCGAATGGCAGGTGGCGCACGCCGGGTCTTACCTGGCTGCCAGCATTGGGCTGGAGCGTGGTCACGGCATTCCTGTTGATCGTATGCGTGATCAACATGAACCGGGTTTCGGAATTTCTATATTTTCAATTCTGACATGCCATGATCCATAGCGCGATTCGACCGAACCAGAGGGACGCCCCTTTCCGGGTCTACTCGGAAATCCTGCTTGGCGTGACCGGGGTGGCGCTCGGCCTGATCCTGCTGCTCAATTATCTGGTTGACCCGTATTTGACCCATCAATGGGATTCCCCGTTGTTGCAGCGCTTACGCCCATCCTGGGAGAAAAATTCCCCCTGGGGAAAAACCTACGCGGTGGCCAGGTTCCGCCCGGAAGTCCTGTACCTGGGCAATTCCAGAACCGAGGCAGGACTGTCTCCCGCCTATCCTGCCTTTGCCGGAAAAAAGGTGTTCAATGCCGGAATTTCCGGCGCGACTCTCGCCGACGTGATCGTCATGGCCCGGCATGCTTTGGCCCACAGCCATGTCTCCACCGTGGTCTGGGGTTTGGATTACTGGAGTTTCTCGACAGAATCCGGGAATACTTCTTTCGACCGGAGTATTGTCGGCGGAGGTCGCTTCTATTTCCTGTGGCGAACCTTGCTTGACGCGAAACGGGCACTGTCAGTGGACATGACAAGAGACTCTGTGAGGACCCTGCTCGGAACCTCCGCCAAGGTTTGCCGCTCCAGTCTTGCGTCTTATGGCCAGCGGGATCGGGCCTGCTCAGTCGGAAACCTCCAGGACAGGGGAGGGGCAGCCAGGGGACTTGAATCGGACATCAAGGCCTTTTCTCATCCCAAGCCCATAACCGCCGCGGCAATGCAGGAATTCGACTCTGCCATTGCCGAACTGTGTGCCGCGGGCGTTCAGGCTCGACTCTACATTTCCCCCACCCATGCCACCATGGTGGAGTCCCTGTTCCGCACGGAAAATTGGGCCAGAGTGGGTGCCTGGGAGGAATCGCTGGCAAACCGGGTTGCCATGGCACGCCGCTCCGGTTGCGACATTCGCCTGTTCGATTTCTCGGGCTTCAACAGCATTAACAGCGAACCGATTCCCCAACAGACCGGCAAGGACATGTCCAACTTCTGGGAGGCCTCCCACTTCCGTGAAAACGTCGGCAACCTGGTGCTGGACAGGCTATTCGGGGCGGAACACTCCGGCCTGCCGGCAGACTTCGGCGTTGAACTCGAACCGGGCATGATGCCCGGGCACATGAAGCACATGGAAGAAGCCCGGCGGCGATATCAGGAGTCCCAAGCCGCGGCCGCCGAACTGGTAAGGCAACTGGTGGCACCCTGACACCCCACCGGCGTTCAGGTCTGGCCGACTCTGCTGAACGGCCAAAAGCCGAGGCGGGTATGGGAAACGCCCAGGTCCATCAATGTCTGCCGTATCTCGGCAAGCCCTGCCTTGTCCGCGTAGGCGATCCAGAATACATAGGTAACGATGCCGGCCGCGATCTCGGCAACAAGCATGAGGGTGACGGGCAAACCCGCCAGCACGACGAGTTCGCGCAGTATCATGACTACGCCACCCATCACCAGCGCCCCGGTAAGAACCCGCAGCAGGTCCCGATAGTAGTCCATCCGGCGCATCCCCGTGACCCGGCAGACTTCACCCAGGAGCCGAGTGGAAAGAAGCGGATAAACGATCACCCAGACCAGCGCGACACCCCGCAGTTCACCGGCCAGCGCAGCCAGAACCAGGGACAAAGGCATCACCACACCCGCCAGAGCCGTGTAGGCCGTAAGCTTTCTAGCATGCCCGGTGGATATCAGCACCTGGGACAGGAGCGGATCCACCGACTTCACCAGTCCCATCAAGCACAGCGCCTGAAACGGCAACAGCATCTCCAGCCACTTCTCGCCCAGTATCACGAGAATCAGTTCGTGGGATACCGCCATCAGGCCGATCAGAGCCGGATAGGTGACGTATGCCATTCCGCGGGTCATGCCCAGAATCACCGTGGTGAGCTTGGGCAGGTCGTTCTGCAGGCGGGAGAACACGGTCAGCGAAACATTGACTACCAGGGTCGTAACCTGACTGTTCGGAAGCGTCGCCAAGGAAAACGCCATGTCGTAAATCCCCAGGAGGCGCGCGCCGAGCAGGCGGCCGACAATCACCTTGTCCGCATTGGAATACAAGTACCAGAAAATCCTGCTGCCCGTAATATGTAAACCGTAAACCACCAGCGCGCTCGCCTGCCGTATCCCAAAGCGCCCCCGGGGATACCAACCCGACAGCAGGAAGTACCCGAGGCACTGTACAACGCTTGAAGCCATGAATCCCCAGACCAGCGACCAGACTCCATTGCCCAAATAGGCGAGCACCAGGCCGAGAACGCTCTGGACAATAACGCCCAGGGTGGTGACGGCAACGATTGCCCCGTAGCGCATGTCCTTGCGCAGGAATGCCAGCGGCACCGTGGCCGTGCCCCCAAAAAGGAATGCGATGGCAAGCACGGAGAGAATCGGCTGAAGTTGCCGGTTACCAAAAAAATCTGCCACCAGACCGCTGCCGACAGCCAATAGCAGGGCCAGCATGGTACTCAGCATACAGGAGATGGCGAAACAACCATTCACCTCCTCCGCCGCGAGCTTTTGCCGCTGCACGATGGCGGCGCCTATGCCCACTTCGTTGAAAAAGCCGACGAAACCGGTCACCACCATCGCCATCGCCATGAGTCCATAGTCCGCCGGAGACAGCAACCGGACCAATATCACCGTCATGACCAGTGACAATACCTTGCCCACCATGCCGCCCAACCCGAGATGGGTTATCGCCCGCACTGCCTTGGATCTAAGTTCGTCGTTCATTGTTGGATGGTAATGGAGGCGTCTCGGAAAACAACGGGGTGCGGCCAGAATGCAAGGCGCCACCAAGCGGGAATGGCAATGTCACGTATTCGACCTCAGCGACCTGCCGGCTAACGAGGACCGGTTCGGGTCAGAAGTTGCCGATAGAGTTCCTCCATTTTCCCCATCCAGAAATGCTGGCTGGCCCGCGCTTCCACCAACGCACGGTTGCGTCCGGCCATCTCCTCCCGGCGCGACGGAGCATCCAGAAGCGCGAGGATGCGCCGAGCAAGCATATCCGCATCCTGCGGCGGAACCAGAAAACCATTTTCCCCGTCCACGATCCACTCGCGCAGCGAGGGCAGATCGGAGAATATGGGCGCCGATCCGCAAGCCATGCCTTCCAGCAGTGACATGGGTGTCCCGTCTGAGGATGGCACCGACACCGTCACATCGGCATCGGCATACAATTCCGCCATGCGCTCGTAGGGCAAGGAATCCAGGATGCGCACCGCACCTTCCAGGCCCAGCGAGCGGATCAGTTCCCGGATAGAGGCCAGGTAACTCTCCTGGCCCCGGTGGTTCTTCATGATCAGCACCGCGTCGGGTCTAACCCGGTGCACCTCGGCGAAGGCTCGCACCACCACGTCCTGGTTGTAGAGGGGGGTGAAATTGCGTGCGCTGAAGATCACCGGTCCCATACCCAGCCCCAGCTCCCGCAGGAAACCGGGGTTGCGGGCCCCGGCATGGAATACGTCGGTGTCCACACCCCATTGAATCAGCGTGACCTTGCCCTCGCAGTGAGGAAGCAGTCTCGGGATTTCCTTGACCAGATCCTCGGAGTCGCAGGTAATCAGATCGGCACGCCGCAACCCCGCGTCCAGGTTCCGGAAAACCGAAGGCGGGAATTCGTGTACCCGGTATATGTCAGAGCCCCAGGCACTGACCACCAGAGGGCGATTCTTCCAGACGCTGGCAAAGGGATAGGCGAAACCGGCCCAGTGGACATGGACGATGTCCGGATTCAGGCGTGCCAGCAGCCAGCGCAGGCGCAGAAGCCTCAGCCGATAGTAACGATCGTCAATGGTGGCCTCAAACTGCCTTACCCCCGCCGGATATTCCCCGAGTTCGGCCTGGGAAAGAACGCTGACGTCGTGGCCCGTGCGGGCGAAATAGCCGGCCCAGCGCTCCAGGTGTACGTGGTCGGCCCAACCGAAATAACAGATGCGCATCTCGCCGTCCTCTCCGGGCTCAGTTCTGCGCCGACAGGGCCAGGCTCAGGCTGGCGCAGACATGCTCCACCTGGGCATCGTTCATGCTGGGAAAGAGCGGCAGGGTAAGCGTCCGCGCACCGATGTCGTGGGTCAGGGGCACATGGGGGCTGGGGCCCAGACCAGCGGCCACATAGGCGCTGAAGCTATCCACCGGTCGGTAATGTATGCTGGTCTGCACACCCGCTTCCTTCATGGCTTGCATGATCGCGACACGGTTTGCTCCGGTCGGCAGCAGCACCGGCATGATGTGAAACGCCGGCTCCCCCCGCGAGCGGGAGAACGGGACCTGCAAACCGGGTATTGCGCAAAGCAGCTCCCGGTACCGGGCCACATGTGCGGCACGGCGGCGATTGCTCTCCGGCAAACGTTCGAGCTGACAAAGCCCCAGTGCCGCATTCAGCTCACTCATGCGATAGTTGTACCCTAGCTCCACCACGTCGTAGGAGAAGGCGTGGCCCTTGTGGCGTTCCAGCGTGAGCGTGGTCATGCCGTGGGAACGGGTGCGGCGCAGGAGCTCCGCCAGGTCGTCCCGATCCGTCGTGACCATGCCCCCCTCGCCGGTGGTCATGTTCTTGTTCGAGAAGAAGCTAAAGCAGCCGACATCACCCCAGGCGCCCATAGCGCGGCCTTCCAGGCTTGCACCGGGTGCGTGGGCCACATCCTCCACCACGGGAATGCCCCGCTGCCGCGCCAGGGCCGTGATGCCGGGCATGTCACAGGGATAACCCGCGTAATGCACGACAATGATGGCTCGGCTGTGATCCGTCAGCAGCGGTTCAATGCTGGCGGCGGACAGATTCCATTCGTCCAGAGAGCTTACGTCGGCGAAGACCGGCGTGGCACCGCAGTAGCGAACGGCGTTGGCGGTGGCAACGAAGGTGAGAGCCGGCACGATCACCTCGTCGCCCGGGCCGATGCCCAACGCCATGAGAGCCAGATGCAGGGCGGCAGTGCAGTTGCTGACGGCCAGCGCGTGGCGCGAGCCGCAGAACTCGGCGAAGCGCGCCTCGAAACGGGAGGTGCGTTCGCCCATGGTCAGCCACTTTGAGCGAATCACCGAAGCGACGGCTTCCTCTTCCCGTTCGTCAAAATCGGGATCAAAAAGGGGAATCTGCCAGCTCATCGCTATGCCTCCTCGGGAATGAATTCGGTGCGCCGTGCGGCGAATTCCTCGATAGCGCGGGCATAGTCGTCGGGGCGCCCCATGTCCAGCCAGTAGCCGGAGAAGGAGTAGGTAGAAACAGGCTTATTTTCCCCTAGCAGCGTCTTGACCAGGTCGGGCAAATCCCGCCGCTCCCCTTTCCTGAGGTAGCTCAGTGCTTCGGGTTGAAACACATAGATGCCCATGCTGACACGATAGTCCAGGGTGGGTTTCTCCACGTACTGGGTCACCAAGCCCGTCGGGCCGCTCTCGATGACGCCGAAATCAATCTTGACCTCGCGCACATGGGTGCCGATGGTGAGCAAGGCGCCGCTGGCACGATGGTGTTCGATCAGCAAACGGTAGTCCAGGGTCGTCAGCGTGTCACCGTTCATCACCAGGAAGGGCTCATCCAGCCCATCAATCAAGGTGAGCGGCCCCACCGTGCCCAGGGGTTCTTCTTCCATGGAATAGTCAATGCACAGACCAAACCGGCCGCCGTCCCCGAAGAAAGCCCGCATCAATTCGGCCAGGTAGCCCACGGCCATGGTGACGCGCGTAATCCCGGCCACCTTCAACTGGCGCAACACCACCTCCAGGATCGGCATGTCGCCGATAGGCATCAGAGGCTTTGGCAAAACCGCGGTATAGGGTGCAAGCCGGGTGCCCTTGCCACCCGCCAGGATAACTGCGCGCACGGCGACTCCTTCAGATGTTGTAGATGTCTGTCTTGAAACGGTTCATGTTGTCCCGCACCCAGGAAATGGTCTGTTCCAAGCCCTGTTCCAAGGTAAACCGGGGTTGCCAGCCAACGAGGCGGTGGGCCTTTTCGGCGTTGCAGAGCAGGCGCTCCACCTCGCTTTTTTCCGGCCGCATGCGGGACTCGTCGGCCAATATCCGGGCATCGCTTCCCGTCATCTTCAGGATCAGTTGCGCCAGATCGCCGATGCTGATTTCGCGCCCCGAGCCGATGTTGAGCACCTGCCCCGTGGATTCCGGCGCCTGAGCCACTCGAACGAAGCCTTCGACCGTATCCTCGACATAATTCAGGTCACGGGTTGGCGTAAGGGAACCGAGGCGAATGTCCTTGCCCGCCAGGGCCTGGCTGATGATGGTGGGAATGACCGCCCGGGCAGACTGGCGGGGACCGAAGGTGTTGAACGGACGGACGATGGCAACGGGGAGGCCGAAAGAGCGCCAGTAACTCTCGGCGATCATGTCGGCGCCGATCTTGCTGGCGGAGTACGGGCTTTGCCCCTGGAGCGGATGCTTCTCGTCTATGGGCACGTATTGGGCCGTGCCGTAACACTCGCTGGTGGAGGTGTGCACCACCTTGTCCACGCCGTGTTCCCGGCAGGCCTGCATGACGTTCACCGCCCCCAGGACGTTGGTCGTTACGTAGTTCTGGGGCGCCACGTAGGAATACGGAATGGCGATTAAGGAGGACAAATGGTAGACGGTCCGGCACCCCTTCACAGCCGCGGACACGGAGAATGGATCCTGGATGTCCCCCGTCACGACCTCGACGTGCGCCATGACGTCCTTGCTGGCCAGTTCCAGCAGTCCCCAGTCGTTGCGCGAGTTGTAATGCAGGAAGGCACGCACCTCTGCGCCATCGCGCACCAGACGCTCCACCAGATGGCTGCCGATGAACCCCCCGGCGCCGGTAACAAGCACTTTCATCTATTGGACTCCCAAAGGCCCCCAGCCTGGACAGGCCCGGCCCTGTTGCACTACGTACTCAGAATATTCAGTTCCCAAAACGAGGCGTGGAGGCCTTGGCCGGAGAACCCGAGATAATGGTGTTGGGCTTGAACCGCCCCCCATTAAGGATGGAGTTTGGCGCAATAAAGCATTCCTCGGAAACATAGACGCCCGGCAAAATGACCACGTTCAAGGCGACCCCGGTGTTCCGCCCGATGTGCACCGGCCCCGAAACCAGACACTGCGACTCCTGCCGAACCATCGGCCCAAAACTGAACGTCCGATCTTCCGGGTGAGCCTTGGAGCGGTAATGGTGGCTGAACGCATAGACCCTGCAGCCTGCCGAAAAGCCGCAGTCGTCATCCACGAAGATGCCGGCGTCAATCCCGCTGAGGATGCACCCCGTCGCCACATGGATGTTCCTGCCGATGTGCACGAAACCTGACTTTCCCTGAAATCCGTCGCAGGTCCGTACGACTTTTTCCCGCCGCGACTTGTCAATTCCCGCCAGGATCATGACATGTCGGTCAATCCAGCAATTATCACCGATCTCGATATATTCCGGATTGACGAAGTGCACCCCTACATCAATGATTGCCCCCTGCCCCAGGAAGCCCAACCTCTTGCGCCAGTATCGCGAACGCAGAACATTGCCCACATCTCCGGGCAGATAAGTTATCACCATCTGCAGCAATGCAGAAGGAATAGAGATGATTTGCTTTAACCACCACATGGCTCGCCTTTATTGACAGGAGCCTGCCCTGCGGGTTTGTGACCGGCTTGATCATGGTACGCCATCACCAAGCGGGCAACGTATCCGGCATCGCCAAGGCTCATTCGCGGATGGCAGGGCAGATTCGCAACTTGGGCCACCGCGGATTCCGCCGCCGGGCACCGCCCCGCCTCGTACCCGGCATTGATCTGAGGCACGCCCAGGGGATGGACGGGCGCGGTAAACCAGACGCCAACCTGGACGCCATGCTCACGCATGAAACGGGAGAAGGCTGCCTTGTCGTCCACCCAGAGCGGCCAACGAACATAATTCGCCTCGCAGCCGTCCTGCGGCGGGAAGTACCTCACTCCGGCCGGCGCCAGAATTCTGACGTATTCCATGGCAATGGCATGGCGACGGGCAAGGTTTCGGGAAAACCGGCGCAGCTGCGCCAATGCCACGCGGGCTTGCCCGGAGGAAAACCTCTGATAAAAAACGTCCGGCAAACGGCATGCCATTTCCTCGTCGGTCGTGACCGGGCCATGCATCAGCCCGAGGCGGGACAGATAATAACCTATGGGGTCACCCCAGCGACTGCTGACCGGCCCTTGCAAGGCCGCGAGGTAGGCCAGGTAAACCAGCATCCGGCGCTCCTGCCCCACAGATGGCCGAATACATCGAGCCTGAAAGTTGACGAGGCGGCTGGCAGTTTCGCCATCCCGGCTATAGGCGACGCCGCCGGCTCCGGTACTGATGATCTTGGTTTGCTCGCTGCTGAAGAACGCCGCGTCTCCCTGGGTACCCACCAGTTCCCCGCCGTAGCGGGCGCCAAGGGCATGGGTACAATCCTCAATGATCTTCAGACCATGCCGGTCCGCCAACTTGCGGAACGGTTCCAGGGGTTCCGGCAGTCCAAAGGTGTGCTGAACGACGATGGCCCGGGTTGCCGCGGTGATCTTTCGTGCCACATCCTCGGGATCCAGGTTGAGCGTGTCCGGTTGGATATCGGCATAAACCGGCCTGGCGCCACTGAATATGATCGGGTTGGGCACCGCGACGCAGGTATACCCGGGAATGATGACCTCGTCCCCTGCACCAATGGAAAAGGCGTCAAGGATCGCCGCCAGAGCGACGCGTCCGGCAGAAAAGCTGACGGCCCGCCCGCCGCCCAGGACGGCGGCGAACTCGGCCTCGTAGGCGGCCATGGGGCCATCGCCGGACGGCAGGACGAGGCTGAGCAGGATGGTAGGAATGTCGGCCCAGGTGTTGGCGCTCATCAGGCCGATCGTGCGCCTGCTTCCCGGGGCCTCAATGTTCCTCATCACTGATTTCTTCCCGTCGCAGACAAGATCATGACCTTCAACTCGGCAAGATGGGCCCGGTTGATCAAGAGCGAGGCAACCGTGTAAACCAGAACGCCGGCACCGACCAGCAGGCCAAAACGCAGGCCGATGGGCATATCGGGAAGTCCCGCTGCGGCGACTCGCACCATGCCCATCATGATGAGCGCACAGAGAAAGGGGCGCCACAGGGTGAGGTGAAAGTCTTTCAGCGACAACCCGACCAGGCGAAAGGCAAAGAAGATGCTGAAGTAGAAGACGACAAAGGTGGCAAAGGCATAGCCGGCGGCAACGCCGAGGATATTCCATTGCAGGCCGATTGCCAGAGCAAGAACCAGAACTGGGGTGCTACCCAGCGAAACCAGGAAGAGTTGCCGCACCTTGCCTTGGCTCATGTAAATCGAGCCCACCGTGGACGAAATGCTTTGCAGCAGCCCGACCCAGGACAGTATTTGCAATATGGGCAGCATGGGGACCCATTTTTCGCCGAAAACGAACCGGATGAATTCGTCGGCGACGGCGAAAAGACCCATCATCATGGGAAAGGTGATGAGGGCAATGCCGGATATGGCCTTGAGGTAGCCTTCCCGCAGGCGTGGCAGATCATTCTGGAGTTTGGAAAGCGTGGGAAAAAGCACCCGGACGATGACACCACTCACCTGTTGCAGGGGGTAGAGCATGAGTTGATAGGCCATCTGGTAGTAACCCAGGGGGCCGCTGCCGATGTACTTGCCGATGAGCAGGCTATCGGTATTGCGTTGCATGTAGGTCACCATGTTGGCCCCGAACAGGCCGCCGGAAAAGCGTACCAGGTCACGGATGCTTCCCAGGGAAAACTCCGGCGACGGAAGCCAGCCGCCCAACCGGAAGATCAGGACGAGGGTGAGAGTGGAGCCCACCAGAGGTTGAGCCACCAGGCTCCATACTCCAAAGCCCTGCCAGGCCATGGTGAGTGCCACGATCGAACCGGCGACACTGCCCAGGATATTGGCCTTGGTGGTATCGGCAAAGCGCATGTCCCGGTACAGGATGGCCTGAGGCACGGCCTGGGCACCCGCCAGAAAAAGCGTGAGAGATGTGGCCGCCACCACCGGGCCGATGTCCGGATTGACGTAGAAATGCGCGACCCAGGGCGAGGCCAGAATGACGAAGATCGTCAGGACGCCCGCCACGGCCAGGTTGGCCCAGAAGGCGGAGGAGAGGGCGGTCTGGTCGTGGGATTGCCCCTGCACCACGGCCGAGCCGATGCCAAAATCGCTGAACAACTGGGCCACGCCAACGAACACCAACGCCATGCCCAAGAGGCCGAAATCCTGCGGTGTGAGCAGCCGGGCCAGAAGCACCGAGGTGGATATCTGGGTAAGTTGCTTGACGACCTGACCGCCCCCGGTCCACATCACTCCGCGCGTAGCGGCAACACCGAGGCTGACCTTGGCTTCCGGGTTACTCACGGGATTTGTCGCATTAGGATCGGAAGCCGAAACGTCTGCCTGGGGCTATCAATTTCCATGGCTTTGCCGGGGGCGGAGTTTTCCGATAGGGATTCGGTAGGGGTCGGACAACGAGGGCAGAGTGGGCAGCCACCCGGCATGCCGGACTCCGACTGGAACTAAGGTCCAGTTTAGCACAGACCACCGATAGCCCGTAAGGCGCACAGGCAGAGCGCAGGGCGATTGCACGAGTCTTATAGAAGACCGAGGAGGGATTCACGGTATTGGACGTTTGAGGCGGCGCGGAGGCGCTGGACTTTGAGTCCGCCCTTGTGTTTGACGGGGGCGTAGCGGATGAGG
>JAQTNA010000025.1 GCA_028714035.1 Rhodocyclaceae bacterium
ACCGGGCGGCTTGCCGTGGAAAACGCTGCGCGTTTCCCACCGCGCCCCCCTTTGCCCACAAGCTCCACAGACCAATCATCATTTTTATGTATTTTTCAAAAACAGAACATACAAGGCGCAGAGGCGCTGAGAAAACCCCATGAAGAAACGATCCCTGTCTCTGGCCAATGCTGCGATGCAAGCTCGAACATTTTGCTTTTTCTCTGCGCCTCTGCGCCTCTGCGGTTCAAACTGGGGGGTCGAATGATGAACTCGGAACTGGATTACGGCACCCCGGCGCGGGTGTCGGAGAAGCAGGTGAGCCTGGAAATAGACGGCATCCCGGTGACGGTGCCGGCCGGCACCTCCCTCATGCGGGCGGCGGCGGTGGCCGGCGTGAAGGTGCCCAAGCTCTGCGCCACCGACAGCCTGGAGCCCTTCGGCTCCTGCCGCCTGTGCCTGGTGCAGATCGAGGGACGGCGCGGCTTTCCCGCCTCGTGCACGACGCCGGCCGAGGCCGGCATGAAGGTGTGCACCCAGAACGGGAAGCTTTCCGATCTGCGCCGCAACGTCATGGAGCTCTATATCTCCGACCATCCCCTGGACTGCCTGACCTGTAGCGCCAACGGCAACTGCGAGTTGCAGACGACCGCCGGGCAGGTGGGCCTGCGGGAAATCCGCTATGGCATGGATGGCGCGAACCACCTGAAGGACCAGAAGGACGAATCCAACCCCTACTTCAGCTACGACCCGTCCAAGTGCATCGTCTGCAACCGCTGCGTGCGGGCCTGCGAGGAGACCCAGGGCACGTTCGCCCTGACGGTAACGGGGCGCGGCTTCGCCTCCCGCATCAGCGCCGGCCAGAACGAACCCTTCATGGAGTCGGAATGCGTCTCCTGCGGCGCCTGCGTCCAGGCCTGCCCCACCGCCACGCTGTCGGAGAAGACCCTGATCAAAAAGGGCCAGGCCGAGCACTCGGTCATCACCACCTGCGCCTACTGCGGCGTGGGTTGCGGCTTCAAGGCCGAGATGAAGGGCAGCGAGGTGGTGCGCATGGTGCCCTGGAAGGACGGCCAGGCCAACCACGGCCATTCCTGCGTCAAGGGCCGCTTTGCCTGGGGCTACGCCACCCACCCGGACCGGGTGAAGTCGCCCATGATCAGGAAGAGCATCCACGACCCCTGGCAGGAGGTGGGCTGGGAGGAGGCGTTTGCCCATGCGGCGGGCGAATTCAAACGCATCCAGGCCAGGTATGGCAAGAATTCCGTGGGCGGCATCACGTCTTCGCGCTGCACCAACGAGGAAACCTACCTGGTGCAGAAGCTGATCCGGGCGGCTTTCGGCAACAACAACGTGGACACCTGTGCCCGGGTCTGCCACAGCCCCACGGGCTACGGCCTGAAACAGACCCTGGGGGAATCCGCCGGCACCCAGACCTTCGATTCGGTCATGGCAGCCGACGTGATCGTGGTCATGGGCGCCAATCCCACCGACGGCCATCCGGTGTTCGGTTCCCAGTTGAAGCGCCGCCTGCGGCAGGGGGCGAAGCTGATCGTGATTGACCCGCGGGCCATAGACCTGGTGCGGGCGCCCCACGTGCGCGCCGCCCACCACCTGCAACTCGTGCCCGGCACCAACGTGGCCCTGATCACGGCCCTGGCCCATGTCATCGTGACCGAGGGGCTGGTGGCCGAGGCCTACGTGCAGGAGCGCTGCGAGCAGCCCTCCTTCGCGGCCTGGCGGGAATTCGTGGCGCGGCCCGAGCATTCCCCGGAGGCCACGGAAAGCATCACCGGCGTACCGGCGTCGGAAGCGCGCGCCGCGGCTCGCCTCTATGCCAAGGCTGACAACGCCGCCATCTACTACGGCCTGGGCGTGACCGAGCATTCCCAGGGCTCCACCACCGTCATGGGCATCGCCAACCTGGCCATGGCCACCGGCAACGTCGGACGCCTGGGGGTGGGGGTGAATCCGTTGCGCGGACAGAACAACGTGCAGGGCTCCTGCGACATGGGTTCCTTCCCCCACGAGTTGCCGGGCTACCGGCCGGTGTCGGATGCCGCGACCCGGGCTCTGTTCGAGTCGGCCTGGGGCGTGCCGATCCAGGCCGAGGCCGGCTTGCGCCTGCCCAACATGCTCGAAGCCGCCCTGGACGGCAGCTTCCGCGGCATGTACATCCAGGGCGAAGACCCGCTCCAGTCCGACCCCAACACCCAGCACGTGGAGGCGGCCCTGGCCAGCCTGGAATGCCTGGTGGTGCAGGACATCTTCCTGAACGAGACCGCCAAGTACGCCCACGTCTTCCTGCCCGGCTCCTCCTTCCTGGAGAAGGACGGCACCTTCACCAATGCCGAGCGGCGCATCTCCCGGGTGAGGCAGGTCATGCCGCCCCTGGCGGGGCTGGCGGACTGGGAAGCGACCCTGGGTCTGGCGCAGGCTCTGGGCTACGAAATGCACTACCGGCATCCCTCCGAGATCATGGACGAGATCGCCCGCCTCACCCCCAGCTTCCAGGGCGTGAGTTACGAGAAGCTGGAACGGCTGGGCAGCATCCAGTGGCCCTGCAACGACGAGGCGCCGGAAGGCACGCCCATCATGCACGTGGATCAGTTCGTGCGCGGCAAGGGCCGTTTCGTCATCACCCAGTACCAGCCCACGGACGAGAAGGTGAGCTCGCGTCTGCCCCTCATCCTCACCACCGGCCGGGTGCTCTCCCAGTACAACGTGGGCGCCCAGACCCGGCGCACGGAAAATTCCCTCTTCTATTCGGAGGACCGGCTGGAGATCCATCCCCATGACGCGGAGGAGCGGGGCATCGCGGAAGGTGACTGGGCCGGCATCACCAGCCGCGTCGGCGAGACCGTGCTGAGAGCCACGATCACCGAACGGGTACAGCCGGGCGTGGTCTATACCACCTTCCACTTCCCCGAGTCCGGCGCCAACGTCATCACCACCGACAAGTCCGACTGGGCCACCAACTGCCCGGAATACAAGGTCACCGCCGTCCAGGTGGCCAAGGTGAACGAGCCCTCCGAGTGGCAGCGGCGCGCCCGTCGTTTCGCCGAGGAGCAGGCGGCCCTCGGCCCCCGGAAATCGCGGCGAGATTCGGCGTCAGCGTGAAAGTCATGGCCATTCCCTGCCCCCGCCCTCCCACCCCGGAGGCGCCCCCCGAGACGGCGCGCAACCGGCATGCCCTGCGGGTGGGGAGTACCGGCACGGCGGTGGACCGCATCGAGACCCTGCCCGAGGAAGTGCCGGTGGCCCTGGTGTACAACGGCATCTCCCACGCGGTGATGCTGGCGACGCCGGCAGAACTGGAAGATTTCGCCCTGGGCTTTTCCCTCTCGGAAGGCATCCTGGAAAAGCCCGGCCAGTTGTACGACTGCCAGGTGGAAGTCCGGGAGAACGGGATGGAAGTGCACCTGGAAATCGCCACGGAGCGTTTCCTCGGACTCAAGGAGAGGCGCCGCAACCTGGCGGGCCGTACCGGCTGCGGCCTGTGCGGGGTGGAGAGCCTGGACGCGGTGTGCCGCCCCCTGCCCCCGGTGGGCAGGCGCCTGCGCCTGCCGGTGGCCGCCATCCACCTGGCCCTCGCAAGCCTCCACGAACACCAGTCCCTGCATCGCCGCACCCACGCGGTGCACGCCGCCGCCTGGGTAGATGGCGCGGGGCGCATCCTGGCCATCCGGGAGGACGTGGGCCGGCACAACGCCCTGGACAAGCTGATCGGCCACCTGGCCCGCACCGGCTTCGATGCCGCGACAGGCTTCGTCCTGGTCACCAGCCGGGCCAGCGTGGAGATGGCCCAGAAGGCGGCCGCCGTGGGCATGGAACTCCTGTTTTCCATCTCCGCCCCCACCGCGCTCGCCGTGGAGACCGCCGAGGCCGCGGGCCTCACCCTGGCGGGCAGCGTCTTCGATGACGGCTTCTCCATCCATACCCATCCCGAGCGCATCACCCTCGATTCGTACTGAGGAACCGCGCCGGGGCATTCCTTTTTATTGCCGTCGCGGGTTATGCTTGGCGCCCTCGAATTCCCCAATGGAGATGGATATGCCCGGCCTGTTGCCCCACGTAGACCCGGATGGCCTGCTCGAATATTCCGTGGTCTACACGGATCGCGCCCTGAATCACATGTCGGCCCGCTTCCAGGGGGTGATGAAGGGCATCTCCCGGGTGCTGAAGACGGTCTATAACGCCCGTTCCGCCGTGGTGGTGCCCGGCAGCGGCACCTTCGCCATGGAGGCGGTGGCCCGCCAGTTCGCCACCGACAGGAAATGCCTGGTGATCCGAAACGGCTGGTTCAGTTTCCGCTGGACCCAGATCTTCGACATGGGGCGCATCCCCGCCGAAGCCACGGTCATGAAGGCGCGGACCATCCAGGCCGGTCCCAAGTCCCCCTTCGCGCCGGCTCCCGTCGAGGAAGTGGTGGCGGCGATCCTGGCGCAGAAGCCGGACCTGGTGTTCGCGCCCCACGTCGAGACCGCCTCGGGCATGCTCCTGCCGGACGACTACCTGAAGGCGGTGGGCGACGCCGTGCGCCAGGTGGGCGGCCTGTTCGTGCTGGATTGCGTGGCCTCCGGCACCCTGTGGGTGGACATGCAGGCCATGGGTGTGGACATCCTGGTCAGCGCGCCCCAGAAGGGTTGGAGCGGCTCCCCCTGCTGCGGCCTGGTCATGCTCTCGGAAGAGGCACGGCGGAGGATCGAGGCCACCACCAGCACCAGTTTCGCCTGCGACCTGAAGAAGTGGCTCCAGATCATGGAGACCTATGAAGGCGGCGGCCATGCCTATCACGCCACCATGCCCACCGACACCCTGGCGACCATCCGGGACGTGATGCTGGAGACCGAGGCCTACGGTTTCGAGAAGGTCAAGGCGGAACAGCTCGCCCTGGGTACCCAGGTGCGCGCGCTCCTGGCCCGCCACGGTTTCGTCAGCGTGGCAGCACCCGGCTTCGAGGCGCCGGGCGTGGTGGTGTCCTACACGGACGACCCGGATATCCAGTCAGGAAAGAAATTCGCCGGCCTGGGGCTGCAAACCGCGGCGGGCGTGCCCCTGCAATGCGACGAGGGTCCGGATTTCCGCAGCTTCCGCATCGGCCTCTTCGGCCTGGAGAAACTGCACCACGCCGAGCGCGCCGTGGCGGCCCTGGAAGACGCGCTGTCGCGGCTGGGGTAATTCTAAAACCTCAGTTTGAACCGGTTTGAACCGCAGAGGCGCGGAGGCGCAGAGGAAAAACAAGGCGTTATAGTGGGTTTCTGTTTCACCCATCGGGTGAGACCGAGAGACCTGCCAAGTTCTGGTTTTCTCTGCGTCTCTGCGCCTCCGCGGTGAATCAAGTGCTTTTTCCAGGTTCAATCGTTATGCGGGGTCGGGGTGAGGGGCAGCACTTCCAGCTTGCCGGACCGGATCGCCTTGGCCAGGATCTTGTATTCCTCGGCGTCGAAGCCTTGCCGCCTGCCGTCTTCCAGCAGGCGCCACACCTCGTCTTCCGAGCGGGCCGCGCCCAGCCAGCGCCAGCGCTCCACCACGTGGATGTCGCGCCGGCCGGTCCAGGAGTCCGTCTCGGCCAGGCCCACCGGCCCGGACCAGGGCCAGGGGGCGAGCCGCAGCTTGGCCAGGGCGGCGAGCAGCCGGGCACCGTGCACGGCCACCGTCTCCTTGCCCAGGCAGGCACCCCGGCACTCCTTCGCCGCGTAACCCGCACAGGCACCCGAGCGTTCCGGCTCCTCCAGCCCCAGGAGAGACGGGCACAGGCGGTGCGCCTGGGCGAGCCGGCGCAGGGCGGCCCGCGCCTGGCGTTGCCCGGGATAGAGGCCGAACAGCATGTCCTGCGCGGCCGGCGCGAGATCCCGGGCTTGCAGAAGTTCAGGCCGGAATCCGTCTTCCCCCTCGGGATTCACCCGCCAGGTGAAAAGATCCGCGTCGGCGCCCCCCTTTTTCGCCGGCAGGCATTCCCTGGACAGCCGGGCTTCCAGCAGCATCGCCCCCCATTCCCCGGCGGTCTCGCGCCACTCTATGCGCCGCACCGATGGCGCCAGGGCCGTGTCCCGGGCGCTCCGGCGCTCCGGGTTGAAATGGGCCAGCACCCTCTTCCTGAGATTGGCGTCCCGCCCCACGGTCAGGAGCACGTCGTCCTGGCCGAAGAAGAGATAGACCCCCGGACTCTCCGGCAGGTCGTCCAGGTTGGAGGTATCCAGTTCCGGCGGCAGGTGGGGGGCACGCAGGAGGCCGTCCACCGCCGCCTCCAGGGTTTCCTGCGCCACCTCGGCCTGGATCAGGCGCCAGAACTGGTGCAGGAGGTCCGCATCCGCCAACGCCCGGTGCCGATCCCCGGTAACGAGGCCGTGGCGCTCCACCAGGCTGTCCAGGTTGTGCTTGGGGTGCTGGGGAAAGAGCCTGCGCGAGAGCTTCACGGTGCAAAGGGTCGGCGCCTTGAACTCCATGCCCAGCCGGGCGAAGGACGCCTTGAGGAAGCCGTAGTCAAAGCGCGCGTTGTGGGCCGCGAACACCCGCCCCTTCAACCGCTCCAGCACCTCGCCCGCCAGCTTCTCGAAGGTGGGCGCATCCGCCACCATGTCCGGCGTGATGCCGGTGAGCTTCTGGATGAAGGGCGGGATGTCCGCCTCCGGGTTGACCAGGCTGGTCCACTGGCGCACCTCCCCGTCCTGCAACTCGATGATGCCGATCTCGGTGATGCGGTCCCGGGCCGGATTGGCCCCGGTGGTTTCCAGGTCTACGAAGGCGATGGATTGGGGCAGGGGCATGGGAATGGGAAAACGGGGGCCGGGGAGGCGGTATTCTCGCACTTGCCGGCGTCCGATGGGGGCAAGGGTACGGCCGCGGCGGCTGCCCGGAAGCATAGACAGGTGCTCGCTCGAAAGCGATGGCACGATCCATGAAGATCAGGGGCGCTGTGGATGGATGACGCAGCCACCGCGGCTCGAACATCGCTAACCGTCTTTCCCGCTTCCCGGCAAGTTATGCGCGATGCCTTTGTGGCAATCTATGCAAGTCTTGCCTTCCTCCTGCATGGCCGCGTGCTTTTTCTGGGCCATCCGGCCCTGCTTTTCGATACTCATCGAGGATTGGGTGTGGCAATTCCGGCATTCGCGCGAATCCGTCGCCTTCATGACGTCCCAGACGTGCTGCGCCAATTCCTCTCGGTGCGCCAGAAATTTTTCCCGGGTATCAATGGTCCCCAGAAGTTTATGCAGGATTTCATTCGATGCCTGAACCTTGCGTTTCATCTTGTACAGCCAAGGCCGCGGCACATGGCAGTCCGGACAGGTGGCGCGCACACCAGCAGGGTTCTTGTAATGGATGGTCTTCTTGTATTCCTCAAAGACGTTGTCCCGCATTTCGTGGCAGGTAATGCAGAACTCCTCCGTGTTGGTGGCTTCGAGCGCGGTATTGAATCCACCCCAGAAGATAATGCCGATGACAAACATCAACAGCCCTCCCGCCGGCATGTAAAGCAGGTACCACTTCCTCTGTTGTTGCCAGAGGTGCTGCCACGGCACCTCCTTTTTTTCTTGCTGCACGTCTGGGGTGGTCATGATCCAACCTCACTGGTCTATAGTGCCAAGATTGCCAACAATATCGCCTGGAAACGCACCTACTTTATGCTTGCGTAGTAGTTCAGCAGCGCTTCGAAGTCGTCGTTTTTCAGCCCCTGGATAACGGGTTCCATCTTCTGTTCCATGTGCCGCTTGCCGGCGCGGTATTCCTGGAAGGTCTTTCTCAGATAGGGTGTCCATTGGCCCGCGAGGACGCCGGCATCATCTTTTACTTCGGTGCCATCATTGGCGTGACACTTCTCGCAATTTCCCAGGTGGACGGCTTTACCCGCCTTTGCCAATTTAGGATCGAAGGTCTGCACGGCACGAACAAATTTCTTGCCGGCATAGTATTTGGCCAATTGTTTGATGTCTGAGTCGCTCAAGGTCTTGGCGACTTCACACATATCGGTTTTCTTGCCCTTGTTGGTGCCGGTCTTGATCTTGGCTTCCGGGCAGGGTCTCGCCTTGGTCTTGTAGTCGGCCAGGTTGAATTCGATATAGGTCGCCGATATACCGCCGATGATCGGCACGTCCGACTCGGCGCTGGCGCCGTCCTTGCCGTGACAACTGGCGCAGGTTTCTTCGAGCTTGGCGATGTCAGCCGCCGTGGCATATCCGGCGAACGACAGTCCAACGGCCACCGCGGAAACCAACAGAGTCCGACGATAGGATTTCATTTGCTACTCCCAAAAATATTGAACTTTTGAAGAACCCGGGCGAGGAACGAAACACGCTCTGTTTCATCCCTCCCCCGCGAGCCGGCGGTCACGACAGGATCAGAAACCGATCATGAAGCGCAATGTGAGTCCGTTATCGGTCAGGCTTCCAGCACCCGCCAGATCCTCGAATTTGTGATTCCTGTATTCGCCGATGAACTTGAGGTTCGGCTGAATCAGTGACTGCACGCCCAGCACGTAGTCCTTCTCGCGCGCTTCCACCAGCGTCGTGCCTGTCACGGCATTGAGCGTCACATGCGTGTCGTCGAAACGGTCGGCACGTATCCAGTCATAGCGGGCATAGGCCATGGTGTCCTTGGAGATACCCCAGTTGAGCTGGTTGAAGCCGCCTTTCCAGTTGAACGCGACGCCGAAGCCGGTCGGGTTGCTCTCGTGGCGAACCAGGATGTCGTTGTCCAGCCAGAGCGGAACGCCAAACGGTACCAGGCTCAAGGTGAAGTGCGGGCCATAGGTAGAATGCTCGTTGGCTACCTGAAGACCGGACATGATCCCGAGTGGGCGCGCATCATTTGCGTTGTTTACCGAGCCACCAATCGGCGTACCGATCATCGCGGAGGAACGCAGTGCGTCATCGTAGGTATCCGCGCTACGGTAGGCAAAGAAGCCAAGGGATTGCCCCTTGCCGCGAACGGTTACGCGACCATAGATGTCTTTGTGCGTGTTGCTGGCGGCAGACGCATTGCTGCCGTTGGAAACCCCGAAGTGATACTCGACCCAGGGCTTGTTCTTGACATCGGTCACCTCTCCGCCGGGAACCACCATCCCGAATAGTTCCACCATACCCTGTGGTTCGCTCAGGCGGAACAGGCCATCCGCCGCGTCGGCGCCGAGCAGGGTCGTAACCGGCGTCCTGCTGAGAAAGTCCAGGGCACGTCTTTCATAGATAAGATCCTGATTGACGGGAAGCCTGACCTTGCCGGGGGAGTACGCCAGAGGCAGATGGGTGATACCCGCCTGAAGATTGACGCTGTCGCGCGGTGCGCTGTCCCCAAGGAGATTGTTCCAGAAGAACTTCGCCACCTCGAACCCGGGCTTTTCGGTCGCGAACTTTAGGCCCTTGGGGGCGCCGACGTAGTTGGCGGCATAAATCGAGGAAAGACCCGTCGGCGTGAACTCCCAGGCCCGCGTCTCGTACATCGGGAATTCGACGAAGGCGGAGAGGTTCTTGCCTAAAGGCGAGGTCATGAAGATGCTGGCGTCTTCGAGCGCGAATGTCGAGCCGCTCTGGCTGGTGGTAGGCGTTCCGACCGTAGTGCTATTGAGCGCGCCGGAGAAAGTCCTCTTCTCCGTCCGGCTGTCGAACCCGACGCCGGTGACGAAGGACAGGGGCAGGGTTGTCGGTATCACCAGCGTCGCATGGGCTATCTGGATATCCGGGCTATCGGGCTTGAGGTCAACGCCAGCGATCGCGCGGTAACCGCTAAGCTTGAAAGTGAGGCCTGCCGGAGTCAGTGCGCCCCATACCGAATGGCATGTGTGGCAGTCGACTCCATAACGGCGCGAGTAGGATGGCACTGCCCATGCATCCGGGGCACATAGCAGCAGCAGTTCGATGAATGCAGAAATGATTAAAACGGTTCGCGGGACCGCCCTGCCAGATGTCCCTAATTTGGTACTCATGTCACTCCCCTTTGCTGACGAAAGTTGGGTTTGTACCCGATTCCACTTCACACCCGGAACCAGGCTCCGGGTGATGTAGCGCAACCTTCGTGCCAGCAGGACTGCCAGGAATAAATGAATTAATTCAGTGGTTTTCTGAGTGTGGCGCCCACATCCCGCGCCGCCGTGTCATCACATTTTCGTGACAGGCGTCACGATTTCAGGACAACGTCGGCCCGCGTCAGGTGCGCATAGATGTTCTGTCTAGCGACGCCAGAGAGACGTGCCGATTCGGAAATATTGCCCTCGGCAAACTGCAAGAGATGGGAAAAGTATTCGTGTTCGAAGCGTTGCCGCGCCTCACGATAAGGCAAGGGCTTGCCGGAGGGCTGCGCGCTCGTGGCTGGACTGGCTGAAATCCCCAGGTCAGGGGGCGTAACCGGCCCGCCGGCATTGATGACCACCGCACGCTCGATAGTGTGTTTCAACTCGCGAACGTTGCCCGGCCAATAGGAATTTTCAAGGAGCGCCACCGCCTCGGGCGTCAATGGTCCGGCCGCCCTGGCGAACTTGCGGTTGAAATATTCGAGGAAGAACAAGGCCAGCGGAAGAATATCCTCACGCCGTTGCCGCAGGGGCGGCACACGCAATACCACGACATTGATGCGATAGAAGAGGTCGGAACGAAAGCGACCGGCCTCCATCTCGGCTTCGAGCGGCTTATTGGTGGCGCAGATCAGGCGGAAATCGGAACTTCGCTGCATCGTGCTGCCCAGACGGATAAAATTTCCCTCCTGCAATACACGCAGCAGGCTCACCTGTAGTTTGGGACTGACATCGGCGATTTCATCGAGAAAGATTGTTCCGTCATCGGCTTCCTCGAAATAGCCCGGTGTCGCCTTTATCGCCCCAGTGAAAGCGCCTTTCTCAAAACCGAACAGGCTTGCTTCCAGGAGCGATTCGGGCAGTGCGCCGCAATTAAGCTCTTTCAGAGGTCCCTTGGCCCGCCCACTCAAGGCGTGGAGCAACTTCGCAATGAGCTCCTTGCCGGTACCGCTTTCGCCTTGAATCAGCACGGTCGTGTCCAGCGGTGCGGCCTGGCGCACTTGGGAAAACAGGCGTTCCATCGCGGCCGATCGGCCGATGATGACCTGATCTCCCGCACGTGCGTTCAGCGCTTCACGTAGATCGGAAATTTCCCGATAGGCGCGATCCATTTCCAAGGCCTTGCCAATGACGGCCTCAAGTTCCTCCAGGCTCTCGAACGGCTTGGTCAGGTAATCGAATAGTCCCTCACGCACGGCGCGCACGGCATCGCGCACATCGGCATAGCCGGTGATCAGCAAAGCCAACTGCCGAGGGCGCTCCCTGCGCATCTCGGCAAAGAGATCGAGGCCATTGCCATCCGGCAGGCGTTGATCAAGAATCGCCAGGTTGAAATCTCCGGATCGAAAGGCTAGGCGCGCCTCGGCAGCAGTCCCTGTGGTAACCAGATCCAAATCCTTGGGGCGCAGCAAGTCCTCAAACAGCCTGCGCGTAAAGGGGTCGTCATCCACGAGCAGCACTTTGGGTTTCATAGTTTGGTAATCGCGGGCAGCCAGATACTGAATCGAGCACCGCCAGAGGCCAGGTTCTCGGCCCGGATCGCGCCCCCGTGTTTCATGGCGATATGCTGTGCCACGGACAGACCGAGCCCGGTTCCTTGCGGACGCGTGGTAAAAAATGGTTTGAACAACTTCGCCTCCGCCTCTTCGCTGAAACCGCCCCCACTATCGGTGACCGAGAGTTTGTAACCCGGCACGCCTTCCTGTTGTTCGGACATGAGCGACACCGTAACCACGCCTTCGGGTGCGGCAAGTATTGCATTGTGGATCAGGTTAAAAAGGGCATGGCGCACGAGGACCGGGTCCACATTCAGCATCACTTCCTGCCCGGGCGGTCTGAATTCCACGACATGCTGGTATCCGAGGCTCTGATGACAAAATGCAATAGTGTCCCGCACCAGTTCATTCATGTCAGTTGCCTGGGGCTCTGAACGCGAAATCTGGTTGATGCGCAAAATGCGCTGAACGATATCGCGGCATTCACTACCCGCCTTTTTCACGTCCACCAGCAATTCTCTAACGCGCTGGGGATTTTCGGCCTCTCGCTCAGCCAGTTGTGCCAGATTAATCACACCGACCAATGGATTGTTGAGCTGGTGCGCGATCTCTCCGACCAATTCCCCCATGGCAGACAGTTTCTCGATCTGCACGATGCGGTGGTGCTCTGCCGTCAGTTTGCTGAACTGGAGTTCTGCATTTTTTTGCCGGCTATAAACCATATCGAAAAGCTTGAATAACGCAACAAACAGAATCAGGCCGGCACCACCGATTACGGACCAGAGAAGATACAAGCCATGCCGGATCGCCTTGTTCATCTCGTCAGGGGCGCGATATAGAGACAGCACGCCCATGACAGCCGGGGGCTCACCCGCCATCGCATGTACCAGCGGCACATAGAATTCGACCGTTGCCGGCGTGGCCGGCCCTCTGTCGAAAATATTGGAACTGTGTACTGCCGGGTTGAACACGGCCTGAACCTCGCCATGCATGGCTCGCGTGAGACGTTCCACATGGGAGGTGCGCATTGTGCCGAGCAGATTCATGTCATCGGACCACGCAATGATGCTGTTTCGATTAAACACCTTGATGTGATAGACATCCGAAAGGCTTTTCAAGGAACTGAAACTTTGGTCGAGGCGCAGGCGGGCAGACGAAACGGTGTAGCTCTCCAGGTCGGACGCGGATACGCCGTGTTCGATTGCCAGTGCATTGGCCAAGTCGCGCACAATCGCCGCTTCCCGGTCAATGATGGTTTGCCGGAAGAAGGGCGCCTGCGTGAATCCTGTCACGGTCAGCATCACGGCGATCATGAGCAGGCTGATGATCGCGAACATTCTCGGCGGCGAGGTTATGTTTTCCATCGGTAGTCCCTTTGGATGATCGGTGACGGAAATTGCATGAGGGCTATCGCCAGATCCGAGAGAAGGAGGATGCACTCAGCCGTGCCGGCAAACGACAAGTTCTTGCAAGCATGACTTGTGCCAACCAAGCTTATGTGTTGTCCCCCGAGAAGTGCCTGGCGATGCGCCGTTCTGCCCGCGGCGACAGCCATCGCCACATTGCCGACGCTGATCATTCTGCCACGTAATGCCGAGCGTGCAGGTGGAGGACGGGCACGATGTTGTTGTGCCTTCGGCACGACCTACGCCCCCGACTCTTCTATAATGCCGCCTTTCCCGCCAATCGCTTATTCCCACATGCGCCACTTCTGCCGATGGTTCCTGGCGGCATTCGCCGTTTTCCTGTCCGCGTCCGTCTTTGCCCAGTCGGTGCCGACGCCACCGGCCGTGGCGGCACGGGCCTGGTTGCTGCTGGACGTGGGTTCGGGGCAACTGCTGGCCTCCGAGCGCCCCGACGAGCGCATCGAGCCGGCTTCCCTGACCAAGTTGATGACGGCCTATCTCACCTTCTCGGCGCTGAAACAGAAGAGCATCGCCGCCGGCCAGCAGGTGCCCATCTCCCCCCGTGCCTGGAAATCCCAGGGCTCGCGCATGTTCATCGAGCCGAACATGCCGGTCACGGTGGATCAGCTGATTCATGGCGTCATCATCCAGTCCGGCAATGACGCCTGCGTCGCCCTGGCGGAACTGATTGCCGGCTCGGAAGAACTGTTCGCCCAGATGATGAACCGGGAGGCGCAGCGCCTGGGCCTGAAGAATAGCCATTTCATGAACGCCACCGGCCTGCCGGACCCGCAGCACTACACCACGGCGCGCGACCTGTCCGTGCTGGCCTCCGCCATCATCCGGGACTTTCCCGAGTACTACCCCATCTATTCCCAGAAGGAATACACGTACAACCGTATCACCCAGGCCAACCGCAACCGCCTGCTCTACCTGGACCCGACGGTGGACGGCATGAAGACGGGGCACACGGATTCCGCCGGCTACTGCCTCATCGCCACCGCCAAGCGCGGCCCGCGCCGCCTCTTGTCCGTGGTGCTGGGCACGGCGTCCGATGCCCTGCGCGCCCAGGAATCCGGGAAGCTCCTGAACTTCGGCTTCCAGTTCTACGACACGGTGCAGCTCTACCGCAAGGATCAGGCCGTGAGCGAATTCCGGGTCTGGAAGGGCTCGCAAAACGCGGTGAAGGCCGGGTTCCCCTATGACTTCACCCTGTCCCTGCCCCACGGGATGGCGAGCCGCATCAAGGCCAGCCTGGTGAGCCAGCAACCCCTGATCGCCCCCATCGCCCAGGGCGCCCGGATCGGCACCCTGAAGCTCACCCTGGACGACAAGCCCTGGGCCGACTACCCCGTGCAAGCCCTCGAAGCCGTCCCCGTGGCCGGTTTCTTCGGCCGCCTGTGGGATACGATACGACTCTGGCTCCAGTAGGTCGGGATTCATCCCGACAATTTTTGGTGACTCCCATGTTCCTGTCGGGCTAAAGCCCGACCTACAACCCGGCACCTAAGAATGATCCACCTCAACGGCCAATACATGCCCATCGCCGAGGCGAAGATTTCGCCCCTGGACCGGGGCTTCCTCTTCGGCGACGGGGCCTACGAGCTGATCCCCGTCTATTCCCGGCGGCCCTTCCGCCTGGACGAACACCTGAATCGCCTGGAGCACACGCTGGAAGGCATACGCCTGACCAATCCCCTGAGCCGGGAGGCCTGGCATGAAGTCGTGCGACGCCTCGTGGCCGGGAACGAGGGCCAGGACCAGTCCATTTACATCCAGGTGACCCGGGGCGCCGACGTGAAGCGCGACCACCCCTTCCCCAAGGGCGTGCCGCCCACGGTGTTCGCCATGAGTTCGCCCCTGGTGACGGTGGTGCCGGAACTGCTGAAGAGCGGCGTGGCCTGCGTTTCCTCCGCCGACAACCGCTGGCTCCGCTGCAACCTGAAGACCGTGTCGCTCCTGGCCAACGTCCTCTTGCGCCAGGAGGCGGTGGATGCCGGCTGTGCCGAGACCATCCTGTTCCGGGACGGGTTCCTGACGGAGGGGGCGGCCAGCAACATCTTCATGGTCAAGGACCGCCTGCTGCTGGCTCCGCCCAAGGGCCACCTGATGCTGCCGGGCATCACCTACGACGTGGTGCTGGAACTGGCGCAGAAGCACGGCCTGGCCCACGAGGTGCGGGACATCCTGGAAGCCGAGGTGCGCGACGCAGACGAAATCTGGATGACCTCGTCCACCAAGGAGGTGCTGCCGGTGACGGTCCTGGACGGACTGCCTGTGGGCGCGGGCAAACCCGGCCCGGTGGCGACGGCCATGTATGGCTGGTACCAGGAATTCAAGCACACCGTGATGCGCGGAGCCTAGCCCATGACCGACCAGGAAATATTCGAGTTCCCCTGCGACTTCCCCCTGAAGATCATGGGCCTGCGCACGGACGACTTCGCCCAGGAAATGATTACGATCGTGCGCCGCCACGCGCCGGATTTCGACGCCAAGACCGTGGAGATGCGCCCGTCCAGCAAGGGCAATTACCTGGGCCTGACCTGCACCATCCGCGCCACTTCCCGAGAGCAGCTGGATGCGCTTTACCGGGAACTGACCGCCCATCCCCTGGCGAAATATGTGCTGTGAAACGGTGAGGAGCAAGGAGTGAGCGGTGAGCGGAACCTCATAGGTCAGGAAGCCGTAGCTCCGCTGCCCGCCGGACCCGAGGCCACGCAGCCAGGCAAAATCGCCGACGTGCCCATACCGGCGCTCACCGCTCACCGCTCACCGCTCATCCGCCACCTGGGCCTGGTGGACTATGAGCCCACCTTCCGGGCGATGCAGGAATTCACGACGACCCGCGATGCCGAAACGCCGGACGAAATCTGGCTGCTGGAACATCCGCCCGTGTATACCCTGGGCCTGGCCGGCAAGCCCGAGCACCTGCTGAAGGAAAGCGCCATCCCCCTGGTGAAGATAGACCGGGGCGGCCAGATCACCTACCACGGCCCCGGCCAGTTGATCGCCTACCTGCTCCTGGACCTGCACCGCCGGAAACTCAAGGTGCGGGAAATGGTGAACCTCATGGAGCAGGCCCTCATCAATCTGCTGGGCGATTACGGCATCGAGGCCGAGCGCCACGCCGGCGCCCCCGGCGTCTATGTGGGGCCGGCCAAGATCGCCGCCCTGGGTCTCCGGGTCAAGGGTGGTTGCAGCTACCACGGCCTTTCCCTCAATGTGAACATGGACTTGGCACCGTTTGGCGGGATCAATCCCTGCGGGTATAGTGGCATGCCCATCACCCAGATGAAGGATTTCGGAGTGGGCGACGACCTATCCGCGGTGGCGGATCGGCTGGTGGCGCACCTGTACCGGCTGCTGGACGAACAAATGGCAGGCAAAGGACAAGAATGAACACCCCCCCGGAGAAGCAGAAAGGCGAGGCGAAGACTGCCCGCATCCCCATCAAGATCGTCCCCCGGGAAGCCCTGAAGAAGCCCTCCTGGATAAGGGTCAAGGCCGGCGACTCGGCGGGGCGTTTCGGCGAGATCAAGCAGATGCTGCGGCAGCAGACCCTGCACACCGTGTGCGAGGAAGCGTCCTGTCCCAACATCGGCGAGTGTTTCGGCAAGGGCACGGCCACCTTCATGATCCTGGGCGACCTATGCACCCGCCGCTGCCCGTTCTGCGACGTGGGCCACGGCAAGCCCCTGCCGCCCGATGCCAATGAGCCCGCGAGCCTCGCCCAGACCGTGGCCGCCCTGAAGCTGCGCTACGTGGTCATCACCAGCGTGGACCGGGACGACCTGCGGGATGGCGGCGCCCAGCACTTCGCCGACTGCATCCGGGCCGTGCGCGAGGCTTCGCCCCAGACCCGGATCGAGGTGCTGGTGCCCGACTTCAGGGGGCGCCTGGACATCGCCATTGACATCCTGACCGCGGAAAAACCGGACGTGATGAACCACAATCTGGAAACCGTGCCGAGGCTTTACAAACAGGCCCGGCCCGGCGCGGACTACGCCCACTCGCTGCAACTATTGAAGGATTACAAGGCCAGGAACCCGGACGTGGTCACCAAGTCCGGCCTCATGGTGGGCATAGGCGAGACCGACGAGGAGATCGTGGAGGTCATGCGCGACCTGCGCGCCCATGATGTGGAGATGCTCACCATCGGCCAATACCTCGCCCCCTCCGGCCATCACCTGGCGGTGGAGCGCTATGTCCATCCGGACATCTTCAAGTTCTTCGAGGAAAAGGCGAAGGAGTTGGGCTTTCATCACGCCGCCTGTGCGCCCATGGTCCGCAGTTCCTACCACGCCGACCAGCAGGCCCATGCGGCGGGGGCGGTGTAACCGGGAAACACTTTCGCTCCGACCGCATTCCCCGTCATGCGGGCATGGGGCCGGCAGTCCTAGGCGGCGCTGCACATGGCCAGTTGCTCCTTCAGGCGGGCAATCTGGTCATCGTGTTCCATCAATACCTGGGTGAGTGCGGCGATCTGGTTATCCCGGTCAGCCACCGCCTGGGTGAAGTGGGCGATCTGCATGCTGAACCTGTCGGCCAGCATGAGTAGCGACTCGGAGCGATTGAATTCCGCCGCCCACTGGAAAATACGGGACTGCATTTCCGGGGCATCCAGTTGAACATAATCCCGGGCCACATCCAGAAGTGCGGCATAGACCTCGCGCACGAGAGGCGGGCAAGCGTCATCCTGAGGGAACGCGTTCAGGCCGTAGTGCGTATGGCGCAAGCGCTGATCGAGAAATTCGTTCTTGTAGTGCTGTAGTTCGATTGGGTCAATCGGCAAGTCGAGACGGTTCCCGATCCGGCCTATTTCATGCTCCGGTGAATTGAGCACGAGATCATAATCAACGAGCACCCGGCGGGCGCCGATGGTTTCACCCAGACTGGTCAGGACGTGGCCCAGCCACAACTGGTAGCATTTTTCCGCGTCAATGCTGTTGCGCATGGCCAGCGATTTGGCGACGCTCATGGGGTGGCGCAAGGCCAGGACATAACTGATATCGAAATCGCAGAGGCCGAATGCCACTTTCCAGAAGGGCAACAGCTTCGCCATGCGCGGGTCTTTGAATCCATACAGCGATACGCCGCCAACTTTTTGCTGAAGCAACTCGACCGCCCGCGCAACATAGCCCCTCTGCTGCAAGGCCTCCACATCCGCGGGAGTGACGAGCCTGAGATGATGCCAGTCCCACCCCAGGGCGCTCAATATCTCGATGTTCAGGGTGAGAACATGAATATCCTCCCAGAACCCCTTGTCATTGACGCCATCTATCGCAGGCAGCAGCGCATCGCCAAGATTTACACCCAAGACCTGCAAGCCGCGCGTAATGGCGCTCGTGCCGCTACGGTGCATGCCCAGGACGACTACCAGCCTAGTTCGGTTATTGCTCACAAATAGTTCTCTTCAATGCGGCGAACCGGCCACCGGAAGGTGGTGACACGACATGGGTTCAGGCCTCATATTCAATTGTTGGCAGAAATGCCCGGTCGGCCGGCAAACTGCAAATGCCTCGACGCACCAGATCCACCACGACCTGGTGTACGCAGTCCCCCAGAGTCTCTGTTCCCGTATGCACGGTGAGTTCCGGGCTTTCTGGAATCTGGTAAGGAGACGAGATACCGGTAAATTCCGGGATCTCTCCGGCACGGGCCTTCCTGTACAAGCCTTTTACATCGCGCGTTTCGCATACCTCGATGGGTGCGTCGCAATAAATCTCGATGAAGTCGCTGCGATGAACCATGCCCCGAACGCGCCTTCTATCTTCACGATAGGGCGAGATGAAGCCGGTCAGCACGATGATCCCGGCGTCCAGGAACAACTTCGCGACTTCACCGATACGCCTTATGTTTTCCGTCCGGTCTTTGGCGGAGAACCCCAGGTCCTCGCAGAGTCCGTGGCGCACGTTGTCACCGTCCAGGACCAGGGTCCGACAGCCGCGCTGGTGCAGGTATTCCTCGACGGCGTGTGCCAGGGTTGACTTGCCCGAACCGGACAAGCCGGTAAACCAGACGATGGCACCCCGATGGCCATTCTGCGCTTCCCTGCGTGCTCGGGTAACGGTGGCGTGGTGCCAGACGAGATCCGGCGAAGTCGGCATGTTCATTGCGGCAATGAGTCTCGGCGTCATAAATACAGGGAGCGAAACCAACACGTCAGCGACAAGCGCCGACATTCAGAGCATCTCCCTCTTGTTATCTTCGCCTCCATTCCAGGCAGCAGACCCGGGCAAGCACCGTGAGCGCCATCCTTGAGTCGCCTGAAGGCCTACGCTATCGGGCGGACGCCAGAAAAGGCAGAGGCTATGCAAGGATCATGCAAGCTTCGTAAATCATATCAAAATTCCGCTCCGCAGTCAGCTAATTGACGCAAATTTGACATTGCATCCAGGACACGTAACGGGCCTGCCACCCTCTTGGCGGCGCGATGCCGGACACGGGAGGACGAGCGGAAAGCCTTTCGGGTGATAATCGGGTTCCGGCAATGACCGCCCTCATGCCCCCCCCCGCATCGGATTCCCTCGCACACACCGACATCCCTTGGCCGCCTCCTTCTACTCCCTGATTTTCGTCCTGGCCGGGCTCTTCGGTCGGGCGCTGACCGACAAGCTGCTGGCAGCCAAAGGGGGCGCCGTGACGGTGGCCGGCTGGGCGCAGATCGCCAGTGTCTCCGACGTGGTGTCCGGCGTCAGCCTGACGGGCATCGGCACGGCACTGACGGTTCTGGCGGCCGGCAGGCCGGGATTCGAGCGCTATGTCTGGATGAAACCGGCCCTGGTCATGGGTCTGGCTCTGTCCCTGGCGGCGGCCCTGGCCGGCGAATTCCTGCTGCCGGCCAGGGCGCTTCTGCCGACGGAGGCCGGGCTGTTTCACAGTGCCCTGCTCGCCGGCTGGCTCGCCGTCGCGCCGGGACTGCTGGTGGCGCTGCTGATAGGCACGGGAGGAGCCGGACGGGCGACCCTGGTGATCGTTCTGGGGCTGTTGCCCCCTCTGGCCTTCCTGCTGGCGGCACCGCTCGCCTCGCCCCTGGCGAACCTGCTTGCCGGGCAGATCGCCTTCGGCCTGGTCGCACTGGCCGGCCTACTGCACTTCCTGCGCAGCCAGCCCCCCTTGTCCCGCGATTCCCTCGCCGCCCTCCTGCGTTTCGTGCCCGCGGGCCTCGCCATCGGCATCCTCTCCCCGGCCTCCATGGCCTGGGCCCGCAGCGAAATCGCGGCCAGCCTGTCCTGGCATGCCGCCGGCCAGGTCCAGGCCATCTGGCGCAGCACCGACTGGATCACCGCGATCATGGCCGGCGTACTGAACGCCCACTTTCTGCCTCGCCTGAGCGCAGCCCGCGGGCGCGAGGCCTTCCTTGGGGAACTGCGGCGAGCGGCGGCCTCCACCGTGTTGCCGACCCTTGGACTGCTCCTGGGTTTATGGCTCTTCCTGCCGGAAGTCCTGGCACTTCTCTACCGTGAGGACATGCGGATGGAGCGGGAGGACGCACTGTTCTTCCTGCTGGGCGACGGGATCCGGGTGATGTCCTGGGTGTTGCTGTTCGGCCTGTTCGCCCGCCATCAGGCCTGGGCCATCACCTACGGCGAGTTCCTGTCCCTGCCCTTGTTCGCCCTGCTGCTCACCCTCTTTGCCGGCCATTTCGGGCTGCAACAGGCCGGAGGCCTGTGGGCCGCCACCTATCTGGTCTATGCAGCCTTCAACGCGGCCGCCCTCTGGTGGTCCCTGCGCCATTCCTGAGAGTCCGGCCTTGCTCGCCGGCCACCGGGGCCATCAACGCACCTATGGTCCGTGGTGGTGCAGGGGCTCGGGCACGTGACGGATGGCGGCGGCCGGCTGGGCCGGGTGGCCGTTTCTCAATTGATGGTGAATGTAGGGATCGTGGGGCAGGATTTTCCTTGCGGCCTTTTGCCCTATCGCGTCCTTGCGTCGGGGTCTTGGCCTGGCCTATTCCACCTTGGGGTCGCGCGCCAGGAGCTGGGCCACGGCTTCCCCCGCCGGGATGCCGGAGAACAGGATGCCGGCCACGGCCTGGGTGATGGGCATGTCAATGCCCATGCGGTCGGCCAGGGCCGCCACTTCCCGGGCGGTATTCACCCCTTCAGCGATGTGCCCCAGTTCGGCCAGGATCTGTTCCAGGTTCTTGCCGGCGGCGAGCGCCAGGCCGACCCGGCGGTTGCGGGAGAGATCGCCGGTACAGGTGAGCAGCAGATCGCCCATGCCCGCCAGTCCCTGGAAAGTCTCGCGGCGCCCGCCCAACGCCATGCCCAGGCGCGAGATTTCCGCCAGGCCCCGGGTGATGAGGGCGGCACGGGCATTCAGGCCGAAACCCATGCCGTCGCAGATGCCCGCGGCGATGGCCATGACGTTCTTGACCGCCCCGCCCACCTCCGCGCCCACCAGGTCGTCGCTGGCGTAGATGCGCAGGCGCTGAGCGTTCAACCCCTGGGCCAGCCTCCGGGAGAAAGCCAGATCGTGACTGGCCAGGGTCACGGCCGTGGGCAGGCCGCGGGCCACCTCGTCGGCAAAGCTGGGGCCGGTGAGGGCGGCACAGGGGAAATCCTTGCCCAGTTCCTCGGCCACGACCTGATGCGGCAGCTTGGCGCTCCCCGCTTCCAGGCCCTTGCATATCCAGACCACGGGCGTCTCGGGCGCCAACTGGCGCAACAGGGCAAGCGTCGGGCGCAGGCCCGCCACCGACGTAGCCAGGAGGTTCAAATCCGAGCCCGCGACCGCCCGGGCGAAGTCACCTTCCGGCGCAACCCCCGGCGGCAGGGTGTACCCGGGCAGGAAGCGCCGGTTTTCCCTCTCCGCGACCATCGCCGCCATGACGTCAGGCTCCCGCGCCCACAGGCGCACCTGGTGTTGGTGAGCAAAGGCGATGGCCAGCGCGGTACCCCAGGCCCCCGCCCCCAGGACGGCGATATTCAGAGGAGCAGTCATTTGTCAGTCGAGAGTCGAGAGTCGAGGGTCGAGAGCAAGGCATTATTGCGGCGAAGCCGACCTGAACTCACGACGCTCAGAGTCCCCACACCTGTTCGACCCGGACGAAGCCTTCCGGACCCTCCCGGTGCTTCACCCGAGCCCAGCCCGGCGGCGCCACCTCCAGGAGTTCCAGAGCCACATGGCGGTCGGCCTGAAAGACCACGGGGGCGGAGGCATCGGCAGCCTGGCGCACCTGGGCGGCGACCGTGGCCACCACGGTGCGGGTCGTGGCGAGAGAGGACTTCGGCATCCAGGCGATGGTGCCATCCTTGTCTCGCACCTTGACCCAGCGTTCCAGGTTCACCACGACTTCCACCGGGGTGTAGCGCTGGACCACATAGAGCGGCTTGCCCTTGTCCGAGGGGGCGTCGTACATCACGCCGGCTTCGGCCAGGGAGAGAAATTCCGTGGCCAGCACCGGGCGTGAGAACCCGGCCGCGAGGACGACGGCCAGGCAGGCAAGACGGATCAGGCGAGCCACGGCGAGTCCTTACTGAATGGGTACGTCGTGCGGTCCCTGAGCCTGGGCCTGCTGGGCCTGGAGCCGCTGCTGGTAGATCACCTCGAAATTCACCGGGGCCAGCACCACGGGCGGGAAGCCGGCACGGGTGGCGACGTCGGACACCGCTTCCCGGGCATAGGGGAAGAGGATGTTGGGGCAGGCGACGCCCAGGATCGGGTCCATGTCTTCCTGGGGCACATTGGCGATCTGGAAGATGCCGGCCTGATCCACTTCCACCAGGAACATGGTCTTGTCCCCGACCTTGGCGGTGACCGTCACGGTCACATCCACCTGATACAGATTCTCGCCCACGTTGCTGGCCTCGTTATGCAGCTGCACGTTGATTTCCGGCTGGTTGCGATCGAGGAAGATCTGGGGGGCGTGGGGTATTTCCAGGGACAGGTCGCGGACGTAAATCTTCTCGATGTTGAAGACGGGCTGGGCGTTCTGGGTCATGTTGGGCTTTCGCGAGGTGAAGTGGGTAGGGAGAGGCCGCGGTGAAGCGTCTGAATTCAGGCTGCAAGCAGGCCATTCAGCCTGCCGTCGGATTCGAGTTCGAAGAGGTCATCGCAGCCGCCGACATGGAAATCGCCGATGTAGATCTGGGGCACGGTGCGCCGCCCGGTGCGGTCCATCATTTCCTGGCGCCGGTCCGGTTCCAGGTCCACGCGAACCTTCTCGATCTCGGCCACTCCCTTGCGCTTGAGCAGCTGCTCCGCCCGGACGCAGTAGGGGCAGACCGCCGTGCAGTACATCAATATCCTGGGCATGGCCGTACTATTTCTTGGTCACCGGGAGATTGGCCTGTTCCCAGGCCTCTATGCCGCCGGTGAGGTTGAAGACCTTGGTGAACCCGTGCTGGCGCAGGGTGCCGCAGGCGCTCGCCGAGCGGTTGCCGGAACGGCAGGCGACGATGAGTGTCTTGTCCCGGAACTTGTCCAGTTCGGACAAGCGGGCCTTGACCTGTCCCAGCGGGATGAAGCGGGCATTGGGGATATGCCCGGCGCTGAACTCGTTTTGCTCCCGGACGTCCACCACCAGGGCATCCTCCCGGTTGATGAGCAGGGTCGCCTCGATGGGGGTGACCGCCGGCCCGCCGCCCTTGATGGTTTTCAGGATCAGCATGCCGCCGCTGAAGGCGGCAAGGCCGATCCACATGATGTTCTCTTGCAAAAAAACTGTATCCACTGTGACTCCTGATTGCGGCTGCGGGACGCCGCCGCGGCGGCCCGCATTTTCGACAAGGGGAGAAGCTTAGTGCATCCGGGGGCGGGTGACTAGGGTCTGCGCACTATCCGCAGAACACCTCTCGCATCATGGCCACCAGTTGCAGGGTGCGCGCGTCCCCCACCCGGTAGTACACCCGGTTGGCTTCCTTGCGGGTCGCCAGGATATCCTTGTCGCGCAGAATGGCCAGGTGCTGGGAAATGTTGCTCTGGGAAGTGCCCACCGCGTCCACGATCTCCTGGACGCACACCTCCTCCGCCCCGATGACACACAGAATTTTCAGGCGTAGCGGGTGGGAGATGGACTTCAACGCCCGCGCGGCTGTTTCAATCTGGTCCTGGCGCTCGATGATGGGTATGTTCATGCGGAAGTCCCGGGAACCGAAAGGGAAAGTTCGAATGGTAAAGCAGAATATTATAAAATGCTTCCTTATGGTTGCACCCTCAAACAGACCCGACTTGGAATGCCCCGGGAAGGGCATGAAAGTCGCGGCCGTTTCCCCTTCCGCCCCCAAGAGGCCATGACCGGCCCGTTTGCCATCGCGGCCCTCGCCCTGGCCTGCCTGCTGCCGCTTTCGGCTGCGGCCGCCCCGTCGCCCGCGGACCAGAAAAAGGCCGAACTGGCCGATCTCAAGGGCAGGATCGAATCCCTGCGCGACGAGGTGGCCCGGAGCGAGGCCTCCCGGGCCGACGTGGTGGACCAGTTGCGGGAAACGGAAAGAGCCATCTCCGAGACCGGCCGCAAGCTTAGGGATCTGGCCCAGGCCCAGGGGGCGGCCCAGGAGGACATGGCGAAGTTGCAGAAACAGGCACGGGCCTTGCAGCAGCAGATTGACCTCCAGCAGACCCAGTTGGGCAACCTGCTGCACCGCCAGTACCAGGCCGGCGACAGCGACGCCCTGAGCCGCTTCCTGGGCGGCGAGGATCCCAACCAGCCGGCGCGCGACGCCTATTATCTGCGCGCCCTGTCCCAGGCCAAGGGGCAGTGGATTTCCGGCCTGCGCCATGACCTGGAAGAGAAATCGCGCCTGGCCGACGCCGTGAAGGCAAAAAGCGGCGAACTCGCGGACATCGAAGCCCGGAGCCGGGACGAACAGGCCGAGCTTCTGATCCAGCAGCAGAAGCACCGCACCGTCCTGCAGAAGATCGCTACGACCATCAAGTCCCAGCGGCGCGAGATGAGCAGCCTGAAGCGGGACGAGACACGGCTCGCCAAGTTGCTCCAGGGCCTGGCCCGCATCGTCCGACGCCCGCCCCCCGCCAGGCCGCCGATTCAAGCCGCGGAAACCGGCGGCACGCCGGAAGTGCCCTCCGCCCAGGTGAAAGCCGCCCCTGCCGAGACGCCGGAAACACCGCCCTTCGTCTCGCCCACCGGCGTCAGCTTCGCCAACCTCAAGGGGCACCTGCGCACGCCACTCCAGGGCACGCTGGCACACCGTTTCGGCAGCCGGCGTGCGGATGGCGCCACCACCTGGAAGGGACTGTTCATCCGCGCCGCCAGCGGCGACGTGAGCGCCGTGGCCGCCGGCCGGGTCGTGTTCGCCGACTGGCTGAGGGGCTTCGGCAACCTGCTCATCCTGGATCACGGCGACGAATACCTGACGGTCTATGGCAACAACGAAACCCTGTACAAGGGAGTCGGCGACCGGGTGGCCGCGGGCGACGCCATCGCGGCCGTCGGCAGCAGCGGCGGCAACGCCGAAACCGGTTTATACTTTGAACTTCGTTTCCAGGGGCAGGCGCTGGACCCCCTGAAATGGCTGCCCACCAAGTTGGGCAGATAAAAAAGCATTGAACGGGGAACCAGATGCCGGATTCCGGCGTCCATGCCCTATCTGGTTACCATCGCAGCGCCCCACGGAGAAACCATGCGCACCAAGTTGCAACAAGTCGGTCTGGTCCTGTTCGGGCTGATCGCCGGCATACTCGTCAGCCTCAACCTGTCGGCCATCGCCAACAAGGACGGCCCGCCGCCGCTGCCGGTCGAGGAACTGCGCGCCTTCGCCGATGTCTTCAACGCCATCAAGGCGGGTTACGTCGAGCCGGTCGAGGACAAGAAGCTCATCACCCAGGCCATCAGCGGCATGGTGGCGGGACTCGACCCCCATTCCTCCTATCTGGACGCGGACGCCTTCAAGGACTTGCAGGTGGGCACCCAGGGTGAATTCGGCGGCCTGGGCATCGAGGTGGGCATGGAAGACGGCTTCGTGAAAGTCATCTCCCCCATCGAGGACACGCCCGCCTACCGGGCAGGCATCAAGACCGGCGACCTGATCATCAAGCTGGACGAGACGTCCGTGAAGGGCCTGACGCTGAACGAGGCGGTCAAGCGCATGCGCGGCAAGCCCAAGACCAAGATCATCCTGACCATCGCCCGGAAGGGCGAGACCAAGCCCCTCGTCATCACCATCACGCGGGAAGTCATCAAGGTCCAGAGCGTGAAGTCCAAGATGGTGGAACCGGGCTACGCCGTGGTGCGCGTCACCCAGTTCCAGGAGCAGACCGGCGCCGCCCTGGTCAAGCATCTGGGCGACCTGTACAAGAAGGAGCCGCTCAAGGGCCTGGTGCTGGACCTGCGGAACGATCCGGGTGGCCTGCTCAACAGCGCCATCGGCGTTTCCGCCGCCTTCCTCAAGCCCGACACCCTGGTGGTATCCACCGACGGCCGCGTCGAGGAGGCCAAGCGCAAGTACGTGGCCGCCGCCGAGGACTACCTCCGGGGCACCAAGGACGACTACCTGAAGGGCCTGCCCGAAGGCGCGCGCAGCGTGCCCCTGGTGGTGCTGGTAAACGGCGGTTCCGCCTCGGCCTCCGAAATCGTCGCCGGCGCCCTCCAGGATCACAAGCGCGCGGTCATCATGGGCACCCGGACCTTCGGCAAGGGTTCGGTCCAGACCGTGTTGCCGCTGACCGACAACACGGCCCTGAAGCTCACCACCGCCCGCTACTACACGCCCAGCGGCCGCTCCATCCAGGCCAAGGGCATCACGCCCGACATCGCTGTGGCGGAATCCGCCAATGGCGGGCCCAACCCCAACCGCCTGCGGGAAGCCGACCTGGAAAACCACCTGACGAACGACAAGGACGGCCCCGACACCGCGGCGGCCGACAAGCCCGCCGAGAAGGCCGCGCCGGCCCAGAAGCCCAAGGCCGGCAAGCCGGGCAAGACCAAGGGCAAGGGCACGGACGAAGGCGAGGATGACGAAGAGGCGCACCTGCCGGTGGAACTGGGTTCGCCCAAGGACTACCAGTTGAGCCAGGCGATGAACCTGCTCAAGGGCCTGTCCATCATCCAGAACAAATAAGGACCAAGGGGTCGGCCGCTTCGGAGTGCCCGAACCGGCCGGATCACCACGGGGCAGGAGGGGATAGATAATGAAACCACGTGCCGTATCCGCCCGACTGGAGCACAAGCCTCCGCGCACGGCGTTCATGTGCCAGACCAGTGCCCGCAAGGAAAGGGAGATCCGCTTCGCCAAGCTGCCCCCCGGACAGACGGACAAGGCCATGACCTACCTCGCGGGCCTGCCCGACCTGGAGGTGGCCCCCGTGGCCAGTCGCCCGGTCCTGCATGTCGTCTATGAACTCCAGGATTACAGCCTGGAAGAACTGGAAGACGCATTGCGCAACGCCGGTTTTCACCTGAGCAACAGCCTGTATTCCAAGTTCACCCGGGCGCTCGCCTACTACTGCGAGGAGACCCAGCTGCACACCATGGAGTCCCCGCAACGCCTCATCAAGAAATCCAACGAAGCCTACGTCCAGGCCTGGGCCCACCACCCCCACGGCGACCACGACGAGACGCCCATGGAACTGAGGCACGACAAATAGTGAGGAAGTCGAGAGTGGAGAGTCGAGGGTCGAGAGTAAATATTTCCGCGCCTTCGGCGCGCATGAAATGCTCTCGACTCTTCCCTCTCAACTCTCGACTCGGGCACGGCCCGCACGGTTTCCTTATTGGCCAGAGCAAAACCGGCCGTGCCCCAGCATGACCGACTCCCAACTCCTCCGCTACAGCCGCCACATCCTCCTGCCGGAAATCGGCGTGGAGGGTCAGGCACGGATTGATCGGGCGCGGGTGCTGGTGGTGGGGGCCGGAGGGCTGGGCTCCCCGGCGGCGCTCTATCTGGCGGCGGCCGGCGTCGGCACCCTGGTCCTGGCCGACGGCGACACGGTGGATCTCACCAACCTCCAGCGCCAGATCCTGCACAGGAACGACGCCGTGGGCAGGCCCAAGGCCGCCTCCGGGCGCGACAGGCTGCTGGACATGAACCCGGAAATCCACGTCATCGCCCTGGAACAGAGGCTCGCCGGCGAGGCCCTCGCGGAACAGGTGGCGGCCGCCGACGTGGTGCTGGATTGCAGCGACAATTTTTCCACGCGACATGCCATCAACCGCGCCTGCGTGAACGCGGGCAAACCCCTGGTGTCGGGGGCGGCCATCCGCTTCGATGGCCAGGTGACGGTATTCGATCCGCGCGGCGCGGACGCTCCCTGCTATCACTGCCTGTTTCCCGAGGGCGAGGATGTGGAGGAGATGCGCTGCGCCATCATGGGCGTGTTCGCGCCGCTCACCGGCATCATCGGCAGCGTGCAGGCGGCGGAGGCCCTGAAGCTCCTCATCGGCTGCGGCGAAAGCCTGGCCGGGCGGCTCCTGCTCCTGGACGGCCTGGCGATGGAGTGGCGTTCCATCCGGGTGCCCAGGGATCCCTCATGCCCGGTATGCGGCAAGGATCACGCGGAGGCCACGGCCTCCCAGTAGGCCCGGTGGCGCCGCAGGCTCGCCTCCCGGTCCACCACCACCTCGATCAGCTGCGGGCCACCCGCGGCAAAGGCTGAGTCCAGGGCCGCCGCGAAGTCCGGCAGCGTCTCCGCCCGGCGATGGGCGATGCCCCAGGCGCCCGCGGCATGGAAGAAATCCAGGCCCGGCGGCGTGAGCCAGACGCGCTCGAAGTCCGGCAGCGCGGCGGCCGGCAGGTAGCCGAAGATGCCGCCGCCGCCGTTGTTCACCACCACCAGCACCAGGTCCAGCCCGCGGGCGGCCGCCAGGCCGTTCAGGTCGTGGGCGCAGCTCACGTCGCCGACCAGGGCCAGCGTGGGGCCGAGTACCGCCAGGCCCGCCGCGGTGGAGACGTTGCCGTCTATGCCGCTGGCGCCCCGGTTGCCGTGGATGGCGATGGGCTTGGCATCCGAACCCGAGAAGCTGTCCAGGTCGCGAATGGCCATGGAATTGCCGCACAGCAGGCGGTGGCCGGCGGGAAGCCGCTCCAGCAGCAGGGTGATCAGCGCGCCCTCGAAACACTCCGTGCCCAGGCCATGTTCCGCCGCGAGCCGTCCGGCCCGGTTTTCCTCGGCGGCGAAGGCGGCGCGCCAAGAAGGGTGGGCGGGTTCGGGCGCGGCATGGAGCAGGGCCTGGCACACGGCGACCGGGTCGGCTTCCAGCAGGGTGGTGGCGGCATGCAGGGGATCGAGCCAGCGCCCTCCCGGTGACACCAGCACCTGGGTGGCCCCGGAGGCGGCGCCCAACCAGTTCTGCAGGCTGCGGGAGACGGGAAAGGCGCCGAAACGCAGCAGCCATTCCGGTCGGAGCCCAGCGCCGGCACCGCGCAGCCAGGCCTCGTAGCGCACGCACAACCGGGAACGGTCGTGGCCGCCAAAGCGCAGGCCGGACAGGGGTTCCGCCAGCACCGGCGCATCCAGCCGCGCCGCCAGCTCCGCCAGGGCCTGGGCAAAGCCGGCCGGGAAATCGCCGCCGCCGCAGACGATGGCCCCCGGCCGGCCGGAGAGACACCGGGCCACGGCGGCGATGTCTTCCCCCGCGGGGGGCCGGCGCGGCCGGGCTACGGTAACGGGCTTCGGGCTGCCCACCGGCGGCCATTCCCCGGCGGGCAGGAGCGGCTCGGGGAATGGCAGGTTCACATGCACGGGGCCGGGCAGGGCGCCCTGGCACTCCGCCACCACTCGCGCCGCCAACCGGTGCAGGTAGCCGGGATTGAAATCCGCCCCCGGCACGCCCAGGGCATGGGCGGCGCGCACATGGGCGCCGAAGAAGTTCTGCTGGTCCACCGTCTGGTTGGCGCCCCAGCCGCGCAGCTCCGGCGGCCGATCCGCCGAGAGCAGCAGGAGGGGCACGCCGCCCTGATCCGCCTCGATCACCGCCGGAAACCAGTTGGCCGGCGCCGAACCCGAAGTGCACAGCAGGGCGACCGGATTCCCCGATCCCTTGGCCAGGCCAAGGGCGAAGAAGCCCGCGCTGCGCTCGTCAATCACGACCCGGCACTGGATGGCGGTCTGGCGCAGGAAGGCCAGGGCCAGGGGCGTGGAGCGGGAGCCCGGCGAGATCACCGCATGCCTGACCCCGGCGGCCGCGAGGCCGTCCACCAGCGCCTGCGCCCAGGCCAGGTTCAGGGTGCCGGCATCCATCATGTTCCCGTCCGCAGAAGCGGCTCCCCGGGCAGGCCGGGACCCAGCGCCCGGTAGCGTTCGAAGGCATCCAGCAGGGTGGCGAGCTTGGCCTCGGTTTCCATCAATTCCCTTTCCGGCGCGGAACCCGCCACGATGCCGGCGCCGGCGTAGAGCCTCGCCTCGGCGCCCGAGACGCTGGCGCAGCGCAGGGCGACCCGAACCTCGCCCTCGCCGTCCGGGGTCATCCAGCCGAAGCCGCCGGTGTACCAGTCGGGACGACGCTCGCCATGCCTACGCAGCCAGTCTCGCGCCGCGGAACCGGGCAAGCCCCCCACCGCCGGCGTGGGATGCAGGGCGGCCACCAGGTCCAGGAGGGCGACGCCCGGCCGGACCGCGCCCTCAATGCGCGAGCGCAGGTGCTGCACCCGGGCATGGCGCAGGACGTGGGGGCTGTCCGGAACCGATAGTTCCCGACACAGGGGCGCCAGTGCCAGGGCCACGGCGTCCACCACCAACTGCTGCTCCCGGCGGTTCTTCTCGTCCGAAAGGGGCATGGCGCTCTCCTTCCGCCCTTGCCCGCCCTCCCCTTGCTGCCAGGCCGTGCCGGCCAGCGCGTCGGCGCTCGCCCGGGTGCGGCAAAGGGAAACCAGCCGCTCCGGCGTGAGGCCCAGGAATGCGCCTTCACCCCGGCCCACGGCGAAGAGCGTGCCGCCGCCATGCTCCGTGAGGAGACAGGAAAGCAGTGCGCCGAGCGCAAAGCGCTCCTGCCCGATGAGGTGGGCGCTGCGGCTGAGCACCACTTTTTCCAGGTGGCCCGTGGCGATGTCGTGCAGCGCCGCATCCACCCGCGCCAGCCACATGCGATCCGAAAATCCCGTATCCCGACGCCACCAGTGCCCCCCCTGGACGCCTTCCGATCCGTGCTCCAGGAGCGAGAACCATCCCTCCACCGCCCCCAGTCCCTCCCGCGCCAGGGCAGTAAAACTTGCCCAGCGCCGGCCGCCGCGGCATTGCAGGAGAACGGCGGGCACGGCCAGTTCGGAACAGGGCATGCGCTCATCCTCTTCCTCGTCGAAGGCGAATCCCAGGAAGGCGAGGGGTGCGGGTGCTCCGGCTTCCTCATGCCGCCATGACGCACTCGCGCGCCTGAACCCTTCCCCCAGCCGGGCAAAGCGCCGGGGGCCGGAAGCCCGGAGCGTCAGTGCCCGCCCCAGGCCGAGGCGATAGTCGTCCTCGGCCGGCACGGCCCAATAATGAAATGAACCGCGGTTCGGGCACAGCAGCCCCAGCCAGTCCTCGCGCCCTGGGCCGAGTTCCAGGGTGACGCTGACCAGGGCCTCGTCGGGCGCCCCCGCCAGCCTCTCCCCCAGCCGTCGACGCAAACCGGCGATGTCGGTCGCGCCCAGCAGGCCGTTCATTTCCCGTGCACCAGGGCGGGCAGGAGGGCGCGCTCCAGCTTGCCCAGGAGGTTGCGCGGCAGGCGCTCCACCCGCAGGACCTCGCGCGGCCTCTCGGCCGACGCCAACCGCAGGCAGCCCCACTGGCGCACGGTTTCCGGCTCCGCCTCCCCCACCACCAGGGCCACCAGCCTGTCGCCCCAGACCAGATCGGGCAGGGCCGTCACCGCCACATCCGCCACGCCGGGGCAGGCGGCGAGGCAGGATTCCACCCGCACGGGGTGCACATTTTCGCCGCCGCTCACGAACATGTCGTCGGCCCGCCCCAGGACGGTCAGGCTCCCGTCCGCATCCATCTCTCCCAGGTCGGACGTGACGAACCAGCCATCCGTCGGGCCAGGCCTCGGCCTCCCCGCCTCCAGGTAACCGAGCATCCGCTGCGGCCCGCGCAGGGCGATGCGCCGGTCGGCGCCGATGCGCACGTCGAAGCCGGAGAGGGGCCGGCCCACGGCGCCCTCCCGCCAAGTGTCCGGCCGTACCAGGGTCGCCACCTGGGCCGCGCATTCACTCAGGCCATAGCTCGGGCAGAGCGGCCAGCCCCGCGCCCGCGCCTGCTCGAACAGCGGCCGGGAGAGGGCCGCGCCGCCGATGAGGGCAAAACGCAGGCTGGACGGCGGCGGCCCGTCCGAGACTTCCAGCAGCCGGGCGAGCATGGCCGGCACCAGGGAGACATGGGTTACCCCAGGCTCGAACAAGCCACGCCACACCGCCTGCGCATCGCCACCGTCCGCCAGCAGTACCGCGGTGCCGGCCCGGAATGCACGGTGCAGGATGGCCATGCCGCCGACGTGAAACAGCGGCAGGCAATCGAGCCAGACGTCTCCCGGCGCCAGGGGCAGGCGCTCGTTGGAGGCCGCGGCAGCCGCGTCCAGGTTGGCATGGGAGAGCACCACCGCCTTGGGCGGGCCCTCGCTGCCGCTGGTGGCGATGATGAGGGCCGACGCGTCGGGGGAAGTGTCCCGGGGCGCGGGCAGGCATTCTCCGGACCAATTCCCGGGCAGGGGCGCCATGCGCCTGAGACCCGGCCCGCCCAAGGCCTGAAGGAGCGGCCAGCGCTGCTCCGCGGTTCTCGGGTCCATGGGCAGGAAGGCCAGGCCCGCGGCGGAGGCCGCCAGGGTGGCGAATGCCAGTTCCAGGCTGCCCGCCGCCAGGGCCACCATGTCCGAAGGCCGGTATTGAAGCAGATGAGCGCCGCCGCGTCGCGCCGCCTCGTCCAGTTCGCCGTAGTGCCAGGTCCGGCCCGCCGCCATGAGCGCCGGGGCGCCGGGTGAGCGCCGCGCCATGCGCTGGAGTTGCCGGGCCAGGGTACTCACCTCGCGCCCGGGCCTCAGGCGAATCCCGGCGCGGGGGCAAAGCCCAGGCCCGGCGTGTCCGGCAGGCGCAGCACGCCGCCCACGATCCGGGGCGCCATGCCCACGTCCTCGGCCAGCCAGGCGGAAGTCGCCAGGCCATGGACCAGTCCGTTGTCCAGGGCAGCGGCCAGATGGGCCGCGGCCATGACGCCGCAGGCGCTGTCCATGCTGCTGGTCACCACCACTTCCATGCCCGCGGCTTGCGCCCGCCGGGCCGCCTCCAGGGCCGGCAGCAAGCCCCCCAGGCGCGGCGGCTTGAGCACCAGCCTTCGCACCGGCGGATCGGCGAAAAGCGCTTCCGCATCCCATTCCGGCCAGGACTCATCCAGGGCAATCGAAAAGGGCGCCATGTCCTGGAGCCGGCGCAGCGCGGCCGGGTCCGGATTCGCCAGGGGTTCCTCCAGGGCCTCCACCGGCAGCCCGGCGCAACCGGCGATGAAGCGGCTGGCGGCAGACTCGTCCCAGGCGCCGTTGGCATCGAGCCGGAGCCCTACCCCCGGCGCGAGGATGAGGGAACGCAGAAGTTCCAGTTCGCGCTCGACGGAGGCCAGTCCCACCTTGAGCTTGAGCACGGTGTAGCCCTGCCTGATGGTCCCGGCCAGTGCCTCCGCCGTACCCGCCGCGACGGCACCCAGGGACGCATTCACCGGCACCTCCAGGGGACCGTCATCCATGGCCAGATACCGGGCCAGGGGCAAACCGGCATCCTGGGCCGCCAGGTCCAGCAGGGCCACCTCCACCGCCGCATGGGCAGCGGGGAGCGGCTGCACCATGATGGAACGGATCAGCGTCCCGGTGGCGGAAAGCCCCGCCGGCACCCGGTTGCCCGGAAGCCTGCGGCACCAGACTTCCAGTGCCGAATTGGCCTCCCGCGGGTACTCGGTGCCCGCCTCCCACAGGGGCGCGCAATCGCCATAGGCCACCCGGCCCGCGTCTGTTTCCACCCGCAGCAGCCAGCCTTCCCGTGCGGCGAAGCTGCCCACGGCGCTCACCCATTCGGCGCGCAGGGGCAGTCGGTAGGGCTGGAATCGGGCTGAGGCAATGAACTCGGACATTCAGGGCCGCCTCCGGTAAGGCGCGAAGTTCGGCGCGCGCCGCTCCAGCCAGGCGTCCCGCCCTTCCCGGCCTTCCTCGCTCATGTAGAAGAGGCCCGTGGCGTTGCCCGCCAGTTCCTGGATACCGGCCAGGCCATCCGTGTCGGCATTGAAACCGGCCTTGAGGAAGCGCAGGGCCATGGGCGACAGGCGCAGCATGTCCCGGCACCAGGCCAGGGTTTCCGCCTCCAGTTCCGCCAGGGGCACCACGGTATTCACCAGGCCCATGTCCAGGGCCTGACGCGCATCGTACTGGCGGCACAGGAACCAGATTTCCTTGGCCTTCTTCAAGCCGACGGTGCGCGCCATGAGCCCCGCCCCCAGGCCGGCATCGAAGCTGCCCACCCGCGGCCCGGTCTGGCCGAAGCGGGCATTGTCGGCGGCGATGGTCAGGTCGCACACCAGATGCAGCACGTGGCCACCGCCTATGGCGTAGCCCGCCACCATGGCCACCACCGGCTTGGGCAGGCGCCGGATCTGCATCTGCAGGTCCAGGACGTTCAGGTGCGGCGTGCCCGTTTCGTCGTGGTAACCGCCGTCGTCGCCGCGCACCTTCTGGTCACCGCCGGCACAGAAGGCCGCCTCGCCCGCGCCGGTGAGGACGATGACACCGATGGCCGGATCATGATGGGCCGCATGAAAGGCGGCGATGAGTTCCGTCACCGTCTCCGGGCGAAAGGCGTTGCGCCGCTCCGGGCGATTGATGGTGATCCGGGCGATGCCTTCCGGCAGGGTGTGGTACAGGATGTCCCGGTAGCTGCCCCGGGCAACCCACAGAGGTTCTGGTCCAGTCATGGCGAGCCGAAAGGAAAGGGGAAGGAATCGCAATATAGCGATTCAAGCCCGGGACAAAATTGATCCGGAACAGGTCTCCGCCCGCAATCGGCTCAGCGCCAGGCTCCGGATCACAGGCGGGTCCAGCGGACCAGGGTGTTTCCCAGGAAGGACGTGACGAGCAACATGAGCGGGGCGAAGCCGATGAAGGCCCAGAGTACCCGGCGGATGAAGGGGTGGGCGTGTCCGGATTCCAGAAAATCGCGCGCCACCAGAGCCCCCTTCAGCCAGATCACGCCGGCCACCAGGACCGGCAGCACGGCCGCGCCGTGGAACCAGGTGCCCAGCCCCAGTCCCATCAGGGTCAGGGCCGAAAGGGCCAGCCAGGCCCGGCCCAGGATGACGAAGGGCACGGGAGCGGTGGGGCCGGCGGCGGGGCCGGGCGGTAGGTCGGGATTCATCCCGACATGGGCCTCCTCTGTTGCCGGACGTCGGGATGGATCCCGGCCTGCAATATGGTTCATGCCAGCACGTAGAACAGGGGAAAGAGGGTGAGCCAGATGATGTCCGTGGCGTGCCAATAGCTGGCCAGGGCTTCCAGGCCGCCGTGTTCCTCGGGGGTGTAGCCGCCCGCCGCATGCCGCGCCAGCACCCAGAGCATGCCCAGTATGCCCCAGCCGGCATGCACCATGTGGTTGAAGGTCAGGTAGTAATAGACGGTGAAGAAGATGCCCGAGCTACCGTTGATCCCCTGTTCCAGATTCCAGCTCACCTCCCAGGCCTTGGTCAGGGGATAACCGAGCGCGGTCAGGAAACCCAGGATGAGCCAGAGCAGGGAGGCCCGCCGCTTCCCCGCGCGCATCGCGCTGACGGAACAGGCGATGAAGAAGCTGCTCGCCACCATGAGCAGCGTGATGGTAGTTCCGGCGAAGCGGGAAAGCCGCTGCGCGCCTTCCTGGAAAGCCTCCGGGTGATGGGCACGGGCCAGGAAATACACCAGAAACATCAGGGTAAACTCGATCAGCTCGCAGGTGATGCCGACCCAGATGCCCTTGTTGCCGGGGATGCGCCCGCCGGGCGCCGCGTTGAGCGGGAGTACCGCGGATTCAGGCACTGAGGCTCCGCTTGCGGTTTCCGGCGGCAGGATTGACGGCCTCGGCGGCCTGCCAGGCGGACAGACGATCCGCATCCGGGATGTGCACGTGGCGCCCATGAACACCGATGAGCCCCGCTTCGGACAGGTCGTGGAAGATGCGCGACAGGGTTTCCGGGGTGAGATGGAGCAGGGACGCAATCACCTGTTTCCGGGCCGGAAGTTCCACCTCCAGGCGTCCCTGGGCATGAATGTAGGCGTGCTGGAGCAGATAGCCGAGCACCCGCTCCGTGCCCGAGCGCAGGGTGTAGGACTCCACGTCATGCACCAGGTCGTGCAGTCGCAGGCCCAGGCATCCCAGGAGGCCGCGGGCCAGGTTCCTGTCCTTGTCCAGGACTTCCAGCAGTTCCGCCTGGGCGACCACCAGCAGCACGACATCCACCAGCGCCTGGGCGAAGAAGGGATAGGGGCAGTCCATGACCGCCTCGGCCTCGCCAAAGGTCTGCTGGGGGCCGAAGATGCCCAGGACCTTTTCGTTGCCCTGCACGGACGAAATCGCCAGTTTCATCTGGCCGCTGATGACCAGGTACAGGCCGCGGGGCTTGTCACCCTTGTGAAACAGGATTTCCCCCCTGGACAGGCGCCGTTCACGGCAGGCGCTGGCAAGTTCCGCCAGTTGTTCCGGGGCGACCTCCCGGAACAAGGGCTGGCGCGCGAGGAAGGCCACCGCCTGGGTGGGCCCTATGCCGCCCCCGGGGTTGGCCGGCACCAGGCCCAGCACGCCGTTCGGCGGGCAGCTCACCTCCTGGCCCAGGTTGGCGAGAAATTCGCTGCGCACCCGGGCCAGCCGCTCCGCCTTCTCCCGTGCCTCCTCCCGGGCCAGGTCGGCGGCCTTGCGCTCGGAAATATCCTGGATGATGGACAGGGTCACCAACTTGCCCTGCATGATGGCATGCACGATATTCACCTGCGCCGGGAAATGCCGGCCATCCTTCGTGACGTGGGTCATTTCGCACTCGAAGCGCCCCGTGGCCAGCAGTTCGCTGATGAGGCTGGGGAATCGGGAAAGCTCTTCCTGGGCCACGTAATCCCGCGGCGCGAGGCGGCGCAACTCCTCCTGGCTGTAGCCCAGGAGCTCGCAGGCCGCCGGGTTGGCGTCCGTCACCGTGCCGGGCATCAGATTCTGGTCCAGCGGGACGACGACGATGGGTAGCACGCCATTTTGAAACAGGGCGCGGAAGCGTTCCTCGCTGGCATTGAGTTCGGCCGTCCGTTCCGCCACCAGTTCCTTCAGTTGGTCGCCCCGGCTCCGATGCTCCTGCTCCGTGGCCAGGAGTTGCTGATTCCGTGTCGCCATGAAGGCGTAAAGGCGGGACAGGGAACGGGTCGTCGCTTCCTGGGCGGGATCCAGGGCCTTCCCTGACAACTCCTCATAGGCTTGTTCGGGCTCGGTCCCCGCGGACAAGGCCCGGAGTTGCCGCCCCATGTTCCGATCCTCGCCCAGCATGTGATACACGAGCCAGTTGCCCAGGAAATCCATCATCTGCTGGCCGGTGAGGCGCCCGTCGAGCAGTTCGGCCACCATGGCCTTGACCTCCTGTAGGAATCGAACGTGGGACTGCCGGTGGTGCTCGGCATGTCGCTCGTCCACACCCGAGAGGGCCATCAGGGCCTCCTCGGTGCTGAAATGAATTTCGGCGTAATTCAGGAGGTAGCCCAGGAGGGTGTTCATCTCCTCCGAGGACAGCCCCTCTCCGGAAGAGAGCCTGGAGGCCGTCTCGTTCGCCATATCCACCAGACCCCGGTGCTGTTGATCCACGATGGCGATGCCGGTTTCCAGATAGTCGTTCCAGGCCAGAAGTTGCATGGTGCTGTTTTCTCTTTTCTTTGTGGGCGGCCATTCGGATCGGGACTAGTACCGACACCGGCCGTGGTACGGGTTTTTGTCGGGCTGAAGCGCGACCTACGGTACGCCCGAGCGGAAACGGAAAGGCACGACGTAAGTCCGCCACCCTCCGCGAACCTGCACATTGGCCCGCCACTCCATGGGGCCGCTGGAGCAGACCGGCAGGACCAGTTCCCCGCGCCAGGAGCCATCCTCCGCTCGCACCAGTTCAGCCCGGGTATCCACCATGTTCATGGCCACCCCGACCATGGACACCTCCACGCGGGCGACGGACATGCCGGACGCGGTGACCCGCAGCGACAGGGGTTCCGATGCGCGGGAGGGGCTCACGCCCAGTTCGAGCGCGACCTGCCCGCCCTCGGCCAGGCCGGCGACGCAACGGCCCGCGATGCAGGTCGCCGGAGCCACGTCCGTGATGAGCAGGGAAGCGAGCAGCCCCGAGGCGAGCAGGGCGACGGCCAGAAGACCGAAAGCCGCGCCCGCGAAGAGGAAACGGTGGCCCGCCAGCCATCGGGCCGGGCAGGCCATGGCCATGGCATGAAACGGACCGGCAAGCGCTTTCTGCATGATTTTCGAAGGAAATTACTAAGGCAACGCATTGTCGCGAAATGCGCTTTTTCAAAAATTGACTCCCGTCAAGGTTTCCCCGGCTCCAGAGAATAGAGTGCGGCGAATTGCCGCATGGGCAATGGGGCGGAGTCCGGGATAACGAGTCCTGCCGAAGGAATTATTCGTACTGGTGTTCACAAAAAGGGAGCAATGTCATGATTAGATTAACAAAATGTGCTGTGTCGGTATTACTGGCAACGGGCTTCGGGTTGGGGGCAACGAGCGCCTTCTCCGCCGACACCCTTCAGGATGTGATGAAGGCACGGGGCCTTTCCCAGCAGGATCTGATGGCGGCAGCCAAGACCTACGTGCCCACCGGCAAGCGCGACGACTTCATGGTCTTCAGTTCCGGCGGCCAGAGCGGGCAGGTCATCGTCTATGGCATCCCCTCCATGCGCATTCTCAAGTACATCGGCGTGTTCACGCCCGAACCCTGGCAGGGCTATGGCTTCGACGAGCAGTCCAAGAAGGTGCTGGCCGGCGGCCGGATTGACGGCAAGGACATCACCTGGGGCGACACGCACCACCCGGCTCTGTCCGAGACCAACGGCGAATCGGACGGACAATTCCTGTTCATCAACGACAAGGCCAACCCGCGCATCGCCGTGATTGACCTGCAGGACTTCGAAACCAAGCAGATCGTGGTCAACCCGATCTACAAGTCCGAGCATGGCGGCACCTTCGTCACGCCCAATACCGAATACATCTTCGAGGCGGCCCAGTATCCGGCTCCGCTGGAGAACAAGAAGTTCTACCCCCTGGAAGAGTTCAACGAGAAGTACCGGGGCGGCATGACCTATTGGAAGTTCGATCGCAAGAAGGGCCTGGTGGATACCGCCGCCTCCTTCTCCATCGAGCTGCCCCCCTATAGCCAGGACTTGTCCGACGCCGGCAAGGGCCCCTCCGACGGTTGGTCCTTCACCAACTCCTTCTGCGCCGAGCGTTACGTGGGCGGCATCGAGAAGGGCCGTCCGCCCTATGAGGCCGGCTGTTCCGCCAAGGACACCGACTACCTGCACGTGATCAACTGGAGGAAGGCCGCGGAACTGGTCAAGGCCGGCAAGGCCAAGAAGATCAACGGCCATGACGTGCTGTCCATGGAAACGGCCATCAAGGAAGGTATCCTGTTCCTGGTGCCGGAACCCAAGAGCCCCCACGGCGCGGACGTGACTCCGGACGGCAAGATGATCATCGTGGCCGGCAAGCTGGACACCCACGTGTCCGTCTTCAGCTTCGAGAAGATCCAGGCCGCCATCAAGGCCGGCAAGTTCGAAGGCAAGGATCCCTACGGCATCCCCGTGATCGCCATGAAGGACGCCCTGCACACCCAGGTTTCCCTGGGTCTGGGTCCGCTCCATACCCAGTATGACTCCAAGCCCTGCGTGGCCTATACGTCGCTGTATGTGGATTCCCAGGTGGCGAAGTGGAACTACTGTGAAGGCAAGGTGCTGGACAAGATCAGCGTGCATTACAACATCGGCCACCTGATGACCATGGAAGGCGACACCACCAAGCCCAAGGGCCATTACCTGGTGGCGCTGAACAAGCTGGCGATTGACCGCTTCAATCCCGTCGGCCCGCTGCACCCGCAGAACCATCAGCTGATTGACATCAGCGGCGACAAGATGGAACTGCTCTACGACATGCCTATCCCCCTGGGCGAGCCGCACTATGCGGTGGCCATTGACGCCAAGAAGCTGAAGCCGGCCGTGCGCTACAAGGTGGGCACCAACAGCCGTACCGATCAGCCGGATCCGGGTGCGGTCAAGGCGGGCCAGGAGAAGATCGTCAGGAAGGGCAACAAGGTCGAGGTGTTCGGCACCCTGATCCGTTCCCACATCACGCCCGAGACCATCGAAGTGAACGTGGGCGACGAAGTCACCATCAACCTGACCAACCTGGAGCGTGCCGAGGACGAGACCCACGGCTTCGCCGTGTCGACCTACAACGTGCATGCGTCGGTGGAGCCGGGCAAGACCGTCACGGTCAAGTTCAAGGCCGACAAGGAAGGCGTCTATCCGTACTACTGCACGGAATTCTGCTCCGCGCTGCACCTGGAGATGGAAGGCTACCTCCTGGTCAAGCCGAAGGGCTGGAAGCCGGGCAAGACCACGGCGCTCGCCGCCGGACACTACACGGAAGTGGAGTACAAGGCGACGGTGAAGAAGGTGGCCGATACCCAGGCGATCATTGACTCGGTGGTAGCCTACATCACCAGCGTCAATTACAAGGACTTCCCCGAGGTCGTGGCGATGGTGGACGACGCCTTTGACCAACTGGGCAAGACCAAGGGCCTGAAGGAGAAGCACGAGGGCTTCGCCGCCAAGAAGGACTGGGAAAACGCCAACCTCTGGGCCGAGCAGATCTGGCAATACCAGGTCAAGACCGCCGACCTCGGTCTGCGGGCCAAGACCTTCCTGGAGCAGCACGGCGCCAAGAAGATCAAGTAAGCACCGCGTAGTTTGATTCTGATCGGGGGGCGGGGCCTAGGCTCCGCTCCCCCTTTTTACCTAAACGAGAGGAAAAACCATGAAGATATCAATGACATTGGTCGCGCTGGCCGCGGCATCCCTGGCCGCGCCGGCCCTGGCCGGCGATGGCGCCAAGCTCTATCAGGACAAGACCTGCTGGTCCTGCCACGGCAAGGACGGCAAGAAGACCCTGATGCCCGACTATCCGAAGATCGCCGGCCAGAACCAGGCCTACATCGAGAAGCAGATGCTGGACATCAAGAATGGCGTGCGCGCCAACGGCAACAGCGCCGCCATGAAGGGCATCATGGTCATCGTGAGCGACGCGGAAATCAAGGATCTCGCCGCCTTCGTGTCCAAGATGCCCTGATTCCGGAAAATTCATCTTGAACCGCGGAGACGCTTACCAAGCTTTCAGAAAGTATTGTCATTGTGGGGCCGGCTTCAGCCGGCCATGGCGGACTGAAGCCGGCCCCACGGGCGACTTTACTTTCGAGATTGTCAGTAAGGAGCAGAGGAATGCTTTGCCGGTGAGCGGTAAGCGTCTCCAGTCCGCGCATCCGCTCTCCTCTCGCCGCTGACTGCTTACTGCTTTTCCCGGTTGATTCCCGTCAAGGTGAAACCCACCCCTGCAAATCCATAATGGAATCACGTTGCTCCCCCCCCCCGACAATAGAGGTACGCTCATGAAAAAACTGATTGCTTTGGCCGGATTGATCGTCCTGCCGCTTTCCCTGGCGTTCGCCCAGGCTCCCGCCGCCAAGAAGACCGGCATCGAAGGTGCCGGCTACAAGTGGAACGCCCAGGAGGGCGAGAAGATCGAGGCCCTGAAGAAGAAGGGCGACGTCAAGCGCGGCGAGGAGGCCTACGAGGTGTGCGGCGCCTGCCACCTGCCCTCCGGCGCCGGCCGTCCCGACGGCACTTTCCCGCAGCTCGCCGGCCAGCATTCCACGGTGCTCATCAAGCAGATGGCCGACATCCGGGAAGGCCTGCGCGACAACCCCACCATGTATCCCTTCGCCAAGACCCTGACCGACCCCCAGGAACTGGCGGACGTGGCGGTCTACATCAACAGCCTGTGCATCCCGCTGGACCATGGCAAGTATGACGGCAAGGACGCCGCCGAGCAGGTCGCCAAGGGCAAGGAACTCTACATGAAGGAGTGCAAGGAGTGCCACGGTGTGGACGGCGACGGCAACAAGGAGAAGTTCTACCCGGTGATCGCGGGCCAGCACTACAAGTATCTGCTGCGCCAGATGACGGAAATCCGCGACGGCAAGCGCCGCAACGCCAACCCGGACATGGTCAAGATCATCAAGAAGTACAGCAATGAACAGCTGGTGGCCATTTCCGCCTTCCAGTCCAGCATGTCCATGCCCGGCGCCATGTGCAAGCCCGCCGCCAAAGGCAAGAAGAAGTAAGCCAGGCACTCCCCCTCGAGGGGGAGTTGGAGGGGGGATGGGACCATATCGTCGGCCGCTGAACCCCCTCCCCGCCCCTCCCTCCCCTTGAAGGGGAGGGCCGCAGTTTCAGTAGCTCAAAGGCAATCAAGCGCCCTGCGAGTAGATCAGAGTAACAACATGGCAGCCCAAGACAAACAGACTCGACTGATCAGGATTCTCACCCTGGTGGCCCTGGTGGCGATGGTTGCCGCCTATTTCTCTCCCATCTGGTGGGTGTCCCTGACGGCGCCCAATTACCCCAAGGACGCCTTCCCGGATGGCATCCGCATCCACTTCCATTTCGATGGCGTGAAGAACGGTTGCAGTGCCGCCGGTTCCGGCACGCGGCTCGCCAACGAAACCCTCCAGCAGGACCTGGGGCAGGGAGACGGGGAGCGCTACAACCCCATCCTGAACAAGGACGAGAACGTCAACCAGGGCGCCAAGGGCCTGGACTGCGTCCATGAGATGAACACCATCAATCACTACGTGGGCATGTACCCGATTGATACCGGCGCGCCGGTCGAGGTGCCCCTGTCCAAATTCTTCATCGCCTTCTTCGCGGTGATGCTGGCGGGATTCCTGCCGTCCGGCCGCAAGCAGCAATTGCGGGTTCTGGGCGCAGGCTTCACCGGCGTGGCGGCCTGGATGCTCGTGGACCAATTCGCCCTGGGCCACATGAACGCCTTCGCCGACCATTACTATCACGAGGCGAGCACCTTCTTCAACCAGCCGGAAGTCCTGGACCGCTGGACGGCCAACCTGAAACTCGGTACCGAACTGGCCGCCGCCGGCCTGATCGGAGCCATGCTCGTGGTCGTCCTGGGCGTGTGGAAAATCCGCAATTTCTCCCTGCTTTTGGCCCTGGTGCCCGCCCTGCTGCCGGTGTTCTTCGTCATGGACTACGCCGGATGGCTCTGGTTCTTCGGCCACAACCTCCATCCCTGGGGCGCCTTCACGGTCAAGCCCTTCATGCCCACCGTTTTCGGTGAAGGCAAGGTAGCCCAGTTCTCCACCTATTCCTACCCCTACTACGGCTATGCCCTGCTGGTGCTGATGTTCCTGACCCTGGTGCCGGCGACCCTGATGCGCAAGAAGCAGATGCGCGAAGGCCAGGCGGACTGACCCGGGAATCCGGCCATGAGCATTCAGAGGCAGACCTTCCATTCCGCCCTGCGGCGCGCCGCCTGGCTGGTGGGCCTGGCGGCAACGGCGCTGGTCACCCTGGGCAACACGGGGGAGGTGGACGACCGGGCCGCGAACCTCAGCTCCACCATGGGCGGCGTGCGCGTGGATGTGGACAAGCCCGTGCTCCTGATTCCCCTCTACGAGCGGGACAAGCGCATCCACAGCCTCACGCCCTTCCAGTCCCTGGTGGATGCCGCGCCCGCCGGTTCGGTCCTGAAGCCCAAGCCAGGCACCTATGCCGGGCCGGTGCACCTGACGAAGCCCCTCATCATCGAGGGTGGCGGGCAAGTGACGATTGACGGCGGCGACAAGGGCACGGTGTTCGTGCTGGAAACCGACGGCGCCACGGTGCGCGGCCTGCGTTTCACCGGCTCCGGCTCTTCCCATGACAGCGACGACGCCTGTCTGAACGTGCGCGGCAACCGGAACACCATCGAGTCCAATGTCGTGGATAACTGCCTGTTCGGCGTAGACCTGAAGCAGTCCAGTCACAACGTGGTGAAGAACAACAAGATTTCCTCCAAGCCCCTGGAACTGGGCATGCGCGGCGACGGCCTGCGGCTCTGGTACAGCATGGACAACCTGGTGGAGGGCAACGAGATCACCGATTCCCGGGACTCCGTGGCCTGGTACTCCAACAACAACATGTTCCGGAACAACGTCGGCCGGCGCAGCCGCTACTCCTTCCACTTCATGTTCGCGCACCACAACGAGGTGGTGGGCAACCGTTTCTACGACAACGCGGTGGGCGTGTACCTGATGTACACGGAAGGGGTGAACCTGCGCAACAACGTCATCTCCCACGCCAACGGTGCCGCCGGCATGGCCATCGGCTTCAAGGAGGCCTCCGACTCCATCATTGAGGGCAACGAGATCATCTACTGCGCCATCGGCATCGGTTCCGACCTGTCCCCCTTCCAGCCCGGCATGGAGATCCACATCCGGAACAACCGCATCGCCTACAACGGCATAGGCATGCTGTTCAACAGCGAACTGGGCGGCAACATCGTCACCGACAATGTTTTCGAGGGCAACCTGACCAATGTTTCCCTGGGCGGCCACAGCGCGGCGGGCCTCAACCAGTGGCGCGGCAATTACTGGGACGATTATCAGGGCTTCGATCGCAACGGCGATGGCGTGGGCGACGCCCCCTACAATTACTACGCCTACGCCGACCGCATCTGGATGGAAATACCGGCGGCACGCTTCTTCAAGAACGCGCCGGCCATGGAACTGCTGGATTTCCTGGAACGCCTGGCGCCCTTCTCGGCCCCGGACATCCTGGTGCATGACGAGGCGCCGCGTTTCGTGCGGCCCGAAAGGAGAGGCTCGTGAGCGAGTCACCGGATAACAAGATCGCGGAAAAGCCCCCCATTTCCAGGGAGCGCCGGCAGCAGGCTCGCCGCAAGGTGCTGCGCACCATCCTGCTCACCGGGGGCGTCATGGGTGCCGCCCTGTCCGGTTTCCTGCCCCTGGCCTATGCCCAGAGAAGCCGCCTGCGCCCGCCCGGCGCCCTGGACGAGAAGGATTTCCTGTCCTCCTGCATCAAGTGCGGCCAATGCGTGCAGGTCTGCCCGGTGCAGGCGATCAAGCTCGCCGACCTGGTGGACGGCTTCGGTGTCGGCGTGCCCTACATTGACGCCCGCGCCCAGGCCTGCGATTTCTCCTGCGACGCGGTGCAGTGCATCCTGGCCTGCCCGACCGGGGCGCTGGTGTACCACAAGCCGGAATTCCTCTCGGTGCGATCGGGCGCCCAGCTCAAAGCCAAGCCCATCCTCAAGGCCAAGGAGAAGGACGCGGAGCCGACCTTGAATCTCAAGGAACGCATCGGCGTCGCCCGACTGACCCGCCCCGAAGCCTGCCTGGCCATCCAGGGCAAGGGCTTCAAGGGGCAGGCGCGGGGCGCCGGCTTCAAGGGCCACATGCGCTACATGGCGGTGGACCGCTGGAAGCCGATCAGGGTGGCGGACCACCCCTATGATGTGCCGGAATGCGATCTCTGCGTAAGCGAATGCCCCGTCAAGAACGCCATTTCCATCGAGACCGTCTTCGGGCCGGACGGCCGCCAGCGGAAGTCGCCGGTGGTGCATGAGCCCTGCGTCGGCTGCGGCGTCTGTGAAATGATCTGCCCGGTCGAATCGGCCGCCATCGAGATCGTGCCGCGGGAGGTATGGAGAACATGAACGGCCCCATGAAGCGGCGCTTCGTCGACCAGATCCTGGTCATGTTCGGCCGCGAGCCGAAAAAGCCGGCGGAAATTTCGCCCAAGGCCCAGGAAATCCATCTGTACAAGAAGGGTAACCGGGATTTCATCGCGGAGAAGCTGCATGCCCGCGCCCACGCCGAACCCAGCCACACCTGGCGCAACCGGCGCTGGATCACCCTGCTCCTCGCCAACCTGCTGTTCGTCGTTTCCTACTGGTTCGACGTGCAGATTCTCGAAGGCGCACTGACCGCCTCCCGCTTCATCGGCTTTCACCTGATAGACCTGAATTCGGCGCTCCAGGTGATGCTGGCGCACAAGCACGTCATCGTGAACCTCTTCATCGGCACGGGCACGGTGCTGGTGTTGTGGATACTGCTGGGTGGCCGCACCTTCTGTTCCTGGGTCTGCCCCTACCATCTGCTGGCCGAGTGGGCGGAGAAACTGCACCTCTTCCTGGTGAAGAAGAAGCTGGTCACGGACCAGACCATGGACCGGCGGCTGCGCAGCGTGTTCTGGCTGGTGTTTGCCGTGCTGGCGGCCGCCACCGGCTACACGGTCTATGAAGCCATCTCGCCCACCGGCATCCTGTCCCGGGCGCTGATCTACGGACCGGGGCTGGCCCTGCTGTGGGTACTGGCGCTCCTGGTTTTCGAGGTATTCTTCTCGCGGCGCGCCTGGTGCCGTTATGCCTGTCCGATCGGCCTGACCTATGGCGTGGTGGGCATCGTGTCGCCGCTACGCATCATGTACCGGCTGGACGCCTGCTTCCACGAGGGGGACTGCCGCAAGGTATGCCTGGTGCCCCACGTGCTGGACACGGTCATCAAGGGCCGCGCGATTGACACCGAGGTGCCCATCGGCCCGGATTGCACCCGTTGCGGCCTGTGCGTGGACGCCTGCCCCACCGGCTCGCTGAAATTCGATGTCAAGGGATTGTCCAAACTGATGTAATGGAAGCAGTGTCGCGTAGGTCGGGCTTCAGCCCGACATCGGCCGTCGTGCATGTTCTTGTCGGGATGAATCCCGACCTACACCTAGCCCCTAGCCCCTAGCCCCTAGAAATGATCCAGTTCCAGAACGTATCTAAAACCTTCCGCAAGGCGCGGGTGTTGGACGGCATCGCCCTCGACATCGGTCTGGGAGAGCGGGTGGCCCTGATCGGCTCCAATGGCGCGGGCAAGACCACCCTCATCCGCTGCCTGCTGGGGGAATACACCCACGACGGCCAGGTCCTGATTGACGGCGCCTCGCCTCGCCTTGAGCGCACCCGGGTATTGGCCCAGGTCGGCTTCGTGCCCCAGTTGCCGCCGCCGCTCAAGATGCCCGTGGGCCAACTGGTGGGCTTCGCCGCCTCCCTGTGCGGCACCGACCCCGCGCGCATCAACGCGCTGGCCGCCCGCCTGGGGCTGAACCTGGACATCATCCAGGGCCAGCCCTTCGTCAAGCTCTCCGGCGGCATGAAGCAGAAGCTCCTGATCGCCATCGCCCTGGGCCGGGACGCCCGCATCCTGGTGCTGGACGAACCCGCCGCCAACCTGGACCCGGAAGCGCGCAAGATATTCTTCGAGTTGCTGGCGGAACGCGCCGAGAGCGCCACCATGCTCATCTCCAGCCACCGCCTGAACGAGGTGTCGTCGCTGGTGAACCGGGTGCTGGAGATGGACCTGGGCAAGGTGGTGCTGGACGACAAGGTGGCGGACGACGTGTCGCTTTCCGGGATACTGAACTGCCGGGTATGCGTGAAGCGCATGGATGCGGCCCTGGCGAAGGCGCTGTCCACCTGGAAGTTCCGGGACCTGGGCGACGGGCTGGAATGGCAGGGCGAGGTGGCCGGTCCCGACCGCCTGCGTTTCCTGGGCATGATCTCCCGCTACGTCGCCATCACCAGCCACGTCTCCTTCACCGAGGCCCAGGATGTGTGACCGGCGCCATTTCATGGGGCGGGTCGGTGTCGCCGGCCTCGCCCTCACGCCCCTGGCGGGCCTGCTTTCCGCCTGCTCCCATTCGAACCTGCCGGAAGGCATGGTGGAGATGAAGTGGGACCGGGATGCCTGCGCGCGTTGCAGCATGATCATCAGCGACCGGCGTTTTGCGGTGCAACTGCGCGGCGGACCGAAGAACGAGTCCTTCAAGTTTGATGACATCGGCTGCGCCGTGATCTGGCTCAAGGGCAAGGGCTGGAGTTCCGACGCCGCGCTCCACATCTGGGTCACGGACTCCACCGACCAGACGGGAGCCCGCTGGCTGGACGCCCGGAAGGCCCAATACCTGGGCGGCAAGACCTCGCCCATGGGTTACAACTTCGCCGCCGTCAGCCTGCCCCAGCCGGGCAGCCTGGAATTCGAGGATGTGCGCCAGCACGTCCTGGCGAAGGGGTAGCAAGTGTTCCAAGAGCAAATTCACCGCAGAGGCGCAGAGGCGCGGAGAAAACCGGGTAAAGGTGAGAACTGCCTCCCACTCCCGGGCAAGGGAATACCGGCGGTGATGATGTATCGTTTTTCCTCTGCGCCTCTGCGTCTCTGCGGTTCAATCCGAGGTTATCCATGAAACAACTCTGGCTCACTGCCAAGCTCGACATCGTGGAGTCGCTCCACGCCCGCTGGTTCCAGATCTACAGCCTGGTGTTCGGCGGCATCGTCGCGCTGCTCTTCCTCTTCGGCCTGACCGAATCCCGGGTGCTGGGCTTCATCGGCCTGTCCCGGCTGCTGGTGACCTACATCCAGCTCACCATGGCCATCCTGCCCATCTTCGTGCTCATCACCACGGTGCGCTCGGTGGCCGGAGACAGGGAAGCCGGGGTATTCGAGTACCTGCTGTCCCTGCCGGTGTCGCTCTCCGCCTGGTTCTGGGGCAAGATCGTCGGCCGCTACGTCATGGTCTTCGCGCCGGTCTTCCTGGCCATGGTGGGCGCCGTTCTGGTGGCCCTGGTGCGGGGAATCGAGGTGCCCTGGGGCATCTTCGGCTACTACACGGCCCTGCTTGCCGCCATGGCCTGCTGTTTCCTGGGCATAGGCATGCTCATCTCGGCTCTGGCGCGCAGTACGGACATGGCCCAGGGCGCCGCCTTCCTAGTGTGGCTGACCCTGCTCATGTTCCTGGACCTGATCCTGCTCGGCGTCATGATCCAGGGACGGGTCTCGCCCGAACTGGCGGTCACCATCGCCCTGGCCAACCCTTTACAGGTATTCCGCACGGCGGCCTTGTCGCTCTTCGATCCCCAGCTCATCGTGCTCGGGCCGTCCGCCTTCGTCATCCTGGATCTTTTCGGCAGTCTGGGTTTCAAGGTCTTCGCCCTGGCCTACCCCACCCTGCTGGGCCTGGGCAGCGCGGCCCTGGGCTACCACATCTTCCGGCGCGGGGATTTGCCGTGAGCAGGTGTCAGTTGTCAGGTGTCAGGTGTCAGAGCCCGGGGCGGCGCTGGGCGTTTGTGGTCTTGGTTCTGGCCTTGCTGCCTTTCCGGGTCTTCGCGGTGGACAGCGCACCGCTTTATGGCGCGACACTCGCGGATCAGTACGGCAAACCCGTCGCCCTGACGAGCCTGCGCGGCAAGCCGATACTGGTGAATTTCTGGGCCCGCTGGTGCCCGCCCTGCCGCAAGGAATTCCCGGACCTGATGGCGGCCCAGGCTCAATACCAGGGTAGCGGCCTGGTGGTGGTCGGCATCGCCATCGAGGACGCCGCCGGCTTGGAAAAGGTGAGGGACTTCGCCAAGGCCTACGGCATGGACTACACGATCCTGCTGGGGGGCGACCAGGGGCTTTCCCTGTTACGATCCCTGGGCAACGAGTCCGCCGCCCTGCCCTATAGCCTGGTACTGAACCGCACCGGGCAGGTGGTTGCGACGAAGCTCGGGGTGATGAAGAAGCCCGAAATGGACGCCGCCATACAAAAGGCGTTGTAGTTGCAGGTCGGGCTTCAGCCCGACAAGAACATCCCAGAACCGTGTGTCGGGATTCATCCCGATATGAACCCGAAGGAGTCCATCGTGAAGCAATCCGTTTTCCTGCTCGCATTCTTGCTGGTGTTTGCCGTATTCAATGCCGTGGCTGCCGATTCCGGGGCGGATCTGCTGGCCATCAAAGACCTCGGCGCCGTGAACGGCCAGGCCCTGGCTTGTGCCGCGATGCCGAGCGCCCAGCACGCCAAGTCCATGATGCTGGCCCATGCACCGAAGACCCAGGTGTACGGCGACGCGTTCCAGGCCAGCACGAACGAGGCTTTCCTGGCCCAGACCAAGGACGGCGGCTCCTGTGCGACGGCAGAGGCATTTGAAGCAAGGCTGAACGATCTGGAAAAGCGGCTGAACGAACTCCTGCCCGTCCCGGCCGCCCCTTCCGCCCAACACTGAGAGCCCCCATCCATGAAAGCGATCATTCTTCTGGCAAGCCTGCTCCTGACCACGGCACCCGCCCTGGCTGCGGACCCCCATGCCGGACTGCCCCCGGAAGCCAGTGAAACGACCGGCCTGGTGGAGGTTACCCCACGCTACGTGCTCATGGACACCAGCGGCCGCGCCATCCTGGACGACTATTTCGCCGGACGCTTCCAGCTCATTTCCTTCGGCTACACCTCCTGCCCCTCCGTGTGCCCCAGCACCCTGGCGGCCATGAGCCTGATCCTGGGCAAGCTCGGCGCCCTGGCAGGCCAGGTACAGCCCATCTTCATCAGCGTGGACCCGGAGCGGGACAAGCCGGACGTGCTGGAGCGCTACACGCAGAACTTCGATCCGCGCATCATGGGCCTCACGGGCTCCCCGGAATTGATCGCCGGCGTGGCCCGGAACTTCAAGGTGACTTACGCCAAGCACCTGGAACCGGGGGCGCCCCCGGCCGAATACAGCATGGATCATTCCGTCGGCATGTACCTGATCGGCCCGGACGGCCGCTTCCTGACCAAGTACGGCTATAGCGCCTCGGCGGCGGACATCGCCGAACGCCTGAAGCAGCGGATCGAGGCCTACAACGCCGAGAAGGCCGCGGAGAAGCTGGCGGCAGAAAAGCAGCCGAAGTAAGGCAGCCATGGCTTCCCTGGAGAGGAGTTTCGGTTTTCGGGACGTGGTGCCGGAAGAGCGGCAGAGCCGCATCCGTGCCGTATTCAACGCGGTGGCGCCACGCTACGACCTCATGAACGACCTCATGAGCTTCGGCATTCATCGCCTTTGGAAGCGTACCCTGGCGCGGAGCATCCGGACGCCGGCCGACGCAAGGGTGGTGGATCTGGCGGGGGGCACGGGCGACGTGGCCCGGCTCCTGGCCCGACAGCCCGGCCGCCGGGTCTGGGTGGTGGATCCGAGCGTGGCCATGATGGCGGCGGGGCGGCGGCGGGAGGACCAGGGCGACATCGGCTGGGTCGCGGGGGAAGCAGAAGCCCTGCCCTTCGGCGACGCCTCCCTGGACCTGGTGACCATCTCCTTCGGCCTACGGAATGCCACCCGGCCGGAGGCGGCCCTGGAAGAGATCCGGCGCGTCCTGAAACCCGGGGGCCGCTTCGTCTGCCTGGAGTTTTCCCGGCCTCATTTCTGGCTCAAGCCCTTCTACGACCTCTATTCCTTCCTGGTCATCCCGCGCCTGGGAGCCTGGGTGGCGGGGCAACCCTCGGCCTATCACTACCTGGTGGAGTCCATCCGCCGCTTCCCCGACCAAAGGGCATTCGCCGCCATGATGGAATCGGCGGGCTTCGAGGCGGTGCGCTGGAACAACCTGTCCTTCGGCATCGCCTGCCTGCATTTCGGCGTGCGCCCGACATGAAACCGGAAACGATCAACGAGGCCCTGTTCCAGCCCCCCCGGGGCTGGCGGCTGTGGTGGTTGGCGGCGCGGCCGCGCACCCTCTCCATGTCCCTGGCACCGGTGCTGGTGGGCAGCAGCCTCGCCTGGGCACAGGGTGCGCCGGTCGCCTGGCCGCCCCTGATCCTGGCCCTGCTGTGCGCGGTCCTGATCCAGATCGGCACCAACCTGCATAACGATTGCGCGGATTTCGAACGGGGCAACGACGGCCCACGCCGCCTGGGGCCGGTGCGCGTCACCGCCGCCGGCTGGGCCACACCGAAAGAGACTCGCAGGGCAGCCCACATCGCCTTCGGCCTGGCCACCCTCCTGGGCGCCTTCCTGGTCTGGCTGGGAGGCTGGCCCATCCTGGCGCTGGGACTGGCGTCGGTGGCTTCCGGCTACGCCTATTCCGGCGGCCCGCGGCCCATATCCCACACCCCTCTGGGGGAACTGTTCGTGCTGGCCTTCTTCGGACTCACGGCGGTTTGCGGCAGCAGTTACCTCCAGGCTGGCCATTTCACCCTGGAAAGCGTGCCGGCCGGCCTGGGGGTGGGTGCCATCGCGGCGGCGGTGCTCATGGTGAACAACCTGCGGGACGTGGAAAACGACAGCCTGGCGGGACGGCGCACCCTGGCCGCCGTCCTGGGCCGCAGAGGGGCGCTTCTGGCCTACGCCGCCCTCCTGTTCCTGCCCTTCGCCTGCGTGCTCTGGCTCCGGCTGCTTCTGCCCGGGCACGTCGGCGTGCTGGTGTCCTGGCTCGCCCTGCCCCTGGCCATCTCCCTGGTGCGCGCCAGCCGCCGCGCCGCCACGGGGGCCGAGATGAACGAGCTTCTGGTGCGGACTGCCCAGGCCCAGGTGCCCTTCGCCTTCCTGCTCTCCGTCGGACTGGCCAGCCCGTTTTGAGGGTCTGACCGGCTCCCCGGCTCAGGTGAGGGCGTGGCGGGCCTGGATGGAAACCCCGTTTTCCACGGCAAACACGGCCGCCTCGACCCGGGAACTCATGTTGAGTTTGGCCAGGATGTGGCGCACGTGCAGCTTGACCGTGTCGTGGCTGATGTTGAGCGATTTGGCGATGGCCTTGTTGCTCTTGCCCGCCGCCAGGTGGCTGAGGATTTCCCGCTCCCGCTCCGTCAGCTTGACCTGCTTGTCCTTGGGGCTTTCCTTCTGGCCGGATTGCAGCAGTTGCGCGAGCTTGAGGGCCATGGCGGGCGCCACGATCAGTTCGCCCCGGGCCGCCCGGCGTATGGAATCCAGCACGTCGTCCGGGTCCATGTCCTTCAACAGGTAGCCGCGCACCTCGGCGCGCAAGGCGGCGGCCAGATCGTCCTGGGAGTCGCTCATGGTCAGGATCACCACGGGCGTCGTGTAGCCCTTGTCGCGCAAGCGGCGCAGCAGCGTCAGGCCGTCCATGGGCGGCATGCGCAGGTCCATGATGATGAGGTCCGGCGTTTCCCGATCGAGAATGGCCTCCGCCTCATCCGCGCTATCCGTGCCGCCGACCACGTTCATGCCCGCGCGGTGCTCCAGAAGTTCGGCCAGACCCCGTCGGCACAGGCCGTGATCATCTATCAGCAGAATCTTGGTTCTGTCATTCATGTCCGAGCCTCTTTGCGCCGAGTGGTCGCGGGAAATTGCAGCAGCAGGCGCGTGCCTTGGTCACGGCTGCTCTCGATATGCACATCGCCACCCAGGCGCTGTGCGCGTTCACGCATGATATTCAAGCCGTAATGGCCATGGTCGGAGTCGCCGCCCTCGCCCGGGCCAGCCAGTCCGACTCCATCATCCTCCACCAGAATCTCGTAGCGGCCGTCGTTGCGCGACAGCGTGACGCGTCCGTGCCGGGCGCGCGCATGCTTCACGACATTGGCCAGGGCCTCGCGCACGATATGGAGAATCTGCATCTCCTGCTCCGCCGGCAGCTTCAGGTCGGGCAGTTGATTATCGAAGGCCAGTTCCACTCCGCCCAGGCCATCCATGCCTGAAATTTCGGTGCGCAGGGCGTGGAGCAGGCCCTCGGGATCCATGGCGGTGCGGAACTGGGTGATGAGCTCCCGCACACGGCCGTGAGCCACCGAGAGGGAATCCTCGATCTCCCCCACGTACTTCTCGGCCCGGTCACTGTTTTCCTGTTGCAGGGCATCGCGCAGCAGCGTGGCACGCATGCGCATGCAAGCGAGGTTCTGGGCCAGGCTGTCGTGCACCTCGTTGGCGAGCAACTGCCGCTCCTGCATCAGGGTGGCGCACAGATGGTTCTGCATGCGCAGGCTGTTTTCATGGGCGCGGCGGGTGCTTTCCAGGGCGAGCCCCAGCACTTCCCCGAGCGCCCCCAGCAGAGGCGCGATGCTTGGCGGCAATTCCTGCCCCGGGGCAAAGAACAGGGCCAATACGCCGCAACGCTCGCCCCGGAATTCCAGGCCGGTGACGTAGGCGCCGAGTGCCGGCGTACCGGGCATGGCCGGCAGCAGGCGGGAGCAGAGACAGACACCGGCCACCCCGGCGCCGCACTCATCGGTGCATTCCGCGCAGAGGTCATTCAGCAACGCCTCCGACGGCCCCGTCAGGCTGAGCTTGCCGGAATGGGCAACCAGCGCGGGTTTTCCGGTGCGCGGATGCAGGAAGCAAACGATCCCGCCTGTTCCGCCGCTCACGGCCATCGTCGCACTCAGCAGCCGCTCCAGGGGAGCCAGAAACTCCTCCCCGCTGACCAGATCTGCCAGATGCGCCGGGTCCGGCGGATTGGGGGCGCCGGTAACCCGTGAGCGGTTGGGGCGCCGCGCCTGTCCGGGGCAGGGCTCCATCTTGTGGTCTCCTAGAAACTGTATCAGCGAGTATGCCGATAGCGGGTACAGACTGCCCCCGCTCCGGAGCTTATTAGAATTTGCTGATTCGCCCCGGATTTTGCCTTTTCCCAGGGCAAAGTGCAACCCGGACATGACCCTGACGGGTAGTACGGTATCGCCAGTCAATCGCCGGCATGGGGGAGGAGGCATACTCCCGTGGAGGGATGGGGAGGTCCAGAGCTTTGTGCCAAGCTCCCGGCCCTTGTCTCCTCCCTTGCCCCTCCCTTGCCCCTCGCCCATTGCCATGAGCACGAATTCCCTTCCCTGGCATGATCTGGATGATCTGCGCACGCGCCTGAACGAACACCCCGTCTATGGCTTGTTGCAAACGGAGTCCGACCTGCGCCGGTTCATGTCCCACCACATCTACTCCGTCTGGGACTTCATGTCCCTGGTGAAGACCCTGCAGGCGGCCGTGGCGCCGACCCGGGTGCCCTGGGTGCCGCTTGGCGACCCGTCGGTGCGCCGCTTCATCAACGAGATCGTCATGGAAGAGGAGTCCGACCTCGGCTTGCCCGAGAGCGGCGGGCCCGAGTTTCTCAGCCACTTCGAACTGTATTGCGCCGCCATGGGCGAGGTGGGCAGCGACCCCTCCCGCGCCCTGGCCTTCGTGCATCTGGCCGCCTCCCGGCCCATCGCCGAGGCACTGAGGGAGGGCGACGTACCCGAGCCGGCAAGAGCCTTCATGGGCACCACCTTTGGTTTCATCGCCACCGGCAAGCCCCACCTCGCTGCGGCGGCCCTGGCCCTGGGGCGGGAACACGTCATTCCCGCCATGTTCCGGCGCTTTCTGGGTAAACTGGGTGTAACCGAGGAGCAGGCGCCCATGTTTCACTACTACCTGAAGCGCCACATTCACCTGGACGAAGATTTCCACGCCCCCCTGTCCCTGCGCCTCCTGGAATCCCTGTGCGCCGGCGACGGGGAAAAACTGGCGGAGGCCCATGCGGCGGCAGAGGCTGCGCTGGAAGCCCGCATCCGTTTCTGGGACGGGGTGGCCGCCGCCATCGCCGCCCGATAGGAAGGCATTCATCATGGCTGGCAAGTTTCCCATCCCCGTGGTTCCCGCCGGATCGGAGGGGAGCGACTCTTCCTGCGAGGGCGCGGAATCCTTCGCCCTCATGGTGCTCGGCGACTCCATGCTGCCCGAGTTCGAAGAACGCGACATCGTCATCATCGAGCCCGGCGGGCTGGTGAAACACGGTTCTTTCGTCCTGGCCTTCGTGGACGAGGAGTGGACCATGCGGCAACTGGTGCGGGACGGCGAAGGCTGGGTTTTGCAGGCGCTCAATCCCTTCTACCCCTCCCAGCCCATCGCCAGCCTCGATTGCATACGGGGCGTGATCATCCAGAAGGCCAAGCCCGGCCGCCGGAAGGCCTCCAAGTCCTACGTGGACTGAAACGGCCGTGAGCGGTGAGGAGTAAGCGGTAAGCATCTCCGATCCGGGTGGAAATAGCGGAACATCCGCTCACCGCTTACGGTTTGTCGTTTGGCCTGCCTGTGGCAGAATCCTTTCAGGCCGCGCGCCCGCGCAGTCCGAGCTTTTCGATTTCCTGCCGGGAGGCACCGTGCGCCCTCGTCTCCGCCGCAAGCTGTCCGAATATTCCCTGCGCGACCTGCTGGTCGTCGCCCTGCCCATCCTGCTGGTGATCCTGGCCGGATTCTGGCTCGCCTCCCGCTTCATCAAGCCGGCACCGCCGGACACCCTGACCATTACGACCGGCGCCGAAGGCGCCGCCTACCAGTATTACGCCGCCCGCTACAAGGCAATCCTGGCCAGGAATGGCATCAAGCTCCAGGAACTTCGCTCCGAAGGCTCCGTGGAGAACCTGCGTCGCCTGAGGGATGGCAACTTCACCGTGGACGTGGGTCTGGTGCAGGGGGGCACGGCAGCCGGCATGGACACGGAGGGTCTGGTTTCCCTGGGCAGCCTTTGCCCGGAACCGGTCTGGGTATTCTATCGGGGCAAGGAGACTCTGGACCGGCTGACGCAACTCAAGGGCAAGCGCGTCGCCGTCGGCGTGGATGGCAGCGGTACCCGGCAACTGGCGCTCCTGCTGCTGGAGGCCAACGGCATCAAGGGCGAGCCCACCCACCTGGTGCCCGTCGGCGGCCTGGCGGCCGCGGCGGCCTTGATCAAAGGCGACGTGGACGCGGTCATGCTGGTGGGCGCCCCACGCTCCGGGGCGGTCTGGACTCTGCTCTACAGCGAGGGGGTGAAGATCATGAGTTTTTCCCAGGCCGAGGCCTATACGCGGCGCTACCCCTTCCTCTCGAAGGATGTATTGCCGGCGGGGGGCATTGATTTCGTGCGCAACATCCCGGATCGGGACATTTCCCTGGTCTCCGCCACGGCAACCCTCGTGGCGCGGGAAGACACCCACCCGGCGCTCATCAACCTGCTGATGCAGGCTGCCAACGAAGTACACAGCCGCCCCGGCCTTTTCCAGAAGGCGCATGAATATCCGAACGCCACCCCGGTGGACTTCGAACTGAGCAAGGACGCGGAGCATTACTTCAAGTCCGGGCCACCGCTCCTGCAACGCTACCTGCCCTTCTGGGCCGCGACCCTGGTGGACCGGACCATGGTCATGCTCATACCGATCATCGCCCTGCTCCTGCCTCTGCTGAAGATCGCCCCCGGCCTCTACACCTGGCGCGTGAAGAGCCGCATCTTCCGCTATTACGGAGAGCTGATGTTCCTGGAAGCGGAGATGGAGAGCGACTTCTCGCGCCGCACGCCGGAGGAGTGGCGCACGCAGCTGACCCGGCTGGAAAATCTGGCGCGGCACCTGCCCACACCCCGGTCCTTCATGGATCAGCTCTATACCCTGCGCAGCCACATAGAGATGGTGCGAGCCACCCTGGAACGCCTGAGCGCGCAGGCAATACCCGGCGCGGACGATATTTCGGCCTGACGGTCCGCGCAGAGCCTAGAGACGCCGTATCTTTTCCAGCAACGCGGTCGTGGAGCGATCAACCTCGAAGGGGATGGATACGACCCTGCCGCCCCAGGCCTGAACCTCGGGCGCGCCGACGATACGCGCCACGGGCCAGTCTCCGCCCTTCACCAGCACGTCCGGCCGGCAGTCCAGGACACGGGCGATGGGCGTATCCTCGTCGAACCAGGTCACGAGGCTCACGCACTCCAGGGCCGCCATCACCACCAGGCGGTCTTCCAGGGCATTGAGCGGGCGATCATCGCCCTTGCCCAGGCGCTTCACCGAGGCGTCGGTATTGAGCGCCACCACCAGGCTCGCCCCCAGTGCCCGGGCCTGGGCCAGGTAGGTGACGTGCCCCCGGTGCAGGATGTCAAAGCAGCCGTTGGTAAACACCAGGGGCCGTGGCAGGGCGGCGAGGCTCGCGGCCAGCCGGTCCGGGGCGCAGATCTTAGCCTGAAATGCGGGCGGGGCAAACATCACGGCGCAGGCTTGCTCCCGCTCTTGTCCGCATCGGCCTTTTCCGGGGGACGACGGTCCAGCTCCCATGCCTTTTCCCGGGTCACGTATTCGAACACCCGGACCACCTTTTGCACACCACCGGTGGTGCTGGCGATCTCCGAGGCCCGGTCCCCCTCCCTCTGGGTCACCATGCCCATGAGGTAAACCGTGCCGCCTTCGGTCACGACCTTCACCACGTGGGCCGGGAAGGTATTGCTGTCAATGAAGCGGGCCTTGATCTTGCCGGTCAGGAAGGTGTCGTTGCTGCGGGAACCCAGCGAACTGATCCCGGCGATCTGCGCCTCGTTCGTCACGCTACGCACATTCTCCACGCCGGCAACGATGGCTGCCAGTTCATCCTTCGACGCCTGGTCGGGGGCCTCGCCCGTAATCAGCACGTTGCGGTTGAAACTGGTGACATTGACGTGCACCTTGCCGTGAAAACGCTCCTCGATGCGATTCATGGCCTTGAACTCTATCCCCTCATCCTCGACATACGTACCGGAAGTGCGCCGGTCGGAGATCATCAGGGCGGTGGCACCGGCTCCCACCGCGACGGCGGGAACGCAACCCTGAAGGGCGGGTAGGCAGATCGCGACGAGGGCTGCAACGGCGAGGCTCCTGGGCTTGGCTAGTTTCATTTCATTCAACTCCGAGTAACAAGCAGTCAATGCCGTCGCACAGGCAGTGCAACGTCAACAAATGGACTTCCTGGATGCGCGCCGTCCGCTCTGCGGGTACGCAGATGTGCACATCGCCTTCTTCCAGGAGCCCGGCGATCTTCCCCCCCATCTTGCCCGTCAGGGCGACCACTTTCACTTCCCGTTCATGGGCAGCATGGATCGCCTCGATCACATTCCCCGAATTGCCGCTGGTGGAAATCGCCAGCAGCACGTCCTGGGGTTGGCCCAGGGCGCGCACCTGCTTGGCAAACACCTGATCAAAGGAATAATCGTTGGCGATCGAGGTGAGGGTCGAGGTGTCGGTGGTCAAGGCTATGGCGGCCAGGGGCGGCCGCTCGGCCTCGAACCGGTTGAGCAGCTCGGCGGCAAAATGCTGGGAATCGGCGGCCGACCCCCCATTGCCACAGGCCATGATCTTGCCGGAAGACAGGAGGGACTGCACCATGAGTTCCACGGCCTGGGCGATGGGACTGGCCAACAGCTCCATGGCTTCCAGCTTGGCCTGGGCACTGTCTTGAAACTGCTGACTGATGCGGGCGACGAGTTCCATGCTTCTCCAGTCCATCCGGGTGGTCACGATTGAATGTGGCGGCAGATTCTAGCACGACAGGGGAAGCCCTCAGGACGGCGCGTGGGGCTGCGGCGGCGGCCCATGCCCGCCGGAAGCCAACTGGCGCGCCCCGTTGATGCGTCGCAGCAATGTTAGCAACAAATAAAACTGTCCGGTGCTGTAGCAAATGAGTTGTCCGCTTTTTCCGGGGAGGGGAAAGCGGTGTAGGGCGAAGCCCGGAGCCGGTTTCCCCTCCCCGGGCGGCCGCGGCGGACC
>JAQTNA010000026.1 GCA_028714035.1 Rhodocyclaceae bacterium
CCACCCCGGAAGGCTACAATTACCGGCCCAGCGACAGCCCACCCAGGCCAGTTGTAGCTCCCTCTCTCACCCCGGAAGGCTACAATCTTGAGTACATTCATCGTTCTCGCCTTCCTGTTGTAGCTCCCTCTCTCACCCCGGAAGGCTACAATCCAAAAACCGTGGAAGTCGGCGCGCTTCCGGTTGTAGCTCCCTCTCTCACCCCGGAAGGCTACAATGAATCACAAGGCTTACTCTAGCTCAACTGCGTTGTAGCTCCCTCTCTCACCCCGGAAGGCTACAATCAAGAAATCTGCGATAGCCCCCGCAGATATGTTGTAGCTCCCTCTCTCACCCCGGAAGGCTACAATCAGAAGCCGCACGTCGTGTCGCAGAGGCCAGTTGTAGCTCCCTCTCTCACCCCGGAAGGCTACAATTCTGTGTTATGGATAGCCATAAGCACCTGTGTTGTAGCTCCCTCTCTCACCCCGGAAGGCTACAATCCCAAAGCCGCCAAGCCTGCGGCCAAGCAAGTTGTAGCTCCCTCTCTCACCCCGGAAGGCTACAATTCCGAGTATTGGGGCACACGTGCCATGCTGGTTGTAGCTCCCTCTCTCACCCCGGAAGGCTACAATCCTCGCCCCGGAACCCGCCCAGGCCAAGGCCTGGGCGGGTTCCGGGGCAATTTTTTCCGCCTCAAAAAAGCAGCATCTGGTCCGCATTGACTTTATTTTCCTGAAAATTCTTCGTGCCGACCAGCAGCCGCATGTTGGCGAACTGTTTCTCGCTGACTTGCAGGCAGCGAATGGAGCCTTCCTTCGGAAGGTTGTCGGCAAGCCGTTTCAGATGCTTCTCGGCGTCGTCCATGCCGTTTACCATGCGGCCATAGACCGACCACTGAATCATGTCGTAGCCGTCCTGGATCAGGAAGCGCCGGAAGATGGTATAAATGCGCCGCTTCTCGCGGGTGGTGACGGGCAGATCGAAGAAGACGAGCAGGCGCATATAACGGCGTGTCTCTTCGCTCATGGCCCGTCGCCGTCGAGATCGTCCGCCATCGCCAGGGCGCCTTCCATGACGGGCAGGGCCAGGCGGTCGTGCGCCGCGCCCTGCATGACGATGCCGGACAGGCCTGAGACGGTGGCCTCGATGGCGGCGAGCAGGGTGCAGCAGCCGCCTTCGTCGTTACTGTTGCCGTGGCTGGAAAGTGTCACGTCCCCGTGCAGCAGGGCGACCAGTCGGCCCTTGTCGGCGGGTTCCAGATCGCGCTCGGGTTCCTGCGGGTAGTGGGCCAGCACGCCGGCATCCACCAGGGGCCGGTAGGGTTCGATCAGGTCGTCGGCGAGATTGAAAGCATTCTGTTCGCTGTGGTGGAAGAGGCCAAAGGCGGGCAGGAAGCCGTAGCCCGTGAGGGTCCGGGCAATCGCGGCGCGCACCACCGCGTAGCCATAGTTCAGCGCGGCGTTGTGGAAACGCGCCTGGTTGCGGTGGAAATGAGGATTGAAGAGCCCGCGAAAGTAGACCTGCGCCGCCTGCGCCTCGAAGTTGTCGGGGTCGCCCGAGCGCACGTCGCGGGCGAGTTGCCGCAGGAGCCGCGCCTCGTCGTGCCGGGCTGAACGGGCAAGGAGCGCCGCCTGGTTCCCAATCTTGAAACGCACGATGCGTTGCCAGAGGCGCTTTCTGGCGGGCTGGCCCATGGCCAGTTGCGCCGTCATCACCTTGAGCGCCCGGCTGTGGGGCAGATAGGGCAGCAGCACACCATTGGGCAGGTGAGAGGCGTTGACGGTGAGCACGGCAACCTGGGCCTCGGCGCAGGCTGAAAGCAGGGGCGCCGTGAGGCTGATCTGGGGATGATCCAGCACCAGCACGCTGATGTCTTCCAGCATGACCCGCGCCGTCTTGCCTTCCTGGGCGACGGCCAGGGCGCGATCCTCCAGAGTCAGGGCCGCCGGGTTGGCGATGACCACGCTGCGCCAGCCCACGGCTCAGCCCTTTCCAGCCTTGGCGTGGATGGGCAGTCGACCCTCCTTGTACACCCGATGCAGATTGCCCAGGAGGTCTACGTGGTATTTCTCGACGGCGAGGGCGGTCTTGATGCCGTTGCCTCCCATCATCCCCTTCTTGCCTTGGGTCTGATCGCGATCATGAAGCCAAAGATTCACCGTCCCATCAGATCGGTCGAGCCCAGCGTAATAGCCTTCACGGCTCGGTGCATTCTTGTAACGAATGCAAACCCAGTCATTCGGATGCAGGCTGAACAGGAACTGATGGCTTTCGTCCATGATGGTCCACTCTTCTTCAGGTTTGAAGGCGACCACTGCCTTGTTGGGTAGATCAGGCTTCACAGCATCCGCCGCATACACCGGCACCGGATAATACTTCCCGCCCTTGGTGAAGATGTCTGCCCGCAGCATGGCGCCGTTGTTGGCGATACCGCCGCGAATCGGTATGCCGCTTTTCTGCGTCGTGAGCAGTTTGACGCTGCGGATGATGGGCGCCATGTCCGGGTCTTTGGAGGGCTTGCGCAGCGGCGGTTGTCTGTCATCGAACGCCTTCTTGCCGTCGCCACCGAATGCTTCGAGGCGCTTCTGGATGGCCTCGATCAGTGCGGTGTCGCGCTGATAGCCGACGATGTTTTCCAGGTCTTTCAGGCTCAAGTCCTTGAGCGGGGTCTTGATGGCCGACTGGTTGCCTGCCCGGACCGAGCGGATCGTTTCCTGGTGGGCAGCCCCCAGGTCGCGCCGCGTCGGCGCACGGGAGACGCGCACGGGGCGAATGCTTTCTGCCAGGGCTTCATCAACGCCGAGCAGGCCCGCCAGTTGCTTCGCCGGGTCGTGGGACAGCCGCGCCAGGAGTTCCTCGCGGAAATGGGGCCAGGGCTTGGGAAAACGGTCTTCTACCTGCCTGAGCGCGGCGATGTCGAGGACTTCGCCGGTTTCGGGGTCGACGTAACGGTTCCGCACCGTGTCCAGTTCCTTCAGGCGCGAATAGTCCGCCATGCGCTTGACCAGGCTACGGCTGGCGGCGGCGATCACGGCGGCATCCATCGCATGATGCAGGTCACCTTCCTCCCGCACCTTGAGCAGGCCCCAACGGGCGCGAAGCAGCGAAGTCAGTTGCCCGGCGAGGACGACACAGCGGTTGTCGGCCAAACTCTCGGGATGCCATTGCAGGTGGGTTTCTATCATGCCCTTGAATTCGCGGCAGATGTAGCGGGTGTCGCTCAAGTTGCGGTCGCGGAATTCGCTCGCCTCCTCCGCACCGAAATTGACCCGCAACAGCCGGTTGCGCTTGGCCTGCCGGATGCTCTTGTTGCCCTGCACCCAGGCGACATAGCGCTGCCAGCGTTCGCTTTCGCTTACGCCATCCAGAAACTCGTAAGGCGTGCGGTTGCCCTTGTCCTGGTTGCACGCGACGTGCACGACCACCTTGTTATTCATGCCGTCGTCAAAGCTGCGGGAATAGGGCAGGGCGTGGTCCACCTGGGCGTAGCCGGTCTCGAACAGGCGCTCGGCATGAAGGGCTTTCTGGCAATAGGGGCACTGGTCCAGTTGTTCCCGGAAGAGCCGGTACTTCAGCAGGTCGAGCCCGCCAGGCTGGCGCTGGAATAAGTCCTCGAATTCCTTGGCGAGCTTTTCCTTCAGCGCCTGAAATTCCTTCTGCCCTTTCTCGATTTCGCGCCGCTCCTCGATGGACTTGGACAAGTCGCGGGCCAGTTCGATATGCACGGCGGCGGGCGGGCCGTATTCGGCCACCATGGCATTGACCAGTTTCCGGGCCTGGTTGAGGGCACGATAGACCACCGGGTTGATGATCGTGTTCCTGTCAGGCGGCGGCAGGGACTTCGTCTTGCCGACATCGGCATCGGGCTGGCTGTGGTCGTAGCCCGCCGACTTTGCGGCCTCGTCGTAACGCTGACCGGCTTCCATGTGCGGCAGGATGGCCTTGAGCGCCTTTTGCGACAGATGGATGAACCGATCGAAGGATTCGCTCAGGACCGCCTCGATAATGGGAGTCTCGATGCCTTGGCCCGCCAGCCATTGGCGGCTCTCGGCGTCATCCTTGTAGCAGGTGAGGGCAAACGCCAGGGCGTCGAGCCGGTCGGCATTGATCGAGTCGCGCTGCCATTCCGCCTTGAGGGCGGCGGCTTCATAGGCCTTGCGCAGGGCATGAAAGGCTTTCGCCTCGAAGAACGTGCTGTCCTCCGGGTCTTTGTCTTTCCCTTTTGGATCAAGGCGGTAGGAAAGCAGATTGAAACGCTGGTGCGGTTCCAGTTCGAGCGCCTTGCGAATCTGCTTGAAGGTCAGCTTGGCCTGGGTGAAGGGTAGATTGATGATGTCCCGGCGCTCGGTATCGGTCAGCGGCCTGGGATCGCCGCCGCCGACGATCTTGAGGTTGTTCAGTTTGCCCAGCCAGACAAAGCGCTCGGCGCGGTAGCTGGCCTTGGGCGCCCGGTCTTCGCCCTTCTCGAACGTGCATTTGCCGACCATCTTGAGCAGGTTGGCGCCGGAAAGCGTGGGGCGGCGCGCCATCAGCAAGTCGCGGGCTTTTCCCTGGAACTCCTCGCCGGCAAGTTGATTGCCGAGTGCGCGCTGGCGTTCGAATAGCAACGTCATCTCGGCGTTCAGATCGGCGCGGGCAAAGGTATGATTATAGCTGCCGCCCTTGTTGCGCTTGGCTTCCTTGAAAGCCTCGTGGCGAGCCGCCAGTTCGCCCACGGTGCGGTAGCCGGCTTCCTTGAGCAACGCCTGATTGCGCCCGACGCCGGAGAGCATCTGCCCGGCCTTCTCGTCGGCTTTGGCTTCGGACTTGCGGTTGGATTGAAAGCCGCGATGCTTTACGAGGTGATAGAGGACGCCTGCCCATTCCTTGGGTTCCAGCAGGCGATCCAGGCCTTCAGCACGCATGTCCCAGGGCGAGAGGCCGGGCAGGGCGAAGGCTTCCGGGTTGGCGTCGGATATAAGGCCGACGCGCTTCATCAGACGCGCCAGGCGCACTAAGCGATGGGCGCGGCGCCGGATGCGGCGGCGCGTCAGCCGAGAGTCGCGCCGTATCTTGTTGAGGGATTCGCCTTCCTTGGCCGTTTCCGCCTTGTCGAAGGTGCGGACATGCAGGGCCAGGATACGTTTCTCGTCGGGAAGCAGCAGCGCCGCGCCGACCGAAGCCATGCCGATGTCCAGGCCCAACGTGTAAGGCAGGTTATTTGTTTGCATGGTGGCATCCCTTGTGGGTAGAATGAAGCCATTGTAGTCTTCCGGGGTGAGAGCCGTTGCTGCAATAAGGTAGTCACCTTCGGGTGACGTACCGAATCCGGCCCGACAGGCTTGCCTGTCGGGCCTTTTCACTTCCGGCCTCGCAACGCTCCTTCGTGTCCTGGTATGCCTCCGGGTAGCCGAATGGCTGCCCTCTCCGCTTTTGTGCTGATGTTCTCAGTGGTGAGCACCCCGTCGGGTTCGACGAGGGGGCTCCAGCCGAGCCCCCGCAGGACGAACCCCTCACCCCCAATCCTCTCCCGGTGTCGGGCGAGGGGGGCGTCGTGAGTCGCTACGCGACTTTGATCGGCTGGGCACAATCCCCGTGGGGCTGACTCAGAAATCGTCGCCCAAACCGCTTGCCATCGGCCCTCAATATTTCCACCTGCCCGGTGAATCTTGTCTCTGGAGCCTTTGAGCGACTACACTTGAGCGTCTTCACCTTTGGGGAACACCATGGGCTACGCGGAACTCATCAAGACCCTGGAAAACCTTCCTCCCGACCGTCGGGCGGAGGTGTTCGATTTCGGGGAATTTCTCGCCGCGCGATGCCAGCGGGAAACAGCCCCGGCCACAACCAACCAAGAGCGCCCCTTGGCGGAATTCTTGAATTCCCCGCTCGCCGTGAAGGAGCCCTTTAAGCCCATGTCACGCGACGAGCTTTACGACCGTGCCTGCCTTCGTTGATACCAACGTCTGGGCTATGGCCTGACGACAAGTGATGAAGCTCGTCAACACCTTGCCAAGGACTTGTTGTCATCTCTGGATCGACCGGTAATCAACGGCCAGGTTCTCAGGGAACTCGGGCGCGTCCTGTTGCAGAAAGGCGGATTTTCCGAAGGCGCGTACATGCCAGTGCTCAGAGCCATGCATCGCTCATGCAGAGTGGTGCCAGATTCGGAGGAAACCTTCGCTTTGGCAAGTTTGCTTCGAAAAAAGCGCGCCTTCAGTTATTGGGATAGCCTGATCGTTGCCGCCGCACTTGACGCTGGTTGCGACACCCTCTATTCCGAAGACATGCAGCACGGGCAGCTTGTGGAAGGGCGACTGAGGCTCGTTAACCCCTTCGTCGGCCTCTGACGAGTTCGTCAAACAACCGCCAGTCCCCAAATCCGGAAACCTTCGGCTGCCGGTTTCATTTCCAACCCCACGGCGCCATTTCTTTGCTACCATGTATCTACGTATATGTAGATCATAGGTGCCGTCATGAACCTGCAAATCGCTCGCTGGGGCAACAGCCTGGCCTTGCGTATCCCCGCCGACTTTGTGCGCCGCATGGGGGTCAAGGAAGGGGATAGTGTGGAGGCCAGCCTCACGGCGGAGGGGGGCTTGAGTCTGCGTCCGGTGTCCTGGGACAGGCGGGCCTTTGCCCGTGAGCTTTCCCTGGAGCGGGATGGCCAAGTTCTGGGCACATCGGTCATGGAAGAACTGCGACGTGGCGGGGCGTATTGATGATCTACCTGGATACCAGCGTCCTGGTGGCCCTGTTTGCCAATGAGGCGAGGAGTGCGGAGGTGTCCAACTGGTATGCCGGCTGCGCCGAAGAACTGGTGTCGACGGTATGGTGCGTGACAGAGTTTGCCAGCGCCTTGGGCATCAAGCAGCGCACCGGCCAGATGGATCAGGCCGCGGCCCAGGCGGCATGGCACCAGTTCGAACGCCTGTGCGCCAACGACCTGAAATTGCTGCCGTTGGAACCGACCGTTTTCCACCGGGCCGCTCTCTTGGCGCTTGAGGCTGCATCCGGGCTGCGTTCCGGCGATTCCCTTCACCTGGCCGCTGCCCTGGCAGCCGGGGCGGGAAGCATGGCCACTCTGGATGGGGTTCTGGCGAAGAACGCCAGTCGCTTGGGCTTGAGTCTGGTGCCTTGGTAGGGCTTCGACATGTGGGGGTGATCAAGGTAATCAAGACCTCCCGTCCTTCTTGCGTCTCCCTGGAACGCGCGGCAGCGCCATTCAGCAGATGGTCAGGACTATCTGGCAGATGTGCGTCGGAAACTGCACGACGAGGCGCGGAGCCTGGGGTGCGGCAGCCCCTGAACCGTTCCGGGATGGGTAGCTTGGGCCAGGACGGCGTCAGGCGGGCACTAGCGGTGGCTGATTCAATTCTGCTTGACAGAATCCGTATTGCGGAACATCACTGACCATGATCCGTTCGTTCGCTTGTGCTGACACCGAGGCGCTTTTTCAAAGCTTGGCCGTGTCCCGCTTCAGGAACATTGAACGGGTTGCGCGTCGAAAGTTGCTGCAACTGCACGCGGCGCCGGAACTGGCGAGCTTGCGCGTCCCTCCGGGCAACCAGTTGGAAGTCCTTAAGGGCGACCGGCGCGGCCAGCATAGTATTCGTATCAATGGCCAGTGGCGGGTGTGCTTCGAGTGGCGCGAAGATGGGGTACATCGGGTCGAGATCGTGGATGACCATTAGGAGCCGTCATGGCTGACTTGCTTGAAGAAATCCATCCCGGCGAAATCCTGCAAGAGAATTTCATGAAACCCATGGGAATCACGGCGCGCCGGCTGGCGGCCGACATTGACGTGCCCCCTAGTCGCATCAGCGAGTTGGTCCATGGCCGGCGGCCGATCACTGCCGACACGGCCTTGCGTCTCGGCCTCTTCTTCGGCATGGAGCCACGTTTCTGGCTGAATCTTCAGGCCGAGTACGACATGCGCATTGCGACCCGTGCTTTGCGCGAGACGATCGCTCCGCGCATCCGAACCTTTCATCAGGTGGCCGCGTAATCCGCCCGGATTTGTGAAGTACTCGGACCAGTGGGAGGACTTCGCAAGACGTGCCCGGCGGGAGCGTTCCCGAAGTCGTGAGGAATTGGAATTATCCGTGGGCTAGGTCGGCTTGGCGCCTATCCCAGCATCAAGGACAAGGCGCGGCGAAGGGCTTCCTGGTCATCCGGGGAAAGCCGGCCCATGCGGCGTATCGCCAGACGGGATTCGAGCGTGGTGAGGATGGGCTTGGCCAGAGAGGGCTTGAGCAGGCCGGCCGTCTGCCAATCCAGAATGGGGAAAGCGGCGAAGTCCACCGCCGCATGGTGCTGGCTGGTGACCGCCATGATAATCAAGTCCGGCCGATGGGCGGAACAGGCTGGACTGGAGACCCAAGGCAGGCCGTTTCTTGCCACCGGATTGATCGGTTACCCCCAACTCCTCTCCCGGTGTCGGGCAAGGAGGGCGTCGTGAGTCGCTACGCGACTTTGATCGGCCGGGCTGCAATCCCCGTGGGGCTGACTCAGAATCGGCGCCCAAGATATCCGCCGTCTGCGCATGCCCGGGTGCGCAAAAAATTTCTGAAATAGCTGTTTACAAACCCGCCTCTCATCTCTAAAATGCGCGGCTCTTGTTGGGGGTATAGCTCAGCTGGGAGAGCGCTTGCATGGCATGCAAGAGGTCCGCGGTTCGATCCCGCGTACCTCCACCAAAGAATATGCAGCAGGGCGGTAGCCGACCGCCGGAAGTAAAAGAGTTCAGGTCCCCATCGTCTAGAGGCCTAGGACACTACCCTTTCACGGTAGGTACCGGGGTTCGAATCCCCGTGGGGACGCCAAGTCAAAAAGAAGAGGGGCCGCCGCAAGGTGGCCCCTCTTCTTTTTGACTTGATGTTCTCATGTAGGATTTGAACCCCTCGGTTCGACCAGGCATCCGACCAGTGGGAGGATGCCGCAGGACGCACGCCTCCGGAGTGCGGTCCCGCGCCTTCCGGCGCGGGATGAATGGATCGCCCCAACGCGAGACATTCACAATCCCCGTGGGGACGCCAGCACAAAAGCAGAAGGGGCAGCCGAATGGCTGCCCCTTCTGCTTTTGTGCTGATGCCCTCATGGCATTCCCACCCCGGCAGGTTTTGCCAGGATTCCGGGCAATGGGAAGTGCCGGGGACCACGCTGGGGGCAGGGGGGATTTCCCATCCAAGGCCCAGGCAGGGATAATCAGGCCCATGAACTTTGGAGTGGGGCGCTCATGAATGTTCCCGGGATCCTTGCCCTCCTGACCCTGCTGCTTTTCAGCCCCTTTCCGCAGGCGCAGACAAGCCCTGTCGGCGAGGTGCGGAAGATCGCCACGCGGGAAGGCGTCAGCGTGCCGATATACGCCTACTGGCGCACCGATGCGCTGGCTACCGTGGTGCTGTTTTCCGGTGGCGCCGGCGGTTATGGCCAGATCGGCGAGGATGGCTGGCCTGACGGGCGCAATTTCCTGATTCGTACCGGCAAGCGTTGGGCCACGCATCCGTTCAACGTCGTGATGGTGGGCCGTCCGACGGACGGCCTGAACCTGGCCCTTGGCAACGAGCGCTCCGGAGAACGGCATGGCGCCGACAACCTGGCGATCTTCAGGGCGCTCAAGCAGAGAAGCGCGCTGCCGATCTGGGTGGTCGGCACCAGCATGGGCACCGTCTCCGCGGCGGCGGCGGCGATTCATGACACCGGAAGTCTGGTCTCGGGGGTGGTGCTGACCTCGTCCATACTCGCCTACAAGGTTCCCGGCGCCGTGCCGAAGCAGAATCTTGAGATGATCCGCGTCCCGACCCTGGTTCTCCATCACGCGGAGGATGCCTGCTGGGCATGTCGCCCTCATGAGGTGGGCAACATCGCCTCCGCCCTGAAAAACGCGCCCATCAAAAAAACGCTCCTGGTAAGCGGCGGTTCGGGCGCCACGGGGGATCCCTGCGCCCCGATGCATCACCATGGCTTCGTGGGCATGGAGGACGAGGCGGTGGATCTGATCGCGGCATGGATCCGCAAGCCCACGGAATAGGTAGGCGGATCGGGACAAGGACGTTTGGTGCGCTCGTGCTCCCGGGCGGGCCATCGCGGACGGCCGTTCGCCTCTCGGGTGAGTGGCCTCTTCAAGCATTGGCAATGTTTGCTTCGGCTTGTCTGGCGGTCGTCCGGACGATGTATCATTGGGCGGTTCCTTACCGCCCGGTATCGAGGCCGGGCTTGTTGCAAATGCCCTCACTCTCCCATGGCTGGAGACCCCTCGGCATCGCCCTGATCTATGCCCTTCTGGGCGCCGCGGGTCTGGCGCTGGGTTTGGCGCCGAACTATGCCAGCCCGCTTTTTCCGGCTTCCGGCTTTGCCCTGAGCGCCGTTCTGTGGTTCGGGACGCCTGCGCTGGCGTGGCTCTGGCTGGGCTATGTGTGCATGGAGCTTGTCCTGCACTGGAACAGCGGCAGTATCGGTATGGCCAACCTGTTTCTCGCCGCGGGTATGGCCACCGGCGCGGCGTTGCAGGCCTGGGTCGGCAACGTGCTCGTCCGGCGCGGCCAGGGGGAAGCGTGGCGTCGCCTGGAAAACGAGAAGGAAGTCGCCGTATTCCTCATGCTGGGCGGTGTTGCCGCCTGTGTCATTTCCGCCTCCTTCGGTTCGGCCGCGCTCTTCCTGCGCGGGTTCGTGCCGGCAAGCGGGGTTCTCCACGTCTGGTGGACCTGGTATGTGGGGGACGTTCTCGGCGTCCTGATTTTCGCGCCGCTCACCCTCCTCGCGTTGAGTCGCGGCAACGACCTGTGGCGAGAGCGTCGCCGCCGCATTCTCGTGCCCATGCTGCTGACCCTGACCCTGGCGGCGCTGTGCTTCGTTGCCTCGTCCCGCTGGGAAGAGGCGCAACAGGTGCGGCAGGTGCAGGATCAGGGCGAGATACTGGAACACCAGTTGCACGGGCGCGTCCTGGACAAGCAGACCATCCTGGTTTCCCTCGGCCGTTTCATCGAAATCACGCCGAACCTGGATCAGGCCCGGTTCGAGCAATTCACGCGGGCATCCCTGGCGGACAATCCTGACCTCATGGCCCTGAGCTTCAATGCCCATGTGCCGCGGGCGGCGCGAGCGGCCTACGAAGCCCAGGCCGGGGCCAGGGATGGCGTGCCTTCGATCACGGAGCGGGACGCCGGGGGGAATGCCCTGCCGGCCGGTCTGCGCGACGAGTATGTGCCCGTCACCCATATTGCTCCGCTGGCCCGAAATCGCGCGGCCCTCGGCTTCGACATCAACTCGGAACCGCTGCGCCGGGATGCCATCGTCCGTGCCCGGGCCAGCGGACGCATGGCCATCACGGCGCCCGTCCAGTTGGTGCAGGACGGACGTAGCGGTCCGGGCTTCCTGGCCCTTCAGCCGGTTTACGGTAGTGAAGCCGCGCCGCGGCCCCTGCTGGGCTTCGCCGTGGCGGTGACCAAGGTGGATGCGATGGCCGGGCCGGCCCTGAGGATTCCTCTGCCGGCCGGCCTGGTGTTCCACCTGTCCGATCCAGGAGCGCCGGAAGCATCGCGGCTTCTTTATCGTTCGGATGGTGGGGCGGCGGCGCCGGATACGCGCTATGCCTGGCGGACACTCCTGAGCGTCGGGGATCGGGACTGGGAGCTGCTGGTGTTTCCCACGCCGGCCTACCTGGAACAGCACCGCTCCTGGGTGGCCTATGGCGTGGGCGTGGCCGGTTTGCTCTTCGCGGCCATCCTGCAGTTGCTCATGCTTGGCATGACCGGGCGTGCGGAACTGGTACGCCGCAAAGTGGACGAGCAGACCGCCGAGATCAAGCGCAAGAGCGCGGCCCTGGAAGAGAGCGAGGAAAAGCTGCGCACGGCGCTGACCTTCTCGCCCAACGCCATTTTCATCGCGGGTGCGGACGGTCGTTTCGTCTTCGCGAACCGGGAAGCGGAGAACCTCCTGGGCTACTCCCGGGACGAGCTGCTGAGGATGGGGGTTCCGGATGCTTTGCCGCCGGATGAAAAGGAAAAGGTCTTGGCCGCCTTCCTGCGCAACCTGGAGGGCGAACACCAGTTCTTCGAGACCGCTCTGCTGCACAGGGACGGCCGGTGCGTCCTGGTGGAGATCAACGGCGTGCGTCTGCCGGACGGCAAGGTGCTGGGTGAGGTGCGGGATATCACCCAGAACAAGCTCAACGCGGAGGAGCTGGAGCGTCATCGGCATCACCTCGAAGCCCTGGTGGAGGAACGCACCGTCGCCCTTTCGGCGGCCAAGGAAGTCGCCGAGGCCGCCAGCCGGGCCAAGAGTACCTTCCTTGCCACCATGAGCCACGAGCTGCGTACCCCCATGAACGCGATCATGGGCATGACCGCCCTGGCCCAGAAGCGCGCCACGGATCCGGCGCAGTCCGATCAGCTGTGCAAGGTCAGCCAGGCTTCCCGGCAACTGCTGGCGATCATCAACGACATCCTGGATATTTCCCGCATCGAGTCGGATCAACTGACCCTGGAACAGAGCGAGTTCGATCTGGCGGGCGTCCTGGGCACCCTGGCCGGCCTGGTGAGCCCGAGCGCATCCGACAAGGGGCTGGCGCTTCGCACGGATCTTGCGCCCGAGCTCGGCAGGCTGCGGCTGAAGGGCGATCCCCTGCGCCTGGGCCAGATTCTGCTCAACCTGACCAACAATGCGGTCAAGTTCACCACCGAAGGCGCCGTGTCGGTGCAGGCCCGGCTGCTTGAAGAGACGCCGGATCGCGTTCTGTTGCGCTTCGAGGTCCGGGATACGGGCATCGGCATGTCGGAAGAAGAACAGAAGCGGATATTCGCCCCCTTCGAGCAGGCGGACGGATCGAGAACCCGGAGGTATGGCGGCACGGGCCTGGGACTGGCGATCAGCAAGCGCCTGGCCGGCCTGATGGGGGGCGACATGGGCGTGGCAAGCCAGCTCGGGTCGGGGAGTACCTTCTGGTTTACCGTGCGCCTGGCCAGGGGCGAGCCTTCCACCGGTACGCCGGACGGGGTGCAGAGCGCCGAGGAGCAGATCCGGGCCTGCTACTCGGGGGCACGCGTCCTGCTGGTGGAGGACGAGCCGGTCAATCAGGAAGTGTCCCGGGAGTTGCTCAAGGAAGCCGGCCTCACGGTGGACCTGGCGGAAGACGGTGCCGAGGCCGTGGACAAGGCGACGACCGGAAACTACGACCTGGTCCTGATGGACATCCGCATGCCCAAGGTGGATGGCCTGGAAGCGGCCCAGCGCATCCACCGGATACCGGGGCGCGAGAAGCTGATCATCATCGCCATGACGGCAAACGCCTTCGCCGAAGACCGTCAGAAGTGCCTGGCGGCCGGCATGAACGACTTCATCGCCAAGCCGGTGGAGCCGGAGCTGTTGTTTTCCACGCTGTTGAAATGGTTGGCTCCGGCACGCGGCTGAAGGGCCGTGCGTGTGGTGCCGGATGGACGGAGGCTCGATATGCTTGATACGCCGCAACTCCTGCAAACGGACGAGCAACTCACCGCCGTCATCCACGTCACCATTCCTCGGACCGAAATCGGTCGGGTCATGGGGCCGGCCATCGGTGAACTATTGGCCACCCTGGCCGAGCAGGGGGTGAGTCCTTCCGGAGCGTGTTTTTCATACCATCGGCAACGACCCGGCGACACGTTTGATTTCGAGGTGGGTTTCCCGGTGGCCCAGGCCGTCACGCCCGCGGGTCGCGTGAAGATGAGCAAGTTGCCCGCCGCCCGAGTGATCCGCACGACCTATTCTGGCGGATATGAAGGGCTGGCTGCCGCCTGGGGCGAGTTTTGCGCCTGGATTGAAGCCGAGGGGATCTGCGCCCAAGAGGGCCTGTGGGAATGCTATACACGGGGCCCCGAGTCCGGTGCCGATCCCGATCAGTGGCGCACGGAACTGAATCGTCCCCTGGCGTAAAAAAGCCCCCGTCATGACGACGGGGGCCGGATCTTCGTGCCACCCTTGTCAGGTGGACATTTCGGCCAGGATGTTTTTCAGCCAGCTCTCGCCGTACTCGTGTTCCCGCTTGGTTTGCGAGAAGTCCACCGGCGACAGGCCACCGGACCCGGGTACCGGGGTGATCTTGCCGTCAATGACCTTGTAAACGGCGGCCACCGTGACCGATTCGTGGGCGCTGATCGCGCTGTAGCAGACGTTGATGGCGGACATCTCGGTGGTTTCGAGCCCGTTCATCAGCGCCACCACGTTCATGGCGCAGACCTTGGCGTGGGTGTTCGCCGAGTAGGCGGACTTCGGCATGGGCGCGACGGCTGAAGGGGGAGCACAGGAATCGCCGATCACGTGGATGAACTTGTGCTTCGTGGACTCGAAGGTGACCGGATTGACCGGGCACCACTTCTTGTCCTCGCCCACCAGATCGGCCTTGAGGGCGATCTTGCCGGCCCGCTGGGAAGGGATGAGGTTCACCACGTTGCCCTTGTGTTCCTCCACGCCCTCGACATAGACGGTCCTGGTCTTGGCATCCACCCGCGTGACCTTGCTGCCCGGCACGTATTCGAAGACCCCCTTGTAGTAGTCGTTCCAGGCCTTCATGAACAGGGGCTTCTTGGCCACCACGTCCGGGTTGGGGTCGAGCAGGATGACCTTGGACTTGGGCTTGTGCTTCTTGAGGTAGTCGGCGATCAGGCAGGAGCGCTCGTAAGGGCCGGGCGGGCAGCGATAGGGGGCAAGGGGCATGCTGATGATGACATTGCCGCCGTCGGGCATGTCCTGCAACTGCTTGCGCAGCAGGGTGGACTGGGCGCCGGCCTTCCAGGCGTGGGGAATGATGTGGGGGGTTTCCGCGTCGTAGCCCTCGATCTCTTCGGTGCGGAAATCCACGCCCGGCGAAACCACCAGGCGGTCATAGCTGAGGGTGCCGCTCTTCATGGACACGACCTTGGCGGCCGGGTCTATGCCCGTCACCTCGTCGTAGACCATCTTGATGCCGTGGTTGGCGGTCAGCTTGTCGTAGCCGATGGTCAGGCTGGCCATGCTGTCGTAAATGCCGGCGATGTACAGGTTGCTGAAGGGACAGGAGATGAAGTTGCGCTCCATCTCGATCAGCACCACCTCGATGGTCGGGTCCAGTTTTCGCACGTACTTGGCGGCGATCGTGCCGCCGAATCCGCCGCCGATGACCACGACCCGGCGTGTGGTCTTGGGCATCAATTCCGCGGCGCGGCCTATCATGGGCAGTCCGGCGGCACCGGCGCCGGCGCTGAGGAGCTTGAGAAAACTTCTGCGATCCAGAGTCATTGTGTGCTCCCCCTCTACTTCACGCTGGCGTAGAAATGGGCGACATCATCCATTTCTTCCGCTGATAACAGTTTCACCCGATTGCCCATGTTCTTGGTCATCTTGCGACCACCGGACTTGTAGTCCTCGGACTGGAACTGGAGGTACTTTAGCCATTGGCCCGCCAGTATGGGCGTGCCCGCTTCTTCCTTGGCGGTCCGCCCTTCCTCCGTATGGCACTTCGAACAATTCTTCTCGGCCAGTGCAGCGCCTCGGGTGACTTTCTCGGCCTGGATGTTCTGGCCGGTCAGGAATCGCTTCTGCTTGGCAAAGAAACCGGCCATGGCTTCGATCTCGGGATCGGTGTAGCCCTTGGCAAGGCGGCCCATGACCGTGGAGGGCCTCTCTCCGCTCTTGAACTCCTTCATCGCGATCACGAAGGCATCCTTTTGCTGGCCGGCGAGACTGGGCATGCTCGGCCCCACGCTGGAGCCATCGTTGCCATGGCATCCGGCGCAGGCATAGGAAAGCATTTCCGCGCTCGGTGGCCCAGCCAGCGCCCATGGCGACGCAGACAGCGTAAGCAGGCATAGCATCCGCAGACTCAATTTTCTAATCATCTCGTATCTCCCCTTTGTATTTTTTAGGCAACAAAGTTGCGAGGTCGAAAACTACACCAATTGTCAAGGAATGGATATTGAATCTCACAAATTCAGAATTTATCCTTCAAATACAAGAGTTTTAGAATATTCGAACATTCATATGTATTGTTCGATAAATCAGCGGCGCGCAGGTTTTTTTCGGCCGGGTCAGCGAGGCACGAGCCGCGCCAGGAGACCATCCAGGCGGTTCGCGAAGGCCTTCCGGTCGGCCGCCGAAAATGCCGCCGGACCGCCGGTTTCTACGCCGCTGCTGCGCAGACCTTCCATGAAGTTGCGCAGGGTCAGTCGTTCCTGGATGTTGTCCGCGTCGAGCAACTCGCCGCGGGGATCGAGCACCAGCGCGCCCGCTGCCACGACCTGCGCGGCCAGGGGGATGTCGGCGGTGATCACCAGGTCGCCGGCCTCCGCTTCCTGAGCGATGCGCCGATCCGCGACATCGAATCCCGCCGGTACCTGTAGCGCACGGATCCAGGGCGAGGGCGGCACGCGCAACATCTTGTTGGCGACCAGGGTCAGGGGAACCTGCGCCCGGTTCGCGGCGCGGTAGAGGATGTCCTTGATCACGGCCGGACAGGCGTCGGCATCTACCCAGATTTTCATGGCGGAAATATTTTTCGAGAGCCCCTACAATAACATCCTGATCCACCCATGACCTGTTTCCATGCGTCTTCCCTTTACCCTATCGCCGGAGGAGATCGAGATGACCGCCATCCGCGCACAGGGGGCCGGCGGCCAGAACGTGAACAAGGTGTCCAGCGCGGTGCATCTGCGTTTCGACATCGCCGCCTCCTCGTTGCCCGAAGAGATACGGGAAAGGCTGCTGAAACTGGGCGACCAGCGCATCAGCAAGGACGGCGTGGTGGTCATCAAGGCGCAGGAATTCCGCAGCCTGGAGAAGAACCGGATGGAGGCCTTGCGCCGGTTGGAAGACCTGGTTGCCAGAGCCGCGGTGGTGCCGAAGAAACGCCGCCCCACCCGGCCGACCCGGAACGCCGTCGCACGGCGCCTGGAAAGCAAGGCGCGGCGTGCAACGGTGAAGGCGGGACGGGGCAGGGTCGGTGATTGACAGGCGGCTCATAGCAGGAAAGCGGAGAAAGTCATGAACAGGGTATTCGTCGGACTGTATGGGCTGCTGCTGGCCGCAACGGCGGCTCATGCCGATCCGGGAACTCCGGCCGAGGTGAGCGCGCCCGACGTCTGGGCCTTCAAGCTCACGCCGTCCTACTATGTGACAAGCCATGAGAAGGATGCGGTGGACGTCAATCTGCGGGCGAATCACGGGCCTCATGCCCTCTGGCTGGGCTGGTACCAGCGCGGCAACGAGTTCCGGCAGACCCGCACCGGCTACGAATACACGGCCCAGCTTCCCTTCGGCCAACTGGTGCCCTCGGTGCAACTGGCCTCCGGCGGCTTCGCCGGAGGCTCCATCAATGCCCAGATCGGTGACCCGGTCTATGTCCTGCTCGGCTTCGGGCGCACCAACATGCGGGACTACTACAACCTGAATTTCGATCCGAACGACTCCGTCGTCTACGGCATCGGCACCCGTCTGCTGCCCAAGTCGAACCTTTCCCTATTCACCGTCAGGGATGACCGTCTCCACACCGGGCAGACCGTCAGCCACCTGGTCTGGCGCCTGTCGCCGGACGATGACCAGAGATGGACCCTGGACCTGTCCACCAAGCATGGCCGCGCCACCCCCGACGACGATCTGGTGTCGGGGGTGGCACTTTCCCTGACTTACGACTACCGGGATGTCTTCGTCCGTCTGGCGCGGGATCGCAAGGTCAATTTCAGCGCCGAGGACCAGAGCCGTTTCACGGTTGGCCTGCGCTTCTGACCCGGTCCGGCCGGCGATTACGCTTGACCACGGCAACAGAAAGTTCAATATATCCACCGCCAATAATTTATTCGGGTCCACTCTTCGAGGAGAACAACATGAATGCCAAACGCCTCTCCCTGCTCGCAGTGCTTCTGGCCGGGCTGGGTTCCGCGCCGCTCACCGTTTCGACCGTCGCGCTGGCCGCCGATGCGGCCGTCGTGCAGCCCAGGGAAGGCTGGTACAAGTCCCTGGTGGGCTTCGATTTCGTGCGCCAGAACGTGGATATTCCGCCCAGGAAGGGGGTCATGATCGTAGATTCGCGGCCGGCGGCCCGGCAATTTGATCCGGGCCACATTCCGGGGGCCGTCAATATTCCCGATACCCAGTTCGAGAAGATGGTGGACAAGCTGCCCGCGGACAAGGCGACGCTTCTGATCTTCTATTGCGGTGGCGTGGACTGCCCGAAGAGCCACAAGTCCGCCTTCATGGCGGAGGCACTGGGCTACAGCAACATCAAGGTTTACGCGGAAGGCTTTCCCGACTGGACGGCCAAGGGTGGCGGGGTGTCGGTATCCGCCGCCTACATCAAGAAGCTGATGGACGAGAAGTCGGCCTACACCTTGATTGACGCCCGCGCCAGGCGTGTCAGCGACAAGGGCATGATCCCCACCGCCATCGCCGTGTCGGACACGGACTTTGACAAGCACGTGGACAAGCTGCCGGCGGACAAGAAATCCCTGGTCATCTACTACTGCGGCGGCCTGGAGTGCCCTTTGTCGGACAAGTCGGCGGACAAGGCGAGAAAGCTGGGTTACACCAATGTCGTGACTTTCCCGGAAGGTTATCCGGAATGGGAAAAGACTTTTGGTGCCGGCCCCGCGTCGGCCGGAGCGGCCGAGGTGAAGACCGGTGCCGCCAAGCCCACGGCCGCCCTGGTGGCGGGCAAGGAGAAGGGTTCCGTGACGCCGGCTTCGTTCCAGCAGGTGTGGAAGGAGAACCCCGGTTCCATCCTGCTGGTGGATGTGCGCGATGCCAAGGAATTGCTTGAAGGCAACATCAAGGGGGCCGTCAACATTCCCATGAACGACCTGGAGAAGAAGCTCTCCAACCTGCCCAAGGACAAGCCGGTGGTGTTCTTCTGCGGCACCGGCTCCCGGGCCGGCGAGGCTTACGACACGGTGAAGTTGCTGGGAGCCGATGTCCAGGCCTGGTTCATTGATGCCGGGGTGAAGATCGCGCCGGATGGCAGTTTCAGCATCGTGGAGAGGAAGTAAGCCGCTTCGGCCCGGGGCGCCGGCTGGTTCAAGATGATCAAATCCCTCCTGGCCTTGCCGCGCACCGTCTGGCTGCTCGGCCTGGTGAGCTTCTTCAACGACTCGGCCAGCGAGTTGATCTATCCCCTGGTGCCGCTCTACCTCGCATCGGTGCTGATGGCCGGACCCCGGACGCTGGGCATCATCGAGGGCATGGCCGAAGCCACCGGTAGCCTGCTGAAGCTCTTTTCCGGCGTGCTGGCCGACCGTCGGCACTCCACCAAACCCTGGGTGGCGGCCGGTTACGGGGTGGCGGCCCTGGCCCGGCCCCTGTTCGCGTTCGCCACCTCTTGGCCCATGGTGCTGGCCCTGCGTTTTGCCGACCGGGTGGGCAAGGGCCTGCGCACTTCTCCCCGGGATGCGCTCCTGGCCCTGACGGTGGCCCCCTCGCAGCGGGGCCTGGCCTTCGGCTTTCACCGTGCCCTGGACAACGCCGGCGCCGTGGTGGGTCCGCTCCTGGCCGCCTGGCTGCTGGCGCAGCAGGTGCCCTTGAAGAACGTGTTCCTCTGGGCCGCCGTCGGCGGCGCCATCGCGGTATCCCTGGCCCTGGCCGTCAGGGAGCCGGAGCGTGGCGCGAATGCGACGGTCCATCGCTTCAGTTGGACCCTGGAGGGATTGCCCTCCCGTTTCAAACGCTACCTGGCGGTGCTGGCCCTGTTCACCCTGGGCAATTCGTCCAACATGTTCCTTTTGCTGCGAGCCAGGGACATGGGGCTTCCCGAATACCAGGTGCCCCTGCTCTGGGCACTGGTATCGCTCACCGCGGCCCTTTTTTCCACACCGCTTTCCGCGCTGTCCGACCGGCTCGGCCGCCGCCGTCTGATCGTTGCCGGCTGGGGTGTCTATGCCCTGTTCTATCTGGCCCTGGGCCTGATGGGCCGGTCCTGGTTGCTGTGGCCCCTGTTCGCATTCTACGGCCTGTTTCTGGCTGCCACCGAGGGTGCCGAGAAGGCCCTGGTGGCCGACATGGCGCCCCCGGAAATGCTGGGCACGGCCTATGGCTGGTTCAACCTGACCATCGGCTTCATGCTCTTGCCGGCCTCGATCGTCTTCGGCTGGCTGTGGCAAACCCTCGACCCGCTCGCGGCCTTCGCTTTTTCCGCCGGATGCGCGCTTTTGTCCACACTGCTGTTGCGTACTTGGGTTCTTCGGCATTCCTGACCTCGGCATTTACGACCTCTTCCAAGCCTGCCGCTTCTCAGGCACTATCAATTCTCCCTGGGGCGATTGCCCCTGATGCCGGAAATCCGTGACATGAGCAACTCCCCCGACATTCCCCGCCTGGAAGCCGCGTTCCGGGAGCTGGATGCGCGCATGAAGGGCGCCCCCGGCTACAACCCGGCACTTTCCGTGGTGGCCGCCGGATTTCGGCCCTGGCAGGGGCATTGGCTCGGGGCGGTCATTACGCCCTGGGCGGTGCAGCTGGTCCTGCTGCCGGGGGAGGGGGGCGAGCAGCCGGCAGCGCCCGGGGAACGCAGGAGCCGCGCCTTTCCGGTTGGGGAGCGCAACCTCATGGGCCTGGAGCTGGAAGGCTATGGACTGCTGGAAGCCGCACCACTGCTGCCCTCGGTTCAGGCCATGACCAGCCAGGGTGAGGCGGAATCGGCGGCGTTGGCCGCGCTGGCCGCCCTGATGCTGCCGGAAGGCACCCCGGCATTCGCCTTGGCGCCCGTCCCCGGCGCGCAGTCCGACGCAAAAGCGCCTGTCAAGCGTCCCGTCAGCCGCCGCGACTTCCTGCGCGGCCGGCTTTTCGGACGCTGACGGGCATGGCTGAAGTCGCTCCAAAGCCTGAATCGGCATTTGCCATGCCCGAGTCGAGAGTCGAGAGCAGGCAAGAGTCGAGAACGGATCCGGCTCGCCGCATCCGGGTCCGCGGTATCGTCCAGGGGGTGGGTTTTCGGCCCTTCGTCTGGCGCCTGGCGCGGGAGTCGGGGCTGTCGGGCTGGGTCAGGAACGATTCCGGCGGGGTGGATATCGCCGTCGAGGGGGCGGCGGAGCAACTGGATCGCTTCCAGGTGGCCCTTGCCCGTGAAGCGCCGCCCCTGGCCCGGGTGGATGCCGTGGAAGCCCGTGATGTGCCGGCGGAAGGGTTCTCCGGTTTTTCCATCCTGGAGAGCGGGGCGGGGCAGGCGGCCACGGCCATCGGCCCCGATGCGGGAACCTGTCCGGATTGCCTGGCGGAGCTCTTCGACGCCGAGGGGCGGCGCTGGCGCCATGCCTTCATCACCTGCACCCACTGCGGCCCGCGCTACACGGTGACCCGGCACCTGCCCTATGACCGGCCCCAGACCAGCCTGGCGCCCTTTCCCCTGTGTGCCGAGTGCGCGGCCGAATACGCCGATCCGGCGGATCGGCGCTTCCATGCCGAGACCACCTGCTGCCCGGCCTGTGGCCCGAGGCTGGAACTGCTGGATGCGGCGGGGCGGCCCCTGCCGGGAGATGCGGTCGCGGCGGCCCTGGACCTCCTGCGCCGCGGCGGGATCGTGGCGGTGAAGGGTCTGGGAGGCTTTCATCTCCTGTGTGACGCAGAAGATGGGGCGGCGGTTTCGCGCCTGCGGGAGAGGAAGGCGCGGGAGGAAAAGCCCTTCGCCGTGCTCTTCGCCAACCTGGCCTCCGTGGCCCCAGTCTGTGAGCTCGGGCCGGAGGAAGGGGGGCTGCTGGGCTCTTCCGAGCGGCCCATCGTCCTGCTCAGGAAGAAACCGGGGGAGGATCCGGCCGGGGTCGCCCCCGGTCTCGCCTGGCTGGGGGCCATGCTGCCGGCGACTCCCCTCCAGTACCTGCTGTTCCACGAGGCCGCGGGCCGGCCGCGGGGCACGGACTGGCTGAAGGAAGCCCAGCCCCTGGCCCTGGTGTGCACCTCCGCCAATCCCGGCGGCGAGCCGCTGGTGACGGACAATGCCGAGGCCTTGTCCCGCCTGGCCGGGATCGCCGATGCCTGCCTCCTGCACGACCGGGACATCGTGGTGCGCTGCGATGATTCAGTAGTGCGGGTAGTAGGGAGTGGGGAGTGGGGAGTTGAGAGTCAAGAGTCCAGTCCGCGCGCCCCTGGCGCGCAAAACCCTACTCCCCACTCCCTACTTCCCACTTCCCACTTCCAGTTCGTCCGCCGCGGCCGGGGTTATACACCGCTCGCCATCCGGCTGTCACGCTCCGGGCCTGCCGTTCTGGCCCTGGGCGGCTGGTTCAAGAATACGGTCTGCGTCACGCGGGGCGATGAGGCTTTCGTGTCCCAGCATGTGGGCGACCTGGACAACGCCGCCACTTGCCGTTTCCTGGAGGAGACGGTGGATCACCTGCTCTCGATCCTGGAAGTGGAACCCGAAATGGTGGCCCACGATCTGCACCCGGACTTCCATTCCAGCCGCTACGCCGCCGCCTTCGCGGCGCGTCGCCATCTGCCGGCCGTGGCGGTTCAGCACCATCACGCCCATGTGGCCTCGGTTCTGGCGGAACATGGGCACACCGGGCCGGCCCTGGGCCTGGCCCTGGACGGCGTGGGGCTGGGCTCGGATGGCGGAGCCTGGGGCGGCGAGCTGTTGCGCCTGGATGGCGGGCAATGCCTGCGCCTGGGCCATCTGGCAGCCCTGGCGCTGCCGGGCGGCGACAAGGCGGCGCGGGAACCCTGGCGCATGGCCGCCGCCGCGCTTCATGCTTTGGGCCGGGGAGGGGAGATTTCAGGCCGCTTTCCCGGACAGCCCGGTGCCGCCATGGTGGCGCAGATGCTGGAGCGGAAGCTGCGCTCACCGGAGACCTCCAGCATGGGCCGTCTCTTCGATGCGGCCGCCGGCCTACTGGGCGTGGCACAGCTGGCAAGCTTCGAGGGGCAGGCGGCCATGCGCCTGGAGGGCTTGGCCGATTCCTGGATCGTCCGGGAGGGCTGGCCCTCGCCACTGACGGGTGGTTGGCGGATTGCGGGCGGCAGCCTGGATATGTCGCCCCTGCTGGCGTTCCTGGCTGACTGCGAGGACGCCGGTTTCGGCGCCGCCCTGTTTCATGCTACCGTTGCGGCGGCCCTGGTGGACTGGGTGGGAGAGGCGGCGGCGCGCGAGCACATCGCTACCGTGGCCTGCGGTGGTGGCTGCTTCCTGAATGCCCTGCTTTCCCGGCGCCTGGTCGGGACACTGGCGGCCCGCGGCCTGGAGGTGCTCATGGCGGCGCGCCTGCCGCCCAATGATGGCGGGTTGAGCCTGGGCCAGGCCTGGGTGGCGCTACGAACTCTGGAGAACTGAAATGTGTCTGGCCATACCGGCAAAGGTGGTGGAACTGCGGGACGGAGACATGGCCGTGGTGGAACTGGGCGGGGTGCGGAAGGAAGTCTCCCTCGCCCTGGTGGACGGCGTGGTGGAGGGCGACTACGTCATCATCCACGTGGGCTACGCCCTGACCCGACTGGATCAGGAGGAGGCAGCCAAGACCCTGGCCCTGTTTGCCGAGATGGAGCAGGCGCTGGAACCCAGCGGTTCACCGGCCTGAGCGAGACACCCGCGCCGGAATCCGGATGGCGGTCAGAGGCGCCGCTTGTCCCGGGATGATTCGTTGAACATGGCGTCGAGCACGTCGCGCAGCGCGGGCCAGTTCGCCCGGGATGGCTGGGTGATGCGCCCCCGCACCGCCGTTTCCTTTGGCGGTTCCCCCTCCTGGTACAGGGCATAGTCCCATCCCAGGACGTCGGTTTCCAGACCCCAGTCGGGGGAACTCCAGGCCCAGCTGTAGGTGAAGTCTCCTTCCCTGGCCGGTTGCAGTTCAAGGGTGAGGCCGGAATCGAAGCGCACCAGAAGGGTGTCTCCCTCAATCTCCGGGTTTCCTTCCATCCGGCGGCTGTAACGCTCCAGGATCAGGTCGCCGAGTCTCTGCTGAATTTCACTCATGATCATTTCCTCAGCGCTTCAAATTAACCGGGTGTCCAGAGCCCATGGGCGAGACAAGCTTGCGCAAGCCAGGGAGTGGAAGGTTTCCGTTTTCATTCATTTCCCGGTGGACAATTTTCAGCAATATTCGTGCCATATCTTTGGCATGGAGTCTGCCATGCGCTTCTTCCCGGCGCGTTTCCGCGGCAATTTTTCTTGATCGGCATGGGTTCCTCCTCTGAAACCTGAATATTTGGTACGAGCCAGGCTTGGGTACGGAGTGTTGCCGGTCCGGAAAACCAGGGGATGCGGACGGAGCACTAATTCATGGCGGTGTAAATTATTTCGACAAATATCATGGAAATCTTGAGATATATTTTTTCAATAATAAAAACATGGTGTTGGAGTGCCATGCAGGGTTCCGGCCCGCTTTCTGGCGCGGCAAAAACGGGGGTTATGTACCTTTAAGGCGCGATGAAAGTGTCAAAATTTCCGACGGCGGCAACAGGGGTGGGCGGATCGCGATGCCGTGGCGCCGTACTTACAGGGTATGAATCAACGGGTTATCGCAGAATCGAGGCCGCCAGGGAGAGGGCGAGCAGGGCGCTGCGCTGGTTCTCGTCCCTTTCCGGGTTGTACTCCACCAACTCCAGGGCCGCCAACTCCGGGCTCCGGGCAAGGCCGCCCAAGGCGGCGACAAGCTCCGCGCCCGTGACGCCGTGGGCCGCCGGCGTGCTGACGCCCGGCGAGTCCGATGGATCCACGGCGTCCAGGTCCAGGCTCAGGCCCCAGGCTCTCGTGCCCTGTCGCACCCGATTCAGGGCTTCGTGCATGACCTGGGGCAGCCCCTTGCGGCCGATCTCGGACATGCCGAAGATGCGCACGTGCCGGCCGCAAAGGTAAGCCAGTTCCGCGGACTCGTAGCTGCGTACGCCGACAATGCAGATATGGGCCGGGTCGGGAGAGGGACCGGGGATGGCGGTGAAATCCACTGCGCCCGATCCCAGGAGTGAGGCCAGCGGCATGCCGTGCCAGTTGCCGCTGGGGCTATCCTCCGGTCGGTGGGCATCCATGTGGGCGTCTATCCAGAGGAGGCCGAAAGGCCCCGCGGTCGGCCGCGCTGCGCCGCGCCAGGTGCCCGCGGCGATGGCATGGTCACCGCCCAGTACCAGGGGCAGTTCGCCGGCCTCCAGCGCTGCCGAAACCCGGTCGGCCAATTCCCGGCATAGGTGCGCCAAGGCCTCCTGTCGTGGTAGCCGGGGCGGCCGGAGTGGAGGCGATAGCCGGACCGTGCGGCCCTGGCTTTTCGCCACTTGCGCCATGCCGGCCGAAAGCAAGGCCTCTGCCCCCGTCGCGCAGCCCGCGGCCGCCCAGGGCGGCGCCCCCAGGCCGCAGGCTACCGGCAGGATGCGCAGCGGCTTCCTGACTTCCGCCTCACTCATGGTCGGGGGCATCTGCCCACCGGGAGGAGGAGCAAGGGCGCCTCATGGTCGGACAGGTGGAACAGGCGGGAAACCGCGGCGTCATCAAAGGAACCCACGGGCGTTGCGCACAATCCGAGGGCCGTCGCCTGCAACAGCAGGTTCTGGGCGGCGTGTCCGGTTTCGATATGCACGTAGCGCTCGCCGCGCTTGCCATAGCGGGCGGCGGTACGCCCGAACCGGGCCGCGAGGGTGATCACGGCGGCCGAGCGACCCAGCCACTGTTGTCCGTTGGCCGCCGCGACCAGATTCTGTCGAACGACGGCACCGGCGACCGCCTCCAGGCGGTGCTGGCTCGGCTGGTAACGATAGAGCCCCGGGGGCAAGTCATCCACGTCGTGTGCCTCCAGGTAGACCTCCAGCGGGTAGAGGGCACCCGCCGATGGGGCCGTGCGCCGCTCCCGCCCGGTGATCCCCTGGGCGGCCCAGAGCAGTCGGGAGACTTCGCCCAGCGTCAGCGCGCCGGGTGAAAAATCGCGCACCGATCGGCGCTTCGCCAGGGCTTCTTCCAGGCTCACGCTTCCAGCCGAGGGGGGCGGGGGCAGGCGTAAACCAGCCGACGCGAACTCGGTGCCGGCCACCTCGGCCGTGCATGGACTCGCCATGGCCAGGAGCAGTATGGGAAGGAAGATGTTCATGCTTGCATGCCGTAGGGATGGTCTGTCCAGGGTTTGGCGCATTCCTTTTTCATGGCATTCTAGCGCCATTGGCCGTGCCTGTTGGTCGCGGGTCATGCGAAAGGGGTTTCTTCATTCCGGCCGGCAATTGATTGCGGGTCCGTGCCACCCGCTGGATCGTTCGTCACCCCCCTTGCCTACCGGCGGAAAATCTTTGCCCGCCGAATACGGCCAAGGCTATGATTGCCCGAAGTCCACGCTTCGTGCTTCTTGCCGTGCAGATGCCATCGTCTCATGTCGCGCCCCTCTTCCCGGATGCTTCCTTCCTTTAGCCCAAGCCTGCGTGCCCTCTGGTTGGTGCTGGGACTGGCATTGCTGGCAATCTCCGGCCTCATCGCCTTCGATCTGGTCCGTGGCTACCGGGAAGTCCTGCTGCACGAGCGCGACCACCTCGTGCACCAGACCACCATCGTCGAGGCCACCCTGAGCGGGCGCCTCGAAACGACCAGCAATGGCCTGAAAGCCCTGCGTGATGAACTGCCTGGACTCCTGGCGCAACCGAACGGGGTGAAGGCGGTCAACCGGCAGATGGAGCTCATGGCCGTCGCCATGGCGGGCATCCGTACCTTCGCCCTGATCAACCCACGGGGAGAACTCATCGCCAGCAACCGCCCCGAGCTGATCGGGACCAACTTCCGGGGCACGGAGCGGTATGAGACGATACGGCGGGATCACGATCCTTCCAAGCTCTACGTGACGGCGCCGTTCAAGACGCCCCTGGGGAATTTCACCATCGGTCTCGCCAGGGCGCTCAATGGCCGGGCCGGAGACTTCAACGGCTACCTCATGGCCATCGTTGATCCGGCCTATTTCAGCGTCCTGCTGGATTCGGTCCTGTACACCGCGGACATGAATGCCGGGCTGATCCATGGCGACGGCCGGATCGTGTACCGATTGCCCAAGCCCGAGGCCGTGGCCGGCAAGGATCTGAGCACCGATCCGTCCGCACTGTTCCTGCGCCATGCGCAGAGCCGCCAGTTCGCCAACGTCTACGTGGGTCTGGCGATCGCCAGTGGCGAGCAACGCCTTGTGGCCTTTCGCAACGTTCGGCCTGCCTCGGTGCCGTCGGACAAGCCCCTGGTGGTGAGTGCCAGCCGCAGCCTGTCCGCGATTTACGCCCCCTGGCTTCGGGAAGCCTACATCAAGGGTAGCCTGTTCGGTGCGATGGCCCTGATTTCCATCCTGGGTTTGCTGGCCTACCAGCGGCGTGCGTTGGCCTATGCGGACCTGCAAGCCATGCAGGATGCGGAACGTCAGCGCTCGGAAGGAGAACTGCGCGAGAGCGCGGAACGCTTCCGCATGTTCATGGACAACAGCCCCACGATCACCTGGATCAAGGATGATGAGGGACGGCACGTATATCTGAGTCGAACCTATGAGCAGCGCTTCGGCGTCCGGCTCGAAGACTGGCGCGGCAAGACGGACCTGGAAGTCTGGCCCGAGCCCATCGCCCGAAAATTCCGCCAGAACGATCTGGTGGTGCTGGCTGCGGACAAGAGCATGGTCATTGTGGAGGAAACCAGGGAAGCCGATGGCCGTACCGTCTATTGGCTGAATTCCAAGTTCCCGTTCCGCGACGCGGCCGGCCATCGCTACGTGGCGGGCATCGGGCTGGACGTCACCGAGAGCCGGGAGCAGGAGGCCGCCCTGCGTTCCCATCGGGACAGGCTGGTGGAAGCATTGGCCGCCGAACAGCGCCTGAGGGACGAGCAGGTTCGCTTCATTGACACCATCAGCCACGAATACCGGACGCCGCTCTCCGTGGTCAAGACCAACCTGGATATCCTCCACGCTCGACAGTCCATTGAGGACCGGCGATACGCCGTCATGGACGGCGCCCTCCGGCGCCTGAGCGAAATCTTCAGCAATGCCCTGCACGCAAGCCGTCTGGGCCGGCCGCCGCCACCCCGTTTCGCCCCCCTGGACCTCGAGGCCCTGACGATCGAGGCCCTGACGGAATTTCGCCAGGCTTCACCCGACTGCCCCATCCACAGCCTCACGATGGGGATACCGGTCATGATTCGCGGGGACGCGGAGCTGGTCAGGACAGCCCTGCGCAACGTACTGGAGAATGCGGGAAAATACCGTTTCCCCGCCACGGAGGACGGCGTGGTCACGATGTCCCTGTCGGTGGACGGCCCCATGGCGGTGTTCGCCGTCACCAATCCCATTGATCCCTCGCAGCCTTTGCAGCGCGGCGACCTGTTCGAGCGCTATGTTCGGGGCAATACGCACTCCGGCAGGAGCGGCATGGGGCTCGGGCTCTATCTGGTTCGCCGCATTGCCCACGACCACGGCGGCGAAGCCGTCATACTCGACGGGGGGAATGACCATTTCACCCTACAGGTCCGCCTGCCCGTGGCGGCCGAGGCGGCGTCAATGTCCGATGGCGCTACCGAACCGGAGTTGCAAGAGCCATGATGAATGATTTCATGCCCGTTCTGCTGGTGGAGGACGACGGCGACCTGCGTGAGGCGCTGGGCGAATACCTGGCGATACACGGCTGCGCCGTGACCGGCGTCGGCTGCGGCATGGAGTTCTACAAGGCCCTGGCGAGCGGAACCCGGTTTCACGTCGCCATCATTGATCTGGGCCTGCCGGACCAGAACGGCCACGTCCTGGCGGAATACGCCCGCAACAACACCCCCATGTCGGTCGTCATCATCACCGCCAACGACACCCTCGCCAACCGGGTCCAGACCTATGGCACGGGCGCCGACCTGTTCATCGCCAAGCCCATAGACAGCAGCGAGTTGCTGGCCGCGGTCCGGGCCATGGACGGACGCTTCCGGGAGCGAACGAGTGCCTCCGAAGCGTCCGACGGGCGATCCGGGGCTTCGATCCGGGACTTCTGGCAACTGGACGAGGCGAGGCGCCGCCTGCTTCCTCCCAACGCCCGTCCCATTGAGCTGAATCCCCACGAAGCCCTGGTGTGCGAAGTCTTCCGGGAAGCCGGCCCGACCGACGTGGATCGGCGTCTCCTGGTGGAGCGATTGTTCGGCCGGAACGACGGTTCGGCGCAAAGGGCGCTGGACAACGTGATGCGCCGCTTGCGCCAGAAAATCACCGAGAACACCGGCGCTCCGGCGCCCATCCTCACCGCCTATGGCATCGGCTACCGGTTCAGCGAACCGCTGAGAAGCCCGTAAGCCCCTCCGCCACCGCTTGCGGTGGTTCTGCCGCGCGCCAGAATTCGCCATATTTGAGCGGAAATCGAGGGTTGCCCCGATGGAACCCTGGCGCTAACGTTGCCGCGTTATGACAATCTGCGGTCGTGCGCCCCCGGCTCGGAGAGCGCCCGCGACGGAGGGGGCTGAGGGTGCCATCGTGTTCCAGGAGCTAAACAGGCTTATCGCCGTAAACGGCTACCTTCCCCATGGCTACTGCATAAGCTGGTCGGAGCCGCTGCTGCGTGCCGATCCCCGCACCCGTCTTCTGCCGGTGGTGATCCTGACTTCTTCCGACGAGGATACGGACCGGATGCGCAGCTACGAGAACGGCGCCAACAGTTTTGTCAGGAAACCCCTCGACTTCTCGGAATTCGCCGAGACGGTGGCCAGGTTGGGCATTTACTGGCTGGCGACCAACCGGCCGCCGCATGGATGACGAAGTTGCGATGACGCGCCCCCTGAGAATCCTCGTCATCGAGGACTTCCGTGCCGATTTCCTGCTGATCGAGAGGCAGATTATGGTCCATGGCATCGAAGCCGAGTGCCGGTGCGTCCGGGGTGAGGCCGAACTGGATGCCGCGCTGGCCGAGGACTGGGATGTGGTGCTGGCCGACTATTCCGTGCCGGGCATGGACTTCTGGAGCACCCTGCAAGGTATTCGGGAGCGCCGCCCCGATTCTCCGGTGATCCTGGTGTCGGGCACCGTGGGCGAGGAAACCGCGGTCGAGCTGTCGCGTCTGGGCCTGGCGGATTTCGTCCTGAAGGATCGCCTGGCCCGCCTGCCGGCTGCCATCCTGCGCGCCGTCGAGGCGGCCAACGAACACCGTGCCCGACTGATCGCGGAGTCGGCCCTGCGGGAGTCGGAAGCCAAATACCGCCTCCTGGCCGAGAATTCCGCGGACTGCATATTCTGGGTCGGTCCCGACGGGCACTTCAAGTATGCCTCTCCCGCCTGCGAAACCCTTACCGGTTATGCGGCCGACGAGTTCATGGCGGAGTCCTGCCTGGTGACCCGCATCATCCACCCCGATGACCGTGCAGCCTACAAGGCGCACGCGGCACAGCCCACCAACCTCGACGCTGAAGAGATCGAGTTCCGTGTCGTGCGCAAGGATGGCTCCGTGATCTGGGTTGCCCACCATTGCCAGCCTGTCTTCAATGAGGCCGGCGAATATCTGGGACGGAGCAGCAGCAACCGGGACGTCACGGAGCGCAAGCGGGTCGCCGAGGAACTGGAGCGGCACCGCCATCACCTGGCGGAACTGGTCGAGGTTCGCACCCAGGAACTGGCCCTGGCCAAACAGGCGGCGGAAGCGGCGAATGCGGCCAAGAGCGCCTTCCTGGCCAACATGAGCCACGAGATCAGGACACCCTTGAACGGCCTCCTGGGCATGGCTCAACTGGTTCGCCGCAGCGGCGTCACTGCCGTTCAGACCGCGCAACTGGACAAGATTGACGCTTCCGGCCAGCACCTGCTCGGCGTCATCAACGACGTCCTGGAAATGTCCAAGATCGAGGCCGGCAAGTTTGTCCTGGAAGACAGGGACTTCATGCTGGCGGACATGCTGCGCACCGTCCTGAACCTCGTGAGCGATGCGGTGACCGGCAAGGGTCTCAGGCTCGCGATGAAGGTTTCCGACCTGCCGCAGGCGCTGCGCGGCGATCCCGCCAGATTGTCCCAGGCCCTGGTGAACTACCTGGGCAACGCCCTCAAATTTACCGAGCGCGGCAGCATCACCCTCCGAGGGCGCCTGCTGGAGGAGACGGAGGAGGGCTATCTGCTGCGTTTCGAGGTCAGCGATACGGGCATCGGCATGGATCGGGAACAGCAGCTTCGGGTGTTCGAAGCCTTCGAGCAGGCGGACATGACGACCCGGCGCAAGTACGGGGGAACCGGCCTGGGCTTGGCGATCACCCGGCGCTTCGCCCAGATGATGGGGGGCGAAGTCGGCGCAGAAAGCGTGCCGGGCGTGGGCAGTACCTTCTGGTTAACGGCCCGACTGGGGAAGGGGCGGGAATGTATGCAGCCCGAGAACAGTGCGCCTCGGGAAAGCTCTGAAACCATTCTGCGCCGGGAGCATCACGGCAAGCGCGTGCTGTATGCCGAGGACGACCCCATCAACCAGGAAGTGGCGACGATGTTCCTGCGGGATGCCGGCCTCGACACGGACATCGCGCAGAACGGCGAACAGGCGCTGAAAATGGCTGCCGGGAACGACTACGCCGTGATCCTGATGGATATGCAGATGCCGGAAATGGACGGCCTCTCGGCCACGCGCGCAATTCGCAAGATTCCCGGCCGGGAAACCACTCCGATCCTGGCACTGACTGCCAATGCCTTTTCCGATGACCGGGCGAAATGCCTGGCCGCCGGCATGAACGGCTTCATCGCGAAACCGGTAGAGCCGGAGGCACTGTTCGATACCTTGCTGAAATGGCTGACCATGCCGCGTGGCTAGGGCCTGTCCGGGCTCCGCAACGCGTCTTGTTGCCGCCGGCGCGGGGTGTGTCCGCAGACGACAGGGCAAAAAAACGGGCACCCGCGGGTGCCCGTCTGGTCTGCGCCTTGGCCCTGCCAGGTAAGCGACTTCCCTTTTAGGCGAAGTTGGCTTCGGCGAAGGACCAGTTGGCCAGGTTGTTCAGGAAGGTCTCGACGAACTTGGGACGCAGGTTGCGGTAGTCAATGTAGTAGGCGTGTTCCCACACATCCACGCAGAGCAGGGCGCGGTCAGCGGTGGTCAGCGGCGTGCCGGCCGCGCCCATGTTCACGATATCCACGGAACCGTCCGCCTTCTTCACCAGCCAGGTCCAGCCGGAACCGAAGTTGCCCACGGCGGACGCCTGGAAGGCCTTCTTGAAGTCATCGAAGGAACCCCACTTGGCGTTGATCGCCGTCGCCAGGGCGCCGGAGGGCGCGCCGCCACCGTTGGGAGTCAGACAGTTCCAGAAGAAGGTATGGTTCCACACCTGGGCGGCGTTGTTGTAGATGCCGCCGGCGGGAGCCTTCTTGACGATCGCTTCCAGGTCCAGGGCTTCGTATTCCGTGCCCTTGATCAGGTTGTTCAGGTTGACCACGTAGGCATTGTGGTGCTTGCCGTGGTGGTATTCCAGGGTTTCCTTCGACATGTGGGGCGCCAGGGCGTCAATGGCGAAGGGCAGTTGGGGCAGCGCGTGTTCCATGAGGATTCTCCTGTTGTGGTTTCAATGCCCGACTATTTTAGTCAAACATAGGGTTATTGACAACACATTTCGCACAATCCGATCGTCCGCAATGAAGAGCCCCGCGTCGCGGGGCTCGGGTCTTACTTGTTCGCCGCCGAGAAGGCGCGCTTCCTTTCGATTTCCGTCAGGTGGCGCTTCCGGATGCGGATGGTCTTGGGCGTGATCTCCACCAGTTCGTCATCGGAGATGAATTCGATGGCGGACTCCAGGGTGAGCTGGATGGCGGGAACCAGGCGCACGGCTTCGTCGGTGCCGGAGGCGCGCACGTTGGTGAGCTGCTTGCCCTTGACCGGGTTCACCACCAGGTCGTTCTCCCGGCTGTGGATGCCGATGATCATGCCCTCGTAGAGTTTGTCGCCGGGGGTGGCGAACATGCGGCCGCGATCCTGAAGCTTCCACAGGGCGTAGGCCACGGCCTCGCCGTTTTCCTGGGAGATCAGCACGCCGTTCCGCCGGTCACCGACGCCGCCTTCCTTCACCGGGGCGTAGTCGTCGAAGACGTGGCTCATGAGGCCCGTGCCGCGGGTCATGTTCATGAATTCGCCCTGGAAGCCGATCAGGCCGCGGGCCGGGATGTGGTATTCGATGCGGGTGCGGCCACGGCCGTCCGGCACCATGTCCAGCAGTTCGCCCTTGCGCAGGCCCAGGGATTCCATGACGGCGCCCTGGTTGCCTTCTTCCACGTCCACCGTGAGATTCTCGAAGGGCTCGCATTGCACGCCGGCGATGGTCTTCATCACCACCCGCGGGCGGCCCACGGCCAACTCGAAGCCTTCCCGGCGCATGTTCTCCAGCAGGATGGAGAGGTGCAGTTCGCCCCGGCCGGAAACGTCGAAGATGTCCGGTTCGGGGGTGTCTTCCACCTTCAGCGCCATGTTGGTCAGCAGTTCCTTGTGCAGCCGGTCGCGGATCTGGCGGCTGGTGACGAACTTGCCTTCCGTGCCGGCCAGAGGCGAGGTATTCACCATGAACTGCATGGAGAGGGTCGGCTCGTCAATCTTCAGGAGCGGCAGGGCCTCGGGCTGGTCCGGATCGGCGATGGTGGCGCCCAGCACCAGATCCTCGATGCCGGTGATCTGCACGATGTCGCCCGCCAGGCCCTCTTCCAGGGGAATCTTGTCCAGCCCCTTGTAGCCGAAGACCTGGCCCACCTTGGCCTTGACCGGGCTGCGCTCATGGGCGGCCATCTCTTCCGGCGTGCCGTAGAGCACCAGCACCTGCTGGCCGGTCCGGACCTTGCCGCGGGTGATGCGGCCGATGCCGATGCGGCCCACGTAGGAGGAGTAATCCAGGGCGGAGATTTGCAGTTGCAGCGGGTCTTCCACCGGACCGGCTTCGGGCGGTGCCACGTGCTTCAGCACGGTATCGAACAGGGGACGCATGGTCTCCCGCGGCTCGTCCAGTTCCATGCAGGCCCAGCCGTTCAGGGCGGAGGCATAGACCACGGGGAAATCCAGTTGCTCGTCGGTGGCGCCCAGCTTGTCGAAGAGATCGAAGGTCAGGTTGACCGCGTTGTGCGGATCGGCGCCGTCCCGGTCCACCTTGTTAACCACGACGATGGGCTTGAGACCCAGGGCCAGGGCCTTCTTGGTGACGAAGCGGGTTTGCGGCATCGGGCCTTCCACGGCGTCCACCAGCAGCAGCACGCCGTTGACCATGCCCAGCACCCGTTCCACTTCGCCGCCGAAGTCGGCGTGGCCGGGGGTGTCCACGATGTTGATGTGCACGCCTTCGTACTCGACGGAGGTGTTCTTGGACAGGATGGTGATGCCCCGTTCCTTTTCCAGGTCGTTCGAGTCCATGACCCGTTCGGCGATGTGCTGGTAGGCGGCGAAGGTGCCGGACTGGCGGAGAAGTTGGTCCACCAGCGTGGTCTTGCCGTGGTCCACGTGGGCGATGATGGCGATGTTACGGATGGGGCGGGACATGTGGGTGTGCTGCACAAAAGGGGGCGCGCATTGTATCACGATCCGGCTCCCATGATAGAATCGGCCGCTTCGCAGGCCTTCTCCGGGGTTCCGGAATGGCCATTCATCCCCTTGAATATTCTGACATTTATATGCTCGCAGTGATCGGGGGCACCGGCCTCACCCAACTCTCCAACCTGGAAGTCCTGCGGCGTCAGGTGGTGCGTACGCCCTACGGCGAGCCCTCAGGTGCCATTACCTTCGGACGCATCGGCCCGGTGGACGTCCTGTTCCTGGCGCGCCACGGCTACGGCCATACCATCCCGCCCCACATGGTGAATTACCGCGCCAATATCTGGGCGCTGCGGGAGATGGGCGGCACCAGTGTCGTTTCCGTCGCCACGGTGGGCGGCATCCGGGCGGGCCTCGGGCCGGGTACCCTGGTCGTGCCGCACCAGATCATTGATTACACCTGGGGCAGGCGGGCGACCTTTCACGAGTCCACCGACCGGCCCGTGGTGCACATTGATTTCACCGAGCCCTACGACCTGGATACCCGGCGCCGGCTGCTGGATGCGGGGCTCCTGGCGGACGTGGACCTGGTGGATGGCGCCGTGTATGCCGCGACCCAGGGGCCGCGCCTGGAGACCGCCGCGGAGATCAACCGCCTGGAGCGGGATGGGGCGGACATCGTGGGCATGACCGGCATGCCGGAGGCCGCCCTGGCGCGCGAGCTGGGGCTGCCCTACGCGGCGCTGGCCGTGGTGTCCAACTACGCCGCAGGGCGCGGCGACAGCCTGCACCACATCGAGTTTTCCGCCCTGGAGGCCGTATCCCATGACGCCATGGGCAAGGTGAAGAAGATCATCGAGCAGGTGTGCATGGGCTGCGAGTCGAGAGCGTGAATCTGTAGGTCGGGATTCATCCCGACAAGGCATGATGTCGGGTTGAAACCCGGCCTACAGGCTGGCGCGGAAGGGGGGGGGCGATGGTTCGTGAAATCCTCAGGATGGGCGACGCGCGGCTTCTTCGGAAGGCGGAGCCGGTCTCGGCCTTCGGCACGCGGGAACTGCGTGAGCTGGTGCGGGACATGATGGAAACCATGGCCGCCGCCGGCGGGGTGGGTCTGGCGGCACCCCAGATCGGTGTCTCGCTGCAAGTCGTGATCTTCGGTTTCGACAAGAGCGAGCGCTATCCCCAGGCCGAGGCCGTGCCCTTCACCATCTTGTGCAACCCGGTCCTGACCCCCCTGGGGGATGCGACGGAGGCGGGCTGGGAGGGCTGCCTGTCCCTGCCCGGGCTGCGCGGCCTGGTGCCGCGCCACCGGCGCCTCGCCTATGCCGGCTTCGACCCCGACGGCCGTCTCCTGGAACGGGAGGCGGAGGGCTTTCATGCCCGGGTCGTCCAGCATGAATGCGACCACTTGTGGGGCATCCTCTACCCCATGCGCATGGCCGACATGAGCCGCTTCGGCTTCACGGAGGAACTCTTGCCCGGCAGTCCGGGCGTGGAAGAGTGAGCCCTGAACCACCCGAGACCGCAGCCTTCGGGAAATTCTGAAAGCCGGATCGCTACAGTTTGCGCGAGCGGCGTGGCCCCGGGCTTGTGGCGGTGGCCGAATGGATGCAGAATCGTTTCCGAATGGGAATTGCCCAATTCTCGCCATCGGTAAGGAAGTGTCATGGATACGAAGATCCAGCAGGACGCAACACCCGACTCCCGGCCGGCCGAAAAGCCCGCGCCCGCTCTCAGTACCACTCCCGCTCGCAGCCGTGTTTCCCGCACCCGGCGCACATCGGCCGGCGACATCGGTCCCACCGACAGCGTCGAGCACGTGGAGGAGTTCGCCGTGGAGGAAGCCATCTCTGCGGCGCGGGAAGCCCGGCTCAATGCCATGAAAGACGTTTTGACCGGCGTGTCGCCGGAAGAAGCGACCCTGTTGCTGAAGGGGCTGCTCAAGCAGCAGAGGCCCCTGATCAAGCCCGCGACCAGCCCCGACGAGGAACTGTCCCCGGATTGGCGTACGGGGGGCTACCCCTACAAGAACCTGATGTCCCGGGGCAACTACGAGCGGCAGAAATACCGCCTTCAGGTGGAATTGTTGAAGCTTCAGGCCTGGGTCAAGGAGACCGGCCAGAAGGTGGTGATCCTGTTCGAGGGCCGGGACGCGGCGGGCAAGGGCGGTACCATCAAGCGCTTCATGGAGCACCTGAATCCGCGGGGAGCGCGGGTGGTGGCCCTGGAAAAGCCCAGCGAGATCGAGCGCGGCCAGTGGTATTTCCAGCGCTACGTGCAGCATCTGCCCACCGCCGGCGAGATCGTGCTGTTTGACCGTTCCTGGTACAACCGGGCCGGCGTCGAGAGGGTGATGGGCTTCTGCACCGACAAGGAATACCAGGAGTTCATGCGCCAGGCGCCGGAATTCGAGCGCATGATGGTCAGGAACAACATCCACCTGATCAAGTTCTGGTTCTCGGTGAGCCGGAAGGCCCAGCGCCAGCGCTTCAAGGAGAGGAAGGTCCACCCCCTCAAACAGTGGAAACTGAGTCCGATTGACCTTGCCTCCCTGGATAAATGGGACGACTACACCACGGCCAAGGAGGCGATGTTCTTCTATACGGATACGGCGGATTCGCCCTGGACCGTGATCAAGTCCGACTGCAAGAAGCGGGCGCGCCTGAACGCCCTGCGTTACATCCTGCATCGCCTGCCCTACGACAGGAAGGACAACGACCGGATCGGCCCGCTGGACCCCATGATCGTCGGCCGCGCCAACGTGGTGTACGAGCGGGGCGAGAAGAAGGTGGGCGTGCCGCTGATCTAGGTCTTTGCGGCCCGCGCGCGCGGTCTCCGGAAATGCAAAAGGGCGGGCCGAATGGCCCGCCCTTTTGCTTGTTGCCTGAGCTTCAGAAGCGGTAGCCGAACGAGGCTTGCGAGAAGGTGATGCCGTTGTTGGGTTGCTTGATGCCGGCATTGGAGACGTGTTGCAGGCGCACCGCCACCGAGCAGGCCAGGCGGGGGCAAAACTGGACGCCGAGCCCCAGAATCTCGCCGAATTCGAACGCGGTGGGCAGTTGGCGCTCCTGATTGATGCGGGTATGGGACAGCAGATGCATGCCCAGGCCCGCTTCCAGGTAGGGGCGAAAGGCATCCGATGCCAGGGGGTAATAGCGCAGTACCGGCTTGAAACCGATTTCGGTGATGCTGCGGTTGGTGTTGGTGTTCGGCACCTGGGCTTCCTTGCCGTGCCAGTAGGCGATTTCCGCTTCACCGAGGACCACGGCGGAGCCGCCATTCTGGAAAGTCCAGGTCTTCAAGGGATCGGTGCGCACGTTGATGCCAAGGGCGTCTACCGCGTTGCCGTTGCCGGCGAAGATCACGCCTTCCACGGCGGATGCCGGCAGGCTGACGGTGGCGAGGGCCAAGGCCCCGGCCCACAGCAGATTCTTGCAGAGAGTGGCTTCGCGCTTGGCTGCCGGGATGCAATGTTTTTCCATGAGTCTCGCCTTCCGGGTCTGATTCGGGTTCGTCGCCGAATTATGCCTCAACTTAAGGACTTGTAGCACTTTGTAAGAGCGCTTGTGAGATAGGCGCCCCAATCCCACTCCCCACTAGGTCTGCAACTGTTCCAGCAATTCCGTCTCCACTTGCAGCAGCGTCTGCTCCTGGGCCAGGTCGGCGCCCGAGAGGAGGAAGGTGTCCTCCACCCGCTCGCCCAGGGTGGCGATCTTGGCGGTGTGCAGGTTGATGCCATGCCTGGCCAGGACCTGGGCCACGGCGAACAAGAGGCCGGGGCGGTCCGCCGCCGTGATGGAGAGTATCCACAGGCTGCCCTTCTCGTCCGGGCGTATGACCACCTCCGGGGTGATGGGGAAATGCTTGACCAGCCGGGACAGGCGTCCGGCCGTGGGCTTGTCCGGCGGTGCCTGCTTCGTCAGGCGCTGCACCAGGTCGTGCTCGATGAGACCGATCATGTCCCGCGTATTGAGGGTGTCGGCCGGGTCCAGGAGGACGAAACTGTCCAGGGCGTAGCCGTGGCGGGTGGTGTGAATCTTGGCGTCCACGATGGAATAGCCGAGCCGGGCGAAGAAGCCGCAGAGCCGCACGAACAGGTCGCGCTGGTCCCGGGTGTAGATCATTACCTGTAGGCCTTCGCCCGCGGTGGACAGGCGTGCCTTGACCACCGGCTCCTCGCCGGCCGGGCGGTGATAGAGCATGCGCGTGTGCCAGGTGATCTCTTCCATGTCGTGGCGCATGAAATAGACCGTGTCCAGTTCCTGCCACAAGGCCTCCTCGACACCGGGCATGAGGCCATGAAAGCGCAGCTTGCGCCGGACATCCTCCTGCCGCTGCGGGATGCCCAGGGCGACCTCCGGGCTGTCTCCCCTGAGGCGTCGGGAGGTGGTGCGGAACAAGTCTTCCAGCAGCTTGCCCTTCCAGGCGTTCCACACCTTGGGGCTGGTGCCCCGGATGTCGGCCACGGTCAGCAGGTAGAGGGCGGTCAGGCGCCGCTGGTTCTGGACCATGTCGGCGAAGGCGCGGATCACCTCCGGATCGCCCAGGTCCTGCTTCTGGGCGACGGCGGACATCGAAAGGTGGTGCTCCACCAGGAATACGATGAGGGCGGTGTCCTCCTCGGAAATACCGTGGTCCTTGCAGAATTCCCGCGTGTCCTTCATGCCCAGCTTGGAATGATCGCCGCCCCGGCCCTTGGCGATGTCGTGGAACAGGGCCGCCACGTAGAGCACCCAGGGTTTCTCGAAGCCGGTGATGAGCCGGCTGCAGAAGGGGTATTCGTGGGCATGCTCGGCCAGGGTGAAGCGCCGAAGGTTACGCACCACCTGAAGAATGTGCTGATCCACCGTGTAGACGTGGAACAGGTCATGCTGCATCTGGCCCACGATCTTGCCGAAATTCGGCAGGTACTTGCCCAGGATGCCGTACTGATTCATGCGCCGCAGTGCGTGCACCAGCCCCCTGCGCTGCTGGAACAGTTGCAGGAAGATCCGGCGGTTCTCCGGGGCGTGCCGGAAATCGCTGTCTATCAGCAGCCGGGCGCGCCACAGGGCGCGCAGGGTGCGCGCGGTCATGCCCCTCAATTCCGACTGGCGTTCCATGACCAGGAAGCACCGCAGGACGGCGTCGGGATGCTTCTCGAACACGTCCTCGGAGCGTACGTCCAGCATTTCCCGGTCGGACTGGAAATACTCGTCAATGACGATCGGGGCATGTTCCCCCTGGTTGAAGATGATGGCTCCCATGCCCTGGAGCAGGATGGTGTTGAGCTGGGTCACCGTCTTGGCGTTGCGGTAATAGGCCTGCATCAGGCGCTCCGAGGCGCGGTGGTGCTCATGGGCCTCCAGGCCGAAGGCTCGGGCCACCGCTTCCTGGTGATCAAACAGCAGGCGGTCCTCGCGGCGTCCGGTCAGGTGATGCAGGCGGATGCGCAGATGTTGCAGGAAGTTTTCCGCCTTGGTTACCTGGGCCTGCTCGTGGGGCAGCATCAGGGAGTGCCGGTGCGCCAGGATGGACCAGGTGCTTCCCAGGCCGCCGGCCCGGCCGATCCAGCCTATGACCTGAAGGTCCCGCAGCCCCCCCGGGCTCTCCTTGCAGTTGGGCTCCAGGGAGTAGGGCGTGTCGTTGAAGCGGGCGTAACGCTGCTCCTGTTCCAGGCGTTTTGCCTTGTAGAAGGCCTGGGCATCCATCACCTCGCGCATGCCGGTCTCGAAGCGCCGGTAGAGATCCAGTTGGCCCCACAGGAAGCGCGCTTCCAGCAGGTTGGTCTCCACGGTCACGTCCCGTGCCGCTTCTTCCAGGCATTCCGGGAGGGTGCGCACGCTGTGGCCCAGTTCCAGGCCCACGTCCCACAGGGCGCCGACGAAGCGCTCGACGCTGGCCTTGGCTTCCGGACCGAGATCCCCCGGCAGCAGGATGAGCACATCCACGTCGGAGCAGGGATACAGTTCGCCCCGGCCGTAGCCGCCCACGGCGGCCAGGGCCACGTCGGTGGGGATGCCGCAGGCGACCACCACTTCCCGGATGATGCCGTCCACCAGGAAGGCGCGTCCCTCCAGGCAGGCCTCCGCGTCGCCGTCGCTCTCGTAGGCGCGGCGCAACTCTGCCTGGACTTCCTTGTTGCGCTGGCGCAGGGCCTGGATCAGGGCGGGAACCTTGGATGAGTCGTACATGGGAGATTCGAAGCTTGGAAAAATCGAAAAAGCCATTTGAACCGCAGAGGCGCGGAGGCGCAGAGGGAAAACCCCTTAGCCCAAGCCGGGAAATTTATCGAACGGGTCAAAGGTCGCAAATCATGGTTTTCTCAGCGCCTCTGCGTCTCTGCGGTGAATCCGGGTTATTGCCCTGCCTTACGCCCCGAACACGGGGCGGGGCGGGGCGCCGGCGGACAGGGTCAGCACCTCGTGGCCGGTCTCGGTCACCAGGATGGTGTGTTCCCACTGGGCGGACAGGCTGCGGTCCCGGGTGATGATGGTCCAGCCGTCGGGCAGTTCGGATATGGCCGCCTTGCCGGCATTGATCATGGGCTCGATGGTGAAGATCATGCCCGGTTCCAGCACCGGGCCGGTGCCGGCCTTGCCATAGTGCAGCACCTGGGGTTCCTCGTGGAAATGGCTGCCTATGCCGTGGCCGCAGAACTCTTTCACCACGGAGAAACCGTTCCTTTCCGCGTGGTGCTGGACGGTGTGGCCGATGTCGCCCAGGCGGGCGCCCGGCCTGACCTGGGCTATGCCCAGCCACAGGCATTCCAGGGTCACCTTGCACAGGCGCTTGGCCAGGATGGAAGGCTCGCCCAGGAGGAACATGCGGCTGGTGTCGCCGTGGTAGCCCTCCTTGATGGTGGTGATGTCCAGGTTGACGATGTCGCCCTTCTTCAGGGCCTTCTCCCCCGGCACCCCGTGGCACACCACGTGGTTGATCGAGGTGCAGATGGACTTGGGGTAGGGGGCGTAACCGGGCGGCGCGTAATTCAGCGGTGCCGGCACGCAGCCCTGGACGTTCACCATGTAGTCATGGCACAGCCTGTCCAGTTCGCCGGTGGTCACCCCCGGTTTGACGAAGGGCCCTATGTAATCCAGCACCTCCCCGGCCAATCGGCCGGCAACGCGCATCTTTGCAATCTCTTCCGGGGTCTTGATGGTGATGCTCATGGTTCTGGCGCCAGTCGTAGAACTTGCAAGCCTAGCCGATTGGGCCGGGGCGCGCAAATGGGTGGTGCGAATACGAAGGCAGACTCGCCGTGTTAGGGCCGTTGCCTGAGCCAGGCCAGCACCTCGTCGGCGCTGCGGTCGGGGGGGAAGACGGGGTAGAACACCTTCCTGATCTGCCCTTCTTCCACGATGAGGCTCAGGCGCCGGTACAGTTCCATCCCGGCCACCGGGAAGGTGGGCAGGCGCAGGGCCGCCTTCAGGGCGAGGGAAACATCGCTCAGCAGTTCGAACGGCAGGTGCAGCCGGTCATGGACTTCCTTCTGGTAATCGCTGGTCTGGCTGCTCAGGCCGTAGACGCCCGTGTTCAGGGCCTTGAGCTCGGCGTGGTGATCGCGAAAACCGCAGGACTGGGGCGTGCAGCCGCGAGCGCCGGGGATGCCGTCCCAGCCCTCGGGCAGGGGCACGCCCGGTTTGCCGGTCATGGGGTAGACGTAGATCACCCAGCGGCCGGAGAGGCTCGAAAGCTCGACCGTCGTGCCGTCGGTCGCCGGCAGCGCCAGTTCGGGCAGGCGGCAGCCCTCCAGATGGGCCGCCGCGCCGTCGTCCTCCGGCACCGGGAGATCGGCGGGGAGCTGGTTGTAATGGGTGCTCATGGCTTGCCTTTCGGGATGTCGGGTCAGTCTTGCATGCGTTTGAGCACGCCGATGGCGGGCGCCCATTCTTCACCGGGGGCCTTCTTGCGCGTGACCAGGGTGAGCTGGGCCGGGGCGAAGACGTTGGCGTTGTGGGTGACGGGCGTGGTGATGAGGTACTGGGCTCTCGTCGCGCGCAGGAAGGAGCCGACCCGATCAATGTTGGCCACGTCCAGGTGGGCGAAGGGCTCGTCAATGAAGACGAAGCCGCCGGGACGGCTCTCGTCCATGAGCAGCGCGATGAGCAGGATGAGGGACTTCATGACCTGCTGGCCGCCGGACGCCTCGCCGTCGTTCAGTCCCACGGCGCCCTTGCGATCGAAGTCAAAGCGCACCTCCAGGCCGGCCCGGGCGAGCGCGGCGTCGTCGTTTTCCAGGCTGGGCGCCGGGCATTCCACCTCCACGTGGGCCAGTTCTCCCAGGGCGCGCAGGTTCTTGCCGTACTGGCGCACGGTGGCTCTCAGCTTGGCGATGTAGGCGGCGCGGGCTTCATCGCTGATGCGCCGGGCGCTGGCACAGTAGCCCTGGCGCTCCCGATAGTCGTTCTCCCGCTGCTCCACGTCGGCGGCCATGCGGTCGCGCAGGGCCAGCACGGATTCGTCCTTGATCCATTCGCCCGTCTCCAGCCTGTCCTTCAGCCGGCCCAGCTCGTTCCGGGCGCCGCGGGCATCGCCGTAATGCTGGATCAGCGGCGCGAGACTCTCGGCGGTGCGCCAGGAGCGGGGCATGCCGCGCCGCAGGCGGCGCAGGCGCTGGATACGCTGGGCCTGTTCATAGCGCCTCTGGCTGCTCTCGGTTTCGATGGTCTTCAGGCGCTCTTCGGCACTGTTCTGGTCCCGCGAGCGCCGCTCCAGTTCGACCCGGATGCCCGACACCCGGTCCCGGGCCCGTTCCGCCTCGCTCTGCAACTCGCTCCGCTCGGCCAGGGCCGCGGCCTGGGCTTCCCGGGCCCGGGGCAGGGCGGCTTCGGCCTCCGCGTAGTCCGCCGAGCGGGATGCCAGGAGCTGGGCCGATTGCAGGCCCAGGAGCCGGCTTCTCAGGGCGGAAAATCTTTCGTTGGTCTGCTCCAGCCGGGGGCGCAAGGTGGAGAGGCTCCGGTCCAGATTCCCGATGTCCTTCTCCAGTTGCTCGATCCGCGCCTGGCGCGCCAGTTCGCCGAAATGGAAGTCCGCGGGCCGGCCCAGGTGACGCGCTCCGCGCCGCTCCCGGTGGTAGCCGTCCCGGGTGATCCATTCCTGCTCCCGGGGCAGATCCCGGGCGGAATCCGCGTCCTCCACCCGGCGCATGCGGTTCAGGAGTTCCGCCAGCCAGCGCGGCGCGTCTTCCGCAAAGCGCACCACTTCGGCCAGGCTGCCCGGCCGGGGCTGGGGCACCGCTTCCCGCTCCGCCACCACGAAATGGCGGAACCGCTCCCGCTCGCCCAGGGCCCAGGCGGCGAAACGGTCTGATTCCTTCTCCAGCAGGATGACGTGGCGATAGGGTTTGAGGACCGCCTCCAGGGCCGGCTGCCAGCCGGCATCGGCCACCTCCACGATCTCGGACAGGCTCCTGTGGGCGATGCCCGCGTCCTGCAACAGGCGCCGGAAACGTGCCACCTCCGGGTCCGAGGGCGGGCCGCGCCTGTCCCGGGCGGCGCGCAGGGCTTCCGCCTTCTGCTCGAATTCCTCCTGGAGATGGCGTTCCTCCTGGCGCAGCCCGGTGAGTTCCGATTCGGTGGCCGCAAAGTCCTGCTCCAGGGCCAGGGCGTCCTGGCCGTGTTCCGCCGCCACCCGGGCGCGCAGCTTGTCCCGCTCGTCCAGCAGTCTCTCCCCGTCCCGCACCCGGTCGCGGGCGGCGGTGTGGGCGTCCTCGGCCGCCTGCTCCCGGCCCCGGACTTCCGCCAGCAGCCGGTCGCCCTCCTGCTTCTCCCTCTGCACACGCTCCAGGAGCGCCTTCGCCACCTCCAGCCCCAGGCGGCAGGACTGGCGCTCCATGATCAGGAAGGACAGGTCGCCGCGCTCGGAGGCGATCTGGCGGGAGAGTTCGGAGGCCTCCAGGCGCGGCACGATCTCGGATTCCAGAGCCAGGGACTCGTCGTGCAAGGACCGCCATTCCAGGTAGCGGTTGGCTTCCTGTTTGCGCGCCTCGGCCTGGGCGCGCAGCCGCTCCAGGTCCAGGCCCAGGGATGCCATCTCCCGATCGGCGTTGTTTTGCTCCTCCCGCGCCGACTGGTAGTTGTCCAGCACCTCCTTGTCGCCGAAGACATCGAACACCAGGTCCAGGAGCGCCCGTGGGCTGTATTCGCACAGCTTGTCCGTGTCGCCCTGTTCCAGGGACAGCACCTTGGCGATGGCCGGGGTGAGCCCGCCCCAGGCCAGGCGGTTCTGGTAGTCCTTGAGGCCGGCCCATTCCCCCTGTTCCTCCAGGGATTCGATGGGCAGGTCGCCATCCACGATGGCGTAGTCCCGGGTCCAGTCGCCGCCGGCGCGGCGGATGCGGCAGGCCAGGGTCACCTCGTCCTTCATGCAGGGAAAGAAGGGGCGCTTCCCGCCCGGGGCGGCCTGGTTGGCCACCACCGCCCGGATCCAGGCGAAGCCGTGCCTTGATCGCCGCACGTAGCGGCGGAAATCCCGCTTGCCCGAGCAGCGCAGGGCGAAGAGGGTGCGCAGGGCGTCCAGCAGCGTGGTCTTGCCCGAGCCATTGGGGCCGACGATGGTGACGATCTGGGCATCCAGGGGCAGACTGAACCTTTGCCAGTAGTCCCAGTGCACCACTTCCAGGGTCTTTATGTGGAACATTCGGGGTAATCCAGGGGGAAAGCCAAAACCTCGGCACGATTCGTAGGTCGGGTTTCAACCCGACAGGGGCGTCTTGGATGTCGGGCTGAAGCCCGACCTACGGTAGGGGTCATTCCAAAGCCTCGCCATCCTCGGTTTCGTCTGCCGCCTCTTCGTTGTCCAGTGCCGGGGACTGGGGCAGGCTGCGGCCGGCCTTGGCCAGGACTTCGGCCAGGGTGCCGTGGATGATGCGTTCGGCCAGCACCCGGTAGTCCAGCAGGATGTCCAGGAGCGGCCCTTCAAGGATCATGCCGGAGCGGCGTTCGATGAAGCCCAGGCGCGCCAGGCGCGGCAGCATGAACTGCCCCAGCTTGTGCCGCCCGCCCAACTGGCCGGCGAAATCGGCGATGAGGGAGGCTTCCGACAGGGGGGCGGATACCGCCTCGCCCTGGGGCATGGGCCGGGCCGCGCCGAACAGGTCCTCCTGGCCCTCGTCCTCCAGTTCGTGCCGCGTCAGTTGCCGCTCCCGCTTGGGCAGGATGATGAGCGCCCAGAGGATCACCAGGAGAGCGATCTCGTCCCGTTTCAGCCCCAGGTTGCTGGCGGCGTATTCCCGCCCATGGCCGAACACCGGTTCATGCACGTCCGGCGTGAGGGCCACCGCCACGTGGGAGGCGTAGGGGTTGTCCAGCAGTTGCAGGCCCACGGCCGAGAGCCGGTGTTCCAGGTCCTGGCGGAAGCCTTCATCCACCAGGGCGCGGCGCACCAGCGGGTCGGTGCGCGGCAGTGCCCTGGCGGCGATCAGCCGGGCAGTCAGGGTGCGAAGTTCGTGGTCCATGAATTACCTTCTTACCGCAGAGGCGCGGAGGCGCAGAGGAAAACCAAATCCAATACCTTCCAACACACAGTCCATATCGTCAATCCAATGCAGTCTGGGCAGAAGGCGAGGGGAGATTTTCTCCGCGCCTCTGCGCCTCTGCGGTTCATTCAAGTCTTTGTCGAGGCGAGACGCTGCCGGACGAGATGGCCGCGATCTCGTCCTGATTTACGGTCGCCAGTTCCGCGCCGAAATGCACCGAGAGCGGCAGACGCATAAACTCGGCTATGGCGCCGCCCGTCGGCCCGGCCGCTTCGCCGTCCGCCAGCAGGGCCAGGAGCGACAATCGGTAGGAGGCGGAGGGAAATCCGCCGCCGCTCACGGCCCGGGCCAGGTCGGTCGCTTCTTCCAGGGCAGATAGGCGCCCGGTGAAATGCTCCAGGAGGCGCAGGTCTTCCTTTTCCGCCACGCCCGCCATGGGCGCGGCCAGGGCCGGGGGCAGGCGGGTGTCCGCCTCCAGCCGCTGCGTCTCGTCCGAGAGCAGCAGTTCCGCCCGGTCCAGCAACTCGTGGCCGCCCGCTAGGAAGGCGACGCCCGGGGCGGGAGAGACCGTGCCCTCGGCCAGGGCGGCCAGATCGCCTGCCGCCAGGGTGCGCAGCCAGATAGCCACGTCGCTGGAGGAAATGCCGAAGGCGCCCAGGGTCACCCGCTGGGATTCGATCTTGTTCAGCGCCCTCTGGAAGGCGGCGTCCGCCCGAGAAAGCCGGGACTGGGCCAGACCTATCTTCTGCGCCACCGTGGCCAGTTCGAACGGTACGTCCGGGTCGGCCAGCAGGGTGTTCAAGACGGCGGTGCCCTTCTCCAGCCAGGTGAGGTTGGCGGCGAGCCGGCGGCGCGCCGCCTGGATGCGGAACTCGGAGCCGGAGGCGATGGCCTCCTCGAAATGCCAGGCCAACTCGTTCAGTTTGGACAGCAGGTGGCCCAGGGCCTCGGCGCTCACGGCGCCCACCGCCTGGAGGCCGGCCAGCTGGGCGGTGAGAAAGCCCAGTTCCAGGTCTTCCTCCGCCGAGAAGCGCACCAGCATGCCCAGGGCCGCCACCGCGTTGCGCCCCAGGTCGGAGAGCTGGTACTGGCCGTCTTCCGCGATGGACAGGAGGGCGTTTTCCCGCAGGCGCTTCAGTACCGTCTCCAGTTTTACCGAGTCCAGATAGGCGAAATGCGCCCTGAGCGCCTCGGGGCTCCAGCGCGGCATTTCGCCCGCCTGGCGCCCGATCTCCCTGAGCACCAGGAGCCTGGCCAGCACCTCCGCATCCGAGCCGCGAAAGAGGGTGATGAAGGAGGAGACGAGGGGGCCGGCCCGCAGCAGCGGCGCGAGTTCGGGTACGTCGGACGCCTCGATGCCCGGCGCCAGGAATTCCGCCAGCGACTCCGCCTGGCTTTCCCCCTTGCCTGCGAAACTCATGGCGCTTCCCTCAAGGCGAAAGCAAACGGCAAAATGAGGATGGGGTGGAGCATGGAGCGCGAGGCGGGCCGGCGGAAGCGACGCATTATATCGCCTGGGCCGGGGCCGGCAGGGCCATCGGCCAGCCAATTTTCTGCGTCGGCGACCGTTTGTCCGCCCTGGCTGAATCCCGGCTTACTGGACGAGTTTCATCGCCTGACGGGCGCGGGCGCGGCAGCGCCCAAAGCAATCGGCCATCTCCGGGCTGTTCCAGTGGAGTCCGAGCGCCTCCACGGCGGCGCCGTTGAGGCAGGTCACCCGATTGTTCGGTGACGGCGGGAGGTCGAGCGCCCTGGCCAGGGTGTCGGCCACGCAGACGGTCGCCTGGAGCCTGCTGGTGACGGTCGCCCCGTCGTGATGGGTGCGGATGGCGGACACGATTTCTTCCGGCAGGTTCCAGTGTTCCGCCAACTCGGCACCCAGGCGGCAATGGTCAGTCTGGAAGGCGGCGGTCTCATGCTCAATGAGCCGGCCATCCACGGCCGCACGCCGGGACGTCTCGGCAAGGGCAAGGTGGTCCACGACGTGGAAGCAGAGCTGGCCGATGTCATGAAGCATGCCTGCAACATAGGCCTCTTCAGGTGAAACCCCGGTCAGCAAGGCCAGTTCGTGGGCGACGACGGCCACGGCCAGGGAGTGGCGGAAGAAGAAGGGGTCGCCGCCCGGGCCGGCCAGAAACTGGTTCATGCCGACCGAGGCGACGATGCCCTTGATGCAGTTCATGCCGATGAGCGATGCCGCTGCGAACGGGTCCGACAGGTCCGACTGAATCCTCAAACGGCGGATATGGTTCGCGTTTGCCAGGATGTTGGCGGAAATGACGGGATCGTTCCGGGCGAGGCGTACCAGGCAATCGAGGGAGAATTGATCCTTGCGCAGGAGATCGAGCAACTCGAGCACGATCTTCGGGAATGGGGGAAGAGCCCGGGCGAGCAGGGGGATATCTTCCAGGATGTTTTCCGTGTTCAACATTTGCATGGCCCGTACGCCATCAGCGCCGCGTACAGCCCGCGACAAACGGTCGGGGGCTCCTGCCCGAAGATTTCGCCCAGCCTCGCCTGATACCGCTCCGAGGTCGAGCTCTCCGTTGCCCGGTCGGCCGGATCGTCTTCATACACCGCGACGCACTCGACCCCCTTGATGACCAGCTGGGCGATGGTATCCACATTGATCACGCCGCCGCGGGCCAATTGCAGCGTGATGCGGTTTCCCCGTGTTCCCGTGATCGGCCGGGCGATGACCATCCCGGGCCGCAGGTCCATGGTCGGGAGCCAGCAATACCTTCGCCCGGTCGTCGAAACGCCGACGTCCGGATCTTCCGTTGATTCGATATTCATGTATCAGCACTCCTGTCAGGGCGCACGTGGCCATCCGGAGCCGCCCCTGCACCCGAACCGTTCACCATCGCACGGGTGGTGGCGGAACAAGGCGGGCGGGAAGTGCGAAGTTGAGAACCGCGGGCAGATTGCCCTGCGGTGCAACCCGGCTGTCCTTCCACGTCGTAGGTTAGGATCCGTAGCTTTGCGTCCGGGGCTCTCGCCCCGTTTGCCTATCAGCCAATGCTACGCGGGAGGAATGGGCGAGGCAATGCGAGAACCGGAATATATGCGCAAGACTGCGGAATACGTCACACCCTGCGCCGATGGCCTGTCTCGCTCGCGGCATGACTTCACCGGGCGCGGACACGTCGGGTTAAGATAATGACCCCGACAGGCGGCCAGAGGGTGGGTGGCCGTGCAAATCAAGAGCGAGACAGGCCTGATGAAGATTCTATTCGTGTGCATGGGCAACATATGCCGTTCGCCGACGGCGGAGGGGGCGATGAGACGGCGCCTGGAGGAGCAGGGACTGCATGAACTGGTGCGGGTGGATTCCGCCGGCACCCACGGCTACCACGTGGGGGAACCGCCCGATATCCGCACCCAGCGGGCCGCCAAGGCCAGGGGGCTGGACCTGAGCCGGCTGCGCGGTCGCCAGGTGGCGCCCAGGGATTTCGACGAGTTCGATCTCATCCTGGCCATGGACGGCCATAACCTGGAACTGCTGAAGCAGCAATGCCCCAGTTGGCACCAGGCCAAGCTGAAGCGGCTCCTGGAATACCGGCAAGCCGGGTCCGAGGCGGATGTGCCCGATCCCTACTACGGCGGGCCCAAGGGCTTCGAACTGGTGCTGGATCTGGTGGACGAGGCGGTTCAGGGGCTGATCGAGGATCTCAAGCGCCAGGGCCTGGGGGCGGGGCGAAAGACATCCTGAGCCAGGGGAAATCCTGCTCAGGTGGGGGCAGCCTGCTGCCCCGGGCACCTTGGCCGGCATCCTGGTGCGAACCCTGGGGTGTCGGAAACCAGAAAGCCGGGAGGCAGGCTCGCTCCGGGACTCAGCGCGCCCCGGATGCCAGCCTGTCCACCATGGCTCGCAGCACCCGGATCTGGACGCCCTTCTTGTCGGCGTAGTGGGAGTCGGTGTAGCCCCACCAGTCCCAGCAGCCGTTCGGGTTGTTCCAGGTGGTGTCGGCCTGGGGATAGAGGATCACCAGCTTGTTGGCGTCGGCCCATTGATCGTAGCCGGCGTGTTTCACGAAGGTCGTGCCGTAGTAGAGGCCGCCTCCGGGCGGGGGGCTGAGCGGCAGGTAGCTCTGGCCCTGCCGACAGCCGTGCAGGGCGATGTGCAGCTTGCACGCCCGGCCCTGGGCACAGGCTTCGGGTACATACAGCAAGCCGCTGGTGTCCATGCCGGTGCTCCAGGTCCAGCGGTCGTTTGGCAGATAGGGGCGCTGATCGAACTGGATGAACTTGCCCGTGGCGGCCTAGCGTGGTTTCAGGGGACCGTAGATCCAGGCCAGGATGTCGCCCGCCGCACTCATGCCGCACTTTCCCAGTAGGGTGGACGAAGGTAAACCGGAATGAACGGATGCCACTGGACCGGAAAATACCGGGAAGAGGCGGGAAGAAGCTGGAAGAAGTGGAATGGAAACCCCTAATTAGCCCCACGCCATCCCGCATCGTGGAATATTGAGGGGTCAGGAGGCATTGCGCCCCCCATTGCGCCTGTTTTGCGCCCCCCCCACTGCGCACCACATTAAGGAACTTCATTTCCCTGAGTGATCCGGTGAGGCCGAATCAGCGCCGCCGGTTCCGTCCCGCACTTGAGGCTGCCACGAACAGGCCGGCAAGCGCGGCAAAGGCAAGCGGGCCTTTCAGCGACTCCGGGAACCAGGACAAGCCTATCAGCAAACCGGCCCCCATGAAGAACATAAAGGCGAGCATCATGTTCCGCTGTGCCGCCTTATCCCGTTCGACCTGGACCAGGGCGGCAAAGTGCCCGGCGATGTTGTAGCCGCACCGTGGGCAAGGTGAAGCAGAACGGCTAGCCAGCTTCCAGCACGACGGGCACTCTACCAGATTGGGATTGTCAGGGTCTAGCGGGTCATCCGGGCCAATCGTCAGGTCACCCTCTACACGCCCCACCTGGATATTGTCGTTACCGTCAATCCGTTGCTTCACCATACATCAACTCCACTTCTCGCCGTAGATAACCGACCCACGCGCGGAACTCCGGGTCCTTTATGTCCGCGCGGGACTCCTTGCCAGTAATGAGAGTACGCCGCCCCTTGGCATAGTCATCGTCCCATCCCAACTGTTCCAGATAGTCCTTCTCGATCCGGAACAAGTGTCCTCGGGAATGCTTGAACCCCTCGCGCTGCGCGGCCTTCTCGACTCGTCCCTGTTGGGTATTGTTAAGCCTGCCTTCCAGCCAAGGAATGATCTCGTCAGCGGTGGCTTCATCCCACAGCCAAATGGTCTTCCAGTTAGCTGGCTTGAGGCCGAAGGCGCTTGCCAGTTCACCATGGAATGCCGCGAACTTGAAGGCTTTCCCCAAGCGCTGATAGCGGTAGTCATTTACCTGCTTGATAAGCCCTTCAATCCTGGATCGTAGCGCCGGGTTGGCGCCGATGCTGCCCGGCGCCGGGGCAATCTCGATCTTCGGCGCCTTGGGGGTCCGGATGTTTATGGCCCCCACCTGGCCGTTGATTTGCGTATTGCCATTCCCCTTGATGGACTGACGTACCACTTTGCCGCCGCTGGCCTGGACGTTGCCGTCGCCCTCAATGGTCTGAGACGGGACAAGCTGGAGGCGCGGCGCCTTGGGCTTGACCGGTGTCGCAGCATCAAGAGCCTGGCGCAGCTTCACGATCTTGTCATCTTCCATACCTTACCTCCCCTTGTTACGCCACCAGGCGCAAAACCATTGCGGCAGCGGGCTTGACCCGCTCCGGCTTGTCCTCCGCCAGCTCGCAGAGCGTAAACACCGCCTCTACAAATTTTTGAGCAGGCAAAAAACGCTGTTCTCTGACTTGCCAAGCCTGCAATTCTTCTATTGCCGCCCGGATGACGGCTGCGCTTTCTGGAGACTGGTTGTACCCCGGTTTCCTTTCCTTCTCACCTTCCCCGGTGAGAAGCCAGTCCGCCGAGATTTCAGTAGCTTTCACAAAAGACGCTAAAGCATCAAATCCAGGGCGTTTCTTACCGCTCAGGTATTCGCGTAGGGATGGATATGGGATTCCGGTAGCCACAGACAACTCTTTGACTGTATGGAACTTTTCTGCCATAGCATCTTTTAGTCTATCTTCTAGTTGCGAAAGCATCATATTTCCCCTTGACATGCGATGCTATAGCATCAATAATCCGCCTATACCGAGTATTTCGACACTTTACGACAAGGAGCGGACATGAGCCAGCTTAAAACCCCGGAAGAAGTCCGCGCCGACTTTGAGCGACGCGGCGTGAATGTCTCGAAGTGGGCGCGTGACCACGGGCTGACACGCCAAGCGGTGTTCGACGTCATCAACGGAAAGACCAAAGGAAAGCGTGGCAATGCCCATAAGGCTGCCGTCTTGCTGGGCATCAAAGACGGCGTGATCGAAGAGTAAAGGGCATTCCGTCATGCTTCCCGCCCTGCGCCTATCTTCTCTTCCCGCTCCGGCCCCGCTTGCCGCGCTGGCGCCGGAGGGGAATTGGCTGACCGCGCAACAGTTCGCGGAACTAGCCGGGATAGCCGATGCAAACGGGCGCAGTGCGCTGGCGAAAGGGGCGTGGCGCGGGAACACCCTCAATGTGCGCACCGTCGCCAGCCAGGGCGGCAAATCCGGGACGCGCTACGAGGTTTATGCCCCATCGCTACCGCACGCCCTCTACGCCAAATGGCTGACAGCACAGGCGGGGGAAACCCTGCCGCAGGCGCCGTCCGTGACGCTGACCCTCTCCGTGGTGACCTGTGACCCGACCGCCGCCAAGCGCGGAGCAAAGGCCATGTGGGTACTCGGCATCATCCGCCCCATCATCGGCTTGGCGAAGAACAGCCCGGAACGCGCCGCCGCCATCGCCGATGTGCTGGCGCGGGAACATACCCGCCAGGACGGCAAGGCGGTTCGTCTCGGCAAGTCCCAACTCTATGAATGGCTGAAGCGCTACGAAACCGAACATGTGCACGGGCTGAAGCCCCGTCAGCGCGGTGACCTGAACACCCGGCGGGTGCTGGTGACCCGCGAATGGGACGCTTCCTGCCCCCTGGACGAAGGTTCCCAACAGGCCATCGCCGAAGCCCTGGAAGACTACGTGCGCTCCCTGTGGGCGTCCGGTGCGGCGGGCTGGAACGTGATCCAGAAATTCGCTTCCCTCAAGCTGGAAGAAATGTCCAAGGGCGCCGGTTGGTCCGCGCCGACCATGGAATTGAAACCGGCCTGCCGCGTGTCCCGCGCCTTCGTGGAGAAATTCCGCAAGAGCAGCTTGCTGGCGGTCGCCGACAAGGACGCAAAAAAGTTCTTCGACGTGCATATCCCGCGCATCCGGCGCAGTCGCGCCAATCTGAAACCCATGGATGTGGTGGTGGGCGATGTGCACCCCATCGACATTGCCATCCACCGCCCGGATGGTTCCGTGGCCTATCCCCGCGCCATCTGCTGGCACGACGTGGCCACGAACCGCCTGTATGTCTGCCTGGTGCTGCTGGAGAAGGGCGAAGGCGTCAAACAGGTGCATGTCGCCTCGTCGTTCGCCGCCATGTGCGCCGTGTGGGGCCTGCCGCTGACCCTCTACCTGGACAATGGTTCGGAATACTCATGGCATGAAATGATGGCGGCCTTCACGGAAATCTCCCGCCTGACGCAGACCCTGCAACGTCAGTTCGTGGTGGGTGAAATGCCCGGCAGTGGGGACGTGCGGGAGTTGATCGACGAGGGCCGCCAAGTGGTCCGCGCCCGGCCTTACAACGCCCCGGCCAAGCCCATCGAAGGGCTGTTCTCCGTCATCGAAGGCACGGTGCTTTCCATGATGCCGGGGTGGGTGGGCGGCGAACGCATGCGCCAGAAAACCCACAACGTGGGCAAGGCGCCGATGCCCTACCCCGGCACGTGGGAGGATTTCCACGCGGACTTCGAAACCGCCATGGGCTTCTATCACCGCAGTCCGCAGAACGGGACGATGGGTGGTCTCAGCCCGGCGCAGGCGTACCAAACCCATATTGATGCGGGCTGGACGCGTACTCACGTGGAAGAGCGGGCGCTACTCCTGGCCTTCGCCGAGGAAGACACCCGCAAGATTCAGGGCGGTTACCTGATGTGGGACGGCACGGAATATTACGACGATGCCTTGCTGACCCATACCGGCCAAACCCTGACCGTGCGCGTATCCCGGCATGACCCGCGTTATGCCTTCGTCTTCAGCACCGAGCGGGCCTTGATCTGCGCGGCGGGCGTGGCCCCGGTGTACGGCTTCATGGACTCGGAGGGCGCCAAGGAGCAGGCCCGCCGCCGCAAGGTGTTGATGCGCTACGTCGCCGAGTTGCGGGAGAACTGCTGCCGCCTCGACCTGGTGGCGGAAATGCGGAAGTGGGTGGCGGCCAACGGCCCCATGCCAGAAGCGCAGATCGGCGCCACGGTTGCCAGTTCGGATGCGGCCCGGCAGATGGTGGCCGCCCTGGTGGCGAAACAGGATGCGGAATTGGCCGAAACAGAAAGCACGAAAGCCGCGCAAGTACATGACTCGAAGCGGCTTTCGCAGTGGAGTTCGCCTGACGAAACCGACCGGTATTTAGCCGCAGTCGATTTCGCCGACGAGGAGGTCTGCGGCACGAGCCTGGCAGGGCACGGGACGCAATTTGAAACGGAAGCAAGCGGGAGCATACATGACTGAAACCATTGAAACAAGACAAGTACGGGACGCGCTGCGGATGGCGCGGTCCGTCATGGACTCGCTGGAGACCGGCCCCATCGGGCAATTGGTGGGCGAACCCGGGACGGGCAAGACGTGGGCGGGCAAGTACCTGGTCAAGCACCTCGGCGCCGTGCGGGTGTGCTGCTCGCAGGGTATTTCCAACAAGGTGCTGGCGGAGCGGATTCTTGGCGGCTTCGGCGCCGAGAAGACGTCGGGCAGTGCCAATACTCTGATCGGAAAGCTGGAAGCGCTGGTGGCCGGAAAGCTCCTGGTGATGGATGAAACCAATCACCTGCGTTGGCAGCAGCTTGAAATGTTGCGCTACCTGGCCGACGAGGCTGGCATGGGCTTGATCTTGTCCGGAACGGACCTGATGGACCGCCCTTTCAAGGACGGGCGCACGTCCACGTACCTGGCGCAGCTCGCTAGCCGCATCGGCGCCAAGCGGGTGCGCTTCGAGCGCCTGACCGCCTTGGAAGAGGTGGCGGGCTACATGATTCAGCCCAACTTTGGAAAGGTGGACAAAGCCACGGCGACGGCCTTTCAAAAGCAATCCAAGGGCTATTGGCGGGATGCGGCGGAACTGGCCGCCGCCTGCCGCCGGGTGATGGAAACCCAAGGGCTGGACAAACTGAATCCCGTCATTGTCGAGGCCGCCGCCAACTGGATGGCACCGGCCCGGCTGGCGGCTTGAGGAGACCGCAATGAAGACCCCCGCACAACTTCGCGCCGCCCTGATCGGGAAGGTGCACACCCTCGCCAAGCGCCTTGGCTATGACGAAGACACCTATCGAGTGCTGCTGCTGACGCAGACCGGCAAGACCTCTTGCAAGGACATGACGGACAAGCAGCTTTCCCGGCTCGCTGAGGCGATGGAATGTCTTTCGAAGGGCAAGGCCCTGCCCGACACCAGCAAAGTGCCCCAAGCCTCGCCGAAGGGCTTGGCGGGGCAGGTGCTGCCCACGGCCAAGCAATGGGAAACCCTTGCGGGCCTCACCAGTCGCGCCGGTTGGTCGGGATTGGAGGATTTCCGCCTGGTGGGCTTTGCCCGCCATACCGCCAAGGTGGCGGAGTTGGGCGAACTCTCCCGCGCCGCCATGAGCAAGGTCATTTCCGGTCTCAGCCGCATGTTGGCCCAACGGGCGAACTCCGGTTGCGTGGAGGGCTGAGGCATGGTTACCCGAAACCAGATTGAAGGCTTCCCGCCCGATGTCCGCCGCATGATTCAGCGCAAGCTCTACGACTGCGGATTTCAGGATTACGCGGGACTGGCGAAGCAACTGACCGCCGATGGGCACGCCGTTTCAAAGTCGGCACTGCATCGCTATGGCAGGGTGCTGGAGGCGCAAATCAAGCAGGCTGAACTGGACAAGCTGATGGGCCATGACGGGATGAGCGGTGCAGAGAATACCGAAGGCGCAGGCGGTGTGCAGCTTGATCTACTGGACGGCCTGGACTGTAACGACAGCCGCCGGGAGGAAGCATGAAACCCGTTGATGGCTATCCCCCGGTCCCGCCAAGTCCCGCCCCCCACGAGAGGCCAGCGAACCGGAATAACCGCCTCCTGGAGCGCTTGCAGGCTGTGTATTCAGCCGTGATGCAGCTATCCGAACAGGGCTACACGGTGGAGAGCGTGGATGTGAATACCGAGCGGCCCAAGCTGGTGGTGCTGCCGGAGAACCCGGTAGGGCCGTTGGCCGCCGGGGAAGTGATCGGAGCGAAGCGGGCGTGTGGTTGCTTCGTGTTTTGGGTGGCGCCGCCCTGCGGCGCGGAAATGAAGGGAGAAGCAGCATGAACGCAACGATTCGAGTCCTGCCCTTGGTGCGCAACCTGGTTGCCATCATGGCTGACCGGGCCTTGGGGCGCGACTGGAAGGAACACCCCACCTTCGGCGTTGAAGGGGATTCCGACCACTTGGCAAGAAAGTATCAGGACCAACTGCGGCAACTCAAGACGGCCTTGGCCGAAATCGACACGCCCCACGACGCAGCCCTTGGCCTGGACGAGGCCATCAACCGGGCGCCCGCTGGCTTCGAGGATGCCCACCGCCGCCTGAAAGGCGTGTTGGAGTGGCTGATGGAACAGGGCTTCTCCGTCATGGCCTATTCGGTCGGCGTGGAGGGGTTCCCGATTGTGCAAATCGCCTATTCGGAATCGGCCCGGCGGGAGTTGCGCATGGTCGGCGCCGGTTGCAAGACGGATGCGGAAGGCCGGAAATTCACCCGTTTCTCGGCACAGCGTAACGGCGTGCGCATCTGGTGGGAGCGGGAAGAAGGACGTTTCAGTTTCAAGAAGAAGGCGTGAGGGAGCAAAGAAAATGAGAGTGATCGAAAAGCCGGTATCCCGGAAAAAAGGGCCTGAAGTCCTCGCGTACTTCGCCATGATCCTGTCTCAGCAACTTGAAGACAAGGGCATCGAAGAAAAAAGCGCCGATGACATCGCCTTGTCCATCATGGACAGGATGAAGCGGGAATTCGGTGGACAAACCCTCTATTTCCCGAAAGACATTCAGGGCGCAACGCTACTGCGTAACGACGCCCTCTATGACAAGTTCCAAAGGAACGAAGGGACCATTGAGGAGTTGGCCCACGAATTCGACATCAGCATCCAGCGCGTCTATCAGATCATCAACGGAACGATGGAGCGCCGCCGTATGGATCGGGAAGCGCAGCGGGAAGCCGAAAAGGCCGCGACACATGCCGCATGGAAGAAGGAGAATTTTTGATGAAGAAGCCCACTCGCGTGAAATCCGCCGCCGCCCTCTATCCCGTGCCGCAGAACCGGGACGAGGTGAATGACACCATAGCCAAGATCGGCATTGCCCAACGGGAACGCGCCCGTATCCAGGCGGACATGAATGACGAAATGGCGAAGGTAAAGCAGCGCTTCGAGGACGAGGCCAAGCCGTTCAATGAGCAGATCGAGGCACTCTCGAAGGGCGCTCAGACCTGGTGCGAAGCGAACCGCGCCGCCCTGACCAAGGATGGAAAGGTCAAATTTGCCAACTTCCCGGCAGGGGAAGTGAAGTGGCGCATGCGCCCGCCAAAGGTGACGCTGAGGGCCGTAGAAACGGTGCTGGAGACCTTGAAACGCTTGGGCCTTACCCGCTTCATCCGCACCAAGGAAGAGCCGAACAAGGAGGCCATGCTAGCCGACCCGAAGGCGCTGGAGGGACTGGCCGGGGTGAAGTTCGAGCAGGGGGAAGACTTCGTGATCGTCCCGTTTGAAACCGACCTGGAGGAGGTTGCGTAATGAAACGGAACAAGGTGGCCGTCATCGCCGATGCGGATGACCCGGCCAAGGCGGAATTCCTCAAGGGCGCCAACGGCAAGCGCCTGCTGTTCGGAAGCCCTGAAGAGGCTGAGGAGTGGATAGCCGAGAACGGAAATCGGAGCGTGGATTACCGCCTCTATGATGGCACGGACTGAACCGTCCGTCTCTCAAAATACTTTACCGGCCGGGGGCAATTCAGCCCCGGCCGTTTCCCGTTGTAGGTTCCGGATTAGCGTATGGAAGGCGTGGGCGTGAGAGACGACGAGCTGACGGCAGCAGCGGCTAAAGCCGCCGGGAACACGCTGGTTTCTCAAAGCGGGCAGTGGAAGCCCCTGGCAGACGATGGCGACGCGCTACGCTTGGCGGTGGCCCTTGGGCTATGCGTAGAGGTGGACCTTGAGGATGCCCTCACCAGAATCAAGCTCTATGGAGAGGTTCTGCTTGTGCACATGCACTTCGATGGAGGGGCAGAAGCCGCTACCCGTCGCTCCATCGTTCGCGCTGCCGCAGAAATTGGACGGCGGGGATGTTGATCCTCCAAGGGGTGTTTTCCGGTTTAATTTCATCCGGCTTCCGGTTTAATTCCGTCCGTTTTCCGGTTTAATTTCGTCCCGCCTACCAGGTAGGGTTCACCGGTGACGGAACAGGCGTTGCCGAAGTCCGGCGTGGGCAGGGTGTGGCCCGCGTCGTCCTTCACCACCGCGGACAGGTTGCCCTGGGGCAGGCCCAGGGCCCGATAGTAGTC
>JAQTNA010000027.1 GCA_028714035.1 Rhodocyclaceae bacterium
AAACCGCCCAAGGTCGTCATCGTCGCCTGCATGCGCAAACTCCTCACCATCATGAACGCCATGGTCAAATACAACTCCCCATGGAACCCCAAAATCGCTTGACACCAAACACGGTTGCTCTGCGGTGATAGGTCTTTCGAAATCCTCGGGAAAATGATCGAGGGCGGAGAGCACCGGGTAGGGGGTCATGCCGCCCATGGCGCAGAGCGATCCGGCGAGCATGGTGTCGCACAGGTCGCGCAACAGGGCGACCTGACGGCCCCGGTCTTCTCCGGAAACGATGCGGTCCACCACCTCCACGCCTCGGGTGGAGCCGATGCGGCAGGGGGTGCATTTGCCGCAGGACTCCAGGGCGCAAAATTCCATCGCGTAGCGCGCCTGGCGCGCCATGTCCACGCTGTCGTCAAACACCACCACGCCGCCGTGGCCGAGCACGCCGCCGATAGCGGCGAAGGCCTCGTAGTCCAGGGGGGTGTCGAAGCGGGATTCGGGCAGATAGGCGCCCAGGGGGCCGCCCACCTGGACCGCCCGGATCGGCCGGCCACTGTCGCTGCCGGCGCCGAAGTCGTAGAGCAGTTCCCGGAGTGTGGCGCCGAAGGCCAGTTCCACCAGGCCGCCCTGCCTGACGTTGCCCGCCAGTTGCAGCGGCAGGGTGCCGCGGGAGCGGCCGCAGCCGAAATCACGGTAGAAGGCGGAACCCTTCGCCAGGATGATGGGTACGGTGGCGAGCGAAATCACGTTGTTGATGACCGTCGGCTGGCCGAACAGGCCGCTCACGGCCGGCAGGGGCGGCTTGGCGCGCACCATGCCGCGCTTGCCCTCCAGGCTCTCCAGGAGCGCCGTTTCCTCGCCGCAGATGTAGGCGCCGGCGCCTTTTCGCACTTCCAGATGAAAGGGAAAATCCGAGCCGAGGATGTTCTCGCCCAGATAGGCCCGCTTCCGGGCGGTGGCGATGGCTGCCTCCAGGGCCGCGATGGCGTGGGGGTATTCGCTGCGCACGTAGAGGTAGCCCCGGCTCGCGCCCACGGCCAGTCCGGCGATGGTCATGCCCTCGATCAGCATGAAGGGGTCGTCCTCCATCACCATGCGGTCGGAGAAGGTGCCCGAATCCCCCTCGTCGGCGTTGCACACCACGTATTTCTGCTCGGCGGGCGTGTCGGCCACGGTCTGCCACTTGATGCCGGTGGGAAAGGCCGCGCCGCCTCTTCCCCTCAAGCCGGATTCCGTGACTTCGCGGACGATGGCCTCGGGTCCGAGTTCCAGCGCTCGCTTGAGTCCGACATAGCCGTCATGGGCCAGGTAGTCGTCCAGGGACAGGGGATCGGTGATGCCGACCCGGGCAAAGGTCAATCGCTGCTGGCGCGCGAGATAGGGAATCTCCTCGCTCAGACCCAGGCACAGGGGATGCTCCTGGCGTGCCGGGAAACCGGCATCGAACAGTCCGGCCACGTCGCCCGGTTCCACCGGCCCAAAGGCCACCCGGCCGCGGGGAGTGTCCACTTCCACCAAGGGCTCCAGCCAGAAGAGGCCGCGGGAACCGTTGCGCACCACGTTTAGACTGACGCCACGGGCCGCGGCTTCCCGGAGGATGGCCTCGGCCACGGCGTCGGCGCCCAGGGCCAGGGCCGTGGAATCCCGGGGAACGAAGACGGTCGTCATGACAGATCCTCCCGCGCCGCCAGGGCGTCGAACCGGTCCGGCGTCATGCGGGCATGCAATCGGCCATCGAACGTCAGGGCCGGACCGCAGGCGCACTGCCCCAGGCAATACACCGGCTCCAGGGTGTAGGCGCCGTCCCCGGTGGTCTCGTTTACCGTGCAGCCGAGGGACGCCTCGATGTGGGCCAGCAGGCGATCCGCCCCCCGGGCCTGGCAGGCCTCGGCGCGGCAGACCTGAAACACGTGGCGCCCGGGCGGCTGGTGGCGGAAATGATGGTAGAAACCGACAACGCCATGCACCTCCGCCCGGGATAAATCCAGCTCGCGGGCGATCACCGGGATGGCCTCCTCCGGCACGTAACCCAGCTCATCCTGGATGGAGTGCAGGATGGGCAGCAGGGCGCCCGGCCGTTCCCGGTGTGCGCCGATGATGGCTTCTATGCGCGTGATGTCCATGGCTGTTGTAGGTCGGGATTCATCCCGACATGGCTAGAATTGATCTGTGGGGCGGGCTTCAGCCCGCCAAGGCCGGATGAATCCGGCCCCACAAGGTCTTATTTGAACAGCACCACCGCCTTCTGTGCCGTCATCCAGATGCCCCAGCCCAGGGGGATCCAGACGGCGGCCCAGGCCAGGAGCACCTTGCCGGAGTGGCCGGCTTCCACCGCCAGGGCTTCCACGTCCTGCACGAAATGCTGGTGGGTATCGTCGGCGTTTCTTTTTTCTTCCGCCATTTCTTCCGGGCTCATGTGATGCTCTTCGGCCACCGGCCTGACCAGCCAGTTGCAGATGAAACCCACGATCAGGAGGCCGGACAGGATGTACATGGTGATGGTGTAGGCATCGGCCTTGGCCACGCCGTGGTCCAGCTGATACTCGCGGATGTAATTCACCAGCACGGGGCCGAACACGCCGGCCGCCGACCAGGCGGTCAGCAGGCGGCCGTGGATGGCGCCGACGAACTTGGTGCCGAACATGTCCGCCAGGTAGGCCGGGACCGTGGCGAAGCCGCCGCCGTACATGGAGAGGATGATGCAGAAGAAGGCGACGAAGAGCGCCAGGCTGCCGGCCTGGGCCATGGACGGGATGGCCGCGTAGAGGCCGAAGCCCAAGAGGAAGAAGGTGTAATAGGTGAGCTTCCTGCCCAGCTTGTCCGAGAGGGAGGCCCAGAAGAAGCGTCCACCGATGTTGAAGAGCGACAGGAGGCCGGTGAAGCCCGCGGCCACGGCGGCGATCTGGCCCTTCTGCGCCAGGCTGAGGTCGTTGAAGGCGACGTCAATGCCGATCAGCTTGCCGCCGAAGACCTCCTGGAGCATGGGCGAGGCCATGCCGATGATGCCGATGCCGGCGGTCACGTTCAGGCACAGGACTCCCCACACCAGCCAGAACTGGCGGGTCTTCCAGGCCACGTCCAGGTGCACGTGGTTGTCGGTGATCATGGAGTTGTTCGCCTGGGCCGGGGGCGTCCAGCCGGCCGGCTTCCAGTTCTCCCCGGGCACCCGGTAGCCCAGGGCGCCGGCCATCATGAAGACGAAGTAGATGGCGGCCAGGGCGAGGAAGGTTTCCATGACCCCGACGGAAGTCGGTGTCGCGAAATACTTCATCAGCTTGTCGGCGAGCGGCGCGCCGATCATGGCGCCGCCGCCGAAGCCCATGATGGCCATGCCGGTGGCCATGCCGCGCCGGTCCGGGAACCACTTGATCAGTGTCGAGACGGGGGAGATGTAGCCCAGGCCCAGGCCGATGCCGCCGATGACGCCGGAGCCGAGCCAGAGCATCCAGATCTGGTGGAACTTCACGCCCAGGGCGGAAATCACCAGACCGCCGCACCAGCAGACGGCGGAAACGACGCCGGCCTTGCGCGGGCCGGCTTTTTCCAGCCAGCCGCCCCAGATGGCCGCCGAGGAGCCGAGGAAGACGAAGAACAGGGTGTACATCCAGCCGAGCATGGAAATCTTCCAGTCGCAGCTGGTGGCGAAGATCTCGGCAAAGAAACTCATGTCCTTGGCGCAGGCCACCGAACTGGTGATGCCCACGGCCCGGGACAGGGGCAGCCAGAACACCGAGAAGCCGTAGGCCATGCCGATGCACAGGTGGATGGCCAGCGCGGCCGGCGGAACCAGCCAGCGGTTGAAGCCCGGCTTGGCAATGGTACGTTCTCTGGCGAGCAGCCCGGGGGCCGTCGCGGCCAGCGTTGCAGACATGTGTCTTCCTCCTTGAATGGATGCGCCACGGTGGTGGCGGCGTTCGTGAGCGGATGGTTTTGGTTTCGATGCGGTTCCGCCCTACAGCCTGGAACTTAACCCCTTTTGCCGCGGCGGAAAATCAAGAAATACTGGATGCCTGTTCGTCTTTATCGAACACCAGGCTCTCGGCTTCGGCCAGCAAGGCCTCGATCATGGGTGGATGCGGTTCCCGGGCCAGGGTGACCAGGCCGGTGGCCCAGGCCACCGACGGCTCCACCAGATCGAGTACCTGGATGCCGCAGGGAATGCCGATCAGATCCAGGACGCTCTTGGGCAGGATTGTAGACCAGGCGCCGGTGCACACATGGGCCAGCAGGCTGATGATGGAATTGGTCTCCAGGCGGGGCAGGGGCCGACAGCCGAGTTCCATGAACACGCCGTCAATGGTCTTCCTGTTCTGCATGTCGCCGGTAAGCAGGCACAGGGGGATCCGGGCCGCCTCGCGCCAGCTGATGGCGGTCTGCCCTTCGAAGGCGCCGCCGGAGCTGGTCAGGAGCACGTGATTCTCCCGCCACAGGGGCGTCACCCGAAGATCGTCGGCCTTGCCCGAGGAGACATAGACGATACCCGCGTCCAGTTCAAAGTCACGCAGGCGCGACAGGATGGTTCCGGTGGCGAGCGACAGCACCTCTATGGTGACGAGAGGGTGGCGCCGGGAAAGGGAGGAAGTGAGCTCGGCCACTACCGTCAAGGCCGTCGGGATGACCCCCAGGCGCAGGCGCCCGGTGAGACCCGTGCGCAGCCGGGCCAGTTCCTGCTTGAGGCCCGCCGCGCCCGCGGCCAGGCGCTGGGCGTGGTCCACGACGCAGCGCCCTTCCGGCGTGAGGCCCGAGAAATGCTGGCCGCGCTCGACGATGGCCACCCCCAGTTCCGTCTCCAGGTCGCGGATCGCGGCCGAGAGGGTGGAGGGCGAGATGTGGCAGCTGGCGGCGGCACGCCCGAAATGCTTCTCCCGCGCCAGGGCGATCAGGTAGAGGTATTTGCGGGCGATCATGGTCATGCTGTCTCGGAGGCGGACGGACGCGCAAGCTTAACCCAATTGGCGCCGGGTTCGCAGCCTGCCGCAGACATGCCGCCCACTTTGGGGGAGAATTGCGCGTTTCATCTCCGGCGACATTTTTTTGGACCGCGGCAACGCGGGGCCGGCCCCATTTCCATCCCCATGACCATGACCAAACCCTGCCCCTTCTGCCACCGTGACCCCGCCCGCGTGCTGTGGGAGTCCGACACCGTGGTGATCTACAAGGACGGCTTCCCGGTTTCCCCCGGCCACACCGTCATCCTCCCGACCCGGCATTTCGCCACCCTGTTCGAAGCCACGGAAGCGGAGCAGCTGGCCCTGTTCCGGGCGCTGGATCGGGCGAAAGCCCTCCTGGACGAGGCGCATCAGCCCGATGGCTATACCATCGGCATTAATCACGGCAAGGCCGGCGGCCAGACCGTGCCCCATCTGCACATCCACCTCATCCCCCGCTATACGGGCGACAGGGAAGAGCCCCGGGGCGGCGTGCGCTGGGTGCTGCCGGAAAAGGCCCGGTACTGGCCCTGATGCTGGCCCTGAGCTGCGCTGCGGCAGGCGGTACAATCCGGGCATGACAGCAAACACCCCGAACGAGGCCGATGAGGCCGATGAGGCCGACGCCTCCGCCTCCGTGAACGAGCCGCGGCTCTGGTGCCACAAGGGCTGGACTGCCCGGGTTCTCAAGAACGAGGATGACGACGGTTGGGCCGTGGCCATGACCCGGGATGGTGAATCCGAGCCGGCCCTGGTCGGGCCCTGGACCATGGGACGCGACAAGAAGAATCCCAAGCCGCTGGACGCCGCCGCGTTCAACACCCTGGTCAAGACCGCCTCGGAATTCCTGCGCCGTCACGAGCAGCAACTCCATGCGTTGCATCACAAGCAGCTGGTCGTGGTCACGTCAGCCGGCCGCATCAGCGTCACCCTGGATATCGTGGGCGACGAAGACGATCCCCATGCCCTGCTGGGTGCCCGGAATGCCGACGGTGAAGAACTGGCCCGAGTCCGAGCGCCGGTGGGTTTCACGCTGAACCAGGCCAGCGCGCGTGCATGGATCGAGAACGATTTCCGGAAGCCCGACCGGGCCGCCTGACGGGATGCGGTTCGATTCTGACCAAATCCCGATGCGCGGGATGCTTGACGGCACTCGGTGAGGCCGGTAAAATCCGACAAAAATAGTCGGGCAATATCGCGCTCCTTCTGCAAGGGGTACGTGGAAGCTCGGAACCGTACTCCCAACCTCAACGTACTCAAGAACCCGTCATGGACATCCAGGAAGTCATCAAGGAACAAGTCACCACCCATCCCGTCGTGCTCTACATGAAGGGCACGCCCCAGTTTCCGCAGTGCGGTTTTTCTGCCACGGCGGCGCAGATACTCAAGGTATGCGGCGTCAAGCCCTTCTCCGTGAACATCCTGGAAGATGCCGCCATGCGCCAGGGGATCAAGGATTTCGCCAACTGGCCGACCATTCCCCAGCTCTACATCCGTGGGCAGTTTGTCGGCGGTTGCGACATCATGAAGGAAATGTACCAGAGCGGGGAATTGCAAAAGCTGCTGGAAGGCCTGGCGGAGTAAGTCGCTAGGGCATGCGAGGCACGCCCAGGCCTAGTCCGGGATGGCCAGGTAGCCGACGCTGTCGCCGGGGCTGATGGTTGCGCCCGCGGCGATCAGCACCAGGCCGTCGGCCCAGGCTGCCGAGGAGATGGCGGACGAATCCTGGGTGCGAAAGATGTCCAGTCCGCCGTTCCCGTTCCGTCTTACCCGCACGAATTCCGGGCGGTCACCCTTGACCGTATAGGCGAAATCCGCCCGCATGGGGCGAGTAGGCGTGTCGGCCGTGGTCATGCCCTGGCAACGGCGCAGGAAGGGGGCGACCATGGTCAGGAGGCCGACCCACACGGCGACCGGATTGCCGGGCAGGCCGACGAAGGCCGCCTCGCCCACCGTTCCGAAGGCCAGGGGCTTGCCGGGCTTGATGGCAATCTTCCAGACGTCCAGCCGGCCTTCCTCCTTCACCACCGACGTCACGTAGTCCTCTTCGCCCACGGACATGCCGCCGCTGGTGAGGATGACATCGGCCCCTGCCGCGCGGCGGATGGCTTCCCGCGTGGCCTCCCGGTCATCGGGAATGATGCCCAGGTCCAGGATTTCGGCGCCCATCTGTTGCAGAAAGCCGCGCATGACGTAGCGGTTGGAGTTGTAGATCTGGCCCGGCGCCAGGGTTTCGCCCGGTACGCGCAGCTCGCTGCCGGTGAAAAAGATGGCGACCCTCAAGCGGCGTTTGACTTCTACCCGACCGATGCCGACAGAAGCCGCGAGGCCCAGGCAGGCCGGAGTCAGGCGGGTGCCGGAAGAGAGAATGGCCTGGCCGACCCGGAGCTCTCCGGCTCGCGTCCGTACGTGCTGCCCTGCCTTGGGGATGCGCTGTATCAATACCTCGTCGCCCTCGGTCAGACAATCCTCCTGCATGACCACGGTATCGGCGCCGTCCGGCAACGGGGCGCCGGTGAATATGCGCGCGGTGGTCCCGCTGGCTAGCGTGCCCCCTGCCTGGCCGGCGGCAATACGCAGGGAGACTTTCAGTCGTGTGCCGACGGCGGGGACGTCACACGCCCGAAGGGCATAGCCGTCCATGGCGGAGTTCGTGAAGGGCGGCACGTCCATGGGGGAGGCCAGGTCCGTCGCCAGCGTGCGCCCCATGGCGTCGGCCAGGTCCAGGACTTCGGTATCTGCCACCGGGCGGGCCAGGGTCAGCAGGCGGGATTTCGCGTCTTCGAAAGAGATGAGGGCCATGCGCTCAGGAATCCGGGTTACTTCTCGACGTGGCGCAGGGACAGGTCTATGGCGCGCACGTCCTTGGTCAGGCTGCCGATGGAAATGCGGTTAACACCAGTTTCGGCGATGGCCCGCACCCGTTCCAGGCCGACGCCACCGGAGGCCTCCAGCTGGGCGCGGCCGGCGTTGAGCTTCACGGATTGCGCCATTTCCTCCAGATCCATGTTGTCCAGGAGGATCATGGTGGCGCCGGCCGTCAGCGCTTCCCGCAACTCGTCCAGGTTTTCCACCTCGATCTGGATGAACTTGGCCCCCGGCGCCTGGGCCTGGGCCGACTTCAGGGCGGCCTGCACGCCGCCGGCGGCGATGATGTGGTTTTCCTTGATGAGCACTGCGTCGTAGAGGCCGATGCGGTGGTTGGTGCCTCCGCCCATCTTCACCGCGTACTTCTGGGCCAGGCGCAGGCCGGGCAGGGTCTTGCGCGTGTCCACGATGCGGGCATGGGTGCCGGCGACCGCGTCCACGAAGCGGCGGGTGACCGTGGCCGTGCCGGAGAGCAGTTGCAGGAAATTCAGGGCGCAGCGCTCGGCCGTCAGCAGGGCGCGGGTCTCGGCGTGGATTTCACAAAGGGTCTGGCCGGCCGTGATCTTGTCGCCGTCCTTGGCGTGCCAGGTGATGGACGCGCTGGCGTCCAGGGTCTCGAAGCAGGCGTCGAACCAGGGGGTGCCGCAAAGCACGGCGTCCTCGCGGCTGATGACCTTGCCCCGCGCGCGCCGGTTAGGGGCCACGAGATGAGCGGTCAGGTCGCCGCTGCCCACGTCTTCAGCCAGCGCTGCCGCCACGTTGCGGAGAATTTCTATGGTGAGCTGAGTGTCCATGATGCCTGTTATTTCAGGGTGAGAAACGGAATAAGGTCCAAGGATTCTATCACCGCGTGGCGGGGCGGCGGTTGCCGACCGCCACCGCCAGTCCGCTGCCGACCACCAGGGCCATGCCCAGCAGGCTCCAGCGATCCGGAAGATGCTGGAACAGCAGCCAGCCGAGCGCCATGGCCCAGATCAACTGGGCGTATAGAAACGGGCCGAGGGTGGCCACTCCGGCATGGTGAAAGGCGCGGATGAGCAGGAAATGGCCCAGGCCCCCGAGGGCGCCGAGGGCCGCCACGGCGGCCAGATCCATCCCGCCGGGGAGGGTGCCCATGGGTGCCCAGGGCAGGATCAGGGTGCTGCCGATCGTGCCGACCAGGGCCGTGTAGAAAAGCAGCGTGACACTGTTCTCGCTGGTGCTCAACTGCCGCGTCATGACCTGATAAATGGCATAGCACGAGGCTCCTGCCAGGGCATAGGCGATGCCTTCCCCAGTGAGCGCGCCGCCCGGACGGGCGATGAACAACACGCCGACGAAACCCGCGGCGAGGGCAAGCCAACGGGATGGGCCCACTTTCTCGCCCAGCCAGGGGCCGGCCAGCAGGGCGGCCATGAGCGGGGAGGTGTAACCGAGGGCGGTCGCCTCCGCCAGGGGCAGGGTACGCAAGGCCGAAATGACGCAACTCGTGACCCCCAGGAGCAGGAAGGCCCTGAACAACTGGGCCGGCAAGCGCCGGGTGACAAACAGGGCGCTGCGATGGGACGGCGCGAGGAACACCACCATGAGCAGGAAGTGCCCCGAATAGCGTGCCCAGACCAGGAGCGGCAGGGCGTAGCGCGTGGCCAGGTACTTGGCCGTGGAATCCATGCAGGCGAAGACGAAAACTGCCGCGAGGGTGAAGGCTATGCCCCGCCGTTCAGTCATGCGCGGCAATCCAGTCGTTGAGGAGGCGCCGTGCAGCCGGGATCAGTTCCCCCGCGGTCAGCCCGACCGGGCCAAGGCCGGCCGCGACACAGGCGTCCGCTGCCGCTCCGTGCAGATGAACGGCCGCCAGCAGGGCCTGTTCCGGACGCCATCCCTGGGAGAGAAGGGCCACGGCCATGCCGGAGAGCACGTCGCCCATGCCGGCGCTGGCCATGCCCGGATTGCCGTTGGTGTTCAGCCTCCAGCGGCAATCCGGCGTGGCGATCACGCTGCCGCAGCCCTTGAGCACGGTGTAGGCGTGGAAACGGCGGGCGATTTCCAGCGCGGCCCGGATGCGGTCCGCCTGCACTTCCGCGGTGGAGCAGGAGAGCAGCCTCGCCGCTTCGGCGGGGTGGGGGGTGAGCAGGGCCGGCAGACGGCGTTCCGCCACGCGCCGGGCGAGGGCCGGGTCGTGGGCCATCAGGTTCAGGGCGTCTGCGTCCAGCACCATGGGCAGGTGGCTGCTTGCCGCACGAGCGACGATCTGCGCGGCGGCTTCGCTCTGTCCCAGGCCGGGGCCGACGGCGAGGCAGGTGCACTGCCCGGGCGTCAGCAGTGCTTCCGCATGTCGGATCATGAGTTCCGGCTGGATCGGATCCACGGACGGTGCCGTCGCGTCCAGGAAGCCGACGAATACGCGCCCGGCGCCGAGCATGAGGGCGGCCCGGCCGGCGAGCAGGGCGGCACCCGGCATGCCCTGAGCCCCGCCCAGAATGCCGGCGCTGCCGTTCGTGCCCTTGTGGCTGTTTTTCGGCCTGGGCCGCAATTCCGCCAAAAATTGGGTCGGCGTGACGGTGAGGCCTTCCGCCGGGCGTATCGCCGAGGCGTCCAGGCCCAGGTCGTGAATGGATGCCACGCCGGCATGGTCCGGCCCTTCCAGGGTGTAGAGGCCGGGCTTGGCGGCGATGAAAGTGGCCGTGTGCGTGGCACGTACCGCCTTGCCCCACACCCTCCCCGTGTCCGCATCCAGGCCGCTGGGGGTGTCCAGGGCCAGAATGGGGCAGTGCAGCCCATTCAGGCGATCTATCCATTCCCCGTACTTGCCCTCCAGGGGCCGGGAAAGGCCGATGCCGAACAGGGCATCCACCGCCAGCGCGGAATTTTCGTCGGGCAGTTCGGTAAGAACATCGCCGCCCGCTGCGCCCCAGTCGGTGATGGCCTGGGCTGCGTCGGCCGGCAGGCTGCCCGCGTCGCCGGCGAAGGCCACCACGACCTCGTGGCCCGCGGCCCGGAGTCGGCGGGCCAGCACGAAGCCGTCGCCGCCGTTGTTGCCCGGTCCCGCCGCCACCAGCACCGGCCCGGGGTGGACCTGGAGCAGGGTGAGCGCGACTTCCGCGGCGGCGGCGCCGGCCCTCTCCATGAGGGACGGCGTGGCACCGGGCAGGAAATGTTGTTCCACTGCGCGGATGGCCTCGGTACGGTACAGCGGGATGGCGCGGGGGAACGGCATGGCGGATGGTCCTGTGTGTGCTGAACGCATTCTAACAGGCAGAGGGAAGTGCCAGCGGGGCGGCCTCCGGCCCTGGCTGGGGTTTGTCGGTTGATTCCAATCAACGACTTCGGCGATGCGATCCCTTATCTTCCGTTCCAGTCATTGACGCACCCGGAGAGCCTCTCATGTTTCGTGTCAGCCAGTTCATGCAGGAAGTCGCTCGGCCCACGCCCCTGGCGCCGAGGCGCAATCCGCCGGCGCCCGTGGTGATATGGAACCTGGTGCGGCGCTGCAACCTGACCTGCAAGCATTGCTATTCCATCTCGGCCGACAAGGATTTTGCCGGAGAACTGGGAACCGGAGAGGTGTTCTCGGTCATGGATGATCTGAAGCGCTTTCGGGTGCCGGTGTTGATCCTCTCCGGAGGCGAGCCGCTCCTGCGGCCGGATATTTTCGATATCGCGCGCCGTGCCAAGGTCATGGGCTTTTATGTGGCGCTCTCGTCCAACGGCACGCTCATCACCGAGGAAAACATCGCCGATATCGCCGCCTGCGACTTCGATTATGTCGGGGTGAGCCTGGACGGCATGCCCGCCATCCACGACCGGTTCCGGCGCATGGCAGGCGCGTTTCAGAAATCGGCCGCCGGCATACGCCTGTGTCGCGACCTGGGGGTCAAGGTCGGCGTACGCTTTACCCTGACCCGCGACAACGCCGCCGATCTGCCGGCGCTCCTGCAATGGGTGGAAGACGAGGGCGTGGACCGCTTTTACCTGTCCCACCTCAACTACGCCGGGCGCGGCAACAAGAACCGGGGCGACGACGCCCATCTGCGCATGACGCGGGAGGCCATGGATCTGCTTTTCGATACCGTCTGGAAGATGACGCAGAGGGGCATGACCAAGGAGTTTACGACCGGCAACAACGACGCCGACGGGGTCTATTTCCTCTTCTGGGTGCGCCGGCATTTCCCTGAACTGGAGGCCCACGTCCGGGCGAAGCTGGCCCAGTGGGGCGGCAATTCCTCCGGCGTGAACGTGGCCAACATAGACAACCTGGGCAATGTGCATCCGGACACCATGTGGTGGCATCACAACCTGGGCAATGTCCGGGATCGGCCCTTTTCCGAGATATGGCAGGACGTGTCCGACCCCCTCATGGCCGGGCTCAAGGCCAGCCCCAGGCAGGTGAAGGGGCGCTGCGGCGGCTGCCGGTATTTCGATGTCTGCGGCGGCAACACCCGGGTGCGGGCGCAGCAACTCACGGGCGATCCCTGGCAGGAAGATCCGGCCTGCTATCTTACGGACGAGGAAATCGGCGTGGCGGAGGGCGAGAGGCTTCAGGTTCGGCCCTGGACCCGGCTGGAGGTGGCGGCATGAATGAAACCTTGAGACGCCGAGGCGCCGAGGCGCCGGGAGCCTCCCGGAAACTGTTCCGGGGTTTTTGCGCTGCGATGCTTCTTCTCGCCGGGTCCGGGCAGGCCGCCGATCCGGCGGCCTTGTACAAGGAGCATTGCGCGGCCTGTCATGGACCGGATCGCCTGGGCATCACGGGACCTGCGCTGTTTGCGGAAAACCTGGAGCGCATTCGTCCGGCGGAACTGGTGAAGGTCATCACGGAGGGGCGGCCCGCGACCCAGATGGCGGGAATGAAAGGCAAACTGGAGCCGGCGGACATCGCCGCCCTGGCCAAGTGGATCACGGCCCCCGTCTTGCCGCCGCCGACATGGAGCGACGAGCAGATGCGCGCCTCGCGGCTGGAGCATTTCGCACCCGGAAGCCTGCCGGACAAGCCCGCCTTCAAGGCGGACATGATGAATCTGTTCGTGGTGGTGGAGGCGGGCGACCACCATGTGAGCATCCTGGATGGTGACAAGCTGGAGCCGATTTTCCGCTTCGCCTCGCGCTTTGCCTTGCATGGGGGGCCGAAATTCACGCCGGATGGGCGTTACGTGTTCTTTGCCTCACGGGACGGCTGGATCAGCAAGTTCGACATCTGGAATCTGAAGACGGTGGCCGAGATCCGCGCCGGCATCAACACGCGCAACGTGGCGGTGTCGGATGACGGCAAGTACGTCATGGTGGCGAACTATCTGCCCAAGACGGTGGTGCTGCTGGACGGCGACCTGAGGCCGCTGAAGACGCTTCCGGCCCGCTCCCTGGACGGCACCGAGGTCTCCCGCGTGTCGGCCGTCTATGATGCCGCGCCGAGGAAGAGTTTCGTGGTTGCCATGAAGGACATGCCGGAGCTCTGGGAAGTCAGCTACGATCCCAAGGCGCCGGATGTCTTCGAGGGCTATGTGCACGACTACAAGATGGGCGAAGGCATGGCCCGGCCCGGCTATCTCAACCCGCGACGCACGCGGCTGGACGAGCCCCTGGACGACTTCTTCTTCGATCAGTCCTACCGCAACATCATCGGCGCCAGTCGTCGTGCGGGCAAGGGCGAGGTGGTGAACCTGGATGCCCGCCAGAAGGTGGCGGACCTGGATCTGCCGGGCATGCCGCACCTGGGCTCGGGCATCACCTGGGCCTGGCATGGCGGTACGGTGCTTGCCTCGCCCAATCTCCAGCAGGGCGTGGTGACGGTGATAGACATGAAGACCTGGAAGCCGGTGGCGCATATCCCGACCCTGGGGCCCGGCTTCTTCATACGCAGCCACGAAAATACCCCCTACGCCTGGACCGATTCCATGATGAGCCGGGAATACAAGGACACGCTGGAGGTTCTGGACAAGAACAGCCTGGAAGTGGTCGCGAAGCTGACCCCCGAGCCGGGAAAGACGTTGGCTCATGTGGAGTTCACCCGGGATGGCCGCTACGCCCTGGCCAGCCTGTGGGAACCGCTGGAAAATGGGGGGGCGTTGATCGTTTTCGATGCCCGCACGCTCAAGGAGGTGAAGCGCATTCCCATGAACAAGCCGGTCGGCAAGTACAACCTCTTCAACAAGATATCCCGCTCGGAAGGCACCAGCCACTGAGCGCGATTGAATAAATCCGGCATCCGATCCGCTTTCATCCCAAGCGCCGCCCCCTGACCCGGCCGGGTGCGGCGCGTCCCCGCGCTCCACCATGCAAACAAGTGTGGCAGGATCGCAAGAATTCATTGTTCCTCGGTTAGAATATGCGCCATTCTGGGCGGATAGTCGGCTCCGGCCCAAGGCTGGCGCCGGTTTTTCGTCGTGTGTCGGGGACGGTGGTTCGTGTGGGGGCGCCGGGGCTTCTGCGTGGTATCTGGGGGTGGGCATGATAGATGTCATCGGGAAAAGTATGCTGGTGGCCTGGGGCAGGTTGTTTCTGGTGGCCTTGGCGGCAGTTGCCTTGCTGGCGGGCTGCGCCTCGCGGCCCAGTGCGCCCGAAGCGGCGGCGACACCGGATTACAACTACCTCATCGGTCCGGGCGATACGGTCAATATCATCGTCTGGCGCAATCCCGAGCTTTCCATGCTGGTGCCGGTGCGTCCGGACGGCAAGATCACCACGCCTCTGGTGGAGGATCTTCCCGCCATGGGCAAGGATTCGAGCACCCTGGCGCGGGATATCGAGAAGCTTCTGTCGAAATATATTCGGGATCCCGTGGTCACCGTCGTCGTGACCAGTTTCGTGGGGCCCTATAGCGAGCAGATCCGTGTGGTCGGCGAGGCGGCTCATCCCCAGACGCTGCCCTACAAGCAGAAGATGACCCTGCTGGACGTCATGATCGTGGTCGGAGGCCTGACGGACTTCGCCGACGGCAATCGTGCCTATCTGGTGCGGGCTGCCGAGAAGAACAAGCAGTATGCGGTGAAGCTCAGGGATTTGATGAAGAAGGGTGATATTTCGGCCAACGTGGAGATGAAGCCGGGGGACATCCTCATCATCCCGCAGAGCTGGTTCTAGGCCCATGCGCAATGTATTCCTTACCGGGTCAATAAGCCATGGATGAGGCAATCCGCCAGATCCTCTTCTTCGTCAAGGGGATGTGGTCCAAACGCTGGATTGGGCTGGTCATGGCCTGGCTGGTCGGCGTGCTGGGCATGGCCGTGGTGTTGCGCATGCCCGACAAGTTCGAGGCCACGGCGCGCATCTACGTGGACACCCAGTCCGTGCTCAAGCCCCTCATGTCCGGCCTGGCGGTGCAGCCCAACGTGGACCAGCAGATCAACATCCTCAGCCGCACCCTCATCAGCCGGCCCAATATCGAGAAACTGGTCCGCATGACCGACATGGACCTGAAGCTCAGGTCCAAGGAGGACAGGGAAAAGCTGATTGACGAACTGATGCTGGTGCTGAAGATCGAAAGCGGTGGCCAGATCAATCTCTACTCGGTGGCCTATCGGGATTCGTCGCCCGAGATGGCGCGCAAGGTGGTCCAGGCCCTGGTCACCATCTTTGTCGAGTCCGGCATCGGGGACAAGCGCAAGGACACGGACACGGCCCGAAAATTCATCGAGGAGCAGATCGGTCTCTATGAGAAGAAACTGCAGGAAGCCGAAAATCGCCTGAAGGATTTCAAGGTCCAGCACATGGGCCAGATTGACAAGAACAAGGATTATTTCTCCGCTGTTGGCGACATGGCCAACCGGCTGGAGCAGGCAAAAATGGAGCTGAAGGAAGCGGAGACCGGCCGCGACAGCCTGAGGCGGCAGCTTCAGGGGGAAGAGCCGGTTCTTTTGCCGGATACACCCTCCGGGTCGAGCGGCATGGTGGCCATACCGGAACTGGACGGGCGCATTGACGTCATGAAGCGCAACCTGGATGCCCTGCTGCAAAGGTATACCGACAAGCATCCGGATGTGCTCGGCGCGCGCAAGGTCATCGCCGACCTGGAGGCGCAGAAGCGCCAGGAAATCGAGGCCCGCAAGAAGGCTTCTGGCGACAAGGGATACTCCTCGCTCAACAACAATCCCGTGTTCCAGCAGCTCAAGGTATCCCTGTCCGAGGCCGAGGCCAACGTGGCCTCACTGAGTGCCCGGGTGACGGAATACCAGATGCGCTTCGAGCAAATGAAGGGTAAGGCCAAACTCCAGCCCGAGGTGGAGGCCGAATTTGTCCAGCTCAACCGGGACTACGACGTCAATAAGAAGAACTACGAGATGCTGGTCAGCCGGCGGGAGTCGGCCAGTATGTCCGAGCAGATGGAGGCCACCTCCGCCATGGCGGACTTCCGCCTGATTGATCCGCCCCGGGTGTCGCCGAAACCGGTGGCGCCAAACCGCCTGCTGCTGCTGCCGCTGGTGCTGCTGGGCAGCCTGGGGGCGGGGGCCGCCAGTGCCCTCGCCATGTCGCAGCTTCGGCCGACCTTCCTGGATGCTCACGGTTTGCGGGAAGCCACGGGTTTGCCGGTCCTGGGTTCGGTTTCCCTGCTCAAGAGCGAGGAGCGCCTGGCCCGGGAACGGCGCCTGCTGCTCCTGTTTTTTGTCGCCGTTGCGGCTCTGGTCCTTGTTTACGGAGGAGCGATGCTTTATTTGTTCTTCCACATCAGTATTTGAGGAGGCTGCAGGGTGAGCATCATCGAGGAAGCGGCAAAGCGGCTTCAACAGTTGCGACAGGCCAAGGGCGTCTTCAATGTCCGGGAAGAACCCGAGTTTGCCCCGGCGAGCCTTCCGCCCGTCGAGGAACAGCCGGTCCGGGGTGGCGCGGCCCGTGCCGTCGAAGCCGGCGAGCCGCCCTATGCGGAGAGCCGGCACGACATTTCACGGCGCGTGGAGGTGGACCTCGTCCAGCTGGCGGCGAAAGGCATCATCACTCCGGATGCCCCCCGCTCCCAGGTGGCGGATGAGTTCCGCATCGTCAAGCGCCCTCTGCTGGGCAATGCCCAGGGCAAGGGCCAGGCTCCGGTGGATCGGGGCAACCTGATCATGGTGACCAGTTCCGTTCCCGGCGAGGGCAAGACCTTCACGGCGATCAACCTGGCGATCAGCATTGCCATGGAACTGGACAACACGGTCTTGCTGGTGGATGCCGATGTGTCGCGTCCCTCTGTCCTGAACGTGCTGGGCCTGCCCGCGGCAAAAGGCCTCATGGACGTTTTGCTGGACGATGACCTGGACCTGGGCGATGTGATGCTCAAGACCAACATCGAAAAGCTCACCCTGGTGCCGGTGGGTTCCGCCGCGAAGCGGGCCACCGAATTGCTGGCCAGCGATGCCATGACCCATTTGCTGGAAGAGATGGCCACCCGGTATTCGGACCGAATCATCATTTTCGATTCCCCTCCCCTCCTGGTGACGACCGAGGCGCCGGTGCTGGCCAGTCATGTGGGCCAGGTGCTGATGGTGGTGGAGGCGGAACAGACGCCCCAGAGCGTGGTCAAGCAGGCGCTGGCCACGATTCAATCCTGCCCTGTGGTGCTGACCATGCTCAACAAGGCGTCCAGCGTAGGCTCCGGGACTTACTACGATTATTACGGATACTATGGTGGCGGTTACGGCGCATTTGGGGATGGTTCGACCTGATGCCCGCCGTGGGACTCGCCCTTGCCCCGTTCCCATGCTGAAGGGTGTGTGGGGCGGTTTGCTGCTGGGTCTCTGCCTTTGGGGGGCCGGGCAACGAGTATGGGCCGCCAACTGGACAGTGACTCCCGTTCTGCAGTGGCAGGAAACCTGGTCCGACAACATCGCGTTGGCGGCGCCGGGGTTGGAGCGCAGTGACCTGGTGACGCAGCTGAATCCCGGGCTTCACGTCAGCGGCCAGGGCGGGCGGCTCAAGGCAAATCTGGACGCGCTATGGCAGGTCCTGAACTATGCCCACGGCACATCCGCGAACCGGACGCTCCCGACGCTCAGTGCCAATGGTTCGCTGGAACTGGTGGATAAATGGTTCTACGTGGACGGTGTGGCCTCCATGTCTCAACAGGCCTTGTCGCCTTTCGGGCCGCAGACGACCCAGGCCGCGAACATCAATGCCAACAACAGCCGTGTGAACAGTTACGCCCTGACGCCGCGCATCAACGGGGTCGTGGGCTCGGATCTGACCTACGATCTACGCTATCAGGCGAGCCAGACCTCGACGTCATCAAGCCTGGTAACCACGGCGCAAGGCACAAACAGCCGGACGGCCGGCTGGACCGGCGGGCTGCGCTGGGGCAATGCCTCCCGCTTGTTCAACGTGGCGGCCGATTTCTCCACGACAAGCACCCGCTTTTCGAGCGGCCAGGCCACCACGGAAAACAGCCTGGATCGGGTCTACGCCTATTTCAATCCGGATGCTCACCTGAGTTTCTCGGCCAATGTTGGGCGGGAATACAACAACGGCGTCAATAGTGCGGCGACTCCCAGAGGTTCAAGCCCGACTCACGGAGTTGGCTTCAACTGGCAGCCTGATCCGCGCACGACGATCTCGGGAGAACACGATATCCGCTATTTCGGCCCGAATGACTCGCTCAGCCTGAACCACCGCTTTCGCCGTGCGGCACTGAGTGTCGCCTACAGCCGGGATCGAACCACCAGTCAAAGCCTGTTGTTGCAGAACTCGACGAGTACGTATTACCAGATACTGTCGGCTTCCATGACCGCCTCGGTTCCCGATCCGGTGCAAAGGGATCTCTTGGTGAGGCAGGTACTCCAGTCCCAGGGGCTTGCGCCCAACGCGGCGCCGCTGATCGGTTTCCTTTCCGACAGCATTTTGATCCAGCGCGCCATGAATATCTCATTCGCCGTGATCGGCGTGCGCAACACGGTGACCTTCACCGCTTCCCGCAGCAACAGCAGGACGGACACGGTGCCGACGCTCACCGATGTCCTTGCCTCCTATAGCGAAATCTCCCAGAGCAATCTGGGCTTGAACTGGGCCTTTCAGGTAAGCCCCTATTCCACGCTTACCGCCACTCTCACCCAGACGAAGAGCGACGGCGTCGGGACGCTCGGGTCGGGAACCCTGACGCGCCAATCCGCTGTTAACATACTCTGGAACTCGCAGCTAGGTCCGCACTCTTCGGGTTCGCTGGCCCTGCGCCGAGTGAATGCGTCCGGGTCGGTGAGTGGCACCGGGGGTTACCGAGAAAGTGCAGCCACCGCCACTCTCGGCTACAAGTATTGAGGAGCCGTCATGTACGAAGAATATTACGGGCTTGCGGGCAAGCCTTTCCAGCTCAACCCGGATCCTTCCTTTTATTTCGGTAGCCGGGGGCACCAGCGCGCCATGGCCTATCTGGAATATGGGCTGCACCAGAGCGAGGGATTCATCGTCATCACGGGGGACGTGGGGGCGGGCAAGACGACCCTGGTCCGTAGCCTTCTGCAGAAACTCGATCCGGACAAGATCGTCGCCGGGCAGTTGGTCAGCACCCAACTGGAGGCCGATGATATCCTGCGCCTGGTGGCGGCGGCCTTCGGGCTGCCTAACCAGACCCCGGAAAAGGCCGATTTGCTCCTGGCTCTGGAAATGTTCCTGGTTTCGGTGGCAGCCAAGGGCAAGCGCGTCCTGCTGGTGGTGGACGAGGCCCAGAATCTGGCGCCGCGGGCGCTGGAGGAGTTGCGCATGCTCTCCAATTTCCAGATCGGGGAACACTCCCTGTTGCAGAGTTTTCTGGTGGGACAGCCGGAATTCCGGGAAACCATGCGCAGTCCGGAGATGTTGCAGTTGCGCCAACGGGTACTTGCCTCGTACCATCTCGGTCCCCTGGATGCGGACGAAACCCGGGCTTACATCGAGCATCGCCTGAATCATGTGGATTGGAAGGGAAATCCTGCCTTCGAGCCCGAAGCCTTTCAGGCAATATACGAGTTCTCGGCGGGCGTCCCGCGGCGCATCAATACCCTGTGCGATCGCCTCCTGCTGTCCGGTTTCCTGGCGGGCAAGGCGGTCTTTGCCCGGGCTGATGTCGAGGAAGTGACGCAGGAGCTGGCGGAGGAAACCGGGGTGATCGGCGTGCCGCCGTCCGGCCAGGGCAAGGTTGACGGGGGCGATACGGCACGTGCCCAGGCGCCTGCCATACCGGGGACGGGGTTTGCCGCCCAGGCGGCACTGCTCGAGGCGAGACTCGCCCGGCTGGAGCGGGAAGTGGCGCAACTCAAGGCCGGCTGGGCGTGATTCGGTGAAGCATCCGGAAAGGACAGAAATGAGCAAGTTGCTGACGGGGCTGGGGCCTGTGGTATGCGTGGTGGGGGCCAGGCCGAACTACATGAAAATGGCGCCCATCGTGCGGGCCTTCAAGGCGGCAGGCTTGCCGGTGTTGCTGGTGCATACCGGGCAGCACTACGATGCAGCCATGAATGACCGGCTATTTTCCGACCTGAAGATGCCTGCCCCGGATATCAACCTGGAGGTGGGTTCCGGCACCCATGCCGTGCAGACCGCGGAGATCATGCGCCGTTTCGAACCGGTGGTGGATGAGCATCATCCGTCCTGTGTCCTGGTGGTGGGAGATGTGAACTCCACTCTGGCATGCAGCCTGGTGGCGACCAAGAAGGGCATTCCCGTGGCACACGTGGAATCGGGCCTGCGGAGCTATGACCGGGCCATGCCCGAGGAGATCAACCGCATCCTCACGGATCAGCTCTCCGATCTGCTGTACACGACCGAGCGTTCCGCCCATGGCAACCTGGCGCGGGAGGGGATACCGGAAGAGCGCGTGGAATTTGTCGGCAACGTCATGATTGACTCTCTGCTGGCCAACCGGGAACAGGCCGTTGCGCCCGCGGAAACGCTGGTTCGGGAAGGCAAGGATCCCGCCATCCTGGAGCACCCCAAGGGCTTCGGGGTCGTGACCCTGCACCGCCCGTCCAATGTGGATAGTGCCGACACGCTTAGGCCTCTACTCGAACTGTTGAACGAGATCAGTACTCGGCTGCCGCTGGTCTTCGCGCTCCATCCCCGCACCCGGAACAACGTGGAGCGCTTCGGCCTCGGGCATCTTCTCTCCGCCCCCGGCATCGTGTGCCTGCCGCCTCAGGGCTATCTGGAGATGCTGGGCCTGATGGCCGGGGCGACCGTAGTGCTTACCGACTCGGGCGGAATCCAGGAAGAGACCACCGCCCTCGCCGTGCCCTGCATCACCCTGCGCGAGAATACCGAGCGTCCCATCACCATCGAGCAGGGGACCAACGTGCTGGCGGGATGCGATCGCGGCATCATCCTGTCGGCGGTGGCGGACATCCTGGCGACCGGCGGCAAGCGGGGGCGCGTCCCGGAGTACTGGGACGGCCACGCGGCGGAGCGGATCGCTGCCCATCTTTCAGCCTGGCTGCTCGCTCGCCAGGCCGCTGCTGTCGGAGGCTGAGCTTGGTTCTGCGGCGTCAAGGGCGGCCGGTCAACGCGCTCACCGTGGATGTGGAAGACTATTTCCAGGTCTCGGCCCTCGCGCCCCACATCCCACGGGAGGCCTGGGAGAGCACCAGGTGCCGGGTGGAGGCGAACGTCGACCGCATCCTGGCCATGCTCGACGAGCGCGGCGTGCACGCCACCTTCTTTACCCTGGGCTGGATCGCGCAGCGTTATCCGGGGTTGGTGCGGCGCATCGTTGCCGCCGGCCATGAACTGGCCAGCCACGGCTACGGGCATCTGCGCGCCAGTGACCAGAGCCACGCCGAATTCCTGGAGGACATTCGCCGCGCCAAGGGCCTTCTGGAAGATCTGGGCGGGGTAAAGGTCCAGGGATACCGCGCTCCCAGTTTCTCCATCGGCGCCGGCAACCTTTGGGCTCTCGACTGCCTTCGGGAAGCGGGTTACCGCTATTCCTCAAGCATCTATCCGGTGGTCCACGACCATTACGGCATGCCGGAATCTCCGCGTTTTTCCTTCGAGGCGCGGGATGGACTGCTGGAGATTCCGCCCACCACCGTGGCATGGGCCGGACGCAACTGGCCGGCTTCCGGCGGAGGCTGGTTCCGGTTGTTGCCCTACCACGTATCGCGCCGGCTCATCCGGCGGGTGAATGAGCGCGAGGGCCAGTCGGCCATGTTTTACTTTCACCCCTGGGAGATTGACCCGGGCCAGCCAAAAGTGCCGGGCGTGCCGCTCAAGACGCGCTTTCGCCATTACGTCAACCTGGAACGCATGGAGAAGAAAATCATCCGCCTGCTGCATGATTTCGCCTGGGACCGGGCGGATCGTGTGTTCCTGGAGCCGGAGTTATGAGGGAAACCGAAACATGTTAGAAGTGAAATTGCTGACGCCAGCCGACCGGGCACGCTGGGATCGGTTTGTTCTGGATTGTCCTGCCGCCACATTCTTCCATCGGGCCGGCTGGGAGGAATTGGTCGGGGGCGTGCTGGGTCACCGCACCTGGTTTCTCTACGCGGAAAGGGATGGGGAGATCTGTGGTGTCCTGCCCCTGGCCCAGGTAAAGAGCCTGCTCTTCGGCAATTCCATGACCTCGCTGCCTTTCTGCGTCTATGGCGGTGTGGCGAGCATGGACGTCGAGGCAAGCGAGGCACTGGAAGCGGAGGCGGAGCGCCTGGCGCGAGAAATGGACGTGGCCTATCTGGAGTACCGGAACGTGTCGCCCCATCACGCGGATTGGCCGACGCAGGATATCTACGCGACGTTCCGCATGGATCTGGCGGCGGATGAGGCTGGACGCATGAAGGCGATTCCGAGCAATCGCCGGAACAAGGTGAGGCGGGGCATCAAGGCCGGCCTGAGCTGGGAGATTGACCAGGACGTGGAGCGTCTCTTTCCCCTCTACGCGGACAACGTGCACCGCCATGGCACGCCTCCCTTCTCCCGTCGTTACCTGGAAAGGATCAAGGAGGTATTCGGCGACGATTGCGACATCCTGATCGTGATTGATGCGGAGGGGGTGCCGGTCAGCGGCATGATGTCATTCTTTTTCCGTGGCGAGACCATGCCTTACTACGCGGGCGAAAACCTGCGGGCCAGAGACACCGCGGCCAATGACTACAAGTATTGGGCGCTGATGGCTCGTGCGGCCGAGCGGGGTTGCACCGTGTTCGACTGCGGCCGGAGCAAGCAGGGGACGGGCGCCTACGTGTTCAAGAACAGTTGGGGGTTCACGGCGGTGCCCCTGCACTATGAATATCGGCTGTACAAGAGGGATTCCGTGCCCCAGAACAACCCGTCCAACCCCAAGTACAAGCTGTTCATCGAAGCTTGGCAGCGCATGCCTATCGGTCTGGCGAACTGGCTCGGTCCCTACATCGTCAGGAACCTGGGCTGATGACTGCGCCGGATAGCCTGCTGTTCCTACCTCACAGGTTGCCTTATCCCCCGAACAAGGGCGACAAGCTGCGTTCCTACCATCTTCTGAAGTATTTGGCGGAACGCTATCGGGTTTTTGTCGGCACGTTTATTGATGATCCGCAGGACGAGGGCTACGTCGAGGAAGTGCGGCGCTATTGTGCCGGCCTGCATGTGGCTAGGATCGAGCCCCGGCTGGCTCGGCTGGCCAGCCTGACGGGTTTGTTGGCGGGGGAGCCGCTGACGCTGTCTTATTACCGAAATGCCGAGTTGGCTCGCTGGGTGAAGAAGACTGTGGCGGACGAGGGCATCCGGACCATCGTGGTGTTCTGTTCGGCGATGGCCCAGTACGTCATGGATATGCCCGGGCCGCGTCTCCTGGTGGATTTCGTGGACCTGGATTCGGCGAAATGGACGGAATACGCCAGGCATCGGGGTTGGCCCATGTCATGGTTGTACCGGCGCGAGGGCGAGAAACTCCTGGCCTTCGAGCAGAAAGTGGCCGGCAGGGCGTTCGCTTCGTTCTTCGTCACCGATGCGGAAGTCGTCCTGTTCCGGAAGTTGGCGCCGGAATGCAAGGCCAGGGTCGAGGCGCTGGAAATGGGCGTGGATTCGGAATACTTTTCTCCGGAGCATGGGTTCGCCTCGCCTTTTGGGCCGGAGGAAGTTCCCCTGGTGTTTACCGGAGTCATGGATTACTGGCCCAACGTGGATGCCGTGGTCTGGTTTGCCAATGAAATATTGCCCGTCTTGCGGGCAGGGAATCCGGCGATTCGTTTCTACATCGTCGGTATGCGTCCCTCTCCCGCGGTGCGGGCACTGGCCGGCGAGGGCGTGGTGGTCACGGGTCTGGTGCCGGATGTGCGGCCTTATCTCCTTGGTGCGCGAGTCGTGGTGGCGCCGCTGAGGGTGGCGCGCGGCATCCAGACCAAGGTGCTGGAGGCCATGTCCATGGCGCGTCCGGTGGTGGTGGCGGAAGGATGTGCCGCGGCCATAGATGCCGAAGCCGGCAAGCACTTTGCAACGGCATCGGATGTGCCGTCCTTCCTGTCTCGCGTCGAGGAACTGCTGAATAACACGGAGGCCGCCGCGGCCATGGGGAGAGAGGCACGGAGGCGCGTCATCACACGCTACAGTTGGCAGGCGAACCTGTCGCGCCTCGGCGGCTACCTGGACGCGGGCCAGATGCTCGCATGCCCGGAAAATGACGTCCAGGCATAAGGATGATGCAATAATGGACCTTGTTGCCCAAACTTTCCAAGTTCCCTGAAGCCATGGTCGAAAACGTGCCTGATATGCCCCTCCGTGCGGAAGAGGGGCGCCAACCCGGATTGAGCCGTGCCTGGCGCCATGGCCTCTTTGCGGTGGCGCTTTCCATCATCTGGGTGCTGGCCTGGCACTGGAATACCGTGGGTGCCATGGTGGCTATCTGGTGGCGTTCGGAAACCTTCGCCCACGGTTTCCTGGTCCCGGTGATCAGCGCTTGGCTTGTCTGGCGGGACAGGGCGCGGGTTCTCGCCCAGACGCCCAGAGCCATGCCTTGGATGCTGCTGCTTCAGCTTGCCGCCGGACTGGCGTGGTTGCTGGGCGAACTCGGCACCGTCAATAGCCTTTCCCAGTTGGCACTCGTGACCATGATCGTTTTGCTGGTGCCTTTGCTTCTCGGGCTGCAGGTGACGCGCGCCCTGCTTTTCCCCCTTCTTTTCCTGTTCTTTGCGGTGCCCATGGGTGAGTTCCTGTTGCCCACCCTGATGTCCTCCACCGCCGATTTCACGGTTTCGGCCCTGCGCCTGACCGGCATACCGGTCTTTAGGGAAGGGCAGCACCTGGTTATTCCCTCCGGCCATTGGTCCGTGGTCGAGGCATGCAGCGGCATCCGCTATCTCATCGCATCGGTGATGGTGGGCACTCTCTACGCTTACCTGAGCTACCGATCGCTGGTCAGGCGTCTGGTGTTCGTGGCGGTTTCGGCGGTGGTACCCTTGGTTGCCAACTGGATGCGGGCCTATCTGATCGTGATGCTGGGCCATTTGTCCGACAACCGTCTCGCCACGGGCGTGGACCACATCATCTACGGCTGGCTCTTCTTCGGCATCGTCATGGCTCTGATGTTCTGGGTGGGTTCCCTGTGGCATGAGGATCCCCGGGATGCCGTGGATCCTCCTCACCGGGGGCTTTCGGTGCCCGTGCCGGCCGGGGGGGCGCTGCGGATGGGTGGGGCTCTCGTTGCGCTATTCGTGGTAGCGACGGTTCCGGTGTTGTGGCAACAGGCGATACAGGGGCAAGCGCTTCGGTCCGGGCCAACTCGCGTCGCCCCTTTGGCGCAGGTGCCCGGCTGGACGAGTTCCGAGAATTGGGCCACCAGTTGGAAACCGAGATTCCAACTGGCCTCGGACGAAGTGTTCCGGACCTATCGTCGCGGGGGGCAGGAAGTGGGCCTATACCTCGGCTACTACGAGAATCAGAACTCCGAACGCAAGCTGGTCAGTTCCGAGAACGTGCTGGTGGCAACGGCGGACAAGGTATGGTCGCGGGTCAGCCGCGGCGAGAGTACGGTCCCGTATGTCGACGGACCTTTGAAGGTAAGCACCGGGGACTTGCTCAACATGGGGGTTGATGAGCGCCTTCTGGCCTGGCAGTGGTATTGGATCGGCGGTCACCTGACCTCGAGCGAGGTGATGGGCAAGGCCTATGTGGCTTTGATGCGTCTGCTCGGCAAAGGGGACGATGCGGCGGCGGTCATCGTTTATGCCCGCCAGGGAAAGCCCGGCGAGGCGGAAATGGCGCTTTCCTCGTTCGTGAAAGACGCGGGGCCTGCCATCGAGCAGGCGCTGGAAATGACGCGGAAGAGGCAATGATGGGGCACGCGAGAGATTCCCGCCCCCTGGTGGTGCACGTGATGTACCGGTTTGACGTGGGGGGGCTGCAAAATGGAATCGTGAACCTCGCGAACCACTTTCCCGAGTCGGCCTATCGTCATGCCATCGTGGCCTTGACTGAAGTGACGGATTTCAAGCAGCGTATCCGGCGAGAAGGCACGACCTATCATGCCCTGCACAAGCCCCCAGGGCAGGGATTCAAGCTTTTCCCGCGTCTCTACAGGCTGTTCCGGGAACTTCGCCCGGCGATCGTGCATACGCGCAACCTGGCGGCACTGGAAGTGGCCATTCCGGCCTGGGCTGCCGGGGTGCCGGTGCGCATTCACGGCGAGCATGGCAGGGATGTGGGTGACCCGGACGGCCTCAGCCGCAAGCATCAGTGGGAGAGGCGCATATACAGCCCTTTCGTCAGCCGTTACATCGCTCTTTCCAAGGATCTCGAGACCTATCTGACGGATCGGGTGGGCATCGCAGCCAGCCGGATCTCGCAGATATACAACGGTGTGGACACCGAGCATTTCCATGCGGCCTTGACGGGCAGAAAGCCCATGGAGGAGTGCCCGTTTACGGATCCTTCCCTTTGGCTGGTGGGCGCCGTGGGTCGCATGCATGAAATAAAGGATCAAGTGACGCTGGCGCGTGCCTTTGTCCGTGCCCTGGAGATGAAGCCGAGAAGTCGGGAGAGGCTGCGCCTGGTCATGGTGGGGGATGGTCCGCTCAAGGCGGAGGTCGAAAGGGTGCTGATGGAGGGCGGGGTGCGGGATCTGGCCTGGTTGCCCGGGGAGCGCTCCGACATTGCCCAGGTCATGCATGGCCTGGATTGCTTCGTGTTACCCTCGCGCGCCGAGGGCATTTCCAACACCCTGCTGGAGGCCATGGCCTCCGCACTGCCGGTGGTGGCGACGAACGTGGGGGGGAACGTGGAGCTGGTGGTTTCCGGCGAAACGGGAGAACTGGTGCCGCCCGCAAACCCTGACGCCATGGCGAGGGCCATCCTGCGCCAGTATTCGAATCCCGTTTTGGGGATCGCCATGGGCCGGGCCGGACGGGGGCGGGCAGAAAGGCTGTTCAGCATGGAGAGGATGGTCAACAGCTACCTTGACGTTTATGACGAGGCTCTGGCGCGGGCCGGGATGTCCGAATCGGCAAAATCATAAGAACGATATGTGCGGAATTACTGGCATTTTTGATACCACCGGCCGGCGCGAGATTGATCGCTCCGTCCTGGAACGGATGAATCAGGCCCAGTTTCATCGGGGGCCCGACGAGGGCGGCATCCATCTGGAGCCTGGCATCGCCCTGGGGCACCGGCGCCTTTCGATCATAGACCTCGCCACCGGCCAGCAGCCGCTGTTCAACGAGGACGGCAGCATTGCGGTCGTGTTCAACGGCGAGATATACAACTTCCAGGAACTGATTCCGGAACTGACGGCCTGTGGACACTCCTTTCATACCCGCAGCGACACGGAAGTGATCGTTCATGCCTGGGAGGAGTGGGGCGAGTCCTGTGTCCAGCGCTTTCGCGGCATGTTTGCCTTTGCCCTCTGGGACCGCAAGCGGGAAACCCTGTTCCTCGCCCGGGATCGCCTGGGGGTCAAGCCGCTGCATTACGCCCTGTTGAATGACGGCACGCTGCTGTTCGGTTCCGAGTTGAAGTCCATGCTGGCGCACGGCGGCCTGAAGCGGGAACTCGACCCGCTCGCCATCGAGGAGTACTTCGCCCTGGGTTACGTGGCGGAACCGCGCTGCGTGTTCAAGCAGGCCCTGAAGCTGCCGCCCGGGTATACCTTGACGGTACGTCGCGGATTGCCGTTACCGGAACCCCGGGAATACTGGGATGTGCGCTTCAGCCTGGACAACCCCTTGCGCCTTGAGGATGCCTGCGCCGAGCTGGATGAGCGTCTGCGGGAATCCGTTCGCCTGCGCATGATCTCCGAAGTGCCTCTGGGCGCTTTCCTTTCCGGCGGGGTGGATTCCAGCGCGGTCGTGGCCTTCATGGCGGAGTTGTCCCGGGATCCGGTCAATACCTGCTCCATTTCCTTTGCCGACCCCGCTTACAACGAGGCCGAGTTTGCCCGGATGGTGGCCGAGCGCTATCACACCAGGCATTTTGTGGACCAGGTGGAGAGCGATGATTTCGATCTGATTGATACGCTCGCCTGGCTCTACGACGAGCCCTATGCCGATAGTTCCGCCATCCCCACCTATCGTGTCTGCCAGTTGGCGCGGAAGCATGTCACCGTCGCTCTATCCGGGGATGGTGGGGACGAGAGTTTTGGCGGCTACAGGCGTTACCGCCTGCACATGATGGAGGAGCGAATGCGTGCTGCCTTGCCTCTGGGCTTGCGCCAGCCACTCTTTGGCCTCCTGGGCCATGTCTACCCCAAGGCAGACTGGGCACCCCGGATGTTCCGGGCCAAGACCACTTTCCAGGCCATGGCCCGCACTTCGGTGGAGGCCTATTTCCACTCCATGTCCATCATGCGGGGCGACATGCGCCAACGGCTCTTTAGCGCGTCGTTCAGGAAGCAGTTGGGCGGCTACGACGCCTCCGAAATTTTCCGGCGCCATGCCGCGCGCGCCGGTACGGACGACCCCCTGGGGCTGATCCAGTACATAGATACCAAGACCTATCTGGTGGGGGATATCAATACCAAGGTGGATAGGGCCAGCATGGCGCACTCTCTGGAGGTGCGCGAGCCGCTGATGGACCATCTGCTGGTGGAATGGCTGGCGACCTTGCCGTCTTCGCTCAAGCTGAAGAACGGGGAAGGCAAGTATTTTCTCAAGAAGGCTCTCGAGGCCAGGCTGCCCGGCGACGTTCTGTACCGTCCCAAAATGGGATTTTCCGTCCCCCTTGATCGCTGGTTCCGAGGCCCCCTGCGGGAGCGGGTACGTACCGCGGTCCTCGGTGACCGGCTGGCCCAGACCGGCATGTTCAATCCGGAATACCTGGAACACCTGGTCCAGGCTCATCAGACCGGAAAACGGGACTACAGTGCTCCGTTATGGAGCCTCCTCATGTTCGAAGCTTTCCTGCGCAAGGTCATGGAGCCGCATGCCGCGGGGCCGGGTGGCTTGGGCATTTAGCGCTGATTCAGGGGCAGTTCTTGAAAATTCTTTATCACCACCGTATCGCTTCCAAGGATGGACAGATCGTCCATGTGGAGGAAATCGTCAACGCGCTGAGGGAATTGGGGCATGAGGTGTTGCTCGTGGCGCCGGCCCAGAGCCAGTCCCAGGAATTCGGGGGCACCGTCGGTTGGGTGGAGAAACTCAAGGCGTCGCTGCCGAAGGCCCTGTACGAGATTCTCGAGATGGCCTATTCCATACCGGCCTATGTGCGTCTGGCGCGTGCCGTGCGCGAGTTTCGGCCGGATGGTATCTATGAGCGCTACAACCTCTATTTCTTTTCCGGCATCTGGGCCAAGTGGCGTTTTCATCTGCCGTTCCTGCTCGAGGTGAATAGCCCCATCGCCGAAGAGCGCGCGAAGTATGACGGACTGGCACTCATGGGCCTGGCCCGCTGGGGGCAGCGTCTGGTGTGGAAAAACGCCGATTACGCCCTTCCCGTGACTCAGGTTCTGGCCGGTAGTCTCCTGGCTGCCGGCGTTCGGCCCGAGGCCCTGGAAGTGATACACAACGGCATCAACGAAACGCATTTCCGTGATGCCCTGGACCGGGGGGAGGCCAAGAGGCGGCTGGGACTCTCCGGCAAGGTGGTGTTGGGGTTCACCGGGTTCGTCCGGGACTGGCATGGCCTGGATCGGGTGATCCGCTGGATGGCCAAGGCCGGGGATGATGTCCAGCTTCTGGTGGTGGGTGATGGGCCGGCACACCGGAACCTGGAAAAACTGGCCGACGAGTTGGGGGTAAGCGATAGGGTGAAATTCACTGGCCTGGTGCAGAGGGACGCCATCCCGGACCTGGTGGCAGCGTTCGATGTCGCCCTGCAGCCAGCCGTCACGCCTTATGCTTCGCCGCTGAAGCTATTCGAATACCTGGCGATGGGGTGCCCGGTGCTGGCGCCGAGAGAGCCTAATCTCCTGGAAATTCTGACGGAGGGCGAGAATTCCGTGCTGTTCGATGCGGCTGACGATGCCTCCTTCGAGGCGGGGCTGGGACGCCTCTGCGGCGATGAGGCATTGCGTCTTCGCCTGGGCGAAGGGGCGCGGCTCACCATCCAGAAGCGGGGTTACACCTGGCGCCGCAACGCTGAGCGCATCGTCGAGCTGTTCCGGCGCTGCCAGGCGCGCAACGCGGGGGGCGTGAGTCGGGCGCCTGTCAGGGAGGCGTGATGGGCCGCAAGATACGAACCTTGCTGTTTTCTGCGCTCTACCCCAGCAGCGTACGGCCCAGCCATGGCATTTTTGTCGAGACCCGTCTGCGGGAACTGCTCAAGAGCGGCCAGGTGGAGACCAAGGTGGTGGCGCCGGTGCCCTGGTTCCCTCTGGAGAGCGAGCGTTTTGGCGAGTATGCCCTGTTCGCCCGCACGCCGCACCGGGAAGTACGGAACGGCATCGAGGTGCTGCATCCCCGCTTTCCCTTGCTGCCCAAGGTCGGCATGAATTTCGCCCCGTTCTCCATGGCCCTGGCGGCTCTGCCCGCCATACGCAAACTTCAGCGCGAAGGTTTTGATTTCGACCTCATAGACGCGCATTATTACTATCCGGATGGGGTGGCGGCCGCCCTCCTGGCCCGCCATCTGGGCAAACCCTTCGTGGTGACCGCCCGCGGGACGGACATCAATTTCATCCCCCGATACCGGATTCCGAAGAAGCTGATTCTCTGGGCCGCGAGTCGGGCGGAAGCTTCCATTTCCGTCTGCCGTGCGTTGCGGGACGAGATCGAGGGGCTCGGCGCCGAGGCGTCACGGCTGGTGGTCCTGAGAAACGGCGTAGACCTGGAACGCTTTCATCCCGTCTCCCGCGCCGAGGCCCGTGCCGCCCTGAATTGGCCCGATGTACCCACCTTGCTGTCGGTGGGCTATCTCATCGAGCGCAAGGGGCATCACATCGCCATCGAAGCCCTGGCGGGGTTGCCGGGCTATCGGCTGGTGATCGCCGGAACCGGAAACGAGCGGAATCCCCTGGAGCAATTGGCCCGAAGTTTGGGCGTGGCAGACCGGGTGACTTTTGCCGGAGCCGTGCCGAATACCGATCTCTACCGTTACTACAGCGCCGCCGACGTGATGGTGCTGGCGTCGAGTCGGGAAGGCTGGGCCAATGTGCTGCTGGAGTCCCTGGCCTGCGGTACGCCGGTGGTGGCGACGCGCATCTGGGGCACGCCTGAAGTCGTCGCCGCTCCGGAGGCTGGACGTCTCGCGGACCAGCGGTCCGCGCCCTCCTTCACCAAGGCCATTCAGGAACTGATGGGAGCCTATCCGGCCCGAGAAGCCGTGCGCCGATACGCCGAGAACTTCGGCTGGGAGGAAACGACCCGCGGCCAGCTGGAACTATTTTCTCGGATATCCGGTGTTGACCTGGCAGGCACGGAATGTTGTGCAGGCGTTGGCGCGTCCCAGGTAATGGAGGCGTAGCGTGATATCAAAGATATTCCATAACCTGGTGCCGGGGGGGCTCGGTCCCCGCCTGTCGGTGCTGATCTTTCACCGCGTGGTCCAGGTTCGCGATCCCCTGTTCCCGTTGGAGCCGGATGCGGCTGAATTCGCCGCCAAGCTCTCATTGGTCAAACGTTGGTTCAACGTCTTGCCCCTGGATGAGGCGATTCGCCGCCTCGGTACCGGGACGCTGCCGCGCCGCGCCCTGGCGATCACTTTTGACGACGGCTATAGAGACAATTACGACCTGGCCATGCCGATTCTGCGCAAACTGGGATTGCATGCGACATTTTTCATCGCGACCGGGTTTCTTGATGGTGGCAGAATGTGGAACGATACGGTCGTGGAAGTCGTGCGGAATTTCCCTGGGGAGGAGCTGGATCTGGGCCAGATTGGACTCGGCTGCCATGCCATGGGTCGCATTTCCGATCGGCGCGCGACCATGCAAGGCTTGCTCTCGGAACTGAAATATCTGGGGCGGCTGGAACGGGAGGCCAAGGTGTCTGCCATGGCGGAGCTGACGGGCCTGCGCCTGCCGGATGACCTGATGATGAGTTCGCAACAGGTTCGCACCATGCTCCAGTGCGGCATGGGAATTGGCGCCCACACCCGTAATCATCCGATTCTGGCCAGCGAGCGCGATGACGATGCATGGTCGGAAATCCTGGAGGGCAAATCCACGGTGGAAAGCATTATCGGCGCGCCCGCTTCGCTGTTCGCTTATCCTAACGGCAAGCCCGGGAAAGACTACCGGGCGGTTCATGTGGACATGATTCGGGAAGCCGGCTTCGCGGGGGCGGTATCAACGGCCTGGGGCGCGGCGGGGACGGGCTGCGACCCGCTCCAGATTCCCCGGTTTACGCCCTGGCATCGGCGGCCGTTCCGTTTTGGGCTGAGCATCGTGGAGAATCTGGTGCGGGGCAGGAATTTCCAGACGGCCTGACGTACGGAATGCCGTGAGGTTTCCCGGGCCGGGTTTGCGAGCGGATGGATAAGTGACCGGGCGCATCACTCCACGGTACTGGTGGTTTGGGCGTGATCATCCCGGAAACCTCAGTTCGACGCATAGCGATCTCAACTGGCTGGTGAAGCCCGTGGAAGCCGGAAAGACTCATGTGTACAATGACTTATTTGAGCAGACAAGCCGTCGGCCGAGGTTTCTAGGATCATGTCAATCGAAGCGCCGGAAGCCGAAAGAGGCGAATCGTGGGATCACGGTTCCGATCCCCATTTCCTCCGTTACTATGAGGAAGAAAGTATTTCTCCGAAGGCGATCGAGCGTTTCACGGTGGTGCGGGACAAGGCCCTGAGGTTGTTCTCAGAGCAAGGAGGCGTAAAGAATTCTTCCTTGACCGTCGCCGATATTGGCTGTGGTGCGGGGACGCAGTGCCGTCTCTGGGCGACACTGGGACACCGTGTGTATGGACTGGACGTCAACGCGCCGCTGCTTGAGGTGGCAAGACGCCGAAGCCGGGATGACGGCCTCGACATTGCCTTTGACGTGGGGTCGGCGACGGCCCTCCCCTGGGCGGATGCCTCGATGGATGTCTGTCTCCTGCCGGAGTTGCTGGAACACGTAGCCGATTGGCAGGGGTGCCTTGATGAAGCCGTGCGCGTGTTGAAGCCGGGAGGGCTGCTTTACCTCAGTACGAACAACTGGCTATGCCCGGTGCAGCAGGAGTTCAACCTGCCGCTCTACAGTTGGTATCCCGGGTTCATCAAACGGAAATGCGAGAAATTGGCCGTGACGAGCAGGCCCGACATCGCGAACTTCGCCACTTACCCGGCTGTAAACTGGTTCACCGTTTATTCCCTGACCCGCTATCTGCGCACACGCGGTTTCCGCTGCCTGGATCGGTTCGATGTCATGGACACGTCGAGGATGGGACGTCTGCCCAGGTTTGCCGTCGCGCTTCTCCGGCAACTGCCGCCCTTGCGCCTGGTGGGGCACGTGCTGACTCCGCACTCCCTGCTTTTCGCTTTCAAGGAAAGGCATTGCTCTTGACTCTTTTGGGCATGGAATGGGTAGAGGCATTGCCCACCGGCGCGGAATGCCTGGCCCGGGGATGGTTTGGGAAAGGGGGATCTGAGGGATGAGAGACCTGATCCTGACGGCCGTGGTCTTTGCCGGCCTGCCTTTGATGTTGAAGCACCCCTACATTGGGGTGTACTACTGGACCTGGCTGGGATTGATGAATCCCCAGCGCCTGACCTGGGGGTTCGCCTACAATTTCCCCTATTCGATGCTGGTGGCGATGGCCACGCTGCTCGCCCTGGTCTGGTCCCGCGACCCGAAACCCATGAAAGGGGGCGGGCTGACGGTCTTGATGATGGTGTTTACGGCGTGGATGAGTTTCACCACCATCTTTGCCTTCCATCCGGACGACGCCTATATCCTGTGGGTGCGCGTCATCAAGATTCAGTTGATGACCTGGGTGGCCATCATGGTGCTCAACAACCGCAAGCAGTTGCATGTCTTCGTCTGGATCATCGTCTTCTCGCTCGGCTTCTACGGCACGAAAGGCGGGATATTCACGATTGCCACGGGAGGGTCGTACCGGGTATGGGGGCCGGCCAATAGTTTTATTGAAGACAACAATGCCATGGCCACCACCATGGTCATGCTGATTCCGCTGATTTATTACCTGGTGACCCAGACGAGCAACAAATGGATCAAGCGCGGATTGGTGGCCTCAGCCATGTTGTGCGCGTTTTCCGCTCTGGGCAGCCAGTCGCGCGGGGCGCTGGTGGCCATCGCTGCCATGACCGGCATGTTCTGGCTGAAAAACAAGAAGAGCCCGCTCATTGCGGTGATGTTGCTGATCGCCATCCCCGTCATGATCAACTTCATGCCGGACAGTTGGACCAGCCGCATGAAGACGATTCAGACCTACGACAAGGATGCGTCGTCCATGGGGCGAATCAATGCCTGGTACATGGCTTTCAACATCGCCAAAGACCGGCCCATCGGTGGCGGGTTCGAACTGGCGTTCCCCGATACCTTCGCGAAATACGCGCCGGATCCGCTGGACATCCACGTTGCGCACAGCATTTATTTCGAGGTGCTGGGTGAACATGGCTTCATCGGCCTGGCGCTGTTCCTGGCGATCTGGTTTGTCGGGTGGCGACGGGCGTCAAGCATCATCAAGCTTACCCGCCACGAGCCCGAGTTCGAATGGGCCAGGTCCTTGGCGGCCATGGTCCAGACAAGCCTGCTGGGCTACCTCGTGGGCGGGGCCTTCCTCAATCTGGCGTACTTCGACTTGCCATATTACCTTTTGGTCATATTGATCGTGTCGCAGAAGGTGATTCGGGAGGAATTGGCTGCCAGATCCCTGGTTTCGTCGCCGAATGGGAGTCCTCCAGGTGCCCCCTTTGTTCCCGGCCGCCCTGTTCCACAACACCCCGGCCGGCCCTTTGCGCTTCCCGCAGAGCGCCGACCGGGGACATTGCAAAACAGGAAGCCTTGATGATTTGAACTGGCTGGCTGTTGAACGGAATAGGCGCCCTGTCGAAGATTTCGTCGGGCCCGGGTGGCGAGTCGGCCATGGATCCGGCGAGTTCGGTTGAGCGAGAAACGAGTAATTTCTGGAGATATGAATGGCAAGGAAAAGACTGGAGGGGGTTGAAGCAGCGCGGGGCGTGGCGGCCATGCTCGTCGTCTTCTTTCATGCGGCCCACCATCTGAAATCGAACTTCGGGGTGCTACCCCTCTGGGGCATCGCGCAATTCGGTCACGCCGGTGTTGATTTTTTCTTTGTGCTGAGCGGCTTCATCATTGCCTTCGTCCACCACGGGGATATCGGGCAGCCGAATCGCTTGCGGCATTATCTGGTTCGGCGATTTTCGCGCGTGTTCCCGTTCTTCTGGATAGTCTTCCTGGCAAGCCTGGGCCTACTGGCCGTGAGCGCGCACCGGAGCCTTCCTCCAGTGTCGGCTATCGTGTCCAACTTCTTCCTGTTGCCGCAGACGAGCGAACGGGTCGTCGGCGTATCGTGGTCCCTGGTGATGGAAATGTATTTTTATGCCTTCTTCGCCATAACCATCGTCAGTCGGCGGATAGGCATCGCCCTCTTCTCGGTGTGGCTGCTTGTCGCGCTGGCTGCGATGCTCGGATGGGGCGGCCCTCCGGGCGCCTATCTCGCGGTATTCGGCTCGTCATTCGGCATTGAGTTTTTCTTCGGCATGGGTGCCGCCTATCTGCTCGTGCATCGAAGCGTGCCCATGCCTCGCGGGATGCTGGCGGCTGGCGTAGGGGCTTTCCTGGCCACGGCCGCAGTGGAACTCCTTGGCGGGCTGGACGGGTTCGGCGTGCTTGCCCGAGTCTGGTATGGATTGGCCTCGATGCTCCTGGTGCTGGGCCTGGTGGAATCCGAGCGCCAGGGCCTCATTACTGTGCCGAAAGCCTTGTTCATCTCGGGGCGTGCCTCGTATTCGATATATCTGGTCCACGTGATCCTGGTCGGCCTGATATACAAGGTGATGAGCTTTCTCGGCGTACTCCGGTTGCTGCCCTTGTGGAGTTCCTACCTGCTTCTGTCCTTCGGCGCGATCATCGGTGGGGTTGTCCTGTCGGTGTGGGTCGAATATCCTTCGATCCGGTTTTTCCGGAACCTACTCGAAAGCCGGACGGAACGGCGCGCTTGACCCAGCGCAGTGACGGTTGGCCCGGTCGCCGGGCTAGGGGATGCTGATGCCGGCGACGCTGCTATACAACTGCTCGTAGCGGCGCATCATCGTCTCCATCGAGAAACGCGCACGCACGTCCTCCTGGTTCGCCCTGCCGAGTTCGCTCCTGAGCGACGGGTTCTCCACCAAGCTCCGCAGCGACAGGGACAGTCCCTCTTCGTCGTTTGAGCCGGTCACAAAGCGTCGGGATGCCTCGGGCAGCATTTCCCGGCAATCGCCCACATCGGTCGCGACGCAGGGCAGCCCTGCCGCCATGGCCTCGATGAGCGAGATGGGGAATTGCTCGCTGAATGACGACAGGGCGAAGATGTCGAATAGCCCGACATAGTCCTGGGGCCGCGGCACGAAGCCGGGCAGCACCAGCCTGTTTTCCATGCCACATTGCCCAGCGGCATGCATGATGGCCCGGGTCTGGTCGCCTTCACCGACTATGACCAGACGGATGTCATGGTCGGCGGCCACTCGCGCAACGGCGCGCACCAGCAGGGGAAGATTCTTGACCTCGCTCAGTCTCGCCACCGTGCCGATGACAATCTCGCCGGGACGACGGGTGAAGCCCGGTATCGCGTCGGCGTGGGGTGGTTTCGAGAAGAGGTCGACGTCTATGCCGTTGGGGAGGTAAGCGACGCGGCGGGAGGGTTGCTTCCAGGCCTCGCGGGCAATGGTCTCCAGGTTGCGGGAAACCACGACGATCCTCGATGCGCCCGGATAGGCCAGACGGCGATAATACCGCCGCAGCGTTTCACGGCGCGAAGTTTCGCCCAGCACGAAACCCTCCTCATGATGCACCAGCAAACGCCGGCCGAAGAGCCGGTTCGCCAGCAGGACGTCCATGGCGCCCCAGTTGTAGGTACAGACCAGATCCACCCGCTGCGCTCGAAGATACGCCCCAAGGCGCCGCAGCCGGGACCACATGCCGGGCTCCTTGAGCGGCATGTCGTGAACGTAGGACACCGGAGCCTCTGCCGGAAGCAGCGCCCGCGCGCCGTAATTGCCGTCATGCGCGCAGATTTGGTGTTCGACGTCCGGACCCCAGTAGTCAATCATCCTCGTCACGCGGATCTGGGGCCCTCCGACGTTGAACGTGGAGAAGACGTGCAAGAGGCGCGGGCGTGCCATGGCGGCTTACTCCAGAAGCGCGTGCGCCGGAACGACCAGTGCCTTTTCGATGAAGGCATTGCGATCCTGAGTCGGCGTCCAGTTCAGTATGCGCTCGGTTTCCGAGGTGTCGAATTGAGCCGGCATGCCTCGCGACATGAAATCGCGCGAACTCGGCTTCTGTACCTTCTTGCCGCCGACGGTCTTGATTGCCCACTTGCCCCACTCGATCGCCATTTGGAAGCCTACGGACTGGGGATGGAACTTGAGGGGGCGACCGAGAAGCTGCTTCAGTTCATCCATGTATTCCCGGGCGGACAGGCGTACCGGGCCGACAATGTTGTCGGTGCGGCCGTTGACCGCGCTGCCGGCCTTGAGCGCGGCCACGATCGCCGAGGCTGTGTCTTCCACCAGCACCAGTGGCAGGGGATTGTTGCCTTGGTTCCAGCCAAGGCAATGTTGTTCATTGTTGAACAAGCCCACTCCGGAGTGGAAAGGTGAGGTTCCCAGGCCTACGACCACCCCGGGGCGCTGGATGGTGACCGGAAGCCCCTTGTTCTTGTGCATTTCGAGCAGGGCCCGTTCCGCTTCCCCCTTGGCATAGCTGTAGTCACCCCTGCGCTCACCTTGGGGGTCGCAGGGTGTGGATGGAAGTATGGTTTCGGACGCATCACCCAGGTAAAGACCGGCAATGGAACTGACGAATACCAGCAGTTCCACCTTCTTCTCGAGGCAGACCTCGCCTATCGTCGTCGCCGAACCGGCGAGCAGGCTGACGATGCCCTGGCGCGTGCTGGCACCGCCGCCGTGCGCCAGATTGACCACATACCTGGCGCTGCCGATGCCCCGCACGATGTCTTCTCGCCGGGAAACATCCCCCCGAACGATGGTCACCTTCGGGTCGTTGAAGAACTCCGGCAGACCACGCGCGCTTCGGCCGATGACGCCGACGCTGTAGCCGGCATCGAGCAATTGCTGCACCACGTGCTTGCCGATAAAGCCCATGCCGCCGAATACGGCCACGTCGTAGTGCGGTACCGGCAAGTCCGGCGCCAACAGTTTCGCCGGATTCGGCACCGGGTCGGTGGAGACACCGGCCTGGCGGGCGATGTCCATGCACAGATCCACCATGTCTGCGCCGAATTGCCCGTCTGCCAAGGGCGCACGCCCCGAGCTTACGGCGTCATGGAAGTCCTGAACGCAACCGAGGAGGCTCTGGTAAAAAGCGTCGGAGCGCGGCGCCAGCTTCAGTTGGGCGCCGACATAACGGCTGATGTTCGCAATGGATTGTGAGATCAGGGATTTTCCCAGCGCCGCCTGGCTCAGGGCATTGTCGCCGGCTTCCAGATAGCGTGTGCGGGTATGCCGGGATACGCTGTTCTTGTTGCCGTCGACCACCACCACCCCGTCGTCGCATACTGCCGTGAGCTGCCAGATGGGGAAGTTCTCACCGAATGCCATATGCAGCTGTGCGTTGCCCCGCGTTCCCTTGAGGGTGACGTCGAAACTCTTGTGAAAATTGACCGACGGGGCAATCTCCTTGGCCGGCGCGGCAGAGGCCGACAATATTTCGGCACGGCCGATCAGATGAATGATCTGGCTCAAGGGATGGACGATCTGTTCCAGAATGATGTTGGAGGGGCGTTCAAACATCCAGTGACCGAACTGCTTGGTGTTCAACTGGGCCAGCGGTACGGCGACCACCAGGGAGACGAAGCGGACTCGTCCATAGCATCCGGCATCCAGTTCCTTTTTGAACCTGACCATGGCCGGGTGAAAGATGTAGTTCTGGCCAGCCCCCAGCGTCACGCCCTTCTCGGCCGCGATGTCCAGCAGTTGCTTGGCCTCGTCCGACGTGACGCTGATGGGCTTTTCCATCAGGCAGTGAACGCCTGCCTTCAATACCTGCGTGCCGACGGGCGCGTGCAGATTCGGAGGCACCAACACATGCGCGCGGTCGAAGGCTTTGGCCGCCAGGGCTTCCTCCAGGCTGGTGTACACCTGGGTGCCGTTGCCGACCAGGGCGGCGAGCGCCTCCGCGGCCTTCCGGTTGGGATCCACCACGGCGGATACCGTGACCCCTGGCGTGGCCTTGAGTGCTTCCAGATGGTCGCGGGAAATGCGTCCCGCGCCAATCAGACCAACCCGATTGTTTTTCATGTCAAACTCCAAATGGTTATGGAACCGGTAGTGGCCGCTTGGGAACTGCCGGTGTCGAAACTTGGGATTACCTGTGCTTGAGTGCGCGCCGCATGCCTGTCGCCATTCCGGCCGGCGCAATGAACGAAGGCCACCTTGTCCTCATTCATGAGCACAACGATAGGACGGAGCATGGTGTCTGAGCCACTGTTCCATCATCATCATGATCCAGACCATCTCGCCGTAATAACCTGGATGGTCTGAAAGGTGTTCCGTCAACAAGCTATCAATGAACGCGTGGCGCACAAGACCCCGGTCGGCGAGGTTGTGCAGGGATTCTTCCGCCAGGCGCTTGAGCGCGGCATGGCGAGTCACCCAGACCCCGAACGGCAGGCCGAAGCCGTGCTTGCTCTTGGCGAGTATCTCGTCCGGCAGGAATCCGCGCAGGGCTTCCTTGAAGAACCAGCGCAACTTCAGGCCCTTGAGCTTGTAGTCCGGCGGCAGGCGCAGGGAGAAATCCAGGATGCACTGATCCAGGAGCGGGAAGCCCACCGCCACGCCGGCCAGGTTCGCGGTGCCGCAGACCTTGGGCAGGTCGTTATCCGCCAGGGTGTAGCGCCAGTCGAAGGCGAGCATCCGGTTCACCAGGGTGGCGCCACGGGCCTGCTCCCAGACCTCCCTTTGCTGGACAAGTGGGGCTTCGGTGTCCACTTGAGCCAGGAAGCCTGGCGTGAGCACTTCCGCAAGCCCGAGGCGACTCAGCAGGTTGTAGGTCTGGGTCCGGTCCGGCATGGGAACCCGGGCTTGCGCCACATAGCTGGCTCCCTTCCTGAGCAGGGGGATGTCTTTGATATAAACGGACAGAGGTTCCAGCACCTTGTGCCGCAAACCCGCCGGAAGACCCCAGTACCAGTCGAAGACCCGCTGCTTCGCGTAGCGGGTATTGCCGCAGAATAATTCGTCGCCGCCGTCGCCGGCCAGCAACTTCTCGATGCCATCCTCCCGCGCCATCCTGGCGCAAAAGAAGGCAGGCAGGGCGGACGAATTGCCGAAGGGCTGGTCGTAGTGCGAGGCGACTTCCGGTATGCCCCGCACCAGGTCTTCGGGCGTGATGTAGTACTCGTGGTGCTCAGTGCCGAAATGTCTTGCCGCAATGCGGGCGTACTCCATCTCGTCGTAGCCCTGAGCGTCGAAGCCGATGGAGTAACAGGCCGCCGGCCGGCCGGTGACTCTGGTGAGCATGCCGGCCACGCTGGAACTGTCTGTACCGCCGGAGAGAAAGCAGCCGATGCGCCGGCCATCCAGTTGATTGCGAACGGAAGTTTCCAGGAGCTGGAGGAATTCCGATTTCAGTTCCGGGAAGGAGCCCGGACGAGTTTCCTCGAACTCCGGTATCCAGTAGGGTGCCAGCGTCAAGCGGCCTTTCTCGAACTGGGCGGCGTGGCCGGGGGGGAGGCGAAGAACCCGGCGAAAGATGGTGCGCGGCGCCGGGATGACGTGGAAATAGAAATAGTCGTAGATCGCCTGCGGGTCAATCTCGCCATGCGTTCCGGCGACCTGGTCGGCGCGTTCGGCGCAGCGCAGGGTGTCGCCTTCTATCCGGTAACACAGGCTGCGCACGGCAAAGCGGTCGACTGCCAGGAAGAGCCGGTCCGCGTCCACGCGCACGGCAACGGCGAAATCCCCGGAAACAGTGCGCGGAGCCTCGGTGCCCCGCAGGGCGAACGCGCGGCGCCAGGCGGCCAGATCACCTTCCTCCTTCTGGAGGCGGGAAAGGTCGGCGTCAGCGAAAACCGGTTGACCAAGGGAGAATTCTCTTTCTCCCGTCGGTTCGGCCTCGGTGCCCCGGGGAGCACCCACTGCGGCACCGGCTGCGTTGGCGACTGAAGTCATGTCAGGCTGGATTGCATTCCAATCGAAACCCGAATACTAACATTGCCTTGCAAGTGGCTCATAGCCCAAAGGGCAGTCGGGTCCGTCGCCGCCAAGCGAATATCTCGATCAGGGAATGGCCGGGGAACGGGCGCGGCGCAGGGAAAGCGGGCTGTTGCACGCCGCGGCCAGCATCATACCAGCACTTCGATGGGGGCCGGGTGACTGAGAAATCGGGAAGGGCTGGCGGTGAGGCCGTAGGCGCCGGACTGGAATACCACTACCAGGTCGCCTTCTTCGGCCTGGGGCAGTTCGATGCGGTCGGCAAGGAGGTCGAGCGGGGTGCACAGGGGGCCGACGACGGAGGCAGTTTCCCTTTTCTCCCCATTGATGCGGTTGCCGAGGACTACCGGGTAATTCTTGCGGATAACCTGGCCGAAATTGCCTGAGGCGGCGAGGTGCTGGTGCATGCCGCCATCCACCACGAGGAAGAGTTGGCCCCGGGAAAGCTTGCGCTCGATGACGCTACAGACATAAAGGCCCGCTTCGCCGACAAGATAGCGCCCAAGTTCGATGGCCAGTTGCGCGCCGGGCAAGGCCCCGGCAACGCGGGATAACAGGGAGTCGAGGCCGGCACCTATGGGGGCAAGGTCCAGCGGGGCGTCGCCGGGGAAATACGGGATGCCGAAGCCGCCGCCGATGTTGAGCAGCCTGACCGGAGCCGGCGCAAACTGTGCCAGGCGGATGGCAAGTTCCACGGATTTCTCCTGTGCTTCACAAATGGCTTCCGCCTTCAGGCTTTGGGAACCACAGAACAGGTGAAAGCCCTCGAAGGCCAGCCCAGCCTGTCCGACTTCCGCCAGGAGTTCGGGAACCTTCTCGGCATCCACGCCGAATTGCTTCGGGCCGCCTCCCATCTTCATGCCGGAAAGTTTCAATTCGAAATCCGGGTTGACCCGGATGGCGACCCTGGCAGCCATCCCCATCCGCGCGGAAAGTTCCGCCAGAAGGCGTGCCTCGTGGGCGCTCTCGACATTGAGCAGGATCCCCGCGGCAACGGCACGCGCCAGGTCACGCTCCTGCTTCCCCGGGCCCGCGAAACTGATGTCCTCGGGCGCCATGCCGCTGTCCAGTGCCACCCTCATTTCACCGGCGGAAGCCACGTCCAGGCCGTCCACCAGGCGTGCCATATGGCAGACCAGCGCCGGCATGGGGTTGGCCTTCATGGCATAGTGCAGTTTCACTTCCGCCGGCAGGGCTGCCCTCACCTGCGCCACCCGGGCGTCCAGCAGGCTTCGGTCATAGGCGTAGAAGGGCGTCGCGCCCACTTGCGCCGCGAGTCGCGTCAGCGGAATGCCACCGATCTGCAGGCAGCCGTCCACGACCGGAAACTGGGTCATGGGAGAATGAGCGGGGGGGGGCGGCTTGGATATCATGGTCAAAGGGGCGATCAGAAACTATGGATGGTTCGTGCGTTCAGGACTGGAAAAGGTTCTGGAATTCGCCCGAGAGGGCCTTCCGGTCTATCTTGCCGTTGGGATTGCGCGGCAACGGGCCGCTACGGATGTCAATCCGGTGGGGAATCATGTACGCGGGCAACCGTTCGCGGCAGGCGGCCAGCAGCCTGTCCGTGACCAGATCGGAGCCCGGTCTGGGCGTGGCGATGACCACGATGGCGTGGCCCAGGGTCGGATGAGGCACGCCGAAGGCCGCTACTTCCCCTACCAACTGGGTGCTGTACAGGACTTCCTCGATCTCCGTCGGGCTGGTGCGATAGCCGGAGGTCTTGATCATCTCGTCCCGCCGGCCGATGAAATAGAGGAATCCTTCCTCGTCCATACGCACCGTGTCGCCCGAAAATACCGCCATTTCCGGCAATACCAGGCCGGATTCCCGGCCTGCGACGCCCACGGGCAGGGGTTTGTAGCGTTCCGCGGTTTTTTCCGGATCGTTCCAGTAGCCCATGCCTACCAGGGCGCCCCTATGGACCAGTTCTCCCGGCTCGTTCGGTGCGCTGGGTGTGCCGTCTTCCCGCAGCACCAGGATTTCCGCATTGGGAATAGCCTTGCCGATGGAATCCGGACGGCGATCAAGCTCCTCCGGAGCGAGATAGGTGGAGCGAAACGCCTCCGTCAGGCCGTACATGAGAAAGGGGCGGGTACGGGGCAGGGCCGTGCGCAGTGCCTTGAGGGTTTCCAGGGGCATGCGCCCCCCCGTGTTCGCTATGTAGCGCAGATGATCCGTGACCTGCTCCGGCCAAGTCTGCTGCGAAAGCTGTATCCACAAGGGCGGGACGGCGGTAAGGCCCGTCACCTTCTCCTTCGACACGGCCTTCAATACGTCGCGGGGCAAGAGGTAGTTCAGCAGCACGATCCGGCCGCCGGCATGAAAACCCGTGGTGAGTTGGCTGAATCCGGCGTCGAAGGATAGAGGCAGTGCCGCCAGCAGCGTGTCATGGGCCGTGTTTTCGAGATAGCTGGCGACGCTCTTGGCTCCGATCACCATGTTGCGGTGGGATAGCACCACGCCTTTGGGTTTTCCCGTGCTCCCCGATGTATAGAAAATTCCGACCATGTCGGTGTCTATGACACGATGGCCAGGTTGGGGTGGAGCGGCCAAGACCTCATCCCAGGAAACAGCCTCGACACCATGAAGGGCTATGTTTTCAGGAATGGCCTCGCCGATGACGATGACGTGGCGCAGGTCATGACACTGGGCGATGACGCTCGCCAGGACCGCCAGGCGCTCCGCCGAGGTGACCAGCACCCGAACGTTGCAGTCGCGCAGGATGTACCCCACCTGTTCCGGTTTGAGCAAGGGGTTCAGGGGCACGAACGCAGCCCCGGCTGCCGCGGAGCCGAAGGCGCTTATGACCGTCTCGAAGCGCTTTTCCAGGTAGATGCCGATTCTCTCCTGGCGGGCCACCCCAAGGCTTACGAGGCCTGCCGCAAAAGAGGCAACGGCTTGCTGCAACAGGGAGTAGGGCAAAGACCTGTCGCCAAACGTCAGGGCGACTCGTCCGTCATCCCGCTCCGCGGAAGCAGAGATCAGGTGATGCAGGAGAAAGCTGGAATTCATAAATTATCGCATCGGCTGGCAGAAGTATTCCTCCATGAGGCGGTTGCCCCAAAAGGAACTCCGAGATTATATGCAGTTTCACGGGGCACTGGCGGTGGCTTTGGCGCGACGTGCCATGAAATCGGCGCCAGGAGCCGGTGATCCCCAGCCCATGCCAAGACGGACCGGCCGGGGGCGGCAGTCTCTGTGGCGAGGTCTGCTATTTCACCGGTTTGGATCCGGCCTGGCCCGAGTCGGTGCTGCCGTGAGAAATGAATCGAGCAAGCCGCTTGAAGACCATTTCGCTGCCGAGTCTCGCCAGGTGGTGGCTGTCAAAGTAATAAACCTCGTCGCCCCGGATGCCGTAGCAGGTCTTCCCGTCACAAAATACATCCGTCGGATCGAAGAACTGCACGCCGCTGGATTTTGCCGCGATTTCCTGGATCAGTGACCGGTACTGGGACTGCTTCGTTCTCACTTCCTCAAGCCCGATGGTGCAATCTCCGGCGGGTTGCGCAGTCAATCTGATCCGCCGGGTGTCAACGCAGTTTTTCGGCGATGTGCCTATGTCCGGAACATCCACGGCAAATATCACCTTCTTCCCCAATTTCTGAAATGCGCTGATTGTCTCCAGATATCCCATGACAAAGGATTGGGGGCCGGTCAGGTTCCGGTGTCGGTCGACTTCCTTGATGTTGAACTCGTATCCGCCGCGTCCTATCAGAACGACGTACTCGATGCTCGGCAGATTTTCCGCAATCCGGATGGCAGCGGCCATGGCTTTCCGGCAGATTGGCTCCCGAATTTCGAGGTTCTCGTTTTTGTCCGCGGTGGCGAAATTCACCAATGGCAAACAACTGTGGGCGGCGACGACAGCCACGGCCGGATTTTCCATTAGGACCTGTGAATAGGCAAAAGAAATGGCATGGCTATCGCCCACGATCAATATGCGGGGAGCCGGGGCGGGCAGTTGGCAATATAGTCCGTCATTGTCCTTGCCAATCATGGTTTTGCAATTATGGCTGACCCGGTCCACTTGCTCGTTGAAGTGGAAGTTGCGCAGATTTCTATCGGTGATGGCCTCGATTTTCTCGCTCAGCCCCTTTTCAATTCTGGATTCCAGTCCGTCGCGTTGATAGCAGTAGTAGCCGGTCACGCCCACCGTGAGCATCAACAGGACCAGGGCGATGGTTTTCCTTGCCGGCTTGCCAAAGCGGACAGGCCTTTCGATGAATTTGTAGGTGAGCCAGGCCAGGAGAATGGAGGCAACCACCGCCGCTGCCCGTATCTCTCTCGAGGGGAGTCGGCCTTCGAGTATGTTGGCGAACGATAACAACGGCCAATGCCATAAATAGAGAGGGAAACTGATCAGGCCGAACCATACCAACAGGGGATGCGAAAGTATTATGCGATTTACCAACGCCTGCGAACCGGCCGAGATGATCAGGGTCGCGCCGAACACGGGAAACAGCCCCCACCAACCGGGAAAGGCACGCTCCTTGGTGATCAGAAAAATCCCGACGACGAGCAACACCGCCCCGGCGATGGATCGCAGATCGCCCGTGCCGGTGTTTGATTGTGGCGGTGGGCTGCGCCTGATGAGGGACAAGTAAGCCAGGCACGAGCCCGTCAGCAATTCCCAAAACCGCGTTTGTGGCGAGTAGAAGCTTGCGATGGCGTCGGTGCCGGTATGCCGGATGTTCAATGCAAAGGAGATGGCCGCGATGGCTATGGTGAGCAGCAGGAAATTCAACCGGAATTTCCAGGCGAGCCATAGCAGCGGCGGCCAGAGAATGTAGAACTGTTCTTCGATTCCGAGCGACCACAGGTGAAGCAGCGGCTTCATCTCCGCGGCGTTGTCGAAGTAGCCGCTCTCGTTCCAGAGGATCAGGTTCGAGACAAAGCCGGCGCCCGCGCTGACATGTTTGCCGAGCTGTTTGTATTCATCGGCAAGCAGGGCGAACCAGCCAAACATAAGGCTCGAGAACAACACCGTCAGTAGCGCCGGGAAAATACGCCGGACGCGGCGGCTGTAAAATGTGGCAAAGCTGAAGCTATGGCTCGCCAGATTTTCGAAAATGATGGTGGAAATCAGGAAGCCGGAAATGACGAAGAAGATGTCTACGCCAATGAAGCCACCTTTGACCCAGTTGGGAAACGCATGAAACGCGACGACCGATAAAACCGCGATGGCGCGTAAGCCGTCAATATCAGCTCGATATTTTGGGTGCGCGAGGTGATGGGGGTTGGGGCGGGAGGTGATGTTGAATGTCATTTTCACAGGGTGTTGAGAAACAACTGCGGACGGCCGTCTGCGGCGTTGCGCGGTGTTCGCGTCCTCGCCTGTCCCATTGACATGCCTCGGTCGCTGCGCTTCGGGGCGCATTGCATCCGGCCATCCTCGCTACGTTTTTCAACACCCTGTTAACGTGCTCGATGGCACATGGTGCTCGGTGCTACGCGGGGTTGGCGGCCCCATCCTTGGCTTGGGTCTGGGTCATGCGGCGGCGCAGACTGGCCATCTGTCTCAAGAATGGCCAGCGGTAAAGCGTCAGGTGGTAGAGGGTTCGCGTCTGATCGGTCCATCTCGTGTGCCAGTCCATGAGCCGGCCGAAGTATTCCAGTCGCCTGACCTGGCCCTCGCCGTGCAATTCCTGAAGTTCGCTCTCGCTGAGAAGGAAGGCGGGGGAGTAGGCCTGGACCGTTTCGTCGTAGGTCGTCTTGAGGACGACGAGAGTGCCGTTGCGTACCAGGCAAAGATTCATGGCGACCACCCGGTCGTCGAAAAGGTACTGGTATACGACGGCTTCGCCACGACGGCTTGCCTGCTCAAGGAGGTCTCGGTAATAGCGACCTTGTTCATTGTCCATGTGAATCGCTGTTCCCTGCTGCGCTTTCCAGCCGGAACTTTCCAGTTCTCCATACCGCGCGACAGCGGGGGCCATGTCGGCATGGCTACGCAAGGTCTGCATGGTCAGCTTGACGCCGTTGCCTTGCAGCTTCGCGCGTTGCTTGCGCATGTTGTGGCGCAGGTTTTTTCCCCTCGTACTCCAGTAGTCCTCGAAGCTACCGTCAATGTCAATCCAGCTGGTAGTGATGTAGTCCCCGCTCTGGCTGTCCGGCGTGTCTTCGACTCGCGGTGCAATGCGCGGGTCTACTTGGGTAATGGACAGGGCGAGGCAAGGGCCGACAGGACCCCGCAATAGGCTGCGCGCAATATCCAGGAGAGGAACATGGGCCTCGGCAACCCAGGCACCGAGGGGAAGTTGGGGGGGCTGAAATGTTTGCCACCGAAATTTTCCGAGGGGGGAAAGAATGACCATCGCGAGTATGCTTGGTCCTTCGTACGCGACGAGCAATCGTTCGCTTCCCTCACCGAGGGTTTTCAACGCGGAAACGATGGCCTCGCCAGCCATGAAAGGGAGGTTTCCGCGTGCTGAGTTCAGGCGATCCCATTCCGGCAACAGCGGGCCGTCCTGTTGGAGTGCCAATGCTGGGAGGTTCTTCCAGATGATGCGAGAGGTGGGCATTACGTTGTCTGGATAGTCAGTGGGCGGCGGAAATGGCCGACGCCGGAGCAGGTGGCAGGGCGCTCAGTATAGCGCGGCAGGTTCGTTCAATATCCGCTTCGGTGAGGTCCTGGTGGCAAAGCAATTGCAGCACATGATGGCTCCAAAGCGGCCCGACATCTCCGTCCCGATGAGGTGTGCCAGGCCAGATTCGGTCCCACCGGAACACGGGCAGGCCTTGTTCCCGGAGCGCAAGGTATACCTGATCGGGTTCATCAACCCAGAGAGGAAACACGTAGGGTGCGGCGGACTCGGGTGGCGAGGAGAAAAGGGGTCTTGCGCCCAGGACGTGGTCAAAATGCCTGGCATACAGGGCAAAGTTCTCCCGACGCCTCGCCATGACTCTGCCTCGCGGTAGCACGGACATCAGAGCCGATGACACCCAAAGCGGACCTTGAGCGATGCGTGCCATATCGCAGTCCTGCATCATGTTTTCCGTCGCAGACGCCGGCGGAGCTTCTGCCTTCGGTTCGGTGCGGCGCAAGGATCTCTTGAGCCAGAAGAGCAGCCTCAATGCGCTGTTGATTCCGGCAAAACGCTTATGCTCTGCCGACAATTCCAGAACGTCGGCCAGACCCCTCAACTGAGCCTTAAGGCCGGGAGGAGAAAGCCGGAGGGGGGGGATGTCGTGGTGGGCTGAGGCCAGCACGCCGGCTTCCGGCACGGGAAAAAATTTTGTGAGGCTGGCGGTCGCGAAATCGCCCCAGGCGCCCACGGGCCGGTTACCGGCATTTCCGAAATAGCAATGGGCACAGTCTTCAATGAGCGCGATTCCGCGTTGATCGCACCATTGCCGAACCTCTGCGAGCGATCGCGAGAATCCGAAGTAATGCGAAACAATCATCGCCTTGCAGCCGTCGGCCGTGACGGCGTCAATGGTGGCGAGATTGGGTAGCCCGTCGTCGGTTAATCCGAAATAGACCGGGTTCAGATTGGCCATCAGCACCGGCGCAATCATGGTCGGGCAGTGGTAGGTCGGTACCAGCACGGAGCTCTGCACCGGCAGATGAAGCTGAAGCAAGGCTTGATAGATGGCGGCCCGACCACTCGTGGTGAGTTCCGCGTGACGCAGGTTCTCGAAGCCGGACATGGCGCCGGTGTCGACGCGCGTGAAGCTGGCCCAACCAAGTACCGGGCGGCGTGATGGAGGACAATGTGCCGGTGGCACCAGGCAGTCGCTTGTGCTGGGTTTCAAGGAAGGTTCCTGAGTCGAATGCCATTCAGCCCCTCGCCGGGGGCGGCAGAAGAGAAAAATCGCGGAGGTGTTTGCCTCGCCGGAGTTGAGGTGGTGCAGGCGTGTTGCGCGACTACTTCTTATTGCGAAAATGGTTAAGCAGATGTTTTAGCCGCTTGCCTCCGAAGTGCCGACTAGCCGCAAGAATGCCGATCGGGCGGCGGCTGTTGAAGGCGATCAAGCCGTGCCGCTCCCTCCGATGAGACATCCATTCCTTTTTGTACGGATCATCACCCATGCCATAGTCGACGATACTCACCTTGTCGGTGTCAATCACGTATTCCATGAGCTCGCAGGTCAGGATGTTGCCCACGGAGTGCTTGCCGTATCCCTCGACGTAAGCCAGCTTGTAGATGGAGGCGGTGCCGTCCTTCACCAGCCAGAGTTGGGCCGCGACCGGGGCGCCACCCAGGCTCAATATGGCGAGTCGGAGCCAGGATTTCTCTGCGGCAAGGCGACACAGACCGGGGATGAAGTCGGGGTAGGGTTCGGGACGTTTCCAGCTCTTGGCGTAAACCTCCTGGTAGGCCTTGATGGCCCAGTCGAGATCCTCGCAGTTCGAGGTGATCAGTTTTATGGAGAGCCCGAGGTCATTGAGGCGCCGCCTGTCTCTGGGGACGTTCTTCGTGATTTTTGAGGACAGCCCGCGAAAATATTCGGCGTAACTACGACCCTGGACTTCCAGATACCAGTTTCCGAAGCAAAAGTACTTGTCAGTCCAATACCCTCTCCTCTGCAAGGCTTGTTGGGCCGTGACGAAGAAGTCGCTATCCGCGTCCATGGGATGGAGATCAACCACGTCAGTGTTCGGAGCCTCCTCCTGTACGTATCGGGCAAATTCATCCGCCGTGATCTGCTCGGCCCCGGGGGCGAGGATGGGCGAGAATATCGGGGTGTAGAAATTCGACAAAGCCTCAATGGTGTGCGTGAGGCCTTCCTGCCGGGACACAAGGGGAAAACAGGAAACCGCCCGAGCGGAATTCGTCGGATCCTCGGATATCAGGAAGCGGATGTCTCCATGTTCGGTGGGCGCAGTTCTGGCAAGGTTCAAGAACCACTCCGGCATGCAGAACAAGGAGCTCTGCATGCGGAGCGGCTCAAGACACGCCAGAATGTCCTGCGTTAGCGCACCGGTATGGACAGGCATGGCGATAATAGTTTGATGTGCATACTCTATTTATTTGGACGCTCGAGGATGCAGCGAAGCCAGAACCCAATCGAATTTGTCTGACGCATCAGCCCGACTGACTTTCTTCCTTGCCCCCGCTCGCGCAGCTGCCCAAAGACAGGGAGCCGGCCGTGACCGCGAGGTAACTGGAGATAACGGACATCACCGGGGCTTTCTTAACCTGCGGTAGCGCGGTGGCTACAAATATGTATTGATCGGGCTGCCTGTGCAAATGGCAGGACTTCAAGTTTAAAGTATATTTTTAGGGAGTAGCTGTCGCCAGTCTTGCGTGTCGTGCGCCGACAGTTAATGCAGTGCTTGTACCCGCCGATAGCGCAACTTTTGGGACAAACTATGCAGTCTTGCTAGTACGGGATAGCGGTATACATTTGCGTGATACATTTCTCGCGATTCCGTTATCCAGGGCACCTGGGACTCGTTTAGCGGCCCGTAGTGCTCCAGACGGCGCACAAGCTTTTCTTCATCGAACATGGATTGAATCAGGTACCACTTGAGCAGGATGCCTGGACTACAGGAGTGCAGGGTGACGTCGTAGGTGGTTTTCAGCATGTATGCCACGGATCCATCCAGGATCGCGAGTTCCATGGCCGCAATGCGGGGGCCGAAGTAGAGTTCGTAGATTCGACCGATCTTGATGTCGCACAGCGCGCTCAGTGCTTGCTTGTAGAAGGCCGTCTGTGCGTCGCCTCGGACCAGGGCGGTTCCTCGCGCCGCTTTCCAACTGCTGCTCTCAAGGTCTGCGTAGGTGTCCACCGAATTGGCCACTTCCGCTGGGTCCGTGATGATCTTCAACCACGGTTTTCCGAATTCGGCCTCGGCTTTTCGGATTCGCCGGTGGGCGTTGGCAACCGCCTTTTTACTCCGGGTTTCCAGGTATTCCCCAAAATCCGCGGGCAGGTCTATGGCGCCGGTTGTGACATGGGGCAGCGTGCGTATGCGCGGTCCCTGTGCGGGCGGCGGCACAAACCGGGGGTCGAGCGACGTGCATGAGGCAAGCAGTGTCACCATGGGCAACTGGGTGGCGAGTGCTGCTGCGATGTCGGCAAAATTCAGGTCGGCTCGTTGCAGCCAGGGGCAGATGGGGAGCTGCGGGGGGGCAAATGTCTTTGCCAGGGGGCTGTTGCTTGTGTCCAGGAGGCATGCGGCGGCGATCCCCTTGTCATCGGAGGCGATGGCCAGGATTTCCTTGCCGCTACCAAAATGGCGCAAGGTGACAAGCAGGAAACAAGAACGGAGCAAGGGCGTATTGAACGTCTTTCCGTTAAAGTCGTCCCAGCGTGCCCACAGTTCGCCGGCAGCTGCCGCAGGCTGGAATGACCAGCGTATGTCACTCATTGTTATTTGTATTCAAAATCATACGGTTGCGGATGCTTCATCGTTCCGGCCCGTCGTGGCGTCCAATAGCGATTATCGCGGGCCATTGTATCTTAACGGGGACACGAAAAACCACCGCGACAATTCCACGCAAGGTGTAGTGTTCCCGGGCGATCTCGGGGCGAAGCGCGTGTCGCCGGCAAGGGGATGAATCGCCGGGGGGTTTTGCGCGATGTCAGGCGGACGTCCGGTATCTGATCATGCCGCCAGTTCATGCCGCCAGCCCACGGCAGTTCGCGGTAAGTCGGCTCCAGGTCGCAGCCCGGGTGGGGTGGTATTGAGCCCATGGTGGCCTCAGGGACTGCGAAAAAGGCGGCAGGGCGGGATGTGGGAAACACGGCAAACACCGCTGCCCGAGGCCGCAGAGAAAAAGCCGGTTTCTCACGGGTCAGGAGATATAATAACTTCGAAACGCTAGCCGCATGGGAGCCGGACGGAGGGGAAGGCCGCGAGCGGATGATTTGTGTATATGAGGGGAGTTTCCTTGGACGTTCAGCGAGAAGTGTTGAGGTTGCTCGATGAAGTGCTGAGCCTGGGTGGGCGCGGCTTGGCGATGACGGCGCAGTCGCCCCTTCTGGGGGCAGTGCCGGAACTGGACTCAATGGCTGTCGTGGCCATCCTCACCGGACTGGAAGATCGCTTTGGCATCCTTATCGAGGATGACGATGTGGACGGTCAGGTGTTTGCCTCCGTGGGATCTCTTGTTGCATTCGTGAGTGGCAAGCTTGGCGACTGACTCCGGGTCGGGGCACGCTCGCCTAGTGGCGCTGTCATCGGGCGATGCCCGCGGTCATCGCTTTTCGTTACTGCACCGTCCGGAAGTGCCTCCGGTAGGTGCCATCGTTTATATCCACCCCTTTGCCGAGGAAATGAACAAGGCGAGGCGGATGGCTGCCCTGCAGGCGCGCATGCTTGCCGACCGCGGCTGGTATGTCCTGCAAACGGATCTGCTTGGATGCGGGGATAGTGCCGGAGATTTTGGCGATGCTTCGTGGGAGGAGTGGGTCTCCGACGTGGTGCGAGCCGCCGATTGGCTGCGCGGCGAAACGGGGTTGGCCCCCGCCTTGTGGGGGTTGCGCGCGGGGTGTTTGCTCGCGGCGGCAGCGGCACAAAGGGTGGCCTGGACACCCCGACTGTTGTTCTGGCAACCTGTGATTTCCGGCAGGCAGCACTTGCAGCAGTTTCTCCGTCTCAAGGTGGCGGGAGAGATGCTTTCAGGCGGCCAGGAGGCGCGGTCCGGTTCGGGAAAACTTCGAGATGAACTGCTCGGTGGCCAGTCCATCGAGGTGGCCGGTTATCGGCTGTCGCCAGAGTTGGCGCAAGGGCTGGATGCTGCCAGGCTTCTTCCACCCCCGGTGCCAGGGCGGCTGATCTGGCTTGAACTGACTTCCGGCGAGCCTGGCGGGCTTTCCCCCGCGGCAGTGAACGCCATTTCCCCTTGGCTTGAGGCAGGCTGGCAGGTTTCCTCCGCGGTGGTTTCGGGTCCGGCGTTCTGGCAGACCCAGGAGGTCGAGGTGGCGCCCTTGCTGCTACAGGAATCGGCCTCCCGTTTGCTTGAGGGAATGGCATGAGTTTTGTTGAGCGCGGCGTGGTTTTTCCCTGTGCCGGCGAGCGTCTCGTGGGCGTTGTGGCGGTGCCTGAGCGCCCGTTCGATGTGGGTGTGGTGATCGTGGTGGGCGGTCCCCAATATCGCGCCGGCAGCCATCGCCAGTTCGTGCTTCTTGCGCGGCATCTGGCGGACGCCGGGTATCCGGTGCTGCGCTTTGATTATCGCGGCATGGGGGACAGTAGCGGCGAGGCTTGCGGGTTCCAGGACGTGGCCCCGGACATTGCCGCGGCGGTGAGTTGTTTGCAGCAGGAATGTCCGGCCGTGCGCCGCGTCGTGCTGTGGGGCCTTTGCGATGCGGCATCGGCCATCATGATCTACTGCTCGTCCCATCGGGAGCCCGCATTGTCGGGCCTGATTCTGCTCAATCCATGGGTTAGATCGGAGGCGACCTACGCCAAGGCCCAGGTGAAGCACTATTATGTGCAGCGTCTGTTCCAGATGGATTTCTGGAAGAAGGTCGTGTACGGCAAGTTCCAGATTCTGGAGTCCTTGAAGGGGGTGCTGGGGGCACTGCGTCAGGCTCGATCTGTGGCTGGTGGCACCGAGACCGCAGCCACGTTCCAGGCTCGGATGGCGCAGGGGTTTGCGGCTTATCCCGGAGCGATCCTGCTGATCCTCAGCGGTCGGGACCTCACCGCGCGGGAGTTCGTCGAGTATGCACGCACGAGCGGCATGTGGACGCAAATGAACAAGCGGGAGCGACTCCGGCAGCTTGGCCTGCCGGAGTCTGATCACACATTTTCCTCTGCCGAATGGCGGGATGAGGTCGAGGACGCCACCCTTTCCTTTCTTGGTGAACTGGAGCCCCAATGCGCCGTGTCTTGATGATTGCCTATCATTTTCCGCCGATGGCGGGTGGCAGCGGCATTCAGCGTACCCTGAGATTTGTCCAGCATCTTCCCTCGTGCGGATGGGAGCCGCTGGTCCTGACTGTCCACCCGCGCGCCTATGAAAGAACGGGCTCGGACTTGCTGCGGGAGGTGCCGGAAGGGGTTGTCGTACATCGTGCGTTTGCCCTGGATACGGCGCGTCACCTTTCCGTGGCTGGCCGCTATTTCGGCTCCATGGCGCGGCCGGACCGTTGGGTGAGTTGGCGCCTGGGTGCCATTCCGGAAGGCCTGCGCATGATTCGCCAGTACAAGCCGGACGTCATCTGGTCTACCTATCCGATTGCCACGGCCCATTCCATTGCCGCAGAACTGCACGCCCGCACCAAGCTGCCCTGGATTGCCGACTTCAGGGATCCCATGGCGCAGGATGGCTATCCCTCCGATCCGAAGACCTGGAAAAGTTTCAAGCGCATCGAAGAAAGCGCGGTACACGGCGCGCGCTACTCCGTCTTTACCACCCCGGGCGCGGTGAGGATGTATCGGCAGCGCTATCCGGAGGCCGCTGACCGGATCGTCCTGTTGGAGAACGGTTATGACGAGGAAAGCTTCACGGGGATAACGGCGCGGCAGCCTCTGGTCCCGGGTGCAGTGGTTCTGTTGCACAGCGGCATCGTCTACCCCGAAGAGCGGGACCCGCGCCCCCTGTTTGTTGCTTTGGCGCGGCTCAAGGAAGCAGGCGTTATCCAGCCCGAAAACTTCCGGCTGCGGTTCCGTGCCGCCCTGCATGAAGCGCTCTTGCGTGGATTGGCGCAGGAGCATGGCCTGGATGCGTTTGTGGAAATATGCCCCCCGGTAGGATATCGCGAGGCTCTGGAGGAAATGATGCGCGCCGACGCCTTGCTGGTGATGCAGTCATCGGGATGCAATGACCAGATTCCGGCCAAAATCTACGAGTATCTGCGCGCGAACCGGCCCATCCTGGGGCTTGCCGACCCCGGCGGGGATACCGCGGGGGTGATGCGCAATGCGGGACTGGAGGCGATCGCGCGGCTTGATTCTGCGGATGAAATCGAACAACTGCTGCCCAGGTTCCTGAACAGCCTGCGGGAAGGCTCGGCCACGTTGCCCCTGCGCGATGCCGTCGAGCGCTCATCCCGACGGGGGAGAACCGCGTCACTGCTGCCCTTGCTGGAGGCTGCCGCGAGCGGCGGTGAAATCCCCGTTGTCCGAGCCCGGGGTTGATACGATGTCCAGGGCCGGCACACTCCTTGTACTGCTTGCTCTTTCATTGGCTGCGGGACTTGCCCGTGCCGATGAATACTCCTGCGGGCTGCTGAGCTACTCCGGGCAGTATGGCCCCTATGACTACCGGGTGGACAAGGGCAATCTCCCGATCGTCGAGGGGGCGCACTTCACGCCCGATGTGGAGGCCCTGCGTCACGGGAAGTCTGCACCCCTTGGCGGAGATATTGACTACACCCTGCGCGCCTTCCCGAATCATCATCGAGCCTTGTTGTCAATGATGAAACTGGGTGAGCGGCTCAACGTCAACAAGGTGCCGGGGGCAAACTGGAACGTCGAATGTTACTTTGACCGCGCCATACGCTGGCGGCCCGATGACGGCACCGTGCGGATGATTTATGGCGTCTGGCTGGTGAAACATGGCAGGGGGAAGGACAGTATTCCCCAGCTCGAAAAAGCGGCGGAACTCGATGGGGATGTGCCCAACGTGACGTATAACTTGGGGCTGGTCTATCTCGACTTGAAGGACTACGACAAGGCTTTGCGTTATGCCCAGAAGGCCTACATGGCAGGATTTCCCTTGCCGGGGCTGCGGGATAAATTGAAGGCGGTCGGGAAATGGGTGCCGCCTGATGCGACCCAGGGCAACGGCCGGCCCGTCGCGGCGCCCGAGGAAACTGTGAAGGGCGCTCCGCAAGGTGAAAACAAAACCCCATGATGCAAGTGAACCGCAGGCGCCATCACAAGAGAATGGCCCGATAAACGCTGATTTCGAGATAGACCATGTATTTCCAATTCATACGGGCGTTCCTGGCGTTTGTGTTGTTTCTGGCCGGATCGGTCTCGGCCAAGCAGCCTCCGGCGCCGGTTTCCGGCCCCACCATCCTGCATGTGGGCAAAGGGCAGGAGTTTGCCACGGTCGCAGCCGCAGCCGCGATGGCCAAGGACGGAGACATCGTGGAAATCGAGGCGGGGGACTACTGGCGGGATGTGGCGGTCTGGAAACAGAACAAGCTGACGTTGCGAGGCGTTCATGGCCGCGTGCGCATGATTGCCGCGGGAGCTTCTGCCGAGGGGAAGGCGATCTGGGTTCTGCGCGGCGGGGACTTTCTCGTGGAGAACATAGAGTTTTCCGGCGTACGGGTGGCTGACAAGAACGGTGCGGGCATCCGCTTCGAACAGGGCCGGCTCGTGGTGAAAAACTGCGTCTTTGAAGACAGTGAGAACGGCATACTCACCGCCAACGACAAGAATGCGGAACTGGATATTGAAGGAAGCGAATTCGGCCGCAACGGCGCGGGGGACGGTCGGAGCCACAATCTTTACGTCGGCGCCATCCGCAAACTGACGGTGACGGGCAGTTATTTCCATCATGCCCGCATCGGCCATCTGCTCAAATCCCGGGCGCGGGAAAACCACATTTTTTATAATCGGCTGACGGACGAACTGGGTGGAACCGCCAGTTACGAGCTGGAGTTTCCCAACGGCGGCATGGCATACGTTGTCGGCAACATCATCCAGCAAGGGTCTCAGACGGATAATCCTCATGTCATTTCGTTCGGTGTGGAGGGCTATACCTGGCCACGCAACGAGTTGTACCTGGTCCACAATACCTTGGTGGATGACAGGCCCGCCAACGGGGTTTTCCTGCGTGTCTCGCCGGGTTCTCAACTGGTCATGGCCGTCAACAACCTGTTGATAGGAAAAGGCAAGCTGGAGACCGCGGGGCCGGGGGTGTATCAGGCGAACTTCAATGTGAATTGGGGGGATGTGGCGCTGGCGACACGATACGATTATCGGCTGGTTGCGAATTCCCCCGTCGTCGGCAAGGCCGTGGAGCTCGGCGAGGCGAATGGGGTCAGGCTGCGCCCGGACCGTGAATATGCCCATCCTCATGGCACACGGCCAATTCCCGCGGGCACCCGGCTCAACCCGGGGGCGGTGCAGTCCGTGGTGCCCTAAGCCTGAGGGGCGGGTAGTAGGCGAGGGATGCCGGGAGTTCGCCGGTAATTGGCAGTAGGGCGGTTTCGCCGGAAGGGGGCATCTCCCTGGTCCCTCGCCACGGGCATCACGCTCTGCCTCAGGGCAATCGCATGAATGCCGGCATCGTAAACCCATGACATAAGCCGTTTACGATCAACAGGTTACAAGGGATCTGTTCACAGTGCTTTGATTTGTATATATTTCTGTCTTTTTGGGTGGGCCATGGAGACGGAAAAGACGTTGCGGCTGGGGGACGTGTTTGTCGGGATTCGCGATCCGAGGCAGGGCACCAAGGTGGTGCACGACTTGGTGGAGCTGCTGGTGGTGGCGGTTACTGCGGTGCTGGTGGGGGCGGATACCTTCGTCGAGATGTTAGCAACAAATAAAACTGTCCGGTGCTGTAGCAAATGAGTTGTCCGCTTTTTCCGGGGAGGGGAAAGCGGTGTAGGGCGAAGCCCGGAGCCGGTTTCCCCTCCCCGGGCGGCCGCGGCGGA
>JAQTNA010000028.1 GCA_028714035.1 Rhodocyclaceae bacterium
CGACCTCAAGGCCCGCATCCTCAAAGGCATCGCCGAAATGAATGAAGCCCCCGTCGTCTTCCGCTGGAAGAAATTCGATCTGGGTGTGGCGTGATTTGTAATATTTTTATTGAAACGATCTACTAGTTCCTTGGATCCCGCCCCGCCGAGGGGTAAAAAGGGAGCAGTACCCCAGCGGGGTCAGTTTTGGTCAGGGTTTGCCATGCCGAGTCCGTCCTAAATATCATCCGCGCTTCCATCCACCTGTGTAGCACCATGAACGACCGTTCCCGAGATCTTTGTTCCAGGCTGTTTGAGATACGCCATGCCTATGGCGAACTCCTGGACGGACAGGATCAAGCCTTGCCGCCTGACCTGGCGGACAAGCTGCTGGCGGTCGTGGCGGAGGCCTCCCGCCTGTCCTTGCCCGACGTGGCCGAGACTGCCCGCTCCCTGGCCGCATTCCAGGTCGGCCTCGGGCAACAGGCGCCGGACGAGCAGAACCTGGGGCAGATCCGGCTCTTGCTCGGCAACCTGGTGCGCCGCCTGTGCCCGGAAAGCCTCGCCGGGGACGAATACCCGGATTCAGCCCTGGTCACCCAGATCGCGCCCTCCGGGACGAACACCAACGAGCGCGTCGCGCTGTACCTGGAGAGCCGGGCCGTGTCCGCCCTCCTGCATGACGCGCTGAAGATGGGCGGTTTCGACCCCTTCCCCATCCAGTCCATGGAGCAGCTCGCCGCGTCGGAATATGGCACGGCACCCGCCGCCATCGTGGCGGACCTGTCCCTGTGCCGCAACGATCCGCACACCCGGAAAACGGTGCAGACGCTCCGGGAAATCGTCGTCCCCGCGCCCCACCTCTTCTGCCTGGCCCACGCGGACGACTTCCCGGCCCGACTGGAGGCCATACGCCTGGGAGCCACCCGCTTCCTGAGCAAGCCGCTGGACACCGAAAAGCTGCTCGCGGTGCTCAGGGGGGTGACCGACCGTACGCCCCATGAGCCCTACCGTGTCCTGCTGGTGGACGACGACCCGGCCATGACGCTGGTGCATGGCGCCCACCTGGCCGAGATCGGCATCGAGGTGCGCGAGGTCAACCACCCGGCGGAGGCCTTGGCCGCAGCGGAGGCCTTCCGGCCGGACGTGATCGTGATGGACGTCTACATGCCCGGCTGCAACGGCCTGGAACTGGCCGGAATTCTGCGCCAGGACGAGACCCTCGCGGATACCCCCATCCTGTTCCTGTCCGCCGAGACCAACATCCATCGCCAGATGCTGGCCATGGACCTGGGCGGGGACGACTTTCAGACCAAGCCCGTGACACCCGAGGTATTCCAGGCCAGCGTCGTCGCCCGGGCCAAGCGGGCTCGCATGCTCAAGCGTACCCGCACGGAATGCCGGCAGATGGCCAGCCAGCTGAATTCCCTGATGCCGCCCCAGCAGAGCCCCCGGTTGTCTCTGGTCTGGCGCCTGGATTCCATGCGCCGCCTCCTGGTCTCCCCGACCGGGAGCAGCGTCCGCCTCTCCGCCCTGGAAGTCTCCCTGATCCAGCACATGGGCGCCTGCCCCGGACATCATGCCAGCCGGGAACATCTCATCGCCACCCTGGCCGACACCCATGGCGCCTACGACGGCCCGCGCCTGGAAGCCCTCATCAGCCGACTGCGCCGCAAGAGCACGGAAAAATGCGGCATGAAGCTGCCCATCCTTTCCGAATACGGCCGAGGCTATTCCTTCGCCGCCCGCATCCAGATACTCTGAGCCCCCCCCCGCCGGCGCCCGCGGCCATCATGGCAGCAGCATTCATCAGCATTTGCGCTCCCTTTCCGCCCCCTCTACCCTCTCGCGCTGAAAACACATCAATGCACCAGAGCAGGACAAACGGGCATCCAGGCAACGAAGACATGTGGGCAAAATTCAACGAGAAACTTGGCATGCTGCGGCAGAAATTATCCGCGCTCACCGAGTTATGCCCCCATGCCGGAGCCGGGCGGGACTGCGAAGGTTGCGCCCTCCACCCCCCGAAACACTGTAACCGCGCCATCTCGGACATCCACGAAGACCTGATGTCCTACATGGTCACCCATTTCCGCCACGAAGAGCGGCTGATGCGGGAGAGCGGCCTCTACCGCCGCTCCCGGGAAGCCTGCGAAGCGCACATGCAGGATCATGGCGACCTGTCCGAAGCAGCCATGCAGCTCATGGCGCGACTGGACGACGGCAAACTCCCGGCGGAAATCGCCGCCTTGTCCGATCTACTGGAACAGTGGCTGGGCAAGCACATCACCGTGCATGACCGGCCGATGCTCGAACGGTTGGACGAGCCCTGAGCGGTCTCCCGCGCATCCGGGGTTCCCGGACCAAGCCGCAAGCTTGCCGATTCGCGCCTCCTCCATCATGGCGCTATCATGCGGACTCCAGCAGTCCGAATGAATGGCCCCATGACACCCACGCTACCGCTGTGCCGCTACCGTCTGCAATTTTCCGCGGTGGACGGCCATGCCACCGACTTTCCCGGCTGCCACTGGCGCGGCGCCTTGGGCTACGCATTGCGGGAGAGCGCCTGCCTTACCGGCGCGGGAAACTGTGAGCCTTGTCCGGAAAAATCCCATTGCGCCTATAGCTACCTTTTCGAGACCGCACCCGGCCACGATGCTGAAAAGATGCGCCTCTATCAGCAGGTGCCCCATCCCTACGCGCTGAGGGAAGAATCCGCCCAGGAAGGAAGCGGCCCCTGCCTGGTGCTGACCCTCTTCGGCCACGGAAACGCCCACTTGAGCCTCATGGTGCTGGCTCTGGCCCGGGCCGCCGCCGGCCCACGCGGCATAGGTGGGCGGCGCATGCGCTTGCTGGCGGTGGAACAGGAAGCCCGCCTCGGCCAAAACGACTGGCAACGCATTAACCGACCGGAAGGCGGCCTCGCACCCCTGAGCACCTCGACACCCCAATGCCCGCCAGCGCCCGAAACGGCTCTGCGCATCGAAATTCAAAGTCCGTTACGGGCAAAGCGCGAAGGCCGCTATGTGGGGGCAAGGGAGTTCCGTTTCGGTGACCTGTTTGGCAACCTGCTGCGGCGCATCTCCATGCTCACCGCATTTCACAGCGACACGCCCCTGGAAACCGATTTTCGCGGCCTGGTGGATGCCGCTCGCGCCATCGAGGCGAAAAGCGATTTGCGCTGGGTGGAACTGGGGCGGCACTCGGCCCGCCAGAAGGCCAACATGAAAATGGCCGGTGTCGTGGGCAGCCTGAACCTGGACGCGGCTGGCCTGGCACCCTTCTGGCCCTACCTCTGGCTCGGCCAGTTCACCCACGCCGGCAGCGCCGCCACCATGGGCCTGGGCTACTTCACCCTGCGCTCCGCAAGCTTGCCGGACGCCACGCCAGCCCCTACCGAGGAAACAATGGCCCACCCCTCCGCTTCCGGCCCTGCCACATGAACCCGTCCCCACGTCGCATCCTGCTGGCCGTCACCGGCCTGACCCCGCAAGTCGTCACCGAAACCCTCTACGCCCTGGCCTGCCAACCTGAGTCGCCCTGGATACCGGACGAAATTCATCTCATCACCACCGCCACCGGCGCGGAAAACGCCCGCCTCAACCTGCTCCTGCCGGACGGCTGGTTTCATCGTCTGCGGGCCGACTACCACCTGCCGGCCATCGCCTTTCCGGTAGAGAACATCCACATCCTGGAGAATGCCGATGGCAAACCTCTGGATGACATCCGCACGCCGGAAGAAAACACCCTGGCCGCCGACTTCATCACCGAAACCCTGCGCCGCCTGACCGAAGATACGCATACCGAACTGCATGTCTCGATTGCCGGCGGCCGGAAGACCATGGGCTATTACCTCGGTTACGCCCTGTCGCTCTACGGCCGGCCCCAGGACCGGCTGTCCCATGTGCTGGTGTCCGATCCCTACGAGACCAACCGGGAGTTCTACTATCCCACGCCCTACGACCATCCCATTTACAGCCGGCGCGGCGACAAGGAAATCGCCGTGGACGCCCGAAACGCCAAGGTAGAGCTTGCGGACATCCCCTTCGTGCGCCTGCGGGAAGGGCTGCCAAAGGAATTGCTGGAAGGGGAAGCGCGGTTTTCCCAGGCGGTGGCGGCCGCTCAGCGGGCCGGCCGGGTCGAGGAACTACGTATTGACTTGACGACCCGCCGCGTCACCGCCGGAGGGGAGCCGGTCAGACTTGCGCCCAAGGAATTCATACTGTTGCTTTGGCTCGCGCAACGGAAACTGTCTGGACTCGGCCCGGTACATAGCAGCATTTACGAAAGCAACCCGGAAGCCGCCCACGCCTATCTGAACACTTGCCGACAAGTTTTCGGCCCACACGGCGGCGAAACCGTGCGCGCCGAAACCGCCCTGAAAGCCGGCATGGCCAACGACTGGTTCAGCCCCGCCAAGAGCCGCCTGCACCGCGCCCTCTCCGTCGCCCTCGGCAAGACCGCCGCCGCCCCCTACCTCATCCGCGCCTCCGGCCCGAAAAAGGGCGACCATTTCGAACTGGGTCTGGCGGTCGAATACATCCACATCACGGAGGCACCATGAGCGCCGCTGTCCATATCCTGCTGATTTCCGATCAGGCCGCACCCAACCTGTTGCCCGCCCTGGACCCAGCCCTGAAACCCGGCGAGGCCGTGCTATTGGTCTCAGGCAAGATGCAGGCGCGCGCCGAGGCATTGGAAGCCGTGTTGCGTGAATCCGGTGTCAAGACGAGTCGGGTTGCCCTGGAAGATGAACACGATTACGCCAAACTGGAAAACGCCTTGCTCGACGTGGCCAGCAGCAGGGACGGCCAGTCCATCGCCCTCAATGTCACCGGCGGCACCAAGCTCATGGCGCTGGCTGCCCAATCGGTGGCCCTGGCATACGGATGGTCCGCGTTTTATGTGGATGTGGATACCGACGAGATCATCTGGCTCGGCAAGGAAGCCCGTCGCCAGCCACTCACCCAGCAATTGCGCCTGCGCCACTACCTGCGGGGATACGGCTTTACCCTGGCGGAAGGCATTGAGCGCCCACAACCGAGCCAGCGCCATAACGATTTACTGCGCACCCTGATCACCCAGGTCGGCAGTCTCGAAAAATCCCTCGCCCAATTGAACTGGCTGGCCCAAGGTGCCGAAGACAAAAAGCGTCTGGATGTGACGCTGCACGCGCAACAACTGGACAGCCGCAGCCTGGAAGCCTTGCTGCGCATTTTCGAGGATGCGGGGGTTCTCACCGTAAAGGGCGAAACCCTCAGCTTCGCCAGTGAAGCCGAACGGGATTTTGCCAAGGGCGGCTGGCTGGAACACCACGTATTCCGAACCGTTAGCTCGCTGACCGGCGACCTGGCTTTGCGCGACAAGGCCGCCAACCTGGTCGTGCTGGACGCGGGAGGCGTCAAGAACGAACTGGACGTGGCCTTCATGGCGCGGAATCGCCTGTTCGTCATCGAATGCAAAACCGCACGCATGGATAAGCCGGAAGCACCCAAGGCCAACGACACCCTGTTTAAACTCGCGGAAAACTGCCGCCGGATCGGCGGCCTGGGCACCCGAGGCATGTTGGCCAGCTATCGCCCCCTGGGCGAAGCCGAAAAGCGCCTGGCCGGCGCGCTCCGAATTGAACTGGTATGCGGTGCCGAGCTGGCGCGGTTGGATGAAAAGATCAGGAATTGGGTGAAGCGATGAGAGACGGCCCGCAAGCTTGCGGTCGGCGGAAGGTGATTCAAGGTAAGACAGAATGCGGTCATTCCCAGGGAGGGAAAGCATGAAACAACTGAACTACACCCTCTGCTTCAACACCCCCGCCTTCCTCGGCAATGCCGAGCAGCAGGCCCAATGGCGCACGCCGCCGTTCAAGGCACTGATAAGGCAGTGGTGGCGCGTGGCCTATGCGGCCGACCATCGGTTTCGGGTAAACCTGGACGAAATGCGTACCGAGGAAGGTTTGCTGTTCGGCCACGCCTGGCTGGACACAGACGTGGATAGTCGTGGCAACAAGGTCGCCGCCCGCAAGAGCCTGGTGCGTATTCGGCTTTCCCGCTGGAATGACGGCGAAGAGACAAAGCGGAAATGGGGTCAGCAGGAATTGGAGAAAGACAGGAAAGTCAGGCATCCCGAGGTTGGTCAAATTGGCCCCTTGCTCTACCTGGGCTACGGGCCATTGGCGGTGGAAACGGTGCACAGGCCGGGATCGGGCAAGGCGGAATACGCCACGGTCTTGAAGAAAAACGCCGCCATCCAGGCCGGTGAACAGGCGGTCCTGTCCATCGCCGTGCCCGACGAGAATGCGCCACGCATTGAACAGGCGCTCATGCTCATGCACCGCTACGGCACTTCAGGAGGCCGCAGCCGCAACGGCTGGGGCTCGTTTGAACTCACGCCCCTTGCAGGCACCCCGGCGCTGGAGGGCACTTCGCCTTTGCGCCCCTGGCGCGAGGCTCTGGATAAGGACTGGCCCCACGCCCTGGGCCAGGATGACGAGGGCGCGTTGGTCTGGCAGACCCCTCCTTGCGGTGACTGGAAGGCGCTGATGCGGGAAATGGCGATCATCAAGATCGGGCTACGCACGCAGTTTAAATTTCCGGACGAGAGGCCCCCACATCAGGACATCGAGGACCGGCACTGGCTGGCCTACCCCATCACCAACCACAGCACCCGCGCCTGGAATCGCAATGCCCGTCTTCCCAACAGCCTGCGTTTCAAGGTCCGCGCTACGCCGGACGGAAAGCTCGTCGGCGTGATCATTCACGTGCCTTGCCTGCCGCCGGCCGAGTTCCGGCCCGAGCGCCCGCGCATCGAGAGCGTCTGGCTGCGCGTCCATGGGTTTCTGGATGCACCTGCCCAAAAACTGACCCGCATCCCGGCCTGAGAGAAAAACCATGACCAATGAACTCATCTGGCAAACCAAGCTCGCCGCCCGCATCCACGATCCGGCGGAAAAGGCCCTGGTGCTGCTGCGCGACCCGGCCGGGCACGAAGGCGGCACTTCCAGGGCGCTCACCCGCCTGCTGGGCCTGTCCGACATCACGATGGATACCCTGGACCCGGACAACACCGACGCCCTGACCGCCGTCATGTTCAAAAAGGGGATTCCTCTGGCCATGTATCGCCATATCCAGTGCGCTGACTGGTGGGCGGCGGCAGCGGATCGTCCCCAGTGGCCCATGCAGGAAATCACCGTGGATACCAAGGTCGGCAAGAAGACCTTCGCCGTGGCGCCCTGGGCGCAAGTACGCTGGACGAAATCGCCGGTACTGATTCATCCCCTCACCGGCTACAACTACGATCTCGGCCAGCATGGCGGGCTGGGCGACACCGATCTGGCGGACATCAAGGAACGCAGTTTCAATCACTTCTCGAATCTACTGACCAAGCTCTATCGCGCCGACCCGACGGAAGACCCGCAAAAAACCCTGCTCGCCTACTGGCGCTTCGGCCCGGAACTCGCCGAAGACGAAGACTTCGGCAAGCTCGGCGCCCTCTGGCGCCTGCTGCCCGCCGACACCCGTGTTCCCGATCACTCCATCTGGGATCACCTGGACCTCACCTCCGCTTTTGCCGGCGCGTTCGCCGCGGACCCCGAGGGCGAAGCGGCCCTGCTGACCCTGGCCATCGGCCCGGTGCAAGGCTTTATCGCCGCCGCCCGCACCACGTCCGATCTGTGGGCCGGCTCCCATCTGCTGGCCCGGCTCGCCTGGGAAGCCATGAAGCCGGTGTGCGAGGCCCTGGGGCCGGATGCCATCCTGTTTCCGCGCCTGCGCGGCGTGCCCCAGGTGGACCTGTGGCTGAGGGACGAAATGAAGCTGTCGGACGAATTGTTCAAGGATTGCGAATGGGCCAGGGGCGGCACCGACAGCAATCCGCTGTTTTCCGCAGCCCTGCCCAACCGCTTCGTGGCGGTGGTGCCGGCAAGCCAGGCCAGGGCGCTGGCGGAAACCGTTTCCCTGGCGGTGCGGCGTTGGTTGCAGGCGCAAGGACAGGAGGTGGTGGACCGGCTACTCGATGTGGCGGGCTTGTCCTCCGACAGCAAGCAACACTGCCACCGGCAGATGGAGAGCCAACTCGAAGGCTTCCCGGAAGTGCATTGGGCGGCCGTGCCTTTCTCCCTCATCCGCCCGCGCAACAAAGCCAAACAGACCGACCTGGACACCCTGGCTCTGTCAGAGGCCATGGCGCCGTACTTCGGCGCGAAGTCGGGAGAAGACTGCGGCTTTCTCGCCAGCCCGGCCTGGAAAATCCTGCGGCAGGAAGCCCAACTGGCCGATGGCACGGTGTTCTTCGCCCCGAATCCGGGGGCGCTCTATCCGGCGGTGCACGACCTGGCCGAACGGGTACTGGCCGCCGCCAAGGCGGTACGCACTTTCGAGCAGACTACGCAACAGGGCTGGCGCTGTTCCCTCACCGGGGAAACGGAATGGCTGACCCACGACGCGGATCATCTGAAGATTCCCACCGGCAAGCGGAAGAGCCGCCAGGACGACAAATTCAGGGACAAGCTCCACGTCGAAACCCTATGGACCCGTGTGGCGGACGAGAAGCCCGCCTGGGCCAGGAAGGGCGAACACCTGGGCGCCTTGCCCGCTCTCAAACGCCTGTGGCCTACCCTGTTCGCCAAGGAAGTCGGCCGTGCCCTGGGGGGCAAGGACATCGGGCGCTTCGTCGTGTCCACCCACACCATGGCCCTGGCCCACCAGTTGGACCAATGGCTGGAACAAGGCGGCAAGGGTACCGAAGACCTGGCCTTCGACATCAGGAAATACCGAGCCGAACCGGTCGCCTTGCCGCGCCGCCTGATGCGCCCAGCCAATGCCGTCGGACTGGCCGACGCAAAGTTCATTCCGGGGCTGCTGGATGTAGCGGCCGACCCCGAGTTGAGCGAGGGCGAGAGCGCCGCCATCCGGAAACGGGTGCGCCAGACCCTGGCCAACGGCCGGAATCGGGGCGAGGAAATCCGCCTTGAGACCTACTATTCCCTCTTGATGCTGGACGGCGACCGCATGGGGGTATGGCTGTCGGGAGGTAATTCGGAAAAAGACAATAAATACGCCATCAGCTATCGTGAGAGTTTCCATCCCGATGTAGGAAAGGGCTTTGACGAGGTGGCCGCCAGGCAGCCCCTCATCCGCCAATACGGCCAGCAGAAGCGGGCACTTTCCCCCAACCGGCATCTTGCGATCTCCGGCGCCCTCAACGACTACTCCCTCTCTGTGGTGCGCCATGTGGTGGAAACCGAACACCTGGGCCGGGTGATCTATGCCGGCGGTGACGACGTGCTGGCCATGCTGCCGGTGGCGGACCTGCTGTCCGCCATGAAACGGCTGCGCCACGCCTATTCCGGCCACGACCCGGAACATGCCGGCGGCGTGGATGCTTCCGGCCTCAGGTTGCACAACGGTTTCGCCAGCCTGAATGGACGCCTCATGCGCATGATGGGCACCAGAGCCACCGCCTCTTGCGGCGCCGTCATCGCCCACCACCAGGCGCCCTTGACCGCCGTCATGCGGGAACTGCGCGCAGCCGAAGTCCGAGCCAAGACCGAGGGCGGCCGGGACGCCTTCTCCCTCACCGTGGTCAAGCGCTCCGGCGGCGCGCTGCACCTGACGGCAAAATGGGGCGAGCCGGTGGCCTTGCTGGCCGATCTGAGCGCCTTCCTGTCCGACCCGGACGTTTCCCGCCGGGCGGTTTATCACAGCCTGGAATGGCTCACCGACCTGCCCGAACCGGAGGGCGACGGCGCCATGCTGGCCAGCCTCCTGGCCTACCAATTCGACCGTCAGGGAAAGGCGGCCCGTGCCCGGCATGATCTGCCCGGCCTGGCTCGACGCCTGGCGGTACAGGCCGTGAATCAGCCCAAGGAGCAGCTGAAATGGCTGGCCAACTTCCTGTCCGTGGCCGAATTTCTGGCCCGGGAAACCCGTTCGGGAGAAGAAGCATGAGCGCCGTTGAATACCGCTTTATCGAGCCCCTGGACGTGCTTTTCCTGCGCGGCAACAAGCTCTTCGGCGATCCGGGCAGTTACGGCGAATCCCTGGTGCCGCCCTGGCCTTCGGTGGCCGCCGGTTCCTTGCGTTCCCGCATGTTGGCCGACGAGGGCGTGGACCTGCCGGCCTTTGCCGCCGGCCGAGTTAGCCATCCAACTTTGGGTACCCCCGAGAAGCCCGGTACTTTCGCCATTACCCTGTTCAGCCTGGCCCGGCGGATGGCCGATTGCACGGTGGAGCCGCTCTTCATTTCCCCCGCCGATCTGGTCATCGCTGAAACGGAAGGCCAGGCCAGTTCGATACGGCGCCTGATTCCGGCGGCTCCCGCCAAGGGCGTGAGTTGCTCCGCGCCGCTCCCCCTGCTGCCCGTGCTGGCGGAAGAGGAGCGGGGCAAGCCCGCCGGGGGCTACTGGCTCACGGCGTCGGCCTGGCGCGACTACCTGGCGGGCGGGACGCCGAAAGCCGGGGATGTCATCAAGTCCGGCGAACTCTGGCGCATAGACCCCCGCGTGGGGGTCGGGCTGGATGCCGCCACGGGCCGGGCGGCCGATGGTCGCCTCTTTTCCGTGCAGGCCGTGGCCATGCGGAAACGGGAACATCTGAAACAAGACGGCTTTGACGTGGGCTTCCTGGCCGGCGTGTCTGGCGCGGTGCCGGCGTCGGTGGGCATGTTGCGCCTGGGCGGTGACGGCCGCGCCGCCGCCGTCCACCCGGCCAAGCCGAAGCTGCCCGAAGTGGATTACGCCGCCATCGCGGCGGCCCGGCGCTGCCGCATCATCCTCACCAGTCCGGGCATTTTCCCCGGCGGTTGGGCACTACCGGGCGAGGACGGCCGATTCAGCCTGGGCGGCGTCAGCGGCCAGGTTGTCTGCGCCGCCGTGCCCCGAGCCGAAGTCGTTTCCGGCTGGGATCTGGCCCGTTGGCAACCCAAGCCCGCCCGGCGCGCCGCGCCTGCCGGCAGCGTGTATTGGCTGGAAGACCTGGAAGCCAGCCCGGAAACCCTGCGCAAGCTTGCCGACACCGGCCTGTGGCTCGAACCCTGCGAAGATGCGCAGCGTCGGGCCGAAGGATTCAACCGTTTTGTTATCGCCCCATTCTGACCGAGGAGTCAAACATGTTCGAAAAACACGCAGCCCTGTTCCTCTACGCCGTCAGCCCGGTGCACATGGGGGCCGGCCAGGCCGTCGGCGTCATTGACAACCCCATCCAGCGGGAACGCCATACGACCCATCCGTGTTTCGCCGGCTCCGGCATCAAGGGCGCGGTGCGCCACGGCTTTACCGCCATCGGCGGCGTACCCGAGTTCATTGACCGCCTGTTCGGCCCGGATGCAGGCAGCAATGACTTGCACGCGGGCGCCGTCAGTTTCGGTGATGCCCAACTGGTGGCCCTACCGGTGCGTTCCCTCAAAGGCGGCTATGTGTACGCCACCTGTCCCCAGGCCCTGGCCCGAGCACGGCGGATGCTGACGCTCATCGGCCTCAAGCTGGACTGGCCGAATCTGGAACCCAAGGAGGGCGATTGCCTCATCGCCAACCCGAACCTGCTCTTCGGCGACAAGCTGCATCTGGAAGCCTTCGAGTACGTCGCGAAGGTTTCCCAGGAATTGCCCAAACTCGCCGCCGACCTGGCAGCCAGAGCCTTCCCGGCGGACGGCGCCTACGACTTTTTCAGGAACAAGTTCAGCACCGACCTGGTGCTGCTCTCCGACACGGATTTCGCCTACTTCGCTCAGAACGCCATGCTGGTGGAACCCCACGTGTGCATTGACCCGGACACCGGCACGGCCAAGGGCACGGGGCTTTTCTATACCGAAAACCTGCCGCCCGAATCCCTCATGCTGGCGCCCATGCTGTGCGGCCAGACCCGCAGCGGCAAAAGCGAGGAAAAACTGGAAGCGGACATCGTACATTACAAGATGAAGACCGTGCTCGACGGCCGCCTGCTGCAAATCGGCGGCGATGCCACCACCGGCCGCGGCCTGGTGGTAACCAAAGTGGTGGAGGGCTAATCATGGCGACGATTTCTCTCAATCAAGGCCGGCAAAATGTGCCCCGCCAGAGCCCCCTAGAGCCCCAAGGACAGCCCGCGCCTCGGCAGACCTTGGAACAACAACGGGCACAAGACGCGTGGACCAAGTGTGCCGACTACAAAAAGGAGCACGTCAATGTTGCCAAGGGCTTGCCCGCGCTCATCATGAACAGCGGCCTCATGCAGGTACTGGCGTTTTGCCACGAGAAGGGGCAAAAAGACTCACAACGCCACACCGAAGACGTGGCCCGAGATATGCGCAGCTGGTTGCAGGGGCGCTTTCCGGCCCGCTTCAAAAATGCGGATTTCGATGTCTTCATGCAGGGCCTGATGACTTGCCCAACGTCCGAATTTCAAGCCATCACCGCCGAAGCCTTCGCCTGGCTGCGCTGGATGCGCCAGATGGCCGCCGCCCGTCCGGGAGGAGAGTGACATGCCCATTGCCGCCGTACCCGAGTACTTACAAAAACTGGGGCCAGAGTTCTACCTTACCGCGCCGCCTGGGCACCGCTTTCTGCTGTATTTCGCCGCCTGGGGCGAAAACCAGGAAACGAGCCGAATTGATTGGCGAATGAAGGATCGAGTGCCGAAGATTGACAAGAAGACCAAGCAACAAAAAGTTGGCAAGTCAGGGCTTGAATGGGAAGACCTGCCAAACGATCAGTTCGCCTGTACGATCGCCGCCTGCAAGACTCCAGCACATCTTGCGGAAACGCCTAGGACCAGGACACCGAAAGTCGACCCTGGCCTCGTACCTTGGCAGCCTTTGATGAAAGCTTTGCTTGAGCGCCAAACCACCCAGGCAGCACTCTTCGATGCCAGGGGCGAAATCCTCCGCCTCGACGCCCTCGCCACCGCACCTTTCACCACCGGGCTGGGCAACGAACACCCCCTGGAAAATGGTTTCGCCTTCTTGAATCCCTACGGCCTGCCCTATCTCCCCGGCAGCGGCGTCAAGGGGGTGTTGCGCCAGGCGGCCAGGGAACTGGCCTCCGGCGACTGGGGCGAGTCTTTCGGCTGGACCGAGGAAGCCATTACCGCCCTGTTCGGTCGCGAAGGCGAGAGTGGGGATACGGAGCACCAACGCGGCGCCCTGGTGTTCTGGGATGTCATTCCCCAAGTCGCGGGGGACAGCCTGGCGGTGGAAATCATGACGCCCCACCAGAGCCACTACTACCAATGGAAGAAAGATCGTGACGCCAAGGAAATTGAGGTCCCCCCCCACGAATCCGGCCAGCCCAATCCCATCACTTTTCTCACCGTGCCCCACGGCTCCCGCTTCGTCTTCCATGTTCAGTGCAAGCTCGCATTTCTCGCTGGCCTAACCCCAGCCCTGGCAAAGAACCAGCACTGGAAGACGCTGCTGGAAGCCGCGTTTCAACATGCCTACCAGTGGCTCGGCTTCGGCGCCAAGACTGCCGTCGGTTACGGGGCGATGGAAGAACACCCGGACGCCAAAGCCGAACGGAAACGGCTAATCGCCGCTACCCAGGCCGAGGCCGAACGCCGGGCCGAGGAAACGCGCCGCAGTACCCTGTCGCCGGAGGGTCTGGCTTGGGAGGAACATCAGCCGCTGATCGAGTCATTCCGCGAGAAGTTTGAAACCGCTCGCAAGGCCCCCTACAACCCCGGAGGACAGTTCAACAATGATCGCAACGAGTTCCTCAAAGTCGCCCTGGCCTGGACGGATCAGCGTTGCCGAACGGCGGCCGGCGAATTGCTCAAGGCAACCCTGAGCAAGGCATGGGGTACGCCCGGCAACAAGGACAACAAGCAGCGCCTCCTGGACGCGGTGGCTCAACTCGGCGGAACAATTGCCCCATGACTCGCACCCCTTCTTGCTTTAGCATCCTGTTTTCTGGAAACGTACCCGGAGCCACGCCATGAATGCCCTCATCGAAAGCCATCGCGCAGCCCTGCGCGACTTGCTGGCCCGGCACAAGCTCAAGAACGGCCGGGTGTTTGGTTCCATGGCGCGGGATGATGCGGACGAGGCAAGCGACGTGGACCTGCTGGTTGAGGTGCCGCCGGGCACGTCGGGCCTGGCCTTGGGCGCACTGCTTCTGGATGCCCAGGACATGCTCGGGCGAAGGGTGGATGTGGTGACCGAAAACGCGCTCCATCCCTTGCTGCGGGAGCGCATTCTGCATGAAGCCCAGGCCCTGTGAAGCCATGAAGACCGGATACCTTGCCGACAAGGTGTACGTTCGCCACATGGTGGAGTGCATCGAGCGCGTCGCGGAATTTTGTGCTGCCGACGAAGGGCGGTTCAGGGCCTCCCGCCTGATCCAGGATGCGGTGGTACGCAACCTTCAGACCTTGACCGAATCAAGCCAGCGTTTGAGCGAAGAACTGAAAGCCACGGAGCCGGACATTCCCTGGCGCGGCTTGGCGGGTTTTCGCAATGTCCTGGTGCACGACTATCTCGGCGTTGACCTGGATGTCGTCTGGCGGATCGTCACCGACGAACTGCCACGGCTGAAGGCGGCCCTGGAACGCATGGCGCAAAACGGGCCGGCCACCCCGTGACCACCTTCTTCGTTTCACGCCATCCGGGCGCGGTGGCCTGGGCGTCGCGGCAAGGGCTGGCGGTGGATAGGCTCGTGGCGCACCTGGATACGGCCGACATCCAGCCCGGTGATGTGGTCGTCGGCACCCTGCCGGTGAATCTCGCCGCCGAGGTCTGCCGGCAGGGCGGGCGCTACCTGCATCTCGCCCTCGAACTCCCCTTGGAGATGCGCGGCCGGGAATTGAGCGCGGACGACCTGGAGCGCTTCGGCGCTTGCATCGCGGCCTACACCGTGGAAATGGCTCCCGCGGTGGGGCCGAGTTCTGTGATTTCCTGGTCGTCCATGTCGGGATAAATCCCGACCCACAACAGTCCGCAAGCTTGCCGAGGCCCGGTTTTCGTCGGCGCATCATTATCATTCCTCCCCATGCAGTTCCGGAGTAGCCGGGGCCGAAAATCCAGGAGGAAAAGCATCATGTCCGTTCCCGTCGTCGTCAATCCTGCCACCGTCAGCTTCGCCGTGGAAATCACCGCGAGTAGCGCCACGGCCGCCGTGGAAGTGGCGGGCCTTACCGCCGGCGCCGCGGCTGGGGTAGCGGTCGTCGCCGTCGCCGCCGTCGTGGTGGTGGCCGGCGGCCTCATCTGGTGGGCGTGCAGCGACTGACCGTCATGCACCGCGATTTGTATCTTGCCGCCTACGACGTGGCAAACCATCGCCGACTGGCCGCCGCCCTGCACCTGGTGCGGGCCTATGCCACCGGCGGACAGAAATCGGTGCATGAGCTTTTTCTCACCCCGGCGGAGAAGCATGAACTGCTGCACACCATGGCCCTGATCCTGGATGCGGAAGAAGATCGCTTCTTGCTCTTGCGCCTGGATCCGCGGGCCCGCACCTACGCCCTGGGCCGCGCCAAGAAGCCGGCGGACCCGGAATATTTTTACGTCGGATAACGTCACACAACGGATGTCGGGTTGAAACCCGACCTACACGCCCGCCCCACAAGAAACCACCCAAAATCATGGCCACACTGCTGCTCGACCGCGCCGACCTGGAAATCAAGAGTGAGAGCGATGCCCTCGCCCTCTACGAAAACGGCGTGCGCCGGGGCACGGTGCCCTTGAAGCTCATCGAACGGGTGGTGATTCAGGGCAGCAAGACCCGGCTGGACAGTGGTGTACTCATCAAGCTGGCGGAAGCCGGAGCCGCGACCCTGCTGCTCAGTCCCCGCGCCGCACGCAAGGTGGCCATCGTCCTCGGGCCACTGCATAACGACGCCAGCGTGCGCCTGGCCCAGAGCCGGCGCGTCATGGACGAGGCTTTCTGTCTGACTTGGGCGCGGGACGTGGTACGCGCCAAACTCGAACGCCAGCGTCGCCTGTTGCGAACCGGCCTCCAGGAGCGGCCCGACGCCCGAAAGCCCTTGTTCGATGCGCTCTCCAGCCTGGACAACTGCGCCGGGCAGATTGCCACCGCAAACTCGCCGGCCAGCCTGCGCGGCCTGGAAGGCAGTGCCGCCAGGGCTCATTTCCAGGGGCTCTCCGCGCTCTTGCCGCCGATTCTGGGTTTCAACGGGCGCAATCGTCGACCGCCGCGCGATCCGGTGAACGCCTGCCTGTCCCTGGCCTACACGCTGCTGCATTTCGAGGCCGTGATGAGACGAAGAGAGATAAATCCCCGTCCAGTTCTGAGATAAATACGGGAAGGGGCGGGAACGAGGGGGATTTTACGGGACGACGGTGAAAATTAGTTACGCGGGGTGAAAATCGAGGCCGGCGGGCGCTGGCGTCAGAAAAGTGGGGTCTGGCGAGCAGAAATATCGGCTTTCCGGGCCTTCTCGACGATCTGCCTAATCCTCATTTCCGTGAGGTCAAGTTCCCTGGCCAACTGGGCGTAATTGTCGCCGGTGAATCGCCTGTAGATTTCCCGGTCGCGCTTGGAAAGCACCCAGGAATTCGCTTTCGGAATGTACGGAGCACTCCCACCGATCACATCCCGAACCTCCTCGGCAAGTTCGAAAGCGTACACGGATGCGACCTGGTGCTCCAGCTTCAGTTTATCGGTCATCCAGTCGTAGGCCGTCCTGGCAATCAGCGCCAGAACCTCTGGATAGTCGTCATCAATCTGGAGAGCCATATCCCGACTCCTATTGACCGGACAATCGCCGCAGCGTGGCGACGAAATCCTGGGCATCTTCGCAACTCATGGCGGGACGAGCACCTGGAACGGTAAGTCGAAGGTATTCGATGCGCAGATCGTCCATGACAGAGGTCGGAAGACCGACCAATTTGACGCGATCCATGAGGCTCGGAGCCAGTTCCCGGCACACGCGCACCACCCACTTCTTCAGCGTCTCAATCAGCGTCTCCAGTTGCGCGCCATCGGCCCATTGCAGCGCATCCACCTTGGCGATCCGCTTGCAGTAGGCGCCCAGGGCAGATTCGGAAGAGTCACGCACGGCGCCCAGCTGGTGCAGCGCCAGCCACAGGGCGCGCACCTTGCTCGCCATGGCGCTGGTATCCAGGGCACGGGACGGCGCCGCCGGCCGCGGATTGCCGGCCTTCCTGGGCGTGGTGACCTTGGCGCCGCTCGCCTTCAGGTGGTCAATGACCCGCTTCCGTTCCTGCCAGGTCAGATCCTTCGAACTGCTTTTGCCCGTGATTCGTGACATCAGCCCCCGGCGCGTCTCCTCGTCCAGGCCGATCTGGGTGGACAGGACGTGGATCAGGGTAATTTCCTTCTTCCTCAGGGCCTCGGCGCTACGCCCGCGACTATCGTTGCCGATGCTCATGATCATCCCCTCAATAGGTGTTGAGTGATGGACACCCCGGTTCCCTTGGAAACCTGTTTCGATCCGGACGGCAGGGTGGTGTCTTCAGGGATAAAACCGGTACCGGATATTCCCCCGGTGACTTTCAGATAGGCCACTTCCACCTTTGCAGTTTCGGTGACCTGGGCCGCCAATCCCCGGATCGTCTCGGCGACTTCCGGAGGCATCGTGCCATCCCTCACTTCGCGGATGGCATCAAAAAGCATCTCCCGCAGTGCGTTGACATCATTCTTCATGGTTCGCCTCTTTTTTCCTGTTGATCTGACGTTTCAGAGCCCCGGACAACTGAACCAACTGAACGATTTCCTTGGGGAGGTTGTGCACCGAGTTCCTTTTCATCAGTTCCCCCCGGGAAATCAACTCCAGGTTTTCAATCTCGATGCGCTGTTTGTTTCCGTCTCGGAACACCACGGCGTGCCCTTTCGGGATGGGCCCATTTTTTTCCTGCCAGAGCAGGATATGCACACCAATCCAGTCCCGTGGCGGGTACCCGGTATCGGTTACCTTGCGCTGGCAATATCCATCCATTGATATCCGCTCGGCCCCAATAGGCGCCCAGTTCGGGGGCCGTGTCCCAGGCTTAAATCGTGTTTCCGCCTGCCTGCCGCCGTATTGGATGCCTTTCACCCCTTTGTTCCAGGGCGTCATTCCGGCGATGAAACGGGTTGCCTTTCTGGGGTCGCGCCGCGAAATACGTTTCTTCTCAGCGGCCCAGAACGCTGCACTCTTCTTGAGTCCCAAATTTTTCGCTTTCCTCTGGATTTGGGGTACGGACAGCCCCAGCACCTCAGCGACGGTCTTCGACAGGAAATCCGGATAGAGGTCTCGGAGGCGAGTGATCTCTCCCGGTTCCCAGACGTGGCGTGCCATGTCATCACCTCCCGACTGCGTGAGCCGCGGCCTGTTCCAACTGCGCCGCCGCCAGGTTCAGATGCCCGGCCGCAGCGGTCAGGCAAGCGGCCTGGGCCATCTCGCAGCGGTGCGCCTTGGGGTCATCCGCCATGTGGGCGCCGCGCCGCACGTCGGCGGCGTAGCTGTCCACCTCTCCCGACTGCCGGCGCAGATCGGCCACGCTGGGAAGGGTAGTCATGCCGGCACCTCTTCCTCTTCCCCGCCCAGCGCATCCACCAGGGCCAGCAGGAAGCGGGAGAGTTCCAGGGCCATGATGGCGAAGTCGGCATCGAACTGCTCTTCCTCCGATTCGGCCGGGCCGGACTGTTCCTTCAGCACATCCAGGAATTCCAGATTCTTCACCTCCATGCGCTCGGTGAGCACGAAGGAAAGACGGTCGGCCCAGGTCATGGCCAGGCGCGTCGGCGCCTTGCCGTCGGCGAGGTGATTCTTCACCTCGTCCGTATCCAGGGGGTGGTTCGAATAGCGCACAGTGGACTTATCCTCCAGATCGGAACGCAGATCGCAGTCCCGGTCTATGGAGAATCCAGCGGGGGCTTCCTTCGCGTTAAGCCATGTGCGCATGGCCGTAGCCGGAGCTATGTGGGGCTTGACCACGCGAGCCGGAAGATCCTCCGTGCTTTTCCGTAGCAGTTCCAATGCAAGGTCTGCCGATGCCACGTTGGGAGCGTCCACCACCAGCCAGCCGTTGTACGGGTCTATCCATATCAGAGTGGCGCGCCGCCGACCGAAAGCGCGGGGCAACAGTTCGTCGGTCACCCGCTCCTTGATTTCCCGGACCTGCTTTCTGCCGGGGCGGTAGCCTTCCTTCTCCTCGATCTGGGATGCCCGTTCCTGGGTGAGCCGATTCACAGCATCCGAGGGCAGCAGTTTCTGCTCATGGCACAGGCGGATCAGCCAGTGGCCAGCCACGTTGCGCACCAGGCGGTCTTTGCCGAAAGGGGGAATCCAGCCGAGGCTTTCCATATCCATGTTGCCGCAGGGCTGAAAGGCGTGGGAAGCAAGTTGCGCTTCCAGTGCGTCTGCGCCCATGCCCCAGGCCGTATCGAGCCCGTAGATCTGAAGGTTCTTGAACCACATCACGCCACCCCCACTTCCTGCTCGAACGGCGTGACGATGAAATCCTCGACGCCCGAGACGATGGTCAGGCCGGCGACGCCGGCCACGGCGGCGGGTTCGTTGAGGATGGCTTCCTTGTTAACCTCTTCCTTGGTGCGCACGAAGCGGCCCAGGCCCAGGCGCTTCAGGGTTTCCACCACGGCCTCGGCGCCGCGCACGGCGCAGGACGGCGGGCGCTGGCGCCAGGAGACCTCGCCGGTCACCAGGTTGGCGAATTTCACCTTGTTGCCCTCGGTGAGGGCGGCCCGGTTGGCTTCGGCGTAGGTCTGGATACCCTGCACCAGGGATTCCACCGCCTTCTTCTGCGCCTCGATCTCCGGGGCGGCCTGGTCGGTGATCTCGGCGATCGCATCGTTCATGGCGCCGACCCGGCGTTGCAATACGCGCTGCGCGTCGCCCAGGGCGCGGATCATGGCCGCGCAATCCTCGCGGGTCTGGGGGACTTGCACCGCCACTGCGGCCGCTTTTGCTCTTGTTGCCATCTTGGTGTTCCTTTCGGGGTGGTAGAGGGTTGGTTTCAGGCGCCCAGGCGACGGGCTTTGCCGTCCGGGCCGATGCGGGCCAGTTGCTCCGGGGTGGGACGCAACGCGGGCCAGAGGGACAGGACGGGCAGTTGTCGGGGTTGGGCGATGGCATAGGCGCCGTCGGCGATCTCGCCCACGTCATCCATCCGGTCGGGAACCGGTATCCGGAAGAAAGCATCCCGCCCCACCTTGAAGCGCTCGATTTCCTCATCAGCGATCAGGGCGGCGATCAAGGTCCGGATGTCTCGGATGGGCGCATTGAGCTGATCGGCGATTTCCTCTCCGCCCAGCCTGCCGCGCCGCTTGATCAAGGCCAGAACATCCTCCGGCGTGGGGCCCTGCGGCGCCCGTTTCGGCGCAATTACCGGAATGCGCGGATCCGTGCAGGTAAACCCCGTGGTTCCGTATTTGTCCGGGTTTTTGAACACCATCCCGGCTTCCACCAGACGGTCCAGGGCCTCCAGGACCACCTCGGCGCGCAGGCCGAGGTGTTTGGCGATGGCGCCGGCGGACATCGTTTCCCGCTTCTCCAACAGCCGGAAAATGTACTGGCTCGGGTTCGGTTTTTCGCTCATGCTGGCCTCCCGGCTTCTTCGTCGGCTGCGTGGACCGGGCGCAGATCGGCCAGGTTCAGGCCGGCCTCTTCCAGCTTGGCCAGGAATTCCGCCACGCCATCGTGGCGCAATGCCGGGTTTAGCCCCGACCTACGGACCCCCGAGAATTCCGGCTTGTGTGCCCAGTGCGTAACCCGGTTGGCGCGGGTGGCGCCCACGGCGGAACCGTCCGAATAGAACCAGTGGCCGCCGTCCCGGAAGCCGATGAAGACCGGATCGTCGTCGCTCTGGGAGAGCAGCATGAACACGGCCGTATCGTCATCCGGCAGCCCCTCTTCCACCGGCTGGAAGTCCAGGCCGATGTAATAGTGAAACGGTGCCGTCGGGTCCGCTTCCTGACCGGCTTCCAGGCGGTCGACAATGTCATCGCCGTTCTGACAACTGTCACCTGACAACTGATAACTGACTCTCATGCTGCCCTCCGCTTCATCTCGAATGATCCGACGATTTCCTTCCAGGTCACCACCACGCCCGGGAAATCCAGTTGCCCAACGCGATAGGCCTGCCCGGCGCGGATGCCGCTCTTGACCCAAATCGCCTCATCGCCGGAAAACGCCAGGTGCGCCAGACGCGGGCTGGGTTCCAGGGTGATGCGCGGCCGGGAGCCGACCTCGATCAGCATGCCGCGCACCGTGTGGCCCGCCGCAGCCAGCCTGGCCACGGCTTCCCACGCCTGGGTGGTGATTTCCGCCAGCGTCGGCGCCGGTGCGCCGGGCTGGGGATGGGATTGCGTACGGGGGATCATTTCTGCTCCTTTCGATTCCATTGCTTGCATGAGGCGTTTTCGCGGGTGGCCTGCCCCTGTTCTCGGTTACCGAAGGTCATGGGGTGAAAGCAGCGGATCAGGTAGCTGAACTCGCCGCCGCCCCGGTGTTTGCTGACCAGTTCGTAGGAGTGGCACTCCTGGCAGGGCTTCATGCCTGCCGCCTTGGCCACCTTGGCCGGCACCCAGCCCATGCGGGCGAAGCATTGCTCGGACGGTTGTCCGGTAGGATCGGCTTTCATCTCAGACCTCCGCACGGTGATTGACTGCCGCCTCTACGCCGTTTCCATGGTGTCGGCACCCGGTTCCGGGCGTGATATGCAGGTGGTAGATAGGCACCCCTGGGGGAAGCGGCAGAGCTGCCAGGTATAGAGCGCGGGATACGGTGCTGCCGCAGGGGAAACCCACGGTCCCGCCATTGCGCAGAACACGGCAGGCGCGAATGCCGATTTCCCAGGCCGTCCGGAGAGCGCCGCCATCGGCGCTTACCACCAAGTGAAATTTTTCCGCCTCCCAGCGATCCACATCGAACTCGGGGACGGTCGCGCCGGATTCCCGGATCATGTCGAGCGCCTGACCGTAGAAATCCACCTCGAAATCCAGGGAGCAATCGGTTTTCGAGACAGAAATGAACTCGGTTGGCTCAAAAAAGTAGGGGTTTCCGAACTCCTCGAAGATCTTGATGCGCTCCAGGGCGCCGATCTCGGCCGAAAGTCTGGGGTCCATCTCAGCACCCCATCACGATGTCGGCGGTGACCTTGGGCGCGCCCAGGCGGGCGGCCTCGTTCATGGCCTTGGTCACCAGGTTGTTCACCGCCAGCGGATAGACCATGGATACCGCCTGGGAACGGTTCCCGCCGCGTCCGGTATAGGTCAGCCGGGCGCGAATCGCATCCACGGCGCTCGGCGCCATGAATTCATCCACGAACCGGCCGTGACGGCGGAATTTGAGTGTCAGGTAATCTCCCACCTTGCCATCCAGCGGCATCAGATTGACCACCTCGCAGCGCTGAACAACTTCTCGTAATTCCATGTTGGTGCCAGACAGGAGGTGGGCAAGTTCAGGTTGTCCGATGAGGATGATGGAAACCAGGGGCTTTCGTCCGTCCCGCATTTCCGAGAAGCGTTTTAGGTGTTTCAGGGTAGAGATCGGCAGGCAGTGCGCTTCCTCGAACACCAGCAGCACGTTTTGTCCCGTGCGCCCGCCATTAATGAGTGCGTTGTGCACCTGTTTCAGACGGTCCTGCGGGTTGGCGCGGCGGGTCTCGTAGGGAACCAGTGCGTCGAGCATGGCGTCCGCGATCTGCCCGCTCTTCATGTACTTCCCCTTCTTCTCGCTCTGTTCCGCCAAGGTGGTATAGGGCTCCACCAGAATGACCGGCAGGTTCTTGGCGGCGACACGGTCCTCCAGGTCCGCGCGCAGGGTGGATTTTCCGGCGCCACTCTCGCCTACCACGGCGATGAACCATCCGGGGTGATTAGCGGCTTGCCACATGGCCTCACGGACATAGCGCTGGTCGGCGGACAGGAATACATCCTCTTCCTTCTGTACGTCGTTCTGGAAGGGATCAAAAAAGACCTTGAAATGCTCGCGTGCTTCGCGCGTCAAGCGGTCGTTGCGGAAAAACATGAACGTCTCCTCGTCGTGATCTGGCTGGTGGCCGTGCGGAATTTCAATGCCGGCGGCGACCGGGTTGCCGGCGCTAGCTGCGGCGGAATCCACCTCGAAAGCCGTGGAAATCTCGGATTCTGGAACGCCGTGGGCGCGCAGGAATTCCGCGGTCTGCCTCTCTATGGTCTCGGCCAGCGTGCGGCGCGGCCAGGCGCTCCAGTTCAGCAATTGCGAGGCCGCGGCCGGACTCATGCCCTTACCGCCCTCCTGCCGGATGGCATGGCCCCAATCCGTCTGGGACAGGCCATGCTCGGCCAAAACATGTTTTAGGCGCAGGGGCTTGAATTGAGCGCCCTCAGTTCGCCGGAGCATGATCCTTCCCCCCTTCGATGGCGTTATTCAACTCGTCCCGGGCGATGCTCAGATCCCGGTAATAGGCCTGTCCCAAGCACAGCACCTTGCGCGCCACGGCATAGCCGATCTTCCAGGCGCGCCGGGTGAGGGGAGCGGGGATGACCACCTTCTGCCGAGACTGATCCCAGGCATCCACGTCGAAGGGCGTGCCTTCGTCGTGGACGTAGGGATAGACGTTCAGCACATGCCGGCCGCGGTGCCGGCCGATGTAGTAGATACCGTCCCGGATCTCGGGCGGGCTTCCATCCGCGCCGGCCGGGCGGACGCCAACGATGCGCACCTCCGGATCGTCGAGTGGGTTTTGTCTTGCGTTCATGTAGAATCTCCTTGCGTTTGTGTAACCGGAGCCTCTGTCAGGAGGCTCCACTGCGGCCGGTCGGGTTGGCGCCCGATCGGCCGTATCTTTTTTGCTACCCGGCCTTCACGTCAGTTTTTCGACCGCAGCAGGCGTTCTTCATCTTCAAATCCCACCAATCCCCGCAAATTGGGCATTCCCACTTCACGGATACGCGATTCGGACAAGGACAGGTCATGGCCGCGAGCCTCGTTTTGTATCCGCGTTCGCACGCCGGGCATTGGTAAATCACCTTGTCCATATCACCCCCCAACAACTTTCAGCACCGGCACGTTCTTGATCTGGGCTGCGATGCCTTCCAGTTCCGATTCCTTGACCCCATCGGGACGGTTGTTCATCAGCCAGAGATACGGCGCATCGATGCCCATATCCGCCAGCCGCTTCGCCGCCTCCATCGTTGTCATGTCCTGCTCCTGGAACTTCGCGGCCTGGATGGAAGATTCCACGCCGGGTCGCGCCATATAAGAAGGAAGGGTCGCCTTTTCCAGGTAACCGATGGTGTCCAGGCCCTCGAATGCCGGCTTGCGATCGCGCCGGGCCTTGTCCACTCCCAGCTTGGTGTCCGAACCGTAGGCCGCCATATCCATCGCCTTGGCCGTCTTCACTGCCGGGGTATCGGCCAGGCCGGCATAGCTCACGCCCGGAATTGGGGCCCCCAACGGGAAGCCCGCGCCATCCTTCTGGATAGGGTCGCACTCGTAATGCACTTCCCCGCCCTGGCCGTCCTCCTCCACGATCAACACCGAGGGAATCCGGTACGGGTTGATCGCCACCTTCACCTTGTCGCGGACGTTCAGGCCCGGCACATGCGCCACCGAATAGGTGTTCGAGCCGTAGCCCTTGATGGCGAACGAAATGGACATGTCGTCATCCACCGTGCGCTCGATCGGCTCGCTGTTCGCCAGGAGACGCATCATTTCCGGCGTCGGCGCCAGGCGCAGGAACTCCTGACGGATGGTTTGCCACATGGCCCAGCGCGTGTGCCCGTGCCGCGTATGCTTCTTCGTCGCATTGAAGTGCCGGCGCACCGTGTCGGAGTAGGCGTTCAGTTGTTCCAGGCTGGTGATGTGCTGGGTGAACAGCCGGGACTCGAAATAGCGTTCCCAGATGTTCTGCCCGGTTTCCACCGAACCGGAAGCCCGCGCCGCCTTCGGCGCGTGCACCACCAGCTTGATCTCCATGCGCTTGGCCAGGTTCTTCACCACCTGACTCTTGTTGGCAGCGCCGGGGTCCAGACCGATCTGGAACGGCACGCCGTGCATGGGTTCTTTCCGGTCCTGCACCGCCTCGATGATGAAATCCAGGAGGTTGATGGCCGACTCCGAACCCAGGAAGTAGCGCACGAATACGGCTCCCGAGTAGTGATCCACCGCCAGGTAGCGCACAATCATTTCCTTGGCGCGCTCCACCCACTTTTCGGCCTTGTTCTTGTAGAACTCGTCCTTTTCCATCACGCCCAGGCCGCCGTGGTCCAGGTAATAAACGACGCACACCGAGGCATCCAGGAACCAGGTGTGATTTGGATGGGGCGTCGCCATGTTTACGTGCGGGCGCGGCGCTTCCAGGGTCTTGCGGTCCAGGCCGTGCAGCTTGATTGCCCGGCGCATGGTGCTGGTGGAAACCGACTTGATCTCGCCATCCCCATCCACACGTTCGGCCTTCACCAGGCCATTCTCCCGCGCGATCTCGGTGGACAGTTCCACGCACAGCATTTCTTTGCCGTTCGCCCGGCGTGCCTGGCGCCGCAGGTTTTCCACCACGAAGGCTTCGTCCCGGCTGACGCAGCAGGTGCCCTTGTCGATGCGTTCCTTCCTCGCCTTGGAGAGGCCCGACGCCTTCAATTCCCGGTACAGGGTGCAGGGCTTCACGTCCAGCCGAAGCGCTTCCGCCTCGGCCGTCGCCCGCTGCTGGCCGCGCGGCGCCGCCTGGATGCGGGCATTCACCTCCATCAGCAGGGCAAGGCGTTCGGGCGTGAGGGCGGGCATGGTGCAATCCTCAGTCGACTTGGCCATGGTCTTCCCCCTCGGGGATGAAATCCGGAATGTCGTCGCCGGCCAGATCGAAGGCCACGGAATAGGACATGGACAAGTCCTGCACCATCGCCACGACGCGGGACAACGCCTGCTCCATCGCCACCACCAGGTGGCCGGGGCAATCGGAAAGCGACCGGACTTCCAGGAACACCTTGCCCAGGGGGTCCAGTTCCGCGAGAGTCTTGTTGACCACCTCTGTCATGATTCGGGACAGTTCGGCGACTTTCTTCTCGGTGTCCTGGCTCTCGCGGTAATGCAGGCGGCGTTCCAGTTCGTTTTTCTTGTCGTTGCCGATCTGCAGCAGCCTTTCATCGGCCTCGTGCTGCTCGGTGGCTTCTTTCAGCTTCGTTTCCGCCTCGGCCAGTTTGGCGGCATGGCGCGAGGTCAATTCCTCGATCAGTTCCGCCACCGCTTCCCGGCCGGGGGCATCGGTCAGTGCGTCCTGGATCAGGCGCTGGTCATCGCTCGGCAGGGCACGCAGGGCGCGGTAATCCTTCTGCCGCAGCCCCATCCGCTCGGCCTGTTCGTACAGCTGGGAACCAAGCAGTTCATAGTTCTGAGCGGACTCCGCGCAGGCGGCATAGGACTTTCCGAGGAAGCGCTGGCAGAATTCCTTCAAATCTCCGTAGTTACGGAGATTTCCATTTTCGTCTGGAAACTGTAACTCCTTGTATTTCTTACTTTCCCTCATCTGAATGAAGGTTTCCGCGATAATTTTTTCTCCGCACTGACGGAGAAAAATCGCGCTCTGGATGCGTCCGAGGTGAATGCCGACATCCAGGGCGTCAGAAACCCTCATTTGTGCCACCGTATCCAGTGCGGCCATGTCCTCGCGCACCAGGTCTTCCTGTTGTGGTGTCAGTTCGGTTGCCTGAGGAATGTTCGTGCTTGCCTTGCGTGCCATCTGTCTTCCCCTCAATTCGGTTCGCGGTTGTAACGCTGCTCAATGCCGTCGAGCCGCTGGCTCGCACGGGTCAGGGCGGTGGAGAAAGACAAGGCGATCTGCACCAGTTTCGGCCCCAGGCGCCAGCGGCCGGTCTCCTCGATCTGCTCCGCCACGCCCTTCTCCTTCAGGTTGAACAGGTCGCGTGTCGTGGTCGCCGGATTGGCCTTCATCGCCTTGGCGATCTCCCCCGGCGCCAGACCGTGGAACTCGTTCCCGGCCAGCAGCAGGATCAGATCCACCAGGCGTTGCTGGCTTTCGTTCGTGTAGTTGGTGGCCATGTCAATACAGATCCAGTTCCGGTTGGTCGGACTTCTCCACCTGGGCGCGCTCGGCGGCGATGGCTTCCAGGCTCGCGGTGAGGGCGGAGAACGCCTCCACCTTGTCCGCCCGGCCGATCATGAAATCCAGCAGCACGCCTACCGAGTCATGCAGCACGCTTTGCAAAGCCTGGATGTCCGCCGGCGCAGTCAGGCGCCCGGTGGGCACCGGCACGAACACGCCGCCCGCCTGCACCGCCAGGTAACGGATCACCGCCGTCCCGCCCGTGGCGTGGAACCAGCCGGCCAGCCCGTTGGCCGGCATGGACGCTTCTTCCAGCCGCTTGTAGAGCAGCGCCGGCGTAATGCCGAAGATTTCTGCCAGGCGCTCCACCGACAGTCGGCGCCGGTGGATACCCCTGTCCTTGTCCGATTCGAACGCGGCCCGCAGGCTGGTCGCGGGGGGGTTAGAAGTTTTTTGGCTCATTGGAAGTCCTCTTTTGCGGGAAATTCTGAAAATTCATACTTTTGGAATAGATGAAAAACGATTTAGCCGGCGTAAAATTCAAGGCATCGAAAGAGCGAGGAGAAGGTCATGGCAAACGCGGAATTGGTAGGCGAACTGGACCGCAACATGGACGCCGCTTTCAGTGGCCTGTTGGTGCTCAATCTGGCCATGTCGGCGTTGGTCAAGTCGTTGCCGGAACAGTCGGCGGCCCGGTTCATACAGCACCTGGATGTATCGCTTGACCACATTGCGGGCAGCGACAACCCGCCGGCCCTGGTGCATCAGCTGACACTGAACGGTTGGCGCAATCTGGCCGCCCATACAGCAGGATTTCCGCCGCGAGATGCTCCGAAATGAAGCATTTGCCGTTGGCGCGGGAACAAGCGGCCATCAGGCCATTGAGGTCGGAGGAAATGGGATTTTTCGCGGTCATGTCAGTATCCAGTGGAGTAGTTAGCGCGGCGGGAAGCGGTGTGCATCCGGGCCTTGGCGATGCGGATCAAGCGGCCGCGCACGGCCTGCCAGGTGGGCTCCTTCCCGATGAGTTGGCGCAGATCGGCGGCGATACGCTCGGCGTGGGAGGCATCAACCAGGCCGGCGCAGAAGTCGGGCAGGGTGAATGCCTGGCCGCGGGGGTTTCCGGGGATGCGGTAACCGGTGATAAAGGACATGGCGGGCCTCAGTCAGGAGAGAAACATGGAACTGGAAATAGAACCCTTGCAACTTTCGGCGCGGCTCACGCTGCACGAGGCTCTGCTGACCGCAATGTACCGGCAAGCCTTCGCCGACTTGCACGAACCGGATCGGGAGGCATTCATCGAGAAGTTCATGGCACAACTCCGATTCAAGATGAACTTCCAATACGACGACGGGGAAGTAGCCTTTGAATTGCAGCGCCAGACCTGCGAATTAGCCGAAGGATTCTTTCGCAAAGTGAAGGCGCCTTGACCATCAGTCGGCCCTGGGAATCGCGCTTCAAGGGAAGGATGGCTTCGAACATGGTGCTCAGGCGGCGAGCAGGCCCAGGCGGCGGGCTTGGGCACGGTGATAGGTGATGGAAGCGGGCGAACGATGAATCTGATCGCCGATTGCCGAGCGGCCCTGGCCGGCTTCGGTGCCTTCGACCACGGGGCGCAAGGCCGGGCGGATTTGGTCCAGGGCGTGGGCGAAACGGGCGGTGCGGGCGGCAAGTTCGGCTTCCATCGCGTTGAAGGCGGCGAGGAAAGCGATCTGCCAGTGCATGGCATCGGTTCCGGTGAAGCGCATGGCCAGGAATGCAAAGCCGTCCTTGGTCAGCCAGTATTCGGGGTACGAACGGCCGCGCTTGACGTAATCTCGCAACTCAAAATTGAGTCGCGAGAATTCGGGATCAGGGATAGCCGCGAGCAGATTCTTGATGTCCCGAAGCACGTTCAGATGCTTCTTGCCGAAGCGTTCCGCCACGGCGCGGGAGGTGGTGATGGGGTGGCCATGATCCAGGAACAGCGCCTGGGCGGCGGCCAGCGGGTTGGGCAGGGCAAGGACGAGTTGCATGACGGTTCCTTTCACGCAGCGCGGCGTTCGAGGGCGCGGCCAACGTCGTGGCAGATGGTGCCGTCCTTGATGCCGAGCTTGACGGCGATGTCGTGGGTCTCGCCACGGCCGCACTTTTTGCGGCCGCCGAGAACCTCGAAGACCAGATTGGTGGAGAAACCGTTGGCGCGCGCCCAGGCGCTGATGCTGACGCCCTGACGCTTAAGCTCGGCTTTGGCTTCTTCGGCGGTACGGAGGGGCATGATGGACGGGACGATTCTCTTGATATTAGGGAAGCGCACGGAATGAAACACAGCCGGCAGGCTGGGATCGGTGAGGCAGGCGGGAGGGGTGACGGTCATGGCGTTTCCTTTCAGGCGGCCAGCCGTTCGGGGGCGGGCTTGAGGCCCAGCTTGACGGCGATCTCGTGGCCCAGGCCACGGCGAGCCTTGATCCGGCCGTTGAGGACGCCGTAGACGTAGTCGCGGGGGTAGCCGTTGTCGCGCGCCCAGTCGGAGAAGGTCTCGCCACGGTCGAGGAACTGCTGTTTGAGCTTTTCGGGGGTCATTGTTTGGCTCCTTGAGTACGTGCCTTAATCGCACGGTGTAATAGCATTGTATGCCAAGTTTTCTTGGCATGGCAAGGAGTTTTTGCATGGGATTCGAACGGGAAGATATTGCCGTCCGATTGGCCGAAGAGAGAACGCGGGTTGGCTATAGCCAAGTAGCGTTCGCTAGAGAACTCGGAATCAGTCGTGAGGGCCTTCGGCAGTACGAGACAGGGCAAAGTGGTATCAGTGGCGAGTTTCTTGCCAAGGCGGCTTCACTAGGCGTTGATGTGCAGTACGTTCTTACCGGCATCCGCTCTGCTAACGCCCCTGAGGCAGAACGAGCACTGCGACCAAGCGTTCACGTCACCGGCAGCGGCACCGCCAATGTCGTCCAGTTCGCCCAGCCTGGCTCAACGGTGAACATCAATCACAATCCGCGGGTAGTAAACCGGACCGTCGTGGAGGTTGCTCATGGGGACGGGCATATCAGCGATGAGCAGGCCGCTACCCTCACCCGCCTGGTGAACGAGATCGTGGAGTTGGAGAAGCAACTGAAGAAGAAACCGGGATCGTTCCGCTCGGTATGGGGCTCGGTCAATGCCCACTGCGGCGTCACCCAGTACCGGCTCATACCGGCGGAGACATTTGGTAAGGCGGAAAATTACCTGCGCCAATGGATTGGCCGCCTGAACTCCATGGCCTCGGCGCCTGTGGCAGACAACGACACCTGGCGCAAGCGCAAATACGCCTACATCAAGATCAATACCAAGGACGATGCGGCGTGGCTGACGGCCTACCTGAAGAAGGCTTTCCATACAGAAAGCATCGCCGACCTGTCAGACGATGATCTGGACCGCACCTATCGCGCCGTGGCCACCAGAAAGCGAGACCGCGCCCGCCGGGCGCCGTAGGGCAAGCCCTACCTGACCCTCCAGTTGTTCGGAGAATCGCAGGCGTGAGCCTGCATAAATGGAGAAAGACATGAAATATCTCCCGGTCTTGTTGGCGGGGTTTTGTATTACATCAGCCGGTTATGCCATGGACAAGGTTGTCATTAATCTCGATTTGTCAGACACCGGCCGCGCCATCGCGCTTCTCAAACCGGTTTTTGAAACAGCCAAGGATAAATTCGAGACCACGCCCAACTTCCATAGACGTGTTTGCGACGCCGCGTTCAAGGCGGTTCGAAGCGACGGAAAAACACAGATGACAGCTCGACTGGTTCATGGAGAATATGAGAGCAAGATCATCTACGATCCGGACAAGCAAATATTCATTGGCACCCTTCACACGGTACCGCACTACCTCCCCGAATCGGGAAAATGGGAAGAACGATGGCAGGGACTCGGGATAGATTCCTCTAAATTCGAGGCGATATTGCTAAGCAGGCGCTACGACGAGAATAACAAGGGATATGTCGGAACCAACGCCTACGGGGTGGCCAAACAGGTTCACGTGGCATCCGAGGACGTGGTGGTGGTATTTATTCCCGTCAGGACTTCGGACTATGGCAAGAACGTGGGATATATAAAGAAAATATCGTTACCTGCGAAACCTGATCTTGCGCGAACCCTTAACGGGGACTTGAGGCTCGGCGTTGTTACCCGGATCGAAGCGCCATGCGTCGTGTCTGCTACCCAGCACACGTCCCCAACTATTGGTTTCCCCTACGACAAGACCACCTACGAGATTGGCCTTGTCGGCTCAAAGGACGCCGAGTGGTTGATCTACCGGGAGTCCACGAAGGAAATCCTGAAACGAGGTAAGTTCAACTGATCGGTTGTTACGCCAAATTACATTTGTCCGTAGAGAATTGAGGTGGGGAAGATGGACCTTTCACTGATCAACGGCGCCTTCACTTCCTTGAAGCTCGCGAAGGATATCGGCCTGGCGGCAATGGAGTTGCGCGACTGGAATAAGATGGCCAGTGAGATCGCAAAGATGAACACCGAACTCTTCAAGGCGCACGATGCGCTCTTCGGCCTCCAGAGAACCTTGTTCGAGCTTGATGGCAATTACCGCGACACTGCTCGCGAACTGGATAAGGCCCAAGAGGCTCTTGCGGAGCGCGGCCGATACGCGCTGTTCGAGATCGGACTCGGCCAGTTTGTCTATCGCGTCGAGTTGCCAGAACTGGGACGCAATGACGGTGGTCCAGCTATCGTTGAACCCACGCATTATCTTTGCCAGCCGTGCTTCGACGCCGGTCGCAAGATGGTGCTGCGGCTCTACCTCAACGCTGCCGACGGGCCGGTGGCCGTCTGCCCCCATTGCCGTGACTACATCAATGCCGAGCGGGCCGGGTAATGGGGCATCCCTTTGCGGGGTGCGGAGAGTGGGGTCGTTCATGGTAGGTCTCCCGTAGTGGTTTGCCGCACATTAGGCCGTTTTCCCCTCGGGCAAAACTAAAGTCCTTTAATCGTCCCTCTCTCCGCGCGCGCGTAGCCTTCTCTCATGGCTACCAAACGCACTTCCCCCCGAGGGATCAAACTCATCCAGGAGAGCGAAAGCTTCTCCGCCGTCATCTACCTGTGCCCGGCCGGCAAGCCGACCATCGGCTATGGCCACGTCGTCCGGCCGCACGATGATCTCCATCCGCCCATCTCCCCGGCCAAGGCGCTGGAGTTGCTCTATCACGACCTGGACGCCGTGGAAATCTACCTGTCCGCCGTCTTCCCCGGCCTGAACCAGAACCAGTTCGATGCGTGTGCCGACTTCTGTCTCAACGAGGGTCTCAAGGCCTTCGAGACGTCCACCCTGCACGATCTGCTGAAGGCGGGAGCGTTCGCCGAAGCGGCCGACGAATTCCCCAAGTGGAACAAGGCGCACGTAAACGGCCAGCTCGTCGTCCTGGGCGGTCTCACCACGCGCCGGCAGAAGGAGCGGGCGCTGTTTCTCCTGCCGGATTGCGATCCGGCACCCACGCACTGAAGAGGCGATCATGGATTGGAAAGACCTGGCAGGGCCATTGGCCAAAATCGCGCCCCTGGTGGGCACCCTCATCGGCGGGCCGGCCGGACCCCTGATTGGCGGACTCGTCTCGGCCGCCCTGGGCACCGAGGCCACGCCCGACGCCATCCACCAGGCGATCCAGACCGATCCGGAGGCGGCCGTGAAAGTGGCCCAGATCGAGTCTGACAACCGGGTGCACATGCAGACCCTGGCGGTCCAGGCCGAAGGCAACCGCCTGGCCGCCGAAACCGCCGCGATTCAGGCCGATGCGGCGGATCGGGACAGCGCCCGCCGGCGAGAATCCACCGTCCAGGACAAGACCAACCGCAACCTGGCCTACCTGGTTGTGGGCTCCTTCCTCGCCCTGGTGGGTGGCACGCTCCTGGGGTATTCCCATGTCGAATCGGCCCTGGCGGGCACGCTGGTTGGCTATCTCTCGGCCAAGTGCGAACAGATCATCGCCTACTACTTCGGCTCCAGCCGCGGATCGGACAAGAAAACCGACCTGTTGGCCCAGGCACCCGCCATCCCCTCCGCGGGCAACGGTTGAGGGTGGCGTGGTGATCGAAACGGAACAGCGGGAGGTCGGCGACTGGATAGACGCCGCCGTGGCCAGCGAGGAAAGCGTCCTGGCCGGCGCCCTGGAGGATCAGCGCCTGACGGACCCGACCCGGGGCAAGACGGTGGACGATTCCGCCTGGGAGTGCGAGGCCTGGGGCGATCCCATTCCCCAGGAGCGCCGCGAGGCGGTGCCGGGGGTGCGGTGCTGCACCTCCTGTCAAAGGGCCATTGAAGTCACGGAAAGGCAGCATCGGCGATGATCATCAATATTGAAGCGTGGCAGATGGCCAGCCTGATCCTGACCCTGGGTGGCATGTACGCCGGCAGCGTCTTCGTCGGATTTCGGTTGCTCATGGGTCAGATCGAGAAACGCCTGGATGAGCGCTTCGTCGCCGCCGAGGAAACCCGCAAGGCGGGATCGGTGCATTGGGACGGTAAATTCGGTGCGATTGAAACGGCCATGCGTGAGGATGCCAGCCACTGGATGCGGCTGGAGCGGGAGATTCTGGGGCTGAAGGCCGAGCTGCCGGTCAACTACGTGCGGCGGGAAGACTACATCCGGAACCAGACGATCATCGAAGCCAAACTCGATACGGTCGCGGCGAAGATCGAGAACCTGAGACTGAGGGAGGCGAAACATGATTGACCAGGCCAAGGTCCGGCGCGAGGCGATGCGCTGGTATCTGCTGCTGGCGCTGTACAACGGCAGCCCGGAACAGGTGTGCGAGGAGCTGTTGCTGTCCACCATGCAGGGCATCTTCCCGGATGCCACCGCGCTGGAAGTCCGGCGCGAGCTGGACTACCTGGAAGCGCGCTCCCTGGTGCTGCTGCGCAAGGAACCGGCGGGCCGGTGGTGGGCCGACCTGACCCGCCACGGCACCGACATGTCCGAATACACCATTGATTGCCAGCCCGGCATCGCCCGGCCGGTCAAGACCTGGGGCTGATGATGGGACGCCGCAGCAAGGTTGATGGCCTGCCGGTAGACGTGCGGCGCTGGTTGGAACGAGCGCTCACGGAGTCCGGGTTCTCCGGCTACGAGGAGCTGGAGTCCATGCTTTCCGAAAAGGGCTTTTCCCTGTCGAAAAGCGCCATCCATCGCTACGGGCAGAAGATCGAGCGCCGCTTCGCCGCCATCAAGGCCAGCACCGAGGCGGCCCGAATCCTCACCGAGGGCGCAGCCGACGATCAGGACGCCCGCTCCGATGCCTTGGTGGCCCTGGTGCAGACCGAGTTGTTCGACACCCTCATCAGTCTCCAGGAAGCCAGCGAGGAAGAGGATCAGGCCGCGCGGGTGAAGATGCTCTCCAGCGCGGCCAAGAACATCGCCACGCTGACGCGGGCATCGGTCAATCTCAAGAAGTTCCAATCCGAGGTTCGGGAAAAGCTCAAGACGGCCGCCGAAGCGGTTACCGACATGGCCAAGAAGGGCGGCCTGTCCGACGCTGCGGCCGAACTCATCCGCCAGAAGATTCTGGGGGTGGTGTGAGCCATCTTCTGGAGCCCCGCGAGGATCGAACGCCCATGGCCTTCCTGGGCTATCAGCAGCGCTGGTCTGCCGATCTTTCCCAGGTCAAGGTCGCGGAGAAGTCGCGACGCATCGGCCTCTCCTGGGGCGAGGCGGGGGACTCGGCGCTGGAAGCCTCCCGCGAGAAGGGCCAGAACTGTTTCTATATCGGCTACGCCAAGGAAATGGCGCAGCAGTTCATTTCCGACTGCGCCGATTTCGCCAAGGCTTATTCCCTGGCCGCCGGCGACATATCGGAATCCGAGGAAGTCTGGCTGGAGGGCGAGGAAAAGAAGTCCATCTTCATCTACACCCTGCGCTTCGCCTCGGGCTGGCGCGTGGAGGCCCTGTCGTCGGCGCCGCGCAACCTGCGTTCCAAGCAGGGCCGGGTGATCCTGGACGAGTTCGCCTTCCATTCCGACCAGAAGGAATTGCTCAAGGCCGCCATGGCGCTCCTGATCTGGGGGGGAGAGGTGCATATCATCTCCACCCATAACGGTGTGGACAACGAATTCAACGCCCTCATCCAGGATATCCGCGCCGGCAAGAAACCTTACAGCCTGCATACCATCCCTTTCAAGGATGCCGTTGCCGATGGGCTCTACGAGCGGGTGTGCCTGCGTAGTGGCCAGGCGGTAACGGAGGAAGGCAAGGCCGCCTGGGTGGCCGGCATCTATGCCCAGTACGGCCAGGATGCCGAAGAGGAGCTGGATTGCATCCCCAGCAACAGCAGCGGAGCCTGGCTGTCACGAGCCCTGATCGAGGCGCGCATGGTGGATGCCCCGGTGCTGCGCTGGAATCCTCCGGACAGCAATTTCACCCTCTGGCCGGAAGAGATGCGCACGGCGGAAATGCGCGACTGGCTGGACACGAACCTTCGCCCGCTGCTCGCCGCGCTGGAGCCGGACATGGAAACCGGCTTCGGCGAGGACTTCGGCCGCACCGGCGACCTGACGGTAATCGCGCCCTGGCAGCTCACCAAGACCCTGGTGCGGCGCTTCCCCTTCCTGGTGGAACTCTCCAAGTGCCCCTTTGACCAGCAGAGGGAAGCCCTCTATTACATCGGCGACCGGCTGCCCAGGCTCCGCGCCGGCAAGCTCGATGGCCGGGGCAACGGCCAGTACCTGGCCGAGAAAGCGCAGCAGCGCTGGGGCGCGGATCGCATCGAATGCGTCATGCTCTCCCAGACCTGGTACCGGGATAACAGCGCGCCGCTCAAGGCCGCATTCGAGGACGGCACGATCCTGCTGCCGCGCAGCGCCGACGTGCTGGACGATCTTCGTGCCTTCCAGGTGGTGAAGGGCATTCCCCAGATCCCGGACACCCGCACCAAGGGGCAGGACGGCCAGCAGCGCCACGGCGACGCCGGCGTGGCCATCCTGCTCGCCCATGCTGCCAGCCGCGCCGATCCGCCACCCGCCACCGAAGGTTTCCAGTCTCTTCCCCGGCACCAGGAATTCACCGGTCGGCGGGGCGGAATCGGTTCCGGGTCTCGGCGCATGTTCTGACCGATCACAAATCGCCCGCAGACCTCTTTATAAAACGATCCAGGGCGCTTCATGGCATGCGGACAGGGAAGCATGCCACCGACCGCCCACAAGCCCGGAAAACGCGCCATGAACAGAATCGTAGATCAGTACGGCAACGCCATCGAGAAGGGCAAGCTCTCCACGCCCCAGACCGCCGAGGTGGCGATCCTCAAGAACGCCTTTCTCACGCCCTGGATCAACGGCCTGACGCCGGCCTCGCTGGCGGACTACCTGTACCGGGCCGACCAGGGTTTCCTGCAGGCGCAGCACCGGGTCTTCTCCGACATGGAGGAGCGCGATCCGCACCTGGCCGCCGAAATGGCCAAGCGCAAGCAGGCCATCCTCAATCTGGACTGGCAGCTCGTGCCGCCGACGGACGCCACGGCCGCCGAGAAGGCCAACGCCGAATGGGCCGAGGAAGCCATCCGGAACAGCATCGAATCCTTCGAAGATCTGCTCCTGGCCATGATGGACGCGGTAGGACACGGCTTCGCCCCGATTGAGCTGGAGTGGCACCTGGAGGATGGCGAGCTGCTGCCCGTCTACCATCCCCGGCCCCAGGAGTGGTTCCGCCTGTCCGTGGACCGCCGCGAGCTGAGGCTGATGGATGGCAGCACGGATGGCGCCGAGTTGCAGCCCTTCGGCTGGATCCAGCATGCCCCCGGCCGCGCCAAGACCGGCTACCTGGGGCGCATGGGTCTCTATCGCGTGGTCTCCTGGCCGTTCCTGTACAAGGCCTACGCCATCTCTGATTTCGCCGAGTTCCTGGAAACCTTCGGTCTGCCCATCATCGTCGGCAAGTACGGCCAGCAGGCCAGCGCCGAGCAGAAGGAAAGCCTGATGCAGGCGGTCACCGACCTGGGCCACGATGCACGGGCCATCATGCCGGTGGACATGCAGCTCGAGATCCAGAAGATCACCGGCGGCGGCGCCTCCGGCGGCACGCCGCACCTGGAGATGGTGAAGTGGGCCGACGACGCCCAGAGCAAGGCCATCCTTGGTCAAACCTTGTCGGCGGACGCCAAGAGCACCGGCATGGGCTCGGGCGTGGCCAAGCTGCACGACCAGGTGCGCCTGGACATTCAGCGCGCCGATGCCCGCCAGGTCTCCGGCACTCTGACCCGCGACCTGGTCTATCCCCTGATCGCCCTCAACCGCGGCGGCCTCACCGGCTTGAAGCGCTGCCCGCGCCTGGTGTTCGACACCAACGACCTGCAGGACATCGCGGTCTACGCCAACGCCCTGCCCAACCTCACCGCCCTGTTCGACATCCCCACCCGGTGGGCGCGGGAGCGCCTGGGCATCCCGGCGCCGGAGGAAGGCGAGGAAGTCTTGAAGACCCCGGCCCCCGGCACCAAGGCCGACAAGGTGCCGGTACTGGCCGGCCTGGCGGCGCTCGCTGCCGAGGTGGCGCCGGCCATATCTCCCGCGGCGCCGGATCAATCTGCCCTGGATGACGCGCTGGACGCTCTGCCATCCTCTGCCATGCAAGCGCAAATGCAGGCCCTCGTCCAGCCGGTCCTGGCAGCGGCGGCACGAGGCGCCAGCCAGGAAGAAATGCTCGGACTACTGGCGGAGGCCTGGCCGCACATGGATCAGAGCGCCCTGGTGGAGAGTCTTTCCCGCATCCTTTTCGCCGCCGAACTGTTTGGGCGACTGACGGCCAACGGAGAAGTTCGTGGCGCTTGATGCCGCCGACCTGAAGGTCATGTTCGGCCTGTCGCCGGCGGATGCCGTGCGCTTCGTCGAGGACAAGGGCTACAAGATCACCTGGAACTGGTGGGAGCAGCGGGACGCTGCCCACGCCAAGGCCCTGACCGTGGCTAAGGTCACGCGCATGGACATCCTTCAGGATTTTGCCTCTGCCCTTGCCGGAAATGTCGAAAAGGGCCAGACCGAGGCGGATTTCATCAAGCGCATGACGCCCATCCTGCAAGCCAAGGGCTGGTGGGGAAAGCAGATTATCGTGGATACCCAGGGCGAGGCCGAAGTGGCGCAGCTGGGCAGCCCAGCCCGGCTGTCCACCATCTACCGTACCAACACCCAGTCCGCCTACATGGCGGGGCGCTACACCTCGATGTGGGCGTCGCGAGCCTCCCATCCCTGGTGGCAGTACGTGGCCATCCTGGATAACCGCACCCGCCAGAGCCACCGGATCATGAACGGCCGGGTGTTCGCGGCCGAAGACCCGGTATGGGATTTCATCTATCCGCCCAACGGCTACAACTGCCGCTGCCGGGTACGGCCCCTGACCCAGGCGGATGTGGACGCGGAAGGTGCCTCCACCATGTCCTCTCGTGGCCGCATGGTGACTTTCGAGGCGGATGCCGGCGTGGACAAGCGCACTGGAGAAATTACGCGTATCACTCGCCAGGGGATCAAGGTGCCGGGCAAGGACGGCAAGGATGAGATTTTCGCGCCGGATATCGGCTTCGGCGGCAATGCGGGAAAGGACTGGACGCGCCCGTTCACGCCTTCTCCGGTTGATACGTTGCCTCAAACCTTCTTGCGGAATCAGCCCTTGCCGCCCATGCCGCGGCCCCAGGTACTCGAACTGCCCCGCTTACCATTAGGGCTGACCGAGGAGGAGTATTTCCGCCGATTTCAAGCTGCGTTTCCGGCAACAGTTACCCAGACCGGCGTGTTCGTTGATGTCACCCGCGAGCCGCTGCCAATCTCGGAAGCCCTTTTCCGAGACAAAACTGGTGCCTGGAAGATGTTGAAGGGCGGACGGCAACTCGACTTGCCCATGCTGGCGGAAGTCATTCAACGTCCAGATGAGATATGGATGGCGTGGCAACAGGTCAAGACCGGGGCGTCCGTGCTACGGCGCCGTTACCTCAAGGTCTTCGAGGCGGCCAACGGCGTTGCGCGTGGGGTGGCGGTCTTCGAGGAGGGAAAGGATGACTGGATGGGAATCACGCTGTTTACTGTGGATGACGCATTCGTCCGAGCCCACGGCTTTGAAAGTGCAGCGGATTACATCGAGGCGCAGAGAGGAGGATTCCTGGCGTACCGGAGGCCAGGATGAGACCAAGCCGCCGACACGGCCTTGCCATTTCGCGCCCCTATCGACTTGAGTGTCGGCTCCGCGGCGGCGCGGAATCCTTTCGGTGATTTGATTATGGCTATCTTCAGCATCGAGATCAAGGACGGCGACGTGCAGGCCGAATTCAATCGCCTGCAACGTGCCGCCACGGATATGTCCCCCGCCATGCAGGCGGTGTCCCAGCTATTGCTTTCCCGCACCGAGGCGAACTTCGCGGCCCAGTCCGGTCCCGGCGGTGGCTGGCCTGCGCTGGCGCCATCCACCCTTAAGCGACGTGGTGCCGACGCGAGAATGCTTCAGGATACGGGGCATCTGGCGAGTTCCATTACCCCGACCTCCGGGCCGGACTTTGCCGCCATCGGTACCAATGTGGTCTATGCTGCCATCCACCAGTTGGGCGGAGACATCAGCCGCGCCCCGTTCTCCTCCTGGGTGCGCCTGCGCCAGGAACGGAACGGCAGCCTCATGCGCCAGCCCGGATACCAGAAGCTTGCCGTGTTCGCCAAGGATAGCCACAAGCGTGCCAAGACCGTGAAATACACCAGCGACGGGTTTTCCATTCACATTCCGGCCCGGCCCTATTTCCCCGTAACCCCGGAGGGTAGCTTGCAAGATGGCCTGTCCGAGGCAATCACGGCGGAGCTGGCGCGTTTTCTGCAGCAGGGCACCGCGCCCTGAATCCTGCCCCATCAAAACTAAAACCCTTTAATCGCGACGACTTGCGCGCGCGGGCAGACTTCGCCCCATGTCGCGCAAAACCACTTCCACCCTCTCGGTCTCTGCCCTCGCCGTCGAACTCGGCGCCGGCGCCGCACCCTCTGAAATCCGCCTGATACCCGCCGGCCCGTTCCGTTCCTGGGACGGCCGTCCGGAAGGTATTCCGGGCTGGAATCTCTCCGAGAGCAACGCGAAGAAGATCATCGCCTGGGCGGCGGCACGTGCCTCTGACCTGGTCATTGATTACGAGCATCAGACCCTGAACGCCAAGGAGAACGGCAAACCCGCGCCTGCCGCCGGCTGGTTCAAGTCCATGGAGTGGCGGCCGAACGACGGCCTCTACGCCACGGACGTGCGCTGGACCGCGGCCGCGGCCGCCATGATCGAGTCCGGTGAATACAAGTACATCAGCCCGGTCATTGGCTGGGACAAGAAGACCGGCACCGTGCTGTCCCTGCCCATGGCCGGCCTCGTGAACAACCCCGCCATTGACGGCCTGGCGGACTTGTCCGGCCTGGCCGCCACCTTTTTACCCGAGATCGAACAGGAGAATCAGATGATCCCGAAGGAATTGCTTGCCCGCCTCGGCCTGCCGGAAACCGCTACCGAGGCCGAAGTGCTCGCGGCCCTGTCCGCTCTTGAGGCGACCCATGGCACCGAGATTTCCGCCCTCAAGGCAGCGCCCCCGGATCCGGCCCAGTACGTGGCCGTGGCCACCATGAGCGCCCTGCAGGCCGACCTGTCCACCGCCCAGACTGAACTGGCCGCCCTCAAGGCAGAACAGGCCAAGGGCAAGGTGGATGCCGTGATCCAGGAGGCCCTGAACGCCGGACGCCTGACGCCGGCACAGGAAGCCTGGGCGCGGGAGCTGGGCACGGTCAAGCTGGAAAGCCTGTCCGCCTACCTGGAAACGGTGCAGCCCGGAACCAAACCCGGCACCACCCAGACCGGCGGCAAGGCACCCGTGGAAACGGCCGCCCTGTCGTCTACCTACACGCCCCCGCCCGGCTTTTCTGCCGATACGCGGGGCATGGAAATCCACACCTCGGCCCTGGCCTACCAGGCCAGCCATGCCGGCGTGACCTACGAGGCGGCCGTCGCGGCCATCGCCACGGCCTCCAAGCCCTGATCTTTCCCGCCACCCACCCTTAGAGGAGTGACCATGCAGAACAGTACCCCCATCCTGACGCTCACCGTGGTGGCCACGGGAGCGATCGCAGCCCAGCGCTTCGTCGGCCCCACCGGGGCGGTCGCCGCCGCGGCCGGAAATGCTCTGGGCGTGTCCCGTTATTTGTCCGCTCAGGCCGGCGACAAGATCCCGGTGGATACCCTCGGCACCGCTTATGTCGAGGCCGGCGCCGCCATCGCCGCGGGCGCCCTGGTCGAGTCCGATTCCGTCGGGCGAGCCATCACCCGAAATGCCGGCGTTGCCCTCGGCCGTGTGGCACCCGGAGATCCCGGCGCTTCCGCCGCCGGCAAGTTCACCGAGATCATCCTGTTCCCCAACTGATCGTGGGGCCGGCTTCGGCCGGCCAAATCCCGCACCAAAAGGAGTCAAACATGAAGCAAATGATCCTCAAGCACCCGCTGGTCTTCCTCGTGGGTCTCGTCGCCCTCTTCGCCCTTGTCGGCGCTCTGGGCTGGATGCCTCACGCCGACCATGGCGCGCTGCTGCTGGTGGGCCTGGGCAACATCATGTCGCCGTCTCAAGCGCGGGTGGTGGACCCTGTCCTCAGCACCGTCGCCCAGGGTTACCAGAACGCGGACATGGTGGCCCAGTACCTGTTCCCCAGGGTGCCGGTCGGCCAGCGCGGCGGCCGCATCCTCCAGTTTGGGAAAGAAGATTTCCGCCTCTACAACACCGCACGCACGCCCGGAACCAACACCAAGCGCGTCCAGTACGGCTACCTGGGCAGCCCCTACGCCCTGGAATCCCATTCCCTGGAAGGTGTGGTGCCGTTCGAGAACATGCAGGAAGCCAACGCCGTGCCCGGCATCAACCTGGCCACTGGCGCGGTGCGCAAGACGCAGAACATCGTCCAGTTGCGCACCGAGTACGCCTCGGCCCAGCTGGCGCGTAACGCCTCGGCCTACCCGAGTTCCAACAAGACCGCCCTGAGCGGGACCAGCCAGTGGAGCGACTACGTCAACTCCGACCCGTCCAAGGACATCGAGGCGGCGGTGGAGCAGGTGCGCGCCAGCATCGGCAAGCGCGCCAACACCATCCTCATCCCCGCCAAGGTGATGTCGGTCCTGCGCTACCACCCCAAGCTCCTGGACCGGATCAAGTACACCGGCCGCGACTCGGTCACCGCCGACCTCCTGTCCGCCCTGTGGCAGATCCCGAACGTGGTGGTGGGCAGCGCCATCTACCTCGATGACACGTCGGACGCCTTCGCCGACGTCTGGGGCAAGGATGTGGTGGTGGCCTACACCGAACTGGGCGCCCTGTCCGACGGCGGCGCCCCGAGCTACGGCTACACCTACCGCCTGGACGGATACCCCCTGGTGGAAATGCCCTATCAGGACCGCAACGCCAAGTCCTGGATCTACCCGGTGACGGATGAACTGTCCCCGGTGGTGGCCTCGGGCATCGCCGGCTTCCTGATCCAGACCGCCGTCGCCTAAGACAGGACTGAGGACTGAGTGCTGGGGACTGAGGAACACCCCGCACCCAGTAATCAGCACTCAGCACTCATTCAAAAGGACTTTCCCATGGCAAAAAAGGAACAACCCGCGCAACCCGAGCAAACCGTTGTCGTCACGGCCCTGAACCCTGTGCGGCACGACGGCAGCGACTACGCTCCCGGTGACGAATTCGACATGCGCGAATCCTGCGTCGCCTCCCTGGTGGCTGTGGGCGCCATCAGCGTCAGCGCCCCCGCTCCCGCTCCCGCCGCTTGATCATGCCCTACGCCACCCGCTTCGATCTCGAAGCCCGTTTCGGCACCGATGAGGTGGCGCAGCGGGAATCCGTGCTCGGATCGGGGGCCGTGTCCCGTGCCCTGGACGATGCCGACGCCGAGATCAACGGCTACCTGGATAACCGCTACCTGACGCCGATCGCCCCGGCGCCGGTGAGCATCGTCAAGCGTGCCTGCGACATCGCCCGTTACAACCTGCTGGGGGATAGCGCCTCGGAAGATGCCAGGAAGCGTTACCAGGATGCGATCTCCTTCCTCCAGGCCATTCAGCAGGGCTCCCTGAATCTGGACGGCGCCACGCCCAAGGAAGGCGGCGGCCCGGAGGCTCGCGTCGAACTGGTGGGCAAGCGCCGCGTCTTCTCAAGGGGTCTGGTGTGATCCCGGAAATCATCGCCCGCCTGAAAACCGTGCCGAATCTGCTGCTGGTGGATGGCGCCGCCGGCTTTGCCGCCGCGGCGGATCCAGCCACCGGCTCCAAACCCAGGGCCGCCCCCGCCGCCTTCGTCCTGCGCCTGGCCGAGTCCGGCGAGAAGAGTCAGACCTACATGCGCGTGGAACAGCGCGTGTCCGCCGTGATCGGCATCGTCTATGCGCTGCGCAACGTCGCCGACGCCAAGGGCGCGGCCGCCGGCGCCGATCTGGAAGCCCTGCGTCAGGCCGGCCGGGCGGCACTCCTGGGCTGGCATCCGGAGGGTGCTGACCCCTTCGAGTTTGATGCCGGAGCGCTCCTGGCATTCAAGGATGGCTATCTCTGGTGGCAGGACAGCTACCGCACCCGTTACGACATTCTCCAATCGTGAGGACGAACATGGAAAACCCCGCTCCCGAAACCCTGCCCCAGGCCGGCGGCAGCTATACGCGCGACCCGAATAGCGGCGCGCTGATCCCGAATACCCCCCCGCTGCAAGACGCCGTGGGGCCGGATTCATCCGGCCAGGAATTCTCAGGCGGGCTGAAGCCCGCCCCACAACAGGAGTAAGCCATGTCCCGCCTGATACGCAATACCGCCATCCTGGCCAAGATCGAGACCACCTACGGCACCGACGCCGCCCCGGCCGGTGCCACGGAAGCCATACTGGCCAGCAACTTCACCGCTACGCCCCTCGCGGCGAACTACGTGGATCGTGGTCTGGTGCGTCCCTTCCTCGGCACCTCGGACCGCCTGATCGGCTACACCTACAAGGATCTGGCCTTCGACGTGGAAGTGGCCGGTTCCGGCACGGCCGGCAGCGCGCCGGCCTGGGGCAAGCTGCTGCGCGCCTGCGCCTTCGCCGAGACCATCACAGCCGGCCAGCGAGTGGATTACAACCCCATCTCCACGGCCTTCGAGTCGTTGACCATCTACTACTACGACGACGGCGTGCTGCACAAGCTGCTCGGCGCCCGGGGCACCGTGGAGTTCAAGCTGCCGGTGGGCCAGAAGCCCGTTATGGCCTTCAAGTTCACCGGCCTGGACGGCGGCGACGCGGCGGCCGCCAACCCGTCCCTCACGCTCACCGCCTGGCAGCCGCCCGTGGCCGTCACCAACGCCAACACCGGCCAGCTCACCCTGGGCTGTACCTACGCCGCTGGCGCGCTGTCCGGGGGCGCGACCTACGCCAGCCAGGGCCTCACGGCCAATCTCGCCGGCAAGGTCGTCTATCAGGAACTGGTGGGGTCCAGCCAGGTGGATTTCACCGACCGGGATCCCAGCGGAAAGCTCGTCCTGGACCTGACCGCGGCCCAGGAAGTGGCGCTTTACACCACGGTCAAATCCATGACCAAGCAGGGTCTGGGCATGACTCAGGGCACCGTCGCCGGGAACAAGTTCCTGTTCTTCGCCCCCGGCGCCCAGCTCATGAACCCCAGCAAGCAGGACATGAATGGCCGGCGCCTGATCGGCTTTGACATTGACTTCACCCCCGTCGCCGGAAACGACGAAATGCGCATCGTCGCCCTGTAACGCCTTTCACCGGAGAAACCCATGAACCGCCTACTTACCCTCGCCCTCTTCGCCCTGGTCGCGATCCTGCCCGGCTGCGCCTACGCAGGTGTCTTCACCGACTACGCCGAAAACCACCTGGTGGATGCCCTGTTCCGCGGCCAGTCCCTCGGCGCGCCGGCGACGATGTACGTCGGGCTGTCGACCACCGCCTGCTCGGATTCCAGCCCCGGTACCGAGGTCTCAACGTCAGGCACCGGGTATGCCCGGGTGGCCATTACGTCCGCCCTGGCCAACTGGTCCGGAACCCAGGCCGCCGGCTCCACGACGGCCAGTTCGGGCACCAACGCCACCACCAGCAACAACGGTGCCCTGACGTTTCCGACGCCGACCGGCAACTGGGGGCAAGTGGGATGGGTGGTGATCTACGACGCGGCCAGTTTGGGCAACGCCTGGGTGTGCATCGCCTTGAGCGCGGCGAAGAACATCAACAACGGCGATGCCGCCCCGTCCTTCCCCGCGGGCACGCTCCAGATCCAGGTGGACAACTGACATGGCACTACGCGATGACTTGATGGCCGCGGTGCCGCAGGCCATTCGCGACAGCCGGGACGCGGCGGGCGTGGCCGCTGCCTACAACGCCGGGAGAACCCGTGTCGGCTCGGTAACGCGCGCCGACTTCGCGGTCTGGGCCGCGGTGACCGGCGTTCGGGGGGCGATCGAGGATGCCGCACACGATCCAACATCGCCGATCCGGGCCGTCGCCCTGTCGCTCCTGGACTTCCTTCAGGGTGGGGTGTCCGACACCCTGGATTTCTCCAAGGCGGAGAACCAGGCGATGCTCGGCTACTGGCGCAGTGCGGGCAAGGTTACCTCCGGCCAGGAACAGTATCTGATGGCCCTGGCCACGCACCCGGACCCGATAGACGAACTGATCATCCGGGCCGCCTGTTGGTCCGATGACGGAATCTGGCAACTATGACCACCACCGCAACCCCGACCAAGAATCCCCGCACGCTGATCGCCGCCGGCACCAGCAACGCCGCCGGGGCCACAACGCGCGGCACCCTGGACCTGCGCAACACCTTCGGCGGGCTGCTGACGATCAAGATCACCAACGGCGGTACCGGCCCCACCGTTCAGGCGGTAGCCAACGTCCTCTGCGCTCATAATTCCGGTGCCACGCCCGCCGCGGCCTCGGCCGGCGCCGACTGGAAAACCCTCTACCAGGTGGGCAATGGCACCACGTCCGGCACCGTGGGCGAGTGGTCCATTCCCGTGGATCAGGCCGTGATGCACCTGGAGGTGGAGATCACCGGCAACACCGGCCAGGCCGTGTCCTGCGAGGCGTATTTCTCCGAAATGTCCAACGTGGTTTACGCCTGACCGTGTCCGTGTTTCGGCCTCAAACTACCCAACCGAGGTTCCCGGCTGCACCGAATTCCGTGCTGTCGAGCCGAGCGCTATGGAATTTCGGACAAGGTGCCCGGGATTCCGTATCCGGTGCAGCGGCGACACTGGCGGCCGGCTATACCTCCGTGGTGGCCACCCCGTCTGGGACCGGCATGGCCGTTTCCGGAACGGGCACGCTCGGGCGGTGTGTGCTCGGATCAACGGTGTCCGCGATCGCACCCGGAACGGGTGATTTCACGGTGTTCCTGCTTTTTCGCTATGACGGCAGTTCTGGCGGTTATGCCGCGATCGCCCGCTGGAATAGCGGCGGCGCGGCGGCGACCTGCGACTGGCTACTCGGTGCCGGAAACACTTTCTCGGGTACCACGGCGGATTTCGAGGTGGCCGTTGGGTCCACGATCTACACCGCGTCCGCGAGTTCCGCGTCCTGGACCGTCGGGAAAATCTATCTGTTGATTGGGCGTCGTTCCGGTACGACTATCTACGTGGATCGTTTCGATGTGGCGACCCGGTCCAGGGTGTCCGGAACCACCCAAAATGCCGGAATCACCAATATCAACTACAACGTTTCCCGGTCGACAAAGATCGGCGAGATAGACGTCGGTACGGGTTACAACGCCAATCTTTCCCCGATCCTGGGGGGGGCGTTGCCCTATGCGTTGACGGAATTCGGCCTCGCCCAGATTGCGGCAAATCCCTGGAAATTCTTCCAGGGCGCAGGAAATCCGATTCCACTATTCCCCCCCGTCGCAACGGTGGCTGCCCTGCTCGATGCATCGGGTACAGGCCTCGCCTCCGGATCGGCCACCCTCGCTACCCAGATTGCCCTGGCCGGTGTCGGCGTCGCGCTGGCCAGCGGATCGGCCGGGCTGGCGTCCGGCATCAATCTGGGCGCCTCCGGAGCCGGTTCCGGCAGTGGCTCTGCGGATCTGGCGACGGCCATTCAGATGGGCGGCGCCGGTGCCGGCCAGGCCTCCGGCACGGCCGGGCTGGTGGTACCGGTACCGCTCTCCTCGGTGGGTTACGCCGTATCCGGTGGCAGCGCCGACCTGGCCGCATCGGTCACATTGTCCGCCCAGGACCTGGCCACGGCCGCCGGCAGCGCCGGATTGTCCGCCTCGGTGCTGCTCACGGCCGCCGGATCGGCCCGGGCGGCGGGTAACGCCGACCTGTCGCAGCATATCCTGCTCGCCGCCGCCGGAAGTGCCCAGGCTTCGGGCAATGCCGACCTGGAAACCATTATTACCCTGGTGGCCAGCGGAGCGGCTACGGCATCGGGTACAGCCGGCCTGTCGCTTCCGGCATTGCTCGCGGGTGCCGGAGCCGCGCAGGCCTCCGGTAACGCCAGCTTGACGCAGAGCCTGTTGCTCGCCGCCGCCGGCAATGCCCAGGCATCCGGTGCCGCAGCCCTATCGAGCGCCATCCGTATTGCCGCCGGCGGAACGGCCACGGCGGGCGGCATCGCCGAACTGATGACCCATCCCCAGGCTCTCCTTTCCGCAGCGGGCACAGCCCAGGCCACCGGCGCCGCAGACCTGGTGATCGAGATCCGGCTCCAGGCCACGGGCGCCGGCGCCAGCCAGGGCGCCGCCGGCCTCACCACCGCCGTTCATCTCTCCGCGGCCGGATTCGCCCAGGCGATGGCGGCCGGTGCCCTCACGACCCAGATTCCCCTGGCCACAACCGGGGCCGCCCACGCCTCGGGCGCGGCTTCCCTCCTGGTGGCCCGCGGCACGCCCCATATCCTGATCGTGGATCCGCGCTACCGGGTGGCCAGTTCCGGACGGCGCTTCTCCGCCGCCACGGCGCGTAATTTCAAGGTGTCCGCATGAAAACCTTCGACCCCAAGCGCCCCGCCGAGGAAGTCACCCTCACCTTCGATTTCTCCGCGGAGTGCGCCTCGCCCCGCACCGTCACGGCCCAGGTGTGCAGCATCGAGCAGGTGAGTGGCGCCACCGATCCGGACCTGGCCACCATGCTCGTCGGCAGCGCCGTCGCCCAGGGCACCCTGGTGCTACAGCGCATCGCCGGGGGTGTGCTGGATGCCGACTACCTGTTGGTTGCACAGATCAGCCGCGACGATGGCGAGATCCGGGAACTCCCGGCCCTGCTCAAGGTGCGCCGATGGACCTGATGGGAAATCTCCTCTGTTGGGCTTGGGCGTCCTCCGGGGCACCCTTTTTTCTGGGCAGAAACTAAAGCGCTTTAATCGGCCCGGGTCGCGCGCGCGGGGAGAATCGCCTCTGTATTCCGGTTCCCACAACCCAGAGGTCCACATGTTCAAGATCAATCCGGCCCCCACGTTTTCCGCCCCCGTCTCCCTGACCGTCCCCGGCCAGGATGAATCCGCCACGCTCGACATCACCTTCCAGCACAAGGGCAAGCAGGCGCTGTCGGCCTGGATCAAGGCCGCCGTCGAAGGCCGCGCCGATCTGGATTCCCTCACCGAAGTGGTGGCGGGCTGGGACGGCGTCTCCGATGATGCCGGCAACCCCCTGCCGTTCTCCCCGGAGGCCCTGGCCACGCTGCTGGACCAGTACCCGGCCGCTGCCGGGGAATTCTATGCCGCCTATCGCAAGGCGCTTACGGAGTCTCGCGCAAAAAACTGAAGGCGGCGGCCCGGCGCCTCATCGATGGCGCGCCGGATGCTTCCGCCGAGGAAGAGGCCTTGGCCGCCTTCGGCCTCGCCCGCAAGAGGGCGGAACCGGAAACCCTGGAACTCTGGCCGGAAAACCTCTCTTCGGTGCGGGTGTTCCAGGCCCTGGGCACCCAGTGGAACCTGGGCGCCCTGGGCGGCGTGATCGGGCTGCGCTACGAGGCGCTGCCGGTGGTGCTCCGATTGACGGGCATTCCCCGATCCGAATGGCCGGACGTGTTCGAGGGATTGTGGCTCATGGAACGGGTGGCGCTGGAAATATGGAACTCATGACATGAACGACGTCCAGTTGGGCATCACGCTGAAGTTCGACGGCAAGGAAGTCCAGGCCGGCGCACCCGAGGCGGCGGCCCAGATAAACACCATTGGCGAAGCGGCGAACCGCACCGGTCAAACGGGACAGGCGGCGTTTTCCGGCCTGTCCGCTGCGTCCCACGAGTTCTCCTCCAGCACCTCCGAGGATGCCCGGAAAATCCTCGATCGCTACGACCCGGTGGGCGCCAAGCTGGCGCAGCTCAAGGCCGACTTCGACGCCCTGAATAAGTCCGCCATGAGCGGCGGTATCGGCCCGAAGGATGATGCCCGCACCGATCTGGCCTATTCCAAGATCACCGCCGAGATCAAGGCTATCGAGTCGGCGGCCAACGGCGTGACGCCCGCCGTGGCCAAGACTGGCGCCGAGATGGCGGCGGCGATGGAAAAGGGCATGTTCGCCACCGCCGGAGCGCGCCGCGAACTGATCGTCCTGGGCCATGAGGCCATGACCGGGAACTTCAGCCGGATGCCGGGTTCCCTCATGGTCCTGGCGGAACGGGCGCATCTGACTACGGCCTCAATTCTCGGCATTGGCGGTGGCCTCATCGCCGCCGCCGGCGGCGCCATTGCCCTGGGCATAGCCTTCCATGCCGGAGCCGCCGAAGTCGAGGCCATGAACCACGCCCTGGCCGCCAGCGGAGATTTCGCGGGCGTCACCCGAGGACAGATGCGCGAATTGGCACAATCCGTTTCCGAGTCCAGCACCCTCACCATCGGCCAGAGCAAGGAAATCGTCACGGCCCTGGTAAACAGCGGCCGCATCGGCGCTTCCGCCCTGGCGCCGATCAGCAAGGTGGCCGACGATCTGGCCAACGTCCTAGGCAAGGACGTGGCCAAGATGGGGCCGGAGCTGGTCAAGCTGTTCGAGGATCCCGCCAAGGGCGCCAAGACCCTGAACGACCAGATGCACTTCCTGACCATCACGGAACTGGAGCACATCAATACCCTGGTGCGCATGGGCCAGACCACCGAAGCCCAGACCTACCTGGCCGAGAAGCTGACCGCGACCATCCCGCACCATGCCTCTGAGCTGTCGACGCTGGGCGGTGTCCTCCACAGCGTCAAGACAGCCGCGTCGGACTTCTGGGACGCTCTCTCCGGGATCGGACGGGAAGCTACCCTGGAAGAAAATCTGGCCAAGGCCAAGATGGCACTGCTGCGAGCCAAGGCCGGCGTGATTGGTGGCGGAGACGTGGACGAAGCGCAGGCATCCTTTGACGCCCTCCAGGCCAAGGCGGATCAGAAGAAGGCCGAAGCCGCCAAGAAATCCGCCGACGCCCAGGAAAAAATCCGCCAGGGTCAGATCGCGGACATGGTGCGGGGCACCCGGGAATACAAGGAAAAGCTGCTGCGGGAAGAAATTGACCGGCTCCGGACGGAGAACACGGGAGATCCCGCGCTTGATGCCGGCCGCGCAAGCGCAATTGCCCAGAAAACAGAGGAGCTGGAAGCCAGTATTAAGGCCAGGGGTGCCAAGGCCTATGCCGCCCTCTCGGCCGACATCGAGGAACAGCAAAAGCTCTCCGTTGAGAAATGGAAGGAATGGCAGGGCACCATTGCCAGCCTGGCCAAGCAGGGAGAGATCAGCGACCGCCAGGCGTTGGCGGCAAAGCACGCTGGAGAGGAATTGGCTCTGGCAGATGAGCGGGCGACCGCCGAAAAGCGCGTGGCCATCGCCCGCGATGCGGCGGAAAAGAAGAAGGCTCTGGGCGCCTTGTTGGTGGTGGAACAGAAAATCGCCTTTCAGCCGGTCAAAGAACAAAACGACATCCAGGAGGCGGCCAAAAAGGAGGCGGACCTGATGGCCAAGGCCCGGATCGAGGCACTTGGCAGGTCTCAGTCCCAGGTTGAGTTGGCTCAAGAGAAATTCTCCAAGGACTTTGGGCGGGCGCTTTCCGGTGCTCAGAAGGACGGGGATAAGAAGAAAATCGAGTTCTACCTATCCATCCAGACCAGCATGGTGGATAAGGGAAAGTTCGAGGATACGAGGCGGGAAATGGATGCCGTACTGGCCCAGCTGGCCGCCGACATCGAGGCGGCCAAGGTCAAGGGCGAGCTGGGCATCGGCCCGATCTTCACCCCGGAGGCCGAAGCGCAATTGCGCCAGGCGGCCTTGCCAGAACTGGAGCGATTGTCCGCGCTCATGCAGCAACTGGCTGGCGACAGCACAGAGCTTCAAAAGCGCGCCTCCGCTGCCGCAACCGCCGTGGCGAAGCAAACCGTCGAGGCATCCACCACCTGGGAGACCGGCGCCAACAAGGGCGCCACCGACTATCTGAATTCCGTGGGAACCGTGGCCAAACAGACGGAAATCCTGGTGACCGGAGCCTTCAAAGGTATGGAAGACGCCCTGGTTTCCTTCGTTAAAACCGGCAAGCTCGATTTCAAGTCCATGGCCGATTCGATCATCACCGACCTGATCCGGATGCAGATTCAGGCTTCCATCACCAGGCCACTGGCCACGATGATGCAAGGTGGCGGGGGGTCGGGTCTGCTCTCCGGGGTGGGTTCCTGGTTCAAGGGGCTGTTCTCGGCAAACGGCAACGTCTTCGACGCCGGGACGCATCTCACCGCGTTCGCCACCGGAGGCGCCTTCACCAATTCCGTGGTGTCCTCGCCCACGGTATTCCCCCTGGGCCTGATGGGCGAAGCCGGCCCCGAGGCCATCATGCCGCTCTCGCGGGACTCCTCCGGTCGCCTGGGCGTGAAGGGCGGGGGCGGCTCCAGCAGCACGGTGGTCTATTCCCCGGCCATCACCATTGACGCCCGCGGCGCCGATGCCGGCGTGGAGGCGCGCCTGGCCACTGCCCTGGCGAAGTTCATGGCACAACAAAAAGACCAGGTGTTGAGCTTCGTTCGCGATGCCTATGCCCGCAAGGGCCGGCAGGCGGGGTTCTGATATGTCCGGAACTTTTCCCGCCTCCCCGGCCCCCGCGGCCCTCAACCTGCGCTCGATTCAGCCGACTCGGACCTCGGACGCCCACAACCTCTCTACCTCCGCGCGTACCGTGGGCGCTCAGCGCTGGGGATTCAAGCTGTCCTGGAAGGCGCGGCGCCGGCCGGACATGATGCCCGTCATCGCCTTCGCCCTGGCCCAGCGCGGCCGCGCCGATGCCTTCCTGTTCGTGCCGCCCGGCTTCGAGCCCCAGGGCGTGGCCACGGGCACGCCGGTCTCCCTCGCCTCGCCCCAGACGGGCGCCAGCATCGTTACCTCCGGATGGACGGCCAACGTCTCCACCATTCTCAAGGCCGGGGATTTCGTCAAATTCTCCTCCCATAGCAAGGTGTACATGGTGACAGCGGACGCCGTCTCTGACCCCCTGGGCAATGCCACCCTGACCATCCAGCCGACCCTGCGCCAGGCGATCAACGCCGACAGCCTGACCGTGCATGCCGTGCCCTTCACGGTGGCGCTCTCAGCCGACAACCTGGATGCAGCCTTCGCCGCGCCCCAGAACGGCGATCTGGATCTGGAATTCGTGGAGCGCTTCTGATGGCCGACCGGAGCATGTCTGCCGAGGCCATCGCCGAGGTGATGAAATCGAATCACGCGCCGGTTTTCCTGGTGACCGTGTATTTCGACGATCAGACCATCGCCCTGTGCGACGGCTGGCGCACCGTAGTCTGGGGCGGCCTGTCCTACACCGCCCAGGGCTATTTCATGGGCTTCTCCGGCCTGGAGGAAACGGCGGACCCCACCATACCGAACGTCACCATCACCCTGTCCGCAGTGGATCAATTCTGGATTGCCATCGCCCTGTCCAAGCCCTACCTGGACCGGCGCATCACCATCCACAAGGCGTTCCTGGATTACAGCGAATCGGTCATCACCAGCCCGGTGATGATCTTCGACGGACGCCTGGATGGCCTGGACATCGCCGATGATCCCGGTGCCGGCACCTGCAACCTGCAAGCGTCCGCGTCCAGTCAGTGGGCGGATTTCACGCGCACCCCGGGCCGGCATACCAATGCCGCGGAGCAACAGGTCTGGTTCCCGGGAGACAAGGGTTTGGATTACGCCGCCGCGACCAACGTGGCCATCAAGTGGGGGGCGACCTGATGCGCTACGCCCGGGAGAACCTGGCCGACATCCAGGCCGAAATCGAGCCGCTTCTGGCCCGGCATTACGCGGAACTGGGGCAGCAGGACATGGCACTGGACCCGGACTGGCCGCGCCTGATCGCCCTGGACGCCGCCCGCGTCCTGGTGACCTACACCGCCCGGGATGACAAGCGTCGTCTGGTGGGCTACGCCGGATTCTTCGTGCAGCCGCACCTGCACTACCGGCATTCCGTGACGGCGGTGAATGACGTGATCTGGATGGCGCCCGAGTGCCGCGGCGGGGTGGGTGTACGCCTGCTGCGTTTCGCCGAGATCGGCCTGTCGGCCCTGGGTGCGGAGAAGGTTTATTACCACGTGAAGGTGGATCACCCGGCCCTGGGTAAGATCCTGTCGCGCATGGGCTATACCCAGGCGGAAGCCATGTTCAGCCGGAGGATAGGCTGATGGCCGGCGCTTTGGTCGTTGCCTTTACCGGGTTTGGAGAAACGGCGGCTACCTGGGCGTCGTTCGCGGCGCTGGACGCCGGAATAATGGTCGGTTCTGAGTTCGCCTTCGGCACTGTTGTCGGGGGGCTCGCCGGCATGGCAGCCGGCGCGGCACTCAACGCCGTAGCCGGAAGCCTCATAGGAGGAAGTAGCGGAAACGGCCAGACCGCAGCGGCCGCTAATTCCGGACTCACCCAGAACATCTCCTCCACCGTAGAGCCTATTCCGGTGATCTATGGCCTGCGCAAGGTCGCTGGCACCCGGGTCTTCGTCTGCACTTCCGGCGCCTCGAACCTCTATCTCTGGCTGGTCATCGTCCATGGCGAGGGGGAGATCGAGGGCGCTTCTCCCGTCTGGTATTTCGACGACGTGCTCGCCTCGGATGCCCGTTTTTCCCCCAGCGGCACGCCGGTTTATACCCTGACCCTGCACACCGGCAGCGATACCCAGGCGGCGGATGCGGACCTGATCGCCGCCCTGCCGGATAAATGGACCGCCGCGCACCAGCTCTGCGGCCTGTCCTGCACGGTGTCCAAGCTCACCTATGACCACTCCGCCTGGTCGGCTCTGCCGAACGTCGCCTTGGTCACCACCGGCCGCAAGTTGTTCGATCCTCGGACCTCTGGCACGGCCTATTCCAATAATGCCGCCCTGGTGATTCGGGACTACCTGACCCATCCCCGCTATGGCCGTGGTCTGGATGCGGCACAGGTAGATGACGCCAGTTTCAGCACGGCAGCCACCCAATGCGACACCCTGGCGTACAGCATCAACGCCGTCGTAGACACATCCCGCACGCCTTTCGACAACGTGCAATCCCTGCTCGCCGCCTGCCGCGGCTGGCTGGTGTACACGGGGGGAAAATACCGCCTGCTGCTGGATCGCCCCTGGGAGAGCGGCTGTTTTGACTTCAACGAGGGCAACATCACCGGCGCCTGGAAGTTCTCCCAGCCGGGCAAGAAGGACAAGTTCAACCGGGTCAAGGCCTCCTGGATCAATCCGGACAACAACTGGCAGCCGGACATCGTCACCGTGGAAGACACGGCCCTGCGTGCCTCCGAGGATCACGGCCTGGTCCTGGAGTCCCAGATAGACCTGAGCACTGTCACCAACCAGACGCAGGTACTGCACCTGGCCATGCAGATCATGAAGGCCAGCCGTTTCGGCCTCTCCGTGCAGTTCCGGGCGCTGCCTGCCGGCCTCCGGGCGGAAGTCGGTGACGTGGTGACCATCACCCACCCCACTCCGGGCTGGAGCGCAAAGAAGTTTCGAGTGCTGAAAATCGTGTTGCGGGATGACGACGAAGTGGAAGTCACGGCCCAGGAATACGACGACGCAGTGTACACATATGATTTGCCATCGCTGCATCCCGCAGGACCGGCCACGAACTTGCCAAATCCCTTCACCCTGCGCGCCCCGGGCGCTCCGTCGGTGTCGGAAACGATGTACCAGACTACCGGCAGCGCCGGCGTAAAGACCCGTGCCACCCTTTCCTGGGCGCCTTGTCCGGATGCCTGGGTCGCTCAATATCAGGTGGATCTTTCCGCCCACGGCGCGGAGGACTGGAAGCTGGTCACCCGAACGCCTGCGGCGGTCGGCGCCATGGATGATGTGGCGCCGGGCGTCTATGATTGGCGCGTCCGTGCCATCGGAAATCTGGGTGCGATGAGCCCCTGGGCGATCTCCACGGCTGAAATCTACGGCCTGACCGCCATCCCCGCCGACGTATCCGGCCTGACGGTGGTGGCCAGCAATGGACACGCCATGGCGTCCTGGTTCCTGTCCCCCGATCTGGACGTGCGCATCGGCGGCCGGATCGTCATCCGCCATAGCCCATTGACCAGCGGCGCCGGATGGGCGGATGGCTACGTGCTGGATGATTTCGCGGGCGATTCGGTCGGCGCCCTGCTGCCGCTGATCACCGGCACCTACATGGCCAAGGCGCGGGATTCCTCCGGAAACTATTCCGCCAACGCCGCATCGTTCGTCGCCACGGAGGCTCTGGTATCAGGTTGGACCACCGTTTCCAGTATTGATCAAGCCCCGGCATGGTCCGGTACCAAGACCAATGTGGTGGTCGTAGACGGCGGGCTGCAACTGGCCGGGGTTGTTGGGGCTACCGTGGCCGCGGGGAGCTACCTTTTTCCGTCCACCCTGGACTTCGGAACGGTCGGCACGCGCCGTGTTTCGGCCGGGATCGCCAGCTTCAGCTTTATCTCCGGCGACACCATAGACGCCCGGGCCTATGTGGACGACTGGGCCTCCGTGGACGGAGTAGTGGTGAACGATTGCGACCTGACTCTCTATGGCCGTTGCACGAACGATGATCCTTCCGGAAGCCCCTCGTGGTCGGGTTGGGCACCGTTTTTTGTGGCCGATTTCGCCTGCCGCGCCCTCCAGTTACGCCTGGACCTGGTGAGCGCCGATCCGGTGCAAAACATCATCGTTACCCGCTGCGTCATCACGGCGAAGATACCCGCGTAGGAGTCCCCATGTCACAACATAAATTGAGCCTGAACAACCAGCCTGGAAATGCCTTCCGCGCCGATCTAAACAACGCCCTCGGTGCGCTGGCCAGCAACTCCTCGGGCACGGGCGATCCCTCTATCACCTACCCCTTCCAGTGGAAGGCGGACACCTCGGCCACGTCCCCGCGCCTGAAAATCAGGAATGCGGCGAACACCGCATGGGTGGATGTGGGAGACCCAACCATGCCCGGCCTGGGCCTCATCCCGGCCCAGACGGGAAACACCGGCAAGGTGCTGATGACAGACGGCACGTCCCTGTTCTGGGGCGCGGCAACCCTTACCAGCGGCGCCATCACGTCGGCCCTGGGATTCACCCCATACAACGCCGCCTCGATCAGCAGCGCCCACGTCAGTTCCGCGGATTCTGCAACCAGTGCAGGGTATGCAACGAGTGCGGGGAGTGCAG
>JAQTNA010000029.1 GCA_028714035.1 Rhodocyclaceae bacterium
CATGCCGCCGGGCATGGGGATCAGGACCGAGGCGCTCGCCAGGGCGGAAACCGCCGGCGAGAGCCCCGCGCCCTCGTTGCCGAAGAGCCAGGCGACGGGTCCGCGGAGATCCAGATCAAAGAGGCTCCTGGCGCCGGCATCGAGCCGGGTCGCCAGCCGCTCGCCGGTAAAACCTTCCAGGGTCTCACCAACATCGCAGTTTTCCCGGATGGCAAGGTAACAGTGGGCGCCCATGGCTGCCCGCAGCACCTTGGGTGACCAGGCCCGGGCGCAACCGGGCGTGAGCAACGCATCCCGGATGCCGCAGGCGGCAGCGCTCCGGAGGATGGAGCCGACGTTACCGGCGTCCTGCACGCCGTCCAGCACCACGCAGGAGCCCGAAATGGCGCCACTCGCCGCCTCGGGAATGGCCACCAGAGCCAGGATGCCGCTCGGGCTGTCCACCGGGCTGACTTGGCGAAAGAGGGCATCGGGAAAAACCAGGGTGTCCCAGGACGGGTGAGCGGCCAGGAAGCCGGCGATCTCGGCCTGACTCAAGCCGCCCTCGCTCACCGCCAGGAGTTCCGGTGCCCCTACCCGGTCGGCCCAGGTCTGGAGCAGGTGCATGCCGTCCAGGAGCGCCCGCCCCTCCTCCCGCCCCCCCGCCCCCAGGGCACGCAGGCGCTTGAAAGTGCCATTATCTTTGGAAGTAATCGCCTTCATGAGCATCACAGCCATATTCCCGGGAAGCCCCGCGGCCAGCCACTCCCGTCATCACGTGGGCAAAAGCCAAAGCACCATCTCATGAGATAAAATTTCATAGAGTGCGCAGAGCCCACTAACTCGGATTGCATACGAATGGATATCAAGAAAATTCGTGGGCCTTGGAATGCCGATGATTTTTCCGCCTAGACCAACGCAGAAGGGAGCGGCATGTCCCGAAGGCTGGTTCGGCAATGCTCGCCTTCGGCTCGGTGGAGCGGGCGCGTTACCAGATGGTCTCAACGGGATAGAGTTGTATGTTCCGGTCGGCGGTGGCAAGCAGTAGGGATTCGCTTTGTGCCTGGGCAATCAGCAGCCGATCAAAGGGATCCCGATGGTGGTCTGGCAAGGCTTCGAGAGTGAAAATATGCTTCGACTGAATCGTAAGCAGTTGAAGTCCATAGGTGGCCTGATTGGCTTCAACCAGCTGACGTAAGGGAACATCAAGCGGAAGCTTGCCCAACTGGTGCTTGATCTGCATTTCCCAGACCGAAACCATGCTGAGCAGGAGCGTTGTTTCCGGCTGCTGGCACAGGTGCAAAACCCTTTTCGAGCATTTCTCCGGTTCCAGGTTCAGCCAAAGGAACACATGGCTATCGAGCAGCAACCTCAACGACTTTCCCCTGTCCAGAATGTCTCCGGCAGTGGCTCGTCGAAGTCTGCGGGCACCTGCCCCTTACCCTGGAACTGGCCGAATACCCGCTCCTGTTTCTGGGACGCCACACCCTCAAACAAGAGGAGCAGCCGTGCCTTACCCACCGGCACGGAGTCGGGCAGGTTGACATGGATTTCGTGCCGGGAGTCAATCGTAGCTTCCAGTTCGATGGCTTGCATGACTCATCCTTTAGCTGGCAAACGGTATAGGCAGACCACCGTATGGGTTCCGGGAGTTCCACGGCCAATTCAGATCGGAACTATCAGACTTGACCACGTGGGCGGCCGTCCAGACCCGATGGATTTTAAACCAGACACTCCCGAGGTCAAGGAAAATCGCCGGGAATGCCCGGACAAATCCCGGCCTTTCGAAATTGCGTCATCATCCCCCAGAGCGCGGATAGACCCACACCCACCTTCAGGCTCAAGACCGTTCGAGGAGTGCCCGCACCGGCCCGAAACTCCTGCGGTAGATGGGGACGACACCGTGGGCGCGCAGGGCCTCCAGGTGGGCGGCGGTAGGATAACCCTTGTGCCGGTCCAGGCCGTACTGGGGATAGCGCTCGTGCAGTTCCAGCATAAGGGCGTCGCGGGCGGTCTTGGCCAGGATGGAGGCGGCGGCGATGGCGGCGACCGTGGCGTCGCCCTTGACGATGGCCTCGCAGGGAAGAGTCACCGGCGGGCAGCGGTTGCCATCCACCAACACCTTCACCGGCACCACGGCGAGGCCGTCCACGGCCCGCTTCATGGCCAGCATGGTGGCGTGCAGGATGTTCAGCCGGTCAATCTCCTCCACGCTGGCCTCGGCCACGCACCAGGCGATGGCGCGCTCGCGGATGAGGGGAGCGAGCAAGTCCCTGGCCTTCTCGGACAGCTTCTTGGAATCATTCAGGCCTTCTATGGGGCGCGCCGGGTCGAGAATCACCGCCGCCGCGACCACCGGTCCGGCCAGCGGTCCCCTGCCCGCCTCGTCCACCCCGCACACCGGGCTATCGGCAACCGGAGAGGAGAACAGGTCAGGCGTGAGCCCGGCTGAGCGGCGCCGGGCCATCTCAGTGCCTCGCCAGATAAGGCAGGATGGCGCTGGCGGCTTTTTCCGCCGTGTTCTGGCGCAACTGGCGATGCAGGTCGGTGAACAGGCGCTCCAGCCTTGCCGGCACCACCGGGTCATCCACCAGGTTGCCCAGGGCCTGGGCCAGGTTTTCCGGCGTGGCGTCCTCCTGGATGAATTCGGGCACCACGAAGCGGCCCGCCAGGATGTTGGGCAGGCCGTGATAAGGCAGATAGGCCATGCGGCGCATGAGCCGGGCGGAGTTGGGCGCCATGCGGTAGGCGATGACCATGGGCCGCTTCAGGAGGGCCGCCTCCAGCGTGGCCGTGCCGCTGGCCACCAGCACCCCGTCGGCGGCGGCCATGGCGTCGTGGGCATGGCCGAAGAGGCGCACGAAGGGCAGATCCTGGGCGCCGGCCAGCCACAGAGCGGCCTCGAACAGATCGCGGGTTTCCCGCGTGGCGAAAGGCACGAGGAAGCGGGCATCCGGGAAGCGGGCCAGCAGCAGCCTGGCGGACGCGATGAAAACCGGGGCCAGGTATTTGAGTTCCGATTGGCGGCTTCCGGGCAGGAGGGCGAACAACCGGCCTTCCACGGGCTGGCCCAACTTGATACGCGCCGCCTCCCTATCCACTTCCAGGGGCAGGATGTCGGCCAGGGGATGGCCCACGTAGCTCACGGGAACGCCGGCTTCCTGGTACAGGGTAGACTCGAAGGGAAACAGGGCCAGCATGTGGCTCACGTTCTTCCTGATGCCCTTGATGCGCCCGCCGCGCCAGGCCCAGATGGAAGGGCTCACGTAATGGATGGCGGGAATTGAACGCGCCTTGAGCCGGCCTTCCAGCCAGAGGTTGAAGTCCGGCGCATCCACGCCGATGAAGGCGTCGGGCGGATCGGCAAGCAATTCCTTCAGCAGTTGCCGGCGGATGCCGGATATTTCCCGGTAGTGCTTCAGGGCATCCACGTAGCCATGCACCGAGAGCTTCTCGGCGGGAAAACGCGCCGTGAGCCCGGCGGCCTCCATCTTCGGCCCGCCTATGCCGTAGAAGCGCGCCTCGGGCAGATGGCGACGCAGGGCGTGGATCAGGAGGGAACCCAGGAGATCACCGGAAGCCTCCCCGGCGACCAGGGCGATGCGCGGCGCCTTCGGCGAGTGGAGAGTCGAGAGTGGAGAGTGGAGAGTGTCCGTGCCGACACCAGCCTCGGGCTTTGCTCTCGACTCTCGACTCTCGACTCTCGACTGCATTATCAGCGCACGATGCCCCGGCCCGGTACGGCCAGGAATTCCACCAGGGGCGAGAGTTCAGGCGTCTCGGCCGCGGCGGCTTCGAGGCGCTCCCGGGCCTCGGCCAGGGACAACTGGGAACGGTAGAGGGTCTTGTAGGCGCGCTTGATGGCCGTGATGGCCTCCGGCGAGTAGCCCCGCCGCTTCAGGCCTTCGCTGTTTACGCCGTGGGTCGCACAGGGGTTGCCGGAGCAGGTGACGAAGGGCGGCAGATCCTGGGTCAGCACCGAGCCCACACCGCAGAAGCTGTGGGCGCCGATGCGACAGAACTGGTGCACGCCGACGAAACCGCCCAGGATCGCCCAGTCGCCGATATGCACGTGGCCGCCCAGGGTGGCATTGTTGGCGAATATGGTCTGATTGCCGACCTGGCAGTCATGGGCGATGTGCACGTAGGCCATGATCCAGTTGTCGTCACCCACGCGGGTCACGCCCACGTCCTGGGCCGTGCCGCAGTTGAAGGTGCAGAATTCCCGGATGGTGTTGCGGTCGCCGATTTCCAACCGGGTCGGCTCATCGTTGTACTTCTTGTCCTGGGGCACTTCGCCGATGGAGCAGAACTGGTAGATGCGGTTGTCGCGCCCGATTCTGGTATGGCCGGTGATCACCCCATGCGGGCCGATCCAGCTGTTGTCGCCGATCTCCACGTGCGGGCCGATGAGGCTGTAGGCCCCGACCGAGACGTTTTCTCCCAGCCGGGCGCCCGGCTCGATAATGGCGGTGGGGTGGATCAGGCTCATGTCAGACCGAGCGCTGGGCGCACATGAGTTCGGCTTCGGCCACGATCTGTCCTTCCACCCGGGCCTCCACCTTGTACTTCCAGATGCCGCGCATCTGGCGCAGGATTTCCACGTGCAGATGCACGGCGTCGCCCGCGGTGACGGGCTTCTTGAAGCGGGCGTTGTCTATACCGACGAAATAGAACACGGAATCGTCATCGGGCTTGGTGCCCATGGTCTTGAAGGACAGGATGCCCGCCGCCTGGGCCAGCGCCTCCATGATCAGCACGCCGGGCATGACCGGGTGATGGGGAAAGTGCCCGGTGAAGAAAGGCTCGTTGATGGTGACATTCTTGAGCGCGACGATGCGCTTGCCCGGTTCCAGCTCCAGCACCCGATCCACCAGCAGGAAGGGGTAACGATGGGGCAAGTGCTCCATGACCTCGTGAATATCCATGACGCTCATGATTCTGTCTCCAATTGTTCGAAAGCCGCTGTGCGACTCCCTGAAGTCTGTCGGTCGGGCTCGAACCCGACTCTTGGCGATGCGCATTGCTGTCGGGCTAAAGCCCGACCTACGGCGATGTCTCCAATTAGTTCGTGTCGCCCAGTTCGGCCAGCCGCTTTTCGAGGACGCGTATTCTATCCGCCATCTCTTCCAGATGGCGTACGTGGGCAAAGTTTTTCAGCCAGTCCGCGTGCGCCTGCTGGGGCATGTTGCCCGTATAGACCCCGGGCTCCCTGACCGACTTGGAGATCATGGTGCCGGCGGAAACCGTGACGTCATCGCAGATTTCCAGGTGGCCGATGATCATGGCGGCCCCGCCCAGCATGCAGCGCTCGCCGATGCGCGTACTGCCGGCGATGCCGACACAACCGGCGATGGCCGTGAACCGGCCGATGCGCACGTTGTGGGCCACCTGCACCAGGTTGTCTATGATGACGCCATCGGCAATGACCGTATCGTCCAGCGCGCCCCGATCTATGGTGGTGTTGGCCCCGATCTCCACGTCGTCGCCGATGAGCACCCGGCCGATCTGGGGTATCTTCACCCAGCGGCCGTCCTTTTCCCGCGCAAAGCCGAAACCGTCCGCACCGATGACCGCGCCGGAATGGATGACCGCCCGCTTGCCGACGTGGCAGTCCTGGTAAACGGTCACACCGCCATGCAACAGGGCGCCGTCACCCAGGCTGGCCCCCGCCCCGACCCGGCACCCGGGTCCGATGATGACGCCTTCGCCCAGTTGCACCCCCGGACCGACCCAGGCACCCGGACCGACACTGGCGTTCTCCGGAATAGGGCTCTCGACACAGGCGGAAGGATGTATGCCGGAGGGCGGGCAGCGCACCGGGTTGAGCAGTTGGGCGACCCGGGCGAAATAGAGATAGGGATCATCGGCCAGGATGTAATGTCCCGGCCCCTCGACCACCTGATCGGAGATTCTCCGGCTGATGATGGCCGCAGAGGCCCGGGTGGTGGCCAGCTCCTTCTTCAGACGCGGATTCGCGAGAAAGGCGAGATCGCCGGAAGCGGCGCTGGACAGGGACGCCACCTGGAGTACCCGGGTCGTCCCGTCCCCCAGAACCTGCCCGCCCAGGCGGAGGACGATCTCATCCAGGGAAAACCCCGGAGTGTTCAAGAACATTGCCCGCCCTTATTTCTTTTCCGGCATGTCGGCCAGAGCCTTGATCACCTTGTCGGTGATGTCTATCCGCGGGCTGGCGTAGACCGCCTCCTGGAAGATGATGTCGTACTTGTCGGCCTCGGCGATGACCTTGATCGCCTTGTTCGCCCGATCCAGGACGTTGGCCAACTCTTCGTTCTTGCGCTGATTGAAGTCCTCGCCGAATTCCCGCTTCTTGCGCTGGAAATCCCGGTTCAGGTCGGCGATCTCCCGTTCCTTGCCCTTGCGCTCGGACTCGCCCATGGTCACGGCATTCTTGTCCAGGGACGCCTGAAGATCCTGGATCTGTTTGGCCATGCGCTGCAAATCCTGGTCGCGCTTTTCGAATTCCTTCTCCAGCCTCTTTTGCGCCTTCATGGCCGGCGCCGCGTCCCGGAAGATGCGCTCCGTGTTCACGAAACCCACCTTCATTTCCGCCGATGCCGCCATCGCCACCGTCATGAGGGCGATGCCGATGAGCGATGCCTGAATAATTTTCAACATGATTCTCCTGCCGCAATAGTTAGAACACGTTGCCCATCTGGAACTGGAACATCTGGGTCTTGTCATCCACTTTCTTGTTCAGGGGTTTCGCCAGGGTGAACTTGATCGGCCCCATGGGCGAGTTCCAGGAAACGCCCAGGCCCGTGCTGAAGCGCATATCCTTGACGCTCATCTTCTCCTGCACTCCCGTCGCATCCACGCCCCATACCTGGCCGCCATCCACGAAGCCGGAGAGGCGCACCGAACGGTCCTGACCCATGCCGGGCATGGGCATCAGGAATTCGGCGTTGACCACCAGGCGCCGGTTGCCGCCCATGGACAGACCGGTATCCGCCCCGGTGGAGTCGTACTGGTGGGGTCCGAGGGAACTGCTCTCGTAGCCGCGCACGGAACCGATGCCGCCCGCATAGAAATTCTTGAAGAAGGGGAGTGGCTGGCCGCCGTAGCCCTTGGCATAGCCGGCCTCGCCATTCACCATCAGCGCATAATCCCGACCGATGGGGAAGAACTTCTGGTACTGGGCCGTGCCGGTGTAATAGCGCATGGATTTCGCGCCGATGGGCAGGGTGAGTTGGCCCACGAGCCGGCGCAAACTGCCCTGGGTCGGCCAGATCAGGCTGTCCCGCTCGTCCTTGGCCCAGCCGACCGTGGAAAGGAAGGTATTGACCGTGGCGTCGGCAGCCCCCGTACCCGCCCACTGATTCACGAAGTTGATGTACTGTTGGGGGCTGGGCACGGCCGGGTCGGTGGATATGGACACCTTGGTGCTGTCAAAGGACAGACCGGCGCTGATGGCGTCGTCCTCGCTGATGGGGAAACCATAACGCACGCCGGCGCCGATGGACGAGGTCTTGTAATAACTGGTGGTGGACAGCGCCGACGAATCCACATTCCGCTTGTACAGATCGAACCCCCGGGCGACACCATCCTTGGTGTAGTAGGGATCCGTGAAGGACAAGGAGTAGGTCTTGTTGATGCTGCCGCTATTCACCTGCACCGCGAGACTGTTGCCCGAACCGAACACATTGTTCTGGCTGACGCTGCCGGAGAGCACCAGCTTTTCCGAACTGGAGAAGCCCGCACCCAGCATGATGCTGCCGGTGGGTTTTTCCTTCACGGTCATATTCACGTCCACCTGATCCGTGGTACCGGGAACGGCGGGGGTTTCCACATTGACCGATTCGAAATACCCGAGACGGTCCACGCGCTTGCGGGACATATTGATCTTGTCGCCGTCGTACCAGGCCCCCTCCATCTGCCGGGCCTCGCGCCGAATCACCTCGTCCCGCGTCCGGGTGTTGCCGGCGACGTTCAAGCGCCGAACATAGACGCGCCGACCCGGATCCACGAACAGGGTAAACGCCACCTCGCTCTTGGCCTTGTCCAGTTCGGGCACGGCGTTGACGTTGGCAAAGGCATAACCCTCGTTACCCAGCCTGTCCGTCAGGTTCTTGGTGGTCAGGGTCAGTTTCTCGCGGGAGAAGGTCTCGCCGGGCTTGATCGCCACCAGCTTCTTCAGTTCTTCCTCCGGGAGCTTCAGGTCACCCGCCAGCTTGACGGACGACACGTTGAACTTCTTGCCCTCGGTGACGCTGACCGTGATGTAGATATCCTGCTTGTCCGGCGAAATGGAAACCTGGGTGGAGTCCACAGAAAACTCGATGTAGCCCTGATCCAGGTAGAAGGAGCGCAGCTTCTCCAGATCGCCCGACAGTTTCTGCTTCGAGTATTGATCGTTCTTGGAGTACCAGCTCAGCCAGCCCGTGGTGCCGAGGGCGAAGGATTGCAGCAACTCCTTGTCCTTGAAGGACTCGTTGCCGACGATGTTGATCTGCTTGATCTTGGCGACTTCACCCTCGTCCACGGTGAAATTGAGGCCGACCCGGTTGCGCTCCAGGGGGGTCACCGTGGTGGTGATCTTGACCCCGTAGTTGCCGTGGCTCAGGTACTGGCGCTTCAACTCCTGCTCAGCCTTCTCCAGCAGCGCGCGATCGAAGGTGGCGGACTCGGCCAGGCCCACTTCCTTCAGGCCCTTCTTCAGTTGATCCTTGTCGAAGGCCTTGATGCCCACGAATTCCACATTGGCGATGGCCGGACGTTCATCCAGTACCACCACCAGCACCTCATTTTCGATCTCCAGGCGCACGTCCTTGAAGAAGCCCGTGGCAAACAGGGCCTTGACCGCCGCCGAGGCCTTCTCGTCGGTCATGGTCTCGCCGACCTTGACCGGGAGATAACTGAAGACCGTTCCAGCCTCTGTCCGCTGGATGCCTTCGATGCGGATATCCTTGACTGTGAAGGGGATGAATGCGAACGCGGTGGATGCGAAGAGCGCCGACAGCAAACCGGAGAGCAGCTTGATTTTCATTGGTTCAACTGGAAAAGAGGCGACTGATGTCGTTGTAGAGGGCGAACGCCATGAGGAGGACCAGCACCCCGAAGCCGAGCCTTTGCCCGAACTCCAATGCCCTCTCGGAGAGCGGACCGCCCTTGATGGCTTCCGCCGTATGATACAACAAATGCCCACCGTCCAATAACGGGATCGGCAGCAGGTTCAACACACCCAGACTGATGCTGATGAGTGCCAGAAATTTCAGGTACGCCGACGTGCCCATGCGCGCGGACTGGCCGGCGTAGTCGGCGATGGTGACCGGCCCGGAAAGATTGCGCCAGGACAGGGAGCCGGTCACCATGCGCCCCATCATGGCAAGACTGAACGTGGACGTCTCCCAGGTCAGGGCCACCGCCTTCCCCATGGCCTCGGGCAAGGGATAGCGCACCGTCACCAGGAGACGCGCCCGCTCTTCGGCGGGCAAGGGGGCGGCGGCCACGCCTATGCGCCCGAAGGATTGTCCCTGCTCGACGATTTCCACGGGCACCACGGAGAGCACGAGGCGCTGCCCCTGGCGCTCCACTTCCATGGGCACGGCCCGCCCGGGCGACGCCCGCACCGCCGCCACCATATCCCGCCAATCCGCTACTTTCTTCCCTTGCACCGCGAGTACCCGGTCCCCGGCCTTCATGCCCGCCGCCGCCCCCGCGCTGCCCTCGGACACCTGCCCCACCACCGCCGCCAGGGGCGGGTGATAGGGGCGCAAGCCGGTAGGGGCCAGCGGGTCGGCCTCCGGATCGTCGGTCGAGAGTTCGCCGAAATCCATGGCACGATCCGTGATTTCTCCCCTGCCGTTAAGCGTTTCCAGCCGATGCGCGCCGGGCTGCCCGGCGTTCTGGAGTATGCGCCAGCGCAATTGCTGCCAGCTCTCCACCGCCTCGCCGTCAAACTTGACGATGGTTTCTCCGTCCTGAAAGCCGGCCGCTGCCGCCAGGGTATGGGCGGGAGGGGCGGACACGATGGGGCGCAATTCCTCCACGCCGTGGACGAACAGGGCGAAGTAGAGGACAACCGCCAGCAACAGGTTGGCCAACGGGCCCGCCACGACGATGAGGGAACGCTTGAGCAAGGACTGGCGGTTGAAGGCTCGGCCGGCTTCCCCCGACGCCACCTCTCCCTCCCGCTCGTCCAGCATCTTCACGTAGCCGCCCAGGGGAAAGGCGGCCAACGCCCATTCGGTGCCGTCCGCCCCCAGGCGCCGGGAAAGGATGGGCTTGCCGAAACCGACGCAGAAGCGCAGCACCTTCACCCCGCACAAGCGGGCCGCGAGGAAATGTCCGAATTCATGGACGACGATCAGGATGCCCAGCGCCAGGAGGAAGGCGCCGAGAGTGACGGGCGCGTTCATCGTGGAAAAATCACTTTGAACCGCAGAGGCGCTGAGGCGCAGAGAAGAACCCATGCGCTGCAAGCCACCTCACCTACCGGAAAGGCACACAACGGCATCAAGGCATTCCTTTCCTCCGCGTCTTTGCGTCTCTGCGGTGAATCAGGGGTCATATCAGGATTCATCTGGCCGCCAGTTCCTTGAAGGCAGGAGTGACAGCGCCCTTTCCCTGGCCCGCGCATCCGCATCCAGGATGGCTTCCAGGCTATCGGCCGCGCCACCGTCCAGGCTTTCCAGAACCTCGGCGATGACTCGGGGAATGGCCAGGAAGGGCAGGCTGCCGTCGAGGAAGGCCTCCACCGCCACCTCGTTGGCCGCGTTCAGGATGGCGGGCGAAGTGCCGCCCAGTTCCAGCGCGCGGTAGGCCAGCCCGAGACAGGGGAAGCGCAGGAAGTCGGGCTTCTCGAAGGACAACTGGCCGATGGCACACAAGTCCAGGGGCGCCACGCCCGCCGCGATCCGCTCCGGATACGCCAGGGCATGGGCGATGGGGGTGCGCATGTCCGGGTTGCCCAGTTCCGCGATCACCGAGCCGTCATCATAGGACACCATGGAATGGATCACGCTTTGCGGGTGAATGACCACCTCGATCCTGTCCGCCGGAACGCCAAACAGCCAGCAGGCCTCGATCACCTCCAGGCCCTTGTTCATCATGGTGGCCGAATCCACCGAAATCTTGCGTCCCATGACCCAGTTCGGATGGGCACAAGCCTCCTCCGGCGTCACGGCCTGAAGCTTCTCGATGGGCGTGGTGCGGAAGGGGCCGCCCGAGGCGGTCAGCAGGATCCGGCGCACGCCGTTCTCCCGCAGGTCGCCGGTCCGGCGCTCGGGCAGGGACTGAAAGACGGCATTGTGTTCGCTGTCCACCGGCAGGAGGACCGCGCCGTGGGCCTTCACCTCGGCCATGAACAGGGCGCCCGCCATGACCAGGGCCTCCTTGTTGGCCAGAAGCACCCTTTTCCCGGCGCGCACCGCGGCCAGGGTCGGCACCAGGCCGGCGGCACCGACGATGGCGGCCATCACCGCATCCACTTCGCCTGCGGCCGCGACCTCGGACAAGGCGCCATCACCCCACAGCACCTCGGTCGGGCAGCCGACGTCGCGCAGTTGGCGCTGAAGATGGGCCGCATCCTCCTGGCGGTTCAGTACCGCATACACGGGCCGGGCCGCCAGGCATTGCTGGAACAGGCGCTCCACCTGGCGATGGGCGGTCAAGGCCACCACACGGAAACGATCGGGGTGGCGCAAGGCCACGTCCAGGGTGCTCATGCCTATGGAACCCGTGGCGCCTAGAATCGCGAGCCGCTGACGATGGGGCATGGACGTTATCTGTTCAGGAAAGGAAGGAGCAAGCCGGCCAGAGGCAGAGTGGACGTCAGGCTGTCTATGCGATCCAGGATGCCACCATGTCCCGGCAGGAGTTGACTGCTGTCCTTGATCCCCGCCTGGCGCTTCAGGAAGGACTCGAACAGGTCGCCCTCGATGCTGATGGCGGTGAAAAGCAGAAGCAGGACCAGGAAAACCGCGATCCTGGCCGGAGAAAACGCGATGCCGGCCGCTGCCGCCAGTGCCAGGCCATAGGCCAGCACGGCCGCGCCCGCGCCCCAGGCGCCCTCCCGGGTCTTGCCGGGACTGATGGCCGGCGCCAGCTTCTTCCGACCGAAGGCGCGGCCGGTGAAATAGGCCGCGATATCCGCCACCCAGACCATGGCCATGACCGCCAGCAATACCCAGGGGCCGGCCGAGCGCAACTCTATGGCACCGATGCAGGTGGGCAGCAGGACGAGCCAGCCGACCGGGGCGAAGGCCGGGCCGAGGCGCGGCTTCTGCCGCAGGATGAGGGGCACCGCCAGCAGCCAGAAGGCCACCGAGGGCAGGTAGACGGCCGAGGCCGGAATCTGGCCTGCGGCGACCATCTGCCACAGAATCAGGCAAAGGAGAGTCGTGGCGGCGCCGTAGGCGATGCGGCCGATCGGCCGGAAGGACGCGAGCCCGCCCCATTCCCAGCCCGCGAGGCCGGTGACGCCGGCCATGAGCCAGGCCCAACTCTCGGAGGAGAGGCCAAACAGGGCGAAGCCGAGACCCGTGACCAGGACCAGCGCGGTAATGACCCGCGCCCTAAGCATTTTCCCCGTCCGCCTGACTGACCGGGGCGGCCACGACGAGCTGCTCGCTGGTGCGGCCGAAGCGGCGCTCCCGGTGCCGGTAGGAATCTATGGCCCGCTGGAAAGAGGCGGAATCGAAGGCCGGCCAGAGCACGTCGGTGAAATGCAGTTCCGTGTAAGCCAGTTGCCAGAGCAGGAAATTGCTCACCCGCTGCTCGCCGCCGGTGCGAATGAACAGGTCGGGCTCGGGCGCGTAGGCGAGGGCCAGCCAGGGCGCCAGGTCTTCCTCCTGGTAATGGCCGGCCTTTTCCGGATGGGCGACGATCAGGCGGTTCACGGCCTGCATGATGTCCCAGCGCCCGCCGTAATTGGCCGCGATGGTGAGGGTGAGGCGCGCGTTGTTCTCGGTGAGCTGCTCGGAACGGCGGATGAGAGCCACCAGGGGCGCATCGAACCGGGACAGGTCGCCCACGACCCGCAGGCGGATGCCGTTCTCGTTCAGTCGCGCGACTTCCTGCTCCAGGGAGCGCAGGAACAGCCCCATCAGGAAGGAGACTTCTTCAACCGGGCGGCGCCAGTTCTCGGAACTGAAGGCAAACAGGGTCAGGTATTCCACGCCCCGGTCCATGCAGGCGCGCACCACCTTGCGCACGGTTTCCACGCCCCGCTTGTGGCCGGCGACACGAGGCAGAAAGCGCTTCTTCGCCCAGCGGCCGTTTCCGTCCATGATGATGGCGATATGCCGGGGCACATCGCCAGCCTGCGGGATGGTCCGCGTGGAACTGGCGAACTGGCTAGTCTGACTCACTGCATCTCCAGAAGCGAAAGCCCACCGGGCACCGGCGACGGGCCTCGGACCTTGTGAACCTATCTACTGCTCGGGCCACCGGCCGCGCGGACGCCCCGCCGGTCATGGCCCAACCACCGGCCGTCAGACAGCCATCAAGTCCACTTCCTTGGCCGCCAGCATCTTGTCCACCTCGGCGATGTAGCGGTCGGTGAGCTTCTGCACGTCGTCCTGGGCCCGGCGCTCGTCGTCCTCGGAACATTCCTTGGCCTTGAGCGCTTCCTTCAGGTGGTGGATGGCATCCCGGCGCAGGTTGCGTATGGCCACCTTCGCACCCTCGCCCTCGTGCTTCACCACCTTGATCAGCTCGCGCCGACGCTCTTCCGTGAGAGCCGGCATGGGCACGCGTATCAAGTCGCCCTGGCTGGCGGGATTGAGCCCCAGGTCGCAGTCCCGGATGGCCCTTTCCACCTTGCCCAGCATGTTCTTTTCCCAGGGCTGGACGCCTATGGTACGCGCATCTATCAGGGTCAGGTTCGCCACCTGATTGATGGGCATGGGGGAACCATAATAGTCCACCGTCACGTGATCCAGAAGGCCGGTATGGGCGCGGCCGGTGCGCACCTTCTGGAGATCGTGCTTCAACGCCTCCAGCGTCTTCTGCATCTTGGCTTCCGTGTTCTTCTTCAGCTCGGGAATCATGATGTCCTAACCTATCTAGCCTTCAAACATGAACCAGCGTGCCTTCATCCTCGCCCATCACCACGCGCTTCAGCGCGCCGGGTTTGAAGATGGAAAACACATTGATGGGCAGCTTCTGATCGCGGCACAAGGCAAACGCCGTGGCGTCCATCACCTTCAGATCCCGCCCGATGGCCTCATCGAAGCTGATGCGTGAGAAGCGGGTGGCGGTCGGATCCTTCTTCGGGTCCGCGGTGTAGATGCCATCCACCTTGGTCGCCTTGAGCACGATCTCGGCACCGATCTCGGTACCGCGCAGGGCGGCCGCCGTATCGGTGGTGAAGAAGGGGTTGCCGGTACCCGCCCCGAAGATCACGACGCGCCCCTCTTCCAGGTAGCGGATGGCCTTGCCCCGGATGTAGGGCTCCACCACCCGGTCAATGCTGAGGGCGGACTGGACGCGGGCATTCAGGCCGGCCTGACGCATGGCGTCCGACAGGGCCATGGCGTTCATGACCGTGGCCAGCATACCCATGTAGTCGGCCGTGGCCCGCTCCATGCCGGTAGACTCCCCGGCCATGCCGCGAAAGATGTTGCCGCCGCCGATCACCACACCGATCTCGACCCCCAGATCCACCACCGACTTGATCTCGGCGACGATGAAGGCGAGGGTCTCCCGGTTGATGCCATAGGCATCATCACCCATCAAGGCCTCGCCCGAAAGCTTGACCAGGATGCGCTTGAAGGCGGCGGCCATGACGATCAAGCCTTGGCTGCGGCCGCAGCGGCGGCCTGGGCCGCCACTTCCGCGGCGAAGTCGTCCTTACGCTTCTCGATGCCTTCACCGACGATGTACAGCGTGAAACCGGCGATGGAGGCGCCCTTGCTCTTCAGCAGTTGCTCGATGGTCTGCTTTCCATCCTCGGCCTTGACGAACACCTGGCCCAGAAGGGTCACATCCTTCAGGTACTTCTGCACCGTACCTTCGGCGATCTTGTCCAGCATGGCTTCCGGCTTGCCGGCTTCCCGCGCCTTCTCGATGGCCACGCGACGCTCGGTTTCGAGCAGTTCGGCGGGGACACCCGAGGCATCCAGGGACTTGGGCTTGGAAGCGGCGACGTGCATGGCCAGGTCCTTGGCCAGGGCTTCGTCGCCACCGATCACGTCCACGATCACGCCGATCTTGGAACCGCCGTGCACGTAGCTGGCCAGCTTGCCCTTGGCCTCGGTGCGCACGAAGCGGCGGATGCTCATGTTCTCACCGATCTTGCCGATCAGGGCGGTACGAGTGGATTCCACCGTGCCCTCGCCCAGCGGCAGCGCCGACAGGGCCGCCACATCGGCGGGATTCTGGCTCGCCACCATCTCGGACACATTCTTCGTGAAGGCCAGGAAGTCGTCGTTCTTGGCCACGAAGTCGGTTTCGCAATTCACTTCCACCATGGAACCCAGCTTGCCGTCGCCGGACAGATAGAGGCCGACGATGCCTTCCGCCGTGACCCGGGCCGCGGCCTTGGAGGCCTTGCTGCCCAGCTTCACGCGCAGGATTTCCTCGGCCTTGACCATATCGCCATCGGCTTCGGCCAGCGCCTTCTTGCATTCCATCATCGGCGCGTCGGTCTTCTCGCGCAGTTCCTTGACCATACCCGCGGTAATAGCCGCCATAGTCACTCCAATATATTCAGCCGGCCACGCCGGCAACAATAAAGATCCAGGCCGGGGGAGAAGCGAAGCTCCCGCCCCCGACCCCTGATTTCCGATTACTCGGCGGCAGCGCCGCCTTCTTCCTCGACCTCGACGAATTCGTCGCCGCCGGCGGCCACCATTTCATGGATGACCTGGCTGCGGCCTTCCAGGATGGCATCGGCCACGCCCTGGGCGTAGAGGCGGATGGCGCGGCTGGAGTCGTCGTTACCGGGAATCACGTAATCCACGCCTTCGGGCGAGTGGTTGGTGTCCACCACGCCGATCACCGGGATGCCCAGCTTCTTGGCTTCGGTCACGGCAATCTTGTGGAAGCCCACGTCAATCACGAACAGGGCATCGGGCAGACCGCCCATGTCCTTGATACCGCCCAGGCTCTTCTCGAGCTTTTCCTGTTCGCGGGTCATCATCAGGGCTTCCTTCTTGGACAGGCGCTCGAAGCTGCCGTCCTGAACCATCAGCTCCAGGTCCTTCAGGCGCTTGATGGACTGCTTGACCGTCTTGAAGTTGGTCAGCATGCCGCCCAGCCAGCGCTCATCCACGCAGGGCGTGCCGGCACGGTTGGCTTCCTCGCGCACGATCTCGCGCGCCTGGCGCTTGGTGCCGACGAACAGGATGTTGCCCTTGTTGGCGGACATGCGACGCACGAAGTCCAGGGCTTCGTGGAACTTCACCATCGTCTTTTCCAGATTGACGATGTGAATCTTGTTGCGATGGCCGAAGATGTACGGAGCCATCTTCGGATTCCAGAAACGGGTTTGATGGCCGAAGTGAACACCGGCCTCCAGCATTTGACGCATGGTTACAGACATGGCTACTCCAAAGGTTACAAGGGTTGATCCTCCGCCCGAAGTGCGAGACCCCGCTTGGCGGAGCCACCCTTCACCTGCCGGAGCCACGCTTTTGTGCGTTTCCCCGGCGATCGGACGTGCGAATTTTGCCCAGTACCGCCGCACCGCTCATCGAGCAGCCCAACGGAATCAGGCAATCTTTCAATTTTATCCGTTTTCCTTGTCTTTCCTCAAGCATTTTCGCTCAAGAAAGCATCCACAGGGATCAGGAAAGGTCGGGAGGAAGGCGGCGGGGCGGCCGTCGGACGGGAAAATGGGCAATAAAGGCACGCCCGGGATCACTCAGGGGCGGACACCGCATTCCATGCCACGTCGCGCGGCGGGCGCGAAGGCAACGAAAACCGGCAGGCCGAGGGAACAGCCGCCGACAATGGCGCGGGATCCCTCGCAGCCATGGGCTTCGCCCAGCCGGTGACAGAGTTCGCAGCCAAGAAGAACAAAGGACTCCACGTCTTCCGTCGCCACATGGATGCCTTCCCCCAGGGATTTCGCCATGGCCGAAACGATCAGGCAGAGCATCCGGTGGGAGTCGGGCAATCCGGACCGCGCGGCCCACTCCCTCGCGACTCTGGCTGCCTGGTCATATGTGTGGTCCATGGGCGACTCCCGGAACAGGAGTCGCCATTAAACCGAACGTGTCCTATGGATGCAATATCAATTGTCAATTACTGTCACGCCGTTCGTCAAATCGCCCGGAAAACGCCCAATTCCCCGCGCCGTAAGTCAGTGCAGGCCGTCATACCCTACCGGGCCTTACGGCGTCTTTCCCTGCACCGGCTGGAATTCCGGATGGGCGATGGTCAGCGCCATACCCTCCACCCCCACATAGAAGACAACCAGTTTCACCGGCTTCTCGCCCACCACGCGGCCGTTGTGCAGGGTATTCACCACTTCCGCCAGAGCATCCCCCGGCTTGAGATGCTTGACCTCGCCCGTGGCCCGGATCACGTCCAGGTCTCCCTCCAGGATGTAGGCCAGGGAGGGCACCGGATGTTCGTGCCAGCCGGTCTCGCCGCCGGGCGCGATCTCCACGATCAGGGCGCTCACCTGGGCCTGCCCGGACGGATAGACGATGGGGGCGCCGTTCCAACTGGTGCTGGTCTTCATCAGCGGCGTGACCTTCACCGCCTGGGTGGCCTCCAGGGCGAAGGCGGCGGCGGGGACGCAAAACGCCAGGAGGGCGCAGAACAAACGAATGGACCGGGTCATGAGCGGGCTCCCTGGAACAGGTTGGGCGACGATTTTCGGGGATAATACGACCCTTTCCAAATCGGCACCTCATCATGTGGTTCAAGAATCTACAGATCTACCGGCTCGCTGCGCCCTGGGACATGAGCTTTGATGCGCTGGAAGCGCAACTCGCCTCTTCAACCTTCCAGCCCTGCGGCAACATGGACATGGAGAGCCAGGGCTGGCTGCCCCCCTTCGGCAAGGAGGGCCTGGTGCGGCAGGTGGCCGGACAGTGGCTTCTCGCCCTGGGCCAGGAGCAGAAACTCCTGCCCTCCTCCGTGGTGAATCAGGTCACCCAGGAACGCGTGGACGAGATCGAGGAGAAGGAAGGCTACCGCCCCGGCAGGAAGCAGGTCCGGGAGATCAAGGAGCGGGTGACCGACGAGCTCCTGCCCCGCGCCTTCAGCCGACGCCGCTCCACCCTGATCTGGATAGATCCCCAGAACGGCTGGCTGGTGGTGGATGCCGCCAATGCCGCCAAGGCGGATTCCGCCCTGGAACTGTTGCGTAAGTGCATCACCGAACTTCCCGCCCGGATCATCAAGCCCGCCGTATCGCCCGCCGCCGCCATGCGCGAGTGGCTGACCACCGACGAGGCGCCCGCCGGCTTCTCGATTGATCGGGACTGCGAGCTGCGCTCCGACCTGGAGGAGAAGGCCACGGTGCGCTATGCCCACCACCCCCTGGACACGGACGAGGTAAAGAAACACATCAGCGACGGCAAGTCGCCCACGCGCCTCTCCATGACCTGGGCCGACCGCCTGTCTTTCGTGCTCACCGAGCGCCTGGAGGTGAAGAAGCTGGATTTCCTGGACGTCGTGAAGGAGCAGATGGACACCGCGGAATCCGCCGAGGAACAGTTCAACGCCGACTTCGCCCTGATGGCCCTGGAACTCTCCCGCTTCCTGCCCGACCTGGTGGATGCCCTGGGGGGCGAAGAAGCGCCAGCCTGAACACCCCCTACCGTCTCGCCCCATGAGCAGTACGCCCGAGTCCGCCCATCCCCGCGTCGCCATCATCGGCGGCGGGCCGGCGGGGTTGATGGCGGCGGAGGTACTCAGCCAGGGCGGCGCGGCGGTGGATGTTTATGACGCCATGCCCACCCTGGGCAGGAAGTTCCTGCTCGCCGGCAGGGGCGGACTGAACATCACCCACTCGGAAGCCCTGCCCTCCTTCCTCGCCCGCTATGGCGCACGCCGCGAGCGGCTGGAAGCCGCCATTCAGGATTTCGGACCGGAGGCGCTGAGGGCCTGGGTGCATGAACTGGGCGTCGAGACCTTCGTCGGCAGCTCCGGCCGGGTGTTCCCGGCGCAGATGAAGGCGGCGCCTCTGCTACGGGCCTGGCTGCATCGGCTGCGCCAGGGCGGCGTCTCCATCCACACGCGCCACCGCTGGCAGGGCTGGACGCCGGACGGCGCCCTGAGCTTCAACACTCGTGAGGGCGAACGGGAGGTTCACGCCGATGCGGTGATCCTGGCCCTGGGGGGCGGAAGCTGGGCGAAGCTGGGATCGGACGGTGCCTGGATACCCTGGCTGGAGGCCAGGGGTATCCGGGTCGCGCCGCTGGCGCCCGCCAATTGCGGCTTCGAGGTGGCTGCCTGGAGCGAGCATTTCCGCCGGAATTTCGCCGGCCAGCCGCTGAAATCCGTCTCGGCATGCTGGACAGACAACGAAGGCCGGGAACATCGTCGCCGGGGCGAATTCCTGGTCACCGACCAGGGACTAGAAGGCAGCCTGATCTATGCCCTGTCAGCCCCATTGCGGGATGCCATCGCGGCCCAAGGCGAAGCCATCCTGCGCCTGGACCTGCTGCCGGACTTCAGCCCGGAAAAAGTGCTGGCGGAAGTCTCCCACCCCCGGGGTTCCAGGTCGCAGTCCAGCCATCTCCAGAGCCGGCTGGGTCTGAAGGGCGTCAAGATGGGACTCCTGCGAGAACTGTTGTCCCGGGAAGATTTCAGCCAGCCCTCGCGGCTCGCGGCCGCCATCAAGGCGCTGCCCCTCGCCCTCATCCGTCCGCGTCCGCTGGATGAAGCCATCAGCAGCGCCGGCGGCGTGGCCTTCGAAGGCCTGGACGAGCATCTCATGGTAAAGGCCACTCCCGGCCTCTTCTGCGCCGGAGAAATGCTGGACTGGGAAGCGCCCACGGGCGGCTATCTCCTCACCGCCTGCCTGGCCACCGGCCGCGCCGCGGGCCTGGGGGCGCTCCGCTGGCTGACCCGGCGGCAGCCGGAAGACCTGATCGGCGAAATATTCCAAGCACACTGACTGGTGTTTCCTGGATTCTTCTCGCAGAATGCGACGACATGATTCGTTGAGACCAAACCCCGCATCTGCCCCCCACCCCATACACATCGAAAAGCCAGACATGTATGCACTCCCCATGAGTCGCACCGACTTCCTCCGCCAACTCGCCCAGGAAGCCGCACTCACCGGCAAATCCGCCGCCGATTGGCTGATCGGACTCACCGAATCGGCGGTCCACGCAACATCGCATGCGCCAAGCCTCCCGCACGGTCCCGGGAAAATTGCCGCCAACACCGCCGACTACCTCCGCTCCATCGCCCGCAGAACCACCAACGGCAACCACGCTGATGCGGAAATCGAACTCTACGACCTCTTTCTAGCCCTCAAAACCTGGCCGCAGGCCAGCACGCAACAACTCCTGACCCTTGTCATCCGTCTGGCCAAGGTCGCAGGCCCGAAAGTCAGCGAATTCATCTTCCGCGTCAGCCGCGCCGCCCTCACCGCCTTTAACCTCGCCGTCGCGGACTTGGGGCGCATCCTCCTTGAGGTCGGCCGAACCGTGATCGTGGTCTCTGCGGTCGTCGTCGCCGTCGTTCTGCTCGGGCTTCTCATCGCGCTAACCCTGCCCCTGGGCGTCGCGCTCGCCCCCTTGATCGCCATCTGCTGCTCGATCATGGCGGTTCTCACCGTCATCCAAAACCTCGCCGAGATTCTCAGCGCAATGGGGTTCCCGGTGGCCGCCGACGCCTACAGCGAATGGTATCGGGAGAACTCCTGGCTCGGCGCCATGATCGCCGCTCTCAATCTCGTCGGCGCCCTCTGCGAGGAAGTGTGCCGCGCCGTATTCACCGCGGGTCTTGACGCGGGCCTTTCCCTCGTCGGCATGGCGCGCACGCTTCTCAATGTTGGTTTTCCGTCCGAGCGCATCGGGAAAGCCCTCATCTTCGCCTGGAGTGCCGTCCGCTCTCGCACCACCCAGAGCATCGGCGCGCTCGCCCAGGCCCTCAAGTCCGTACTCGGTTGGACCGCCGAACAGGTCGGCACCGCCCTCACCCAGGCCTACCTCACCACCGATGATGCCTGGGATGCCGTCACCGCCGCCTTTACCACCACCTACAACCAACTTGCCGAGATTTTCAAAAGCGCCGGCGCCTCCACCATCGCCGACAAACTCAAGAACAAAGCCCACGCCTCCGCTGAAGATGTGGCCCGCGCCCTGAAAAACGTCGGCTTCTCCGCATCCACCGTCGCGCAAGCCCTCAAGGACAAATTCAACCAGGGACTCGTGGATGTCGCCATCGCCATGAAAAATGCCGGATGGCCCATGGGCGATGTCGTCGGGGGGCTGTCCAACGCCTTCAACATGGCCCGCTCCGCCGTCGAACTGGCCCTGCGAACCGCAGGCCTGATGTAACAGGCGCGTACCCAATCGAACGGCCGGAGCTTCCTCCCGGGATGGTTTCTTGCGTTTGGCGCCCGGTGATACTGGATGCCGCGAACTTCCCTGTCGGGCCACGGCCGCCCCGATCTTTCGACTCTCTTGCTCGCCTTCGGGGACTGGCAACTCCCGACTACTGATCCCGCTTGCCGGCGTCGCAGGTAGGCAGGTCCACGCAGGCCTTGCAGGACTGGCAGCCCTTGTCCTTGTCCCGGAAGGGGCCCCGCTCCGGGTTCCGGGCGGCGAAGCGCTTGTACAGGCGATCCACGCTGATGGTGAGCGCCATGAGGCCGAAGATGACGGCGAAGGCCGCAAGTAAAGATGTCATATCAGCCTCCGCCGAGCCGCCTCAAGGAGGCTGACTGCCCCCTCAAGGGGGTTGCGAACATGGTGAGCATGGGGGTGGGCCTCATCACGCGCCTCCGCCCATGCCGGCAAAGCCCATGAAGGCCAGGGCCAGGATGCCGGCCAGCATGAGGGACATGGCCGTCCCCTGGAGCACGCCCGGCACGTCCGAGAGCTGGATGCGCTCCCGCACGCTGGCGAGCAGCACCAGGGCCAGGGTGAAGCCCAGGCCGCCGCCCACGGCGAAGGTCAGGGACTGCATGAAGTCGTATTCCCGGGCCGTCTGAAAGAGGGCCACGCCCAGCACGGCGCAGTTGGTGGTGATGAGCGGCAGGTAGATGCCCAGGGCGCGGAACAGGGCGGGGCTCGACTTCTTGACGAACATCTCCACCAGTTGCACGGAGGCGGCGATCACCACGATGTAGCAGATGAGGCGCAGGAACTCCAGGTGCAGCGGCGTCAGCACCATGTTGAGCAGGAAGGCCGAGAGCGAGGCGATGACGATCACGAAGGTGGTCGCCAGGCCCAGGGGCGCCGCGACGGCGACGCTGTGGGTCACGCCCAGGAAGGGGCACATGCCCAGGAACATGGCCAGCACGAAGTTCCCGGAAAGGATGGTCGTGACCAGGATCTGGCCGATGGACTCACGCACCATGTTGCACCTCCATTTCAGTGGCGGCCAGGGCGGCCTTTTCCTTGCGCTTTCTGATGATGGCGAACAGCAGCAGCCAGCCGCCCATGACGAAGAAGCCGCCGGGGGGCAGCACCATGACCACCCAGGGCTGGAAGTTCGAGCCGAACAGGTGGATGTCGAAGAAAGTGCCGCTGCCGAGAATCTCCCGCACGCCGCCGATCATGAACAGGCCCAGGGTAAAGCCCAGGCCCATGCCCGTGGCGTTCATGGTGGCCGCCATGGGCGCCGTGCGCGCCGCGTGGGCCTCGGCCCGGCCGAGCACCAGGCAGTTGGCGACGATGAGCTGGATGTAGGCGCCCAGGGCCTCGTACAGGTCCAGGCTGATGGCCTGGATGGCGTAGTCCACCACCGTCACGAAGGTGGCGATGATGACGATGTAGGTGGCGATGCGCACTTCCTTGGGAATCATGTGGCGCATCAGCGAGATGAGCCAGCAGGACGCCGCCAGCACGAAGGTGGTGGCCAGGCCCATGGAGATGGAGTTGATGGCCGACACCGTCACCGCCAGGGTCGGGCACATGCCCAGCACCATGACGAATACGGGATTGCGTTCCCAGAGGCCTTCCGCGAACTCCATCCAGTTGGAGGGCGTCTGGGGCGTCAAAGCGACCACCTTGATCGGCACCGCGGCGCTGTGGCAACCGCCGGTTTCGCAGCCTTCGCCAGGTTTGTTTTCCATGATCTTTCCCTTTTCATGGCGGGCTGAAGCCCGCCCCACAATATGTCCAGTCCCTAGCCTCTAGTCCCTAGCCTCTGCAACTGCGGCACCAGCTTGGGCAGCAGCATCTGCGCGGCATCGTTGATGCCCTTGCCCACGGCGCGGGAGGTGATGGTGGCGCCGGCAATGGCGTCAATCTGCCAGGGATCGGTCTTGGTACCGTGCTTCACCACCTTCACCTCGTTGGCCAGGGCCGAGAGATCCTTGTTCAGCTTCACGTCCAGGGCCTTGAAATTGGCCAGGAAGGAGGTGTCCGTGAGGATCTTGTCGCCGATGCCGGGCGTCTCGCGCATGGAAACGACGCCGATGCCGGTGACACACTGGCAGGAAGGCGTATAGCCGAACATGACGCGCACCGTATCCGCGTAACCCTTGGCGGCGCCCTCCGCGGCGATGCCCGCGAGCTTGCCCGCCGCATCGTAGGCCGCGTAGAACTTGATGGCCCCGGCCGGCGCGTCCGCGCCCTCGCCCGGCTTGATGTCCCGGCCATCCACCAGGAAATACTCGGTGATGGTCTTGGCCGAGGGGACCACCTTGAAGACCGCCCTCTCCGCCGCCAGCTGCCGGTTCGCCTTGGCCGCGTCCAGTGTCGCCAGGTAGGCACCGACGATGATCAGGCCGCAGATGGCCGAGACGATGCCCAGGGTGCGGATGAGGGGCAGTGTCTCCACGGCAACGCTTGGGCTCGATGCGTGGCTCATTTCTTTTCCCTCCCGCGCTTCACCGCCGTACCGAAGGTCTCGGGCTGGGTAACGCGTTCAATCAAGGGGGTAGCGGCATTGCCGATGAGGATGGCGTACATGACCCCTTCGGGCAGACCGCCGTAATAGCGGATGGCCACGGTCAGCACCCCGATAAGGCCGCCATAGATCCACATGCCGCGCGGCGTCACGGGCGAAGTCACCATGTCCGTCGCCATGTAGATGGCGCCCAGCATGAGCCCGCCGGAGAGCAGCACGAACACCGGATCAGGATAGTGATGGGAATCCACCAGGTAGAGTACCCAGGCGGAGAGCGCCGCACTGCCCAGGACCGCGGTGGGCACGCGCCAGTCCAGGAAGTGGCGCACCGCCAGATAGCCGCCACAGATCAGGATCAAGAGCGGCGAAGGGCCCACCGGCAGGTGGCTGAACAGGGAGGTCAGCAGGTCGCCGGCCGGAGCCAGCACCCCTTCGAACTTCCACTTCGCCAGGGGCGTGGCGCCCGCCAGGGCATCCAGCTGCTTGGCGTGCAGCCAGGCCGTCGTGTCGGCCGGCGTCATGAGCGGCAGGGCCAGGCTGGAGGGGATGAACTCCGTGAACCGGCCCGGCAGGAAGGACGGCGTGTAGGTGGCAATGGCCGTGGGAAAGGCGGCCTGGGCAAAGGCGCGGCCCACCAGGGCAGGGTTGAAGATGTTGTGGCCGATGCCGCCGAAGATGGCCTTGCCCAGGGCGACGGAACTCCAGCCCGCCACGACCCCCATCCACAGGGGAAAGCCCGGCGGCAGACACAGCGCCAGGAGCAGGCCCGTGATGGTGGCGGACCAGTCGTTGAGGTCGCCGGCCTGGCCGCCCAACCTCACGAACCAGCGCTCGGACCACAGGCAGGCCCCGGTCACCACCACGATGGAAGCCAGCGCCGAGACGCCGTACTGGAAGACATAGAAGACGCAGATCGGCACCAGGGACCAGACCACGGTTCTCATGATCTCTTCCACGGTGCGTTCCCGCTTGATGTGCGGAGAACTGCGCAGTTCGACGAGCGTACCCTTCATCAGGATTTCCTCCCCCGGAGCACCGCCTTGGCGACGCGGAAATGCTGCACCAGCGGGATGTTGGCCGGGCAGACAAAGGAGCAGCTGCCGCATTCAAAGCAGGCCCCGAGTTGGTAATGTTCGGACATGGTGTCGTACATGCGCTTGACGGCCAGCATGCCCAGGGTGGAGGGATTCAGGCCCATGGGGCAGGCGCCCACGCATTCCCCGCACTTGATGCAGGGGTAGGTCTTCCTGCTGCTCCGCTCCGCCAGATCGCGGCCGCGCAGCACCAGGATACCCGCCACGCCCTTGGTGATGGGCGTATCCAGGCAGGACACGGCCTCGCCCATCATGGGACCGCCGAAGATGACCTCGAGCGCCTCGTCCTTGGCACCGACCACGTCCAGCAGGAACTTCAGCGGCGTGCCCATGGGCACCAGATAGTTGCCCGGCCTCTCGATGGCGGTGCCGGTGACGGTGATCACCCGCTCGATGAAGCCCTGGCCCTTGGGCATGAGTTGGCCCAGGTTGGCCAGGGTCGCCACGTTCTGCACGTAGGCGCCGGTGGTGTAGGCCCGGGCATCCGGCGGCACTTCCCGCCCCACCAGGGTCTTGATGAGCATTTCGCCCGCCCCCTGGGGGTACTTGGTGGGCACCGCCTCCACGGAAACCGAGCTGCCTTCCGGCAGGAGGGCGCGGATGGCTGCCACCGCGTCCATCTTGTTGTCCTCGATGCCGATGATGGCGCGCGGCCCGCCCAGGAGCCGCTGGGCGATGGCGATGCCCGCCAGGAGATCCCTGGGGCGCTCCACCATGACCCGGTGGTCCGAGGTGAGGTAGGGCTCGCACTCGCAGCCGTTCACCACCAGGGTGTCAATCGGGAACTCCTTGGGCACCCGGAGCTTGGCATGGGTGGGAAACACGCCGCCGCCCAGGCCCACGACCCCGGTGTCCTGCACCGCATGGGCCAGGCCGTCCGTATCCAGGGCGTCAAGATCCCTGGGGGCCGACCAGAGCACTTCCTGGGTGGAACCGGAATAAACCCGGAGGATGATGCACTCGGTCCAGGGGCCATCGGCCGTGGGATGGAGGCGGATGTCCTCCACCACCCCGGTGGCCGGCGCGTGGTGCGGCACGGAGAGAAAGCCGTCGGCCACGGCCAGGGGCTGCCCGCGCACCACTTCCTGACCGATCTTCACCACGGGCTTGGCCGGCCGGCCCACGTGCTGGGACAGGGGCACGATCAACCGCGGCGCAAACGGCAGGCGCCGTATGGGCATGTCGGCGGTCAGCTTGTGCTGGGGCGGATGCACCCCGCGCGCAAAGGTCTCGCCACGGAAATAGGATAAAAGGCTCATTTGTTAGTCGAGAGTGGAGAGTCGAGAGTCGAGAGCGAGGGTGTCGCAGGTTTTCACGACATACCCTCTTCCCACCCACATCTCATCGGCAACATTGTGCAGTCCACGAGCCGAAAGCGGCTGAAATCGGAGGTTTTCACTCTCGACTCTCCACTCTCGGCTCTCGACTGCCCTTAATTAAACTTCGCCGCCCGGGCCATGAGGCGATCCAGGCCCGCTTCGGAGGCATCCCAGGGTGTGCCGGGATGCAGGCAACCCGCGGTGCACTTCTCGGCCGCCTTCACCAGATCACTGAACTTCGCGCCCTTGGGATTCACCACGTAGGCCAGCTTCTGCTCGTTGTAGGCGAAGACCTTGGGGGCGATGGTGGTGCACTCGTCGCAGGCCGTGCATTCCGGCGTTTCCACCCAGCACGGCTCGTAACCCGCCATGGCGGCGGCGGCCGGCGCGGCGGACGTGATGTCGGCGCTGCCGGCGATGCTCGCGCCACCAAAGCCCAGGCTGGCGGAGATCTTCTGCATCATCTCGGCCCGGACGCGCTGCGCCACCTCCTCTTCCGCACCGGCACCCATGCCCTGGGCGGCCACACCCTTCAACTGCTGCCAGAAGTGCTTGCGCTCTTCGGAGGAGCGGGCCAGTTCCTCGGTCACCAGGAGGCGGATCAGACGATTCTTCTGATCCACGGCCCAGATATAGGGGAAACGCCCTTCCCGGTCGCCCTTGTCCATCTCCAGGAACTCGGCCAGGGGCACCATGTCGTCGTTCCAGGTTTCCGGCGGCGCCTTCTTGAACTGCTTGCCGAAGCGGCTCTCGGTGGCGGCGAAGTCGGCGAAGGTCATGGGCAGGGTCATGGAACGCTCGGTGCCGGACTCGTCCACGTACTTGAGGGAGTAGGCGGGCCAATCCGTATCCATCGAAGGATTGCCTTCCAGGCTCACGCACTCGGCGAAGGTAATGCCCGCGTCCGGATCGAACCTGAACAGGGGGTAGGCGCGGGATTCCACGGCCAGCTTGCTCTGTTCCACGCTCTTGTCGTCGCCGATGCCGTGTTCCGGCGGGCAGACGGCATAGATGTTGAACAGGGCCGGGCGGCGGGAATTCAGGCCGTCAATGTAGCCTTCCAGCAGGTGATTCACGTGGGCCACGGTGGACTGCATGACGAAGGCCGTGCGGTGCGCCATGGCGATCAGGCTGATCTCCTTGCGCGTCTCCTGCTTGCCCTTCTGGGCCTTGCCGTAGGGTGCCATGTCGGACACCTGACCGATGAAGCCGGAGGTACAGGCCTGGCCGCCGGTGTTGGAATACACCTGGGTATCCACCACCAGCACCTTGATCGGCATGCCGGACATCAGGGCGCGGGACAGGTTCTGGAAGCCGATGTCGTACATGGCGCCGTCGCCGCCCACGGAAACCACGGGCGGACAGAGATGCCACTCGTCCTCGGAGAACTGGTGCCAATCGAAGCGGCGGAAGAAGTCCTCGGACAGGGCCAGGTTCTCGCCCGCCAGTTCCATCTCGGCCACGCGCACGGCCTTGAAGCCTTCGGCCATCTTCGCCATGTGGCCTTCGAACACGCCCATGGCCACCGAGGGGGAATCCTGGAACAGGTGGCTGGACCAGGGGAAGGGATAGGGGTTGTAGGGGTAGGTGGAGGCCCAGACCGAGGTGCAGCCCGTGGAATTGAGGATGCCCATGTCGGCGCGACCGCGCTTGGAGGGGCCTTCCAGATAACGCCAGCGCAGATCCTTCAGCTTCTCCAGCATCTGCGCCACGCTCTTGACCCAGGCCGGGTCCAGGGGCTGGCTGGGCTTGTCCGCCTCGATGCGGGCGGACAGGTTGGACAGGGTCAGATCCTGATGCTTGTTGGACTCCACCGCCGCCAGCATGGCCTGGGTATCCGAGACATCCACGGATTCCGTCAGCTTCATGCGCACGTGCTTCTCCAGGCGTATGATGAGGTCGTCAATCTTCTCCACGAAGGCCTTCACCCGCGGCTGCATCAGCGCCGTGACGGTGGAGGTGAACAGGTGGATGGCCGTCTTCTCGCCGCAGCCCAGGCAGGCGCCGTCGCCGCAGTTCATGGCCTGGTAGTTGCGCTTGTCCAGCAGCAGGGTGTCCAGGGCGCCGATCTTCTCGTCCAGGCTGTCAATGCGGCTGTATTCCTTGGGCGTGGTGGGCAGATCGAGCCAGAGGTTCCAGTCGCGGCGCAATACTTCCGTGGACTCCTTGGTCTGGGTCACCATCTTCAGCGCGTCGTCCTCGCAGACGGTGACGCACAGGGCACAGGCCTTGCAGGTGTAGGGGTTGATGTTGATGGAGAACAGGCCGCCGGTGCCCTTGGCCTTCTTTTCCTTGTTGCTCCAGTAGGGCTTGGTGGCGGCGAACTTGAAGTCGCCCAGGTTGGCCTTGAACAGCTTGAACTCTTCCTCCATGCGCGCCTGGTCGGCTTCCGGTGCCTCCGACACCGTGGCGGCGATGGCCATCTCCAGCTTGGGCGCGATCACCGCGCCGTCACCTTCGATCAGGTTCCTGAGCTTCTTTTCCACCGTGCGCACCGCACGACGCAGGAAGCGCGTGGGCGTGCCGCCGGTCTCGATGCGGTTCACCACCGTGTTGAACACGTCGCCCACGGAGGACACCAGGCCCGGCATGGCGCTGTCGGGACAGGCCGTGTAGCAATTGCCGCAGGCGGTGCAGTTCTCGGGTATCCATTCCGGCTGCTCGAAGCGAATGCCGGTCATGTCCCGGAACACGCCGGTGGCGGCGGGCATGAGGGAGACGCCGATGAAGGGATCCACCAGGTTGTCCGAGCCCTTGCCCGTGGCGTAGAAACTGCCGGTCTGTTCCCAGAAGCGATGCACGTCGGCGATGCGACCTTCGCTGGAAGGCAGCTGTTTCAGCATGATGGGCAGGCCGCCGTCCTTCTTGACCAGGATCTGGGCCTGGGCACCCACCTGCTTGTGGGTGATCTCGTGCAGTTCCGTGAAGCCGCGGCGCACCACCCGCAGATTGCCTTCCACCACGCTCTTGCCCTTGCCGCCGAACTTGGACTGCAACTGGGCCTCGATGGCGGCGAACAGCTTATCTTGCGTCAGATTGGCGTTGGCCATGGTCGGCGAAGCGGCGAAGAAGGCGCCCTGGAAGGCATTGCCCTGCATGCGCAGTTGCAGTTCCGGGCTACCGGCTTCCTCGCGGGCGATCTGGAAGGCATCCAGGTAGAACACCCGCAGCTCGTCGTCCACGATCTGCTTCTGCGCCCAGGTGGGGAAGCTGGCCCAGACCGCATCGGCCGACTCCAGGTTGCTCTGGATGATGAAGAAGCCGCCCTTCTTCAGGCCGGAGAGCGGGTTGGAGTGGCCGAACACGTTCGGGTCGGGGGACAGCACCACATCCACGTAGACGTATTCGCAGTTGATGCGGATCGGCTCCGGTGCCGCGGACAGGTAATAGGTGGTGGGCTGGCCCTTCTTCTCCGAGCCGTACTTGGGATTGGCCTTGATGTCGTAGCCCAGGAGTTCGAACAGGGTCACCGCCAGGTTCTTGCCGGTGGTGATGGCGCCCCAGCCACCCACGGAGTGCATGCGCACCGTGATGGCCCCCTTGGGCAGCAGGTTGGGATTCTCGCTGCCATGCACCGCCATTTCCCTGATGCGCGGATAGGCGGCCAGGATCTGCTCGTGGTGCAGTTCGTCCTTGGGATTTGCCGGCGTGTCACGCAGGAAATCAATGGAGAGGTAGTAGAACTTGCGCCGGGCGGCACCCGGCAGCATGTTTTCCACCGCGCCGATGATGGCTTCGGGCTGCATGTCCCGGGAACCCAGGCCGTAACAGCCGGAGTAAAGCGGCGGCATGTCGGCGGCCACCAGGTAGGAATCGTAGCCGGCATAGGGCTTTCCGGCGTCGCCCACCGAACCGTTCTCCATGCACTTGGTCAGGGTGGCGCGAATCTCCCGCATCAGCGGCAGGTCTTCCGCCAGGGGCTGGTCGGTACGTTCCAGCACGGCCACGCCCTTCTTGCCCTTCAACACCGCGCCCAGGAGGTCGCCAGGGAAGGGGCGGTACATGGTGACATTCACCACGCCCACCTTGAGCTTCCGGGTTTCGCGCAGGTAGTCCGCCACGGCCTCGGCCTGGACGATCATGCTGCCCATGCCCACGATCAGGTAGTCCGCATCCTCGGCCTTGTAATTGGCGATACGGTTGTAGCGGCGTCCGGTCAGCCCGGAATACTCCGCCATGCAGGCATCCGTCAGAGCCTCGATGTGGTCGAAGAAATAGGGGCGCTGGCCGGCGGTCGCCTGCATGTAGGCGTCCTGGTTCTGCACCGGGCCGGACATGAGGGGCATATCCACGTCCCAGATGGCGGGCACGCGGCGGCGCGTCGGGCCGTAAAGCATCTGCTGGGCCGGTGTGGGCGTGGGGATGATGTCATCCGGCTTGCCCAGGTACTCCGCCACCAGTTCCCGCTCGGGCAGGTAAGCCGATTCGATCAGGTGGGTGGTGAGGAAGCCGTCCTGGCCGACCACGGCGGGAGTCAGGGACAGTTCCGCGATCTTCCGGGCGATCAGGTTCAGGTCCGCCGCTTCCTGGGCGCTCTTGGCCAGCACCTGGATGAAGCCGGTGTCGTCCACGCAGTGGTAGTCGTCATGGCCGCAATGCACGTTCAGGCTGGCCTTGGTGATGGCGCGGCAGCCCATGTTCAGCACGTAGGGCAGGCGCTTGCCCACGGTGGCATAGAGCGACTCGTGCATGAAGGCCACGCCCTGGCCGGAGGAGAAATTCACCGCCCTGAGGCCGGTCATGGCCATGCCCGCCGTGACGCCGGCGGCGGCGTGTTCGGACTCCGGCTCGATGAAGATGAGCGGCTTGTCGGAGATGTTCAGGTGGCCCTGGCTCACCGCCTCGGCCCAGTACTCGCCCATCTGCGTGGAAGGCGTGATGGGATAGGCGCCGGCGGCGTCGGAAGCCTCGCGCTCCACATGGATGACGGCGGTGTTGCCGTCCACGGCATCCCGCACGCCGGGGTACTTCACCGTCGGGGTCTCCCCCTGAGCGGCATCGTGCTCGAACAGTTCCTTGAGTTTCTTGAACATGGCCTATCTCCGAATCAATATCCCGTCAAACAAATATCTGATAAACCCTCACCCTCGATTACCGAGGAAACTCCCTCGCCCCGCTTGCGGGGAGAGGGCTGGGGTGAGGGGCAACCGTGAGTCGCCGAGCGACATTCAGGTTAAATAGCCTTAGATGCTGGTGGCAGCCTCGGGTCCCGGCAGCGCGTTTTGCCGCAGGATACGCTTGGCGGAGACGCCCTTGACCGCATGGTTCGGGTCTTCGAACCAGACGATGGCGCCGGTGGGGCAGCGATTGATGGCATCGCGTGCCGCTGAATTGTTCTTGCTGTAATCAATGACCGCCAGGTTGTCGTCCAGGCGTATGAGTTCCGGGGCGGCATCCACGGTGCACTTGCCGCAGGCGGTGCAGGCCACTTCGCAGGATGCCTCGGCGATGTCGCCGTCCGCGTGATTCTTGCAGGCCATCCAGAGCTTGTGGCTCACGCCATGGACAGAAAAGAGGTGCTTCGGGCAGACATCCACGCAATCGCCGCAGGCGGTACACAGGTCCGCATCCACCACGGGCAGGCCCTGCCGGTTCAGGGTGATGGCGTCGAAATTGCAGACCACCTCGCAGTCGCCCAGGCCCAGGCAGCCCCAGGCGCACTCCTTGCCGCCGCCGCCCACGGCATCCGCCGCCCGGCAGGACTTGAGCCCCGCGTAATGGGCGCGCATGTAGGCCACGTGCCGGCCGCCGCCACAGGCGAGGCGCGCCACCTTCTTTTCCACCTGGCCCGCCGCCACGCCCAGGAGGTCGGCGATGATCTGGTTCTGCGCCGGGGCGTTCACCGAGCATTGGGCCGGCAGGATTTCGCCGATGACCACCTTCTCGGCGAAGTTGCGGCAACCGGCGGTGCCGCAGGCACCGCAGTTGGACTTGGGCAGAAGGTTCTCCACCTCGTCAATGCGCGGGTCCTCATAGACATAAAAGCGCTTGCTGGCGATCGCCAGCATCACTGCCAGCAATATACCCAGCAACCCCATGAAGATACCCGCTATCGCCACAGAACCCATGTTTTCCCTGTCACCGCCAAAAAAACGAGGAATTTCATTGCACTGCCGCATCCCCCCAGAGGGGACGCTCCTTGCACTGCAACAATCTGCGGCGAACTATATCAAACCTTTCCAAACTGATTGATAAATAAAACTTTTCATAATGCAAAACGAAATAAGGTTTCACATTGCGCAATATCCCGCATTGCAAGATGGGATAACGGATGACAAAATGGGGGTTTATTTAGGCTCCATGCTGTTGCGCAACATGGATGGTGTTTCGCAATATGAAACCGCCCATCCGCATGAGCGGGAACTGGAAACGCCCGTGTGTCGGAATTCCTTACAGCGCTTTCACGGCTCGTCGCCCCCGCCCCACCCGCCAGCCCCTCTCCGGGCACCCCGGCAATACACAAACACGCCAGCGCCCCCGGTTGACAATGTGCAGGGGCTTGAGTGTCGAGTTCCTTTACACAGGGTCACGCCCCACCCCGAGCCATGACAAATTGTAACTCATTGTTTTATATTGGTTTATCCAAGACTTCCGGCAACCGCCACGCCCACCCCCCGACGCGATTGACGGATGACATAGGACTGCATGGCGGAATTCCTTACAGTCGCCTCATACCGGCCGCATGTAACGGACGAATTCAAGGGGAGGGCCCGTTGGGTTTCGGGGATACGCCGAGGGGAAATAGGGGAGAAAACGGGGCCCACAAGGAAAGTGGCACAGGAAATGCGAGGCCTTGCCCATCGCCCGAAAGATGGGCCGGACAGTCGGCAATAGCTTGGACCCGTGCCCTTTCTTGACTTCTCCTGCGAGTCACCAGTGAAACGGAGGTGCGCCATGTCTTCTACGGGAAACCCGGTTTGTAGACAAAGAGCGGTCTTGCGAGCATCGCTATCTTGCTTGTTCTGCTTAATCTTCAGCGGCCCAGCGCTGGCGGACCCCATACTGGATGTAAACAAGACACCACCTTTTGATATGTCATGCTGGCTAGCCTCTGCCGCAAACATGATGGCATCCGAGGGTTGGGGAGACAAAGACACGATCTACCGAAATCTTTTAACTCAATGGCCTAGTGGTAATAATGGCGGGACACAGGGTGAGGCAATCACATGGTATCAGCGTGAATATAGCAACGTTGACAAGGATGAGATTATTCTCCAGTACGGCGGTACGCCAGGTACAACCATTCCGAATGCCCGTGCACTTATAGATCATTTGCTACATGACACAACGACTGCGACTGCATTCCCCGAAGACCAGTATCCAGAAGGCTCTCCGGATGATCCTGTCGGAATCGGCTTCTGGGCGTGGAAATTGGACGACCAAGGAAATCCGGTACGGGACAACCAAGGAAATCCGGTGCTACTAGGGCATGCAATTACCGTATGGGCCGACGACGCCAATGGATTAACTGTCACCGATTCTGACGACAATTTCGATGGCCCTAAGTTGTACCATTGGGTTAATGACACACAGTTCAATTATGGTGGTACCACTGTAACCGTAGGGTACGTCAGCTTCATGGCCGACACTCCCGAAATAGACCCCGCCTCCGGCACCTCCGCCCTCACCCTGCTCCTGGGCAGCCTGGGACTCCTTTCCAGCCGCCGCAGGTCGCTTGCGGCTCAAGTGTTCTGACGGTGACGGGGCACCGGCCCCGCCCTGGCCAGGTGTCGAGATATCTTACAGTGATTCCGCGCTCGTTCGACCCGGCAGCGGCTAGCGATCTCCCTCAGGGCGCCGAACAATCCGCAGGAGCCCGAGCGATGCCACCTTGACATTGCTCAGGTTCACGGGTGTCGACAGGCTTTACACCAGAACCATTCCATCGCCTTTCCAGAACCAGTCATAGTTGGCTGTATTTGAAACGTTTCTTCGGCAGAAGAAGCCTCCGCCTTGCCGACGAATCCCGCAGATTGATGAATGGCAACTGGCCGCGTAACGATTTTTCTTACAGTCGCAGGATCGGCGCCCCTATCCGGTACCCATCCGTGGCACCCGAACGGCAGGAATCCGGATGTCTCGAAGAGAGGCGGAGGGCGCGGGCAGGAAAAATCGTCAATGGCATGAGAAGTGCTTTGCCCCACCGACTGCCCGACGAACGGCGAGCCGAAATGAACGGTTCGTGCTTTTCGCGGTTCCGCGCCGGAATCCGGGCAAAGAACAGATGCGGCGTGCACCTAAACCACTACGGAGACGACTCGAATGAAGATGGCCAGATCAGCAGGAACCTCGGCGGCCTTGGCGGCCGCTCTCTTCGGCCTCGCTCCTGCGGCTCGGGCGGACCTCATCAAGCCCGGCTTCGATCTGTTCCACACCACGAGCGCCGTGTTGGCCAGCCCCGGCGGGCCGATCTCCTTCGACAGCTATGCCCTCGCCAACTGGTCCCCCTCCCTGGGGGTGCTGCAAAACACCGACACCATCGTCGCAAGAAAGGACGGCGTCGGTTCGTTTCCCCAGTCGGTCAGCGTGGAAGTGGAGGCCCTTTCCCTGAAGAGCCATAGCGCGGTGGACCTGGGCTGGTTCGGCGGCCCCTCCGGCCTCTTTGCGGATCTGTACGCCACCATCAACAACCCTTCCGGATTCGAGAAGATGTCGGCGGGAGGAAATCGCAACGGCGTCTGCGACGTCGGCGAAACCTGTAGCGCGCTTCCCGGCGTGCCGCAACCCGACGCCCTTCCCGCTTCCGCGAGCACCATGACCATCAAGGGTGGAGTGGCCGGCGGCAGCTTCGATTCCACGCTGAACGTCTACGCCGACCTGATATTCACGGCGGTGGGCGACCGGAGCACCGTCTACTTTTTCATGCCCGCCGACCATGACCCGGGCACACCGGGGATTCAGCCCATCGTGCTTAAGGCCACCGGCTCCCCCTGGTCGGGCACGCCGGGAGCGTCCTACCCCCTGGACCCGGTCATCGGCGACCTGTACCTACCCGCGGGCGGCTTCTATTCCGGCCCGATCCTCCACGAACCGGACATTACCGGCACGGTACACAACGTGGACCCGAGCGCCCCCGAAATAGACCCCGCCTCCGGCACCTCCGCCCTCACCCTGATCCTGGGCAGCCTGGGGCTACTGTCGGGCCGCCGCCAGCGTCGCCATACGCCTTGAGGATGACGCCACCCTTTTTTGGAGGACAGTCATGAGCCACAAAGAACTCCCGCCCGGGAAAGAGCAGTGCCGACAGCCCGCATCCGTCCCGATTATCCCTGCTTACGCGGCCAGGATGGGTGCCACAAGGGACAAGGAAGGCCGAACTGGACTCGAATTTCGGACGACTTTCTTTGGCCGAAACCTGGGGCGAACCCTGTTCCTGCAACTCACGATAGCGGCAGTTCCCGTCTCCGCATGGGCTTACCCGACGGAACTGCTGAACAGCACGACACCGGATTTCTTCCAGCACCAGAAGGATATTTTCCCTGCTGACGGCTATACCTCCGACGGCGGAGTCTGTTTTGCCACGTCATTTGTGGATGAGCTGTCATCCCTGAGCAAGCAATACAGCGACACCAGGCTGTATTCGGCCAATGCCGATCCCGGAAAATGGCTGAAGGATATGGTGTCGAATATCCAGAGCGTGCTTTCGACTGCCAGCGGTAGTGCCATGCGCAGCCCCGGATATGACGCCAGGAGCTACTATCAATCCTATCTGGAAAGTGTGGATGCCGGCCGTTGGGGAGTATATGGTTCGGCCAACGCCAGCACCTATTTCGACTATTTCGCCAGCAAGCTTGCCGAGAAGGATGGGGTGCTGATCTATCTGGAAGCAAATGGCGCCAAGGACGCTGGCGGCAACAACAAGTTCTGGTGGGGTTGGCATGTTCTGGCGGGCGTCGGCTATAAGTCCGCCGACGACATGAACAGTTTCATCTTCGCCGATCCGGACAACACGAAGTACCCCAACCCCGCCGACCCCGCCGATCCTCGTTACCAGGGGTTTTGCACCACGGTGACCGGCGGGTGCAAGCCCACGGGCCAATACCTGGCGGCTGACGGCCCGCCCACCGGCGGAAATGTAGGGGGTTACAACGACAGCTATTATCAGGGCTTCACCGTGGATGCGAACGGCGTAGTACTGGACGGCATCTACGCCGGCGCAAAAGTCACCTACATCTACGACATCACACCCGTGCCTGAAATAGACCCCGCCTCCGGCACCTCCGCCCTCACCCTGCTCCTGGGCAGCCTGGGCCTGCTAGCCAATCGTCGCCGCGGGACGCATGTGGTTTGAACCTGGTCCATTCGAGTTGAACGCCGGCCGGGCGAGAGGCCCGGGGCGGCGTTTCGCTTTTTCTTTCCCGCCCCATGCTTCTGACTGAGCCCCTCAATTCCGGGCAGTCCCGGACAGGCTGGCGCCTGCCGGCCCGCTGGGGTTTTCTCGCGCTACTCCTGGGCGCCGAGTTGCTTGGCCTCTCCCTGCGCTTCGATACCGCCTCGCTGTCCGGCGACGATTCGTGGTGGACGCGCTTCGCGGGGAACCTGCCCCAGGTTCTGCGCATCGGCCTCGCCTTCATCGGCGCCCTGTTCCTGCTCCTGGCGCCGCGCGGGTCCGGAATCGTCGACGCGGCGCGGCAATCCGCCGAGAGCCATGGCTGGCTCAGGCGCCTGGCCCTGCACCTCCTGGTGTTCGGGGCCTTCTCCTGGGCAACCCTTGCCCTGTTCGGCAGCGCGGAGCACGGACACCGCCTGCCGGGCCTCGCGGTCGGGGGCTGGTTCTCCCTGGGCATGCTGAGCTGTCTCCTGTGGCTGAGCGCGGCCGCCCCGGCACGCTTCTGGTTCCGGCTGGCGAGCGATGAACGCTGGCCGCTGGCCGTCGCCGCCCTCGCGGGATTCCTGGCCTGGGTGTTCGGCCTCGCCGCGGAACTGTTCTGGAAACCCCTGGCGGAGGGAACCTTCTGGCTGTCTTACCAACTGCTGCGACCGCTTTATCCGGACGCCCTGTACGACCTCTCCGGCTACTCCCTGGGCACCCCCGGTTTCATGGTCAATATCGCCCCGCAATGTTCGGGCTACGAAGGCATCGGCCTCGTTCTGGTGTTCCTGGCCCTCTACCTGTGGCTGTTCCGCGCCGAAATCCGCTTCCCCCAGGCTTTTCTGCTCTTCCCGGTCGGCGCCCTGGCCATCTGGCTGGCCAACGCGCTGCGCATCACGCTCCTGATCGCCCTGGGCAGCTCGTTTTCAAAGGAGGTAGCCCTGGGCGGATTTCATTCCCAGGCCGGCTGGATCGCCTTCATAGCGATTGCGCTGGGGCTGATCTTCGCCATGCGCCGCTTGCACCTATTCACGAAAGAGGATGCCGTCGCCCCTCCGGCACCGCCCTCCTCCGTTCCGGCCTTGCTGGTGCCGCTGTTGGTGCTGATGGCCGCCATCATGCTGACCTCGGCCCTGAGCGCCGGATTCGATCGCTACTATCCGCTGCGGGTCGTCGCCGCCGCCGGTGCCCTGTGGCATTTCCGCTCTGTTTATCTGCACTGGCAATGGCGCCCATCCTGGCAGGCGCTGGCCATCGGCGGCGCCGTCTTCGCCTTGTGGATGCTGCTGGAACCGGGGGCGGACAGCGCCAACTCGGTCCTGGGAACGGCCTTGGCCAGCTTGCCCCCCGGGCAGAAAGCCCTCTGGCTGGCATTTCGCGTGCTGGGATCGGTCCTTGCCGTCCCCCTGATCGAGGAACTGGCCTTTCGCGGCTACCTGCTGCGCCACCTGGCCGGGCGGGCGGACGATGACCTTAGCCCCGGTCGCTTCGCCTGGCTGCCTTTCCTGGTTTCCTCCATCGCCTTCGGTCTGCTCCATAGGCGCTGGTTCGCCGGCACCCTGGCCGGCATGGCGTATGCCCTGGCCTACTATCGCCGGGGCAGAATCGCCGATGCCGTCGCCGCCCACGTGGCCACGAACGGCCTGATCGCCCTGTATGTCCTGGCCTTCGGCGCGTGGTCCTTGTGGTCGTAGGGTCTGTCGGGACGAATCCCGACCTGCTCAATGTTCCTTCCCATCCACCCGTGGCTGAAAAAGATAGGGAATATAGCGCCAGGCGATGAGGGTGAAGGCGGCGGCCCAGCAGGCGGCGGCGAGGGTCAGCCAGACGAGGTAGGTCGCCGGCAACAACTGGGGGCCGACCACGCGCAACAGGAGAGCCAGGAGCATGATGCGCAGCACCCACTTGTCCCGGGCATCGAACACCACCTTGCGCCCGGTATGCCCACGGGAAATACGCATCATGAGCGAGGGCACGATCAGCCCCATGGCACCCAGGGTGAACACATGGACGGACACGGCGCCGATCCAGGCCGGGTGCACCACACCGTCCAGGAATTCGATCAGCAGTTGCGCCACCAGGGCCATGTAGCCCAGGTGCATGATGCCGATATCCAGGCGTTTCAGGGCGAGCCTGGGCTTCCAGTAGATCAGCCGCCCGCCCGCCAGGAGGGCGAGCAACAGGGACAGGCCGGCCCGCACGCCCTCGGGCATGAAGCCGGCGAACGCCAGCAGCAGCGCCACGGCCTTGATCGCCGTATCCAGCCGTGCGTCCCGCAGGATTTCCACCTGGAAGGCAGCGCGCATGAACTGGGTGAGGGTCCGCTCCAGCATGATGAGGATGGCCATCCGGAACAAACCGAGAGCCATGAGCCAGCCTTCCTGGAAATGCTCCGGCGAGAGGATCAGGGTGTTTGCGGGCAGAAAGAGCGGCAGCCCCAGGATGAAGAAGCCGTTGTCCCGGTAGGCGTCCTTCGCCCGGTTCCCGAGCAGGGTGCCCACGAGCAAGGCAATGGCCGACACCAGGAACAGGTTGGACGATATCAGGAAGGCGAGGGGAGGCCAGTCGCCGCCGAATCCCATGCCGACCCGGTCCAGGAGCCAGGCGCCGGCAAGGAAAACCAGGGTATTGCCGTGGTAGCCCCTGACGCCGACCCAGTTCTTGGTGGACGTGAGCAGAAAGCCCGCCAGCACCGCCCAGCCGAAACCGAAGAACATCTCGTGGGCATGCCACTGCATCGGCGAGTAGCCCGCCGCCGGCCCCGGCAGGAAACCGGCAAACATGGCCACCCAGACGAGGGGCAGGAAGAGGCCGGAGAGGCAGGCCAGGGCAAAGAAGGGCCGGAAACCGACCAGCCAGAGGGGATGAGCCGAGCACTTCATGAGCGTGACCTGCCAGGTGCGAGAATAGGCGAGCAGTATACTCAAGCAATCCCGACACCAACTTGATCCGTGCGAAAAATTGCGCGCGGAGGACCGAAAAGGAAAGAGGGCGCGGAATCCGCGCCCTCTTTCTCCTACGGCGAAGCCCCTTGCGTCCGCCGTGTCGCCCCGCCTCAGCCGTGCTTCAACTGGGCCTGGGCCGCCGCCAGGCGGGCGATGGGCACGCGCGGACCGGAACAGGAGACATAGGTCAGCCCGATCTGGTGGCAGAACTCGATGGATGCCGGGTGGCCACCGTGCTCGCCGCAGATGCCTATCTTCAGATCGGCGTTGGTGGCGCGCCCCCGCTCCACCGCGATCTTCATCACGTCCCCCACGCCCTTGGTGTCCAGCACCTCGAAGGGGTTGTCCTGGAGAATGCCGGCCTCGTTGTAGGCGGGCAGGAACTTGTTCTCCGCGTCCTCCCGGGAGAAGGAGAAGGTGGCCTGGGTCAGGTCGTTGGTACCGAAGGAGAAGAACTCCGCCGTCTCCGCCATACGCCCCGCCCGCATGCAGGCGCGCACCACTTCCAGCATGGAGCCGAACTTGAACTGCACGTCAATGCCGTGGGTCAGGGCCACGATCTTGTGGCAGCGATCCACGTAGCTCTTGATGCGGGTGAGTTCCTCCACCGTCGCCACCTGGGGCACCATGATCTCCGGGTGCACCTCGATGCCTTCCTTGGCGCACAGGGCGGCGGCTTCCAGCACCGCCTGGATCTGCATGGTGTAGATTTCCGGATAGGTTATCCCCAGGCGCACGCCGCGATGGCCCAGCATGGGATTCACCTCGGCCAGGCCCCGGACCTTCCTCAACACCTTTTCCTTCTTGGTGATGGCGTCCTCCTCCATGTGGGATTCCTTGAAGATGGCCATGGCTTCGTTCAGGCGATTCAGGCCGTCGGCGTACTTCTGGTACAGGGCGGGATTGAGCACCTTCAGGGTCTCGGGCAGTTCCTCGATGCCCTTGATCTCCTCCTTCAGGTGCTTGAGATGGGTGATTTCCATCTCCAGCTGGGCGGCGGTGGGCAGGAACTCGTGCATGGGCGGATCCAGCAGGCGCACCGTCACGGGCAGGCCCTTCATGGCCTTGAACATGCCCTTGAAGTCGTTCCGCTGGATGGGCAGGAGCCGGTCCAGGGCGGCCTGGCGCTCCTCCGGCGTCTCGGCCAGGATCATCTCCTGCACGATGGGCAGGCGGTCGGTGCTGTTGAACATGCGCTCCGTGCGGCACAGGCCGATGCCCTTGGCGCCGAACTTGCGCGCCTTCATGGCGTCATGGGGCGTGTCGGCATTGGCGCGTACTTCCAGGCGGGCCACCTCGTCGGCCCAGCCCAGGAGGACGTCCATCTCGGCCGAGAACTCCGGCTCCACCGTGGGCACTTCGCCGGCGTAGACATGGCCGGTGCCGCCGTCAATGGTGATGATGTCGCCTTCGTGCAGGGTGGTGTCGCCGATGTGGGCCTCGCGCTGCACGTCGTTGATGTGGATGGCCTCGCAACCGGACACGCAGGGCTTGCCCATGCCCCGGGCCACCACCGCCGCGTGGGAAGTCTTGCCGCCGCGGCTGGTGAGGATGCCCTGAGCCTGGAAGAAGCCGTGGATGTCCTCGGGCTTGGTCTCCTCCCGCACCAGGATGATCTTCTCCCCTGCCCTGCCGCGCGCCTCGGCGGAATCGGCATCGAAGACGATCCGGCCGGAGGCGGCGCCGGGAGAAGCCGACAGGCCCTGGGCCAGAGACTTGCCCTTGAAGTTGGGCGCCAGCTGCGGCACCAGGAGCTGCTCCAGGATGGCCGGCTCGACCCGCAGCAGGGCCTTTTCCCGGGAGATCAGGCCGTCGTTGCACATCTCCACCGAGGTGCGCACCATGGCGCGGGCGTTCATCTTGCCGTTGCGGGTTTGCAGGCAGTAGAGCTTGCCCTTCTCGATGGTGAACTCGAAGTCCTGGACCTCCGCGTAATGGGATTCCAGGCGGTTGTGCAGTTCCGTGAGTTGCGCGTAGATATCCGGCATCTCGGTCTGCATCTCGGCGATGGGCTTGGGCGTGCGTATGCCCGCCACCACGTCTTCGCCCTGGGCATTCACCAGGTATTCGCCGTAGATCTGGTTCTCGCCGGTACCCGGATTACGGGTGAAGCCGACGCCCGTGCCGGAATCATTGCCCATGTTGCCGAAGACCATGGTGCACACGTTCACCGCCGTGCCGCTGGCCATCGCCGACGTGATCTTGAACTGCTTGCGATAGTCAATGGCGCGCTTGCCGTTCCAGGAGCGGAACACCGCCTTGGTGGCAATCTCCAACTGCTCCATGGGGTCCATGGGGAAAGGCTTGCCGGAATGGGCATGCACGATGGCCAGGAAGTCGTGGGCCAGTTCCTTCAGGTGTTCCGCCTTGAGGTCCACGTCCTGCTTCGCGCCGTGCCGGGCCTTGATCTCGGCCATGCGGGAATCGAAGTGCTCGTCCGCGATGTTGAGGGCGATCTTGCCGAAGAGCTGGATGAAGCGGCGATAGGCATCATAGGCAAAACGCTCGTTGGCGGTCTGCTTGATGAGGCCCTGAAGCGACTCCTCGTTCAAGCCCAGGTTCAGGATGGTATCCATCATGCCCGGCATGGACATGGCGGAACCGGAACGCACCGAAACCAGGAGGGGATTGTCGTCGGAGCCAAAGCCCTTGCCGGTCTTGGCTTCCAGGGCCGCCATGTGGGTCTTGACCTCTTCCCACAGGCTGGTGGGCAGGCTGCCCTTATCCAGATAGGCCAGGCAGCCATCCGTGCTGATGGTGAATCCGGGCGGCACCGCCAGCCCGATCTGGGTCATCTCGCAGAGGTTCGCCCCCTTGCCCCCCAGGAGCATCTTGTTCTTGCCATCGCCTTCCTCGAAAGCCCAGACGTATTTCGCGACCATTACTGTCTCCTGTATTTGTGGGGGAACGAAAAACGGGTACCGTAACAAGACTGGCCATAAAGGATTTGCCCTAGGTCAACGAATAGCGCAGTGCACCACACTTTATCCCCGAACGCCGAAGACACTCGCCTGGTCCGATTGCCACAGGGCTAGTCCGATCGGACTATGCCCTCAAGCATCTCGCATTTATGCCGATATTCGGCGAACAATGCGAGAGGGCGAAGCGCCGACCGCCCTCCTTCACATGAAAATGGAGACAAGCAAACGTGAAAAAGCGACTGATGCTGGTGGACGACGACGGCTTCTCGGCCGTACACCTGGAAGGACTGCTCGCCGACCTGTTCGAGGTCGAGTATTTTTCCAACGCGCGGGAGGCCCTGGAATCGGCCCTGAAGGCCCCCCCGGACATCGTGCTGATGGACGTGGAGATGCCCGAGATGGATGGTTTCGCCGCCTGCCGGGAACTGAGAAATGCGCCCGCGACCCGGGACGTGCCCATCGTCTTCCTGTCCGCCCATGGCGAAGCGGAGAACCGCCTGGCGGGCTACGAGGCGGGTGGCGACGATTACGTTTCCAAGCCCTTCAATCCCGGGGAGTTGCGGCGAAAGATCGAACTCCTGCTGCGCAACCGGGAGAAGAACCGGGAACTGGCGGCCCATGCCCAGGCCGCGGCGAATGCCGCCATGGCCGCCATGGCGAGCGCGGGCGACGTGGGCACCGTGCTCAACTTCCTGCGCGGTATCGTGGCCCTCACCGACCTGGAACAGGTGGCCGTGGCGGCGCTGGACACCCTGAGACGTTACGAACTGGATGCCGCCATTCAATTGCGCTACGGCGGGACAGCCATTTCCCGCAGCAGCCAGGGCCTCTGCTCGCCCCTGGAGGAGAACATCCTGGGCACCATGGCGACTTGCGCCCGCATCGTGGACCTGGGCAGCCGCTCGGCCTTCAACTACGAGCGCGTATCCCTCATCATCAACAACATGCCCAGGAGCGATCCGGAATATTACGGCCGGCTCAAGGACAGCGTGATCATGATCGCCGAGGCGGTGGAGATCCACCTGCGCTCCCTGGACCTGGTCCTGGCGGCCCGGCAACAGGGCGAGTCGCTGACCCGCGCCGTGCGGCACGGCATTCAGGCCGTGCAGGATATGCGCCATAGACAGGACAAACTGAACCGGCGCGGCCTGGGCATCGTCACCGAACTGGCCAACCGGATGGAGGACGCTTTCCTGTCCCTGGTCCTCACCGAGCGCCAGGAAGCGCACATGGAGGGCCTGATGCAGCAGGCGCTGAGCGAAGCACAAAGCCTGGAAGCGGAGGAACAGGCCGTAGACCAGTTGGGCCGCTCGCTGCTGGCCGCCCTGGAGGAATCACTGAACACGGTGCCCAAGCCAAAGGAAGCCGGCGAGTTGCCGCCGCCCCCCGACGAAGCGGTGCGCATCGAGTTGTTCTGATCGTTGCAGCCGAAATCCTGCACAAGGCAAGTCACATGACGGAAAACACCTCGGGCACCGACAGCCAATCGGCGGACAGCAGCTTCGCCGCTTGCCGGAGCGCCGACCGGGACGTCACGGAAAAACAGCGCACGGATGCCCTGCTGAAGTTGCAGGGCGCCGCCCTGACCGCGGCGGCCAACGGCATCGTCATCACGGATGCCCAAGGCAAGGTGGAGTGGCTCAACCCGGCCTTCACCACGCTCACCGGCTACAGCGCCGAGGAGGCCATCGGCCGCCATATCGGCGGCCTGGTGAAATCCGCATCCCAGGCACCGGAGCTTTACCGGGAACTCTGGCAGACCATCAGTTCCGGCGCCACCTGGCACGGGGAAATCATCAATCGGAGGAAGGACGGCAGCGTCTACCACGAGGACCAGACCATCACCCCCGTCCTGGACGAGCAGGGCCAGGTATTGCACTACATCGCCATCAAGCAGGACGTGACGGAACGCATGCGAGCCGAGGAGGACATCAAGGTAAGCCGTGCCGCCCTCGAGGCCTACCAGAACCACCTGGAGGATGTCATCCGGGAACGCACGATCGAACTGGAAGCCGCGCGCCAGGAAGCGGAGCGCTTGAGCCGGGTGAAGAGCGATTTCATCGCCAACATGAGCCACGAACTGCGCACCCCCATGAACGCGGTGATCGGCCTCACGAACCTGTGCCTGCAGACCGATCCCGAACCGCGGCAACAGGATTACCTGACCAAGATCCAGACGGCTGCCGGCCTGCTCCTGGCCATCATCAACGACATCCTGGATTTTTCCAAGATCGAGGCGGGCAAGATGCAGTTGGAGAGCATCCCCCTGAGCCTGGCGGACCTGTTCGGCAAGCTGCACAGCCTGTTCTCGGATCGCGCGCGGGAAAAGGGCCTGGATCTTCATTTCCGCATCGAACCCGGGGCTCCTCTCTGCTTCGTGGGCGACCCCCTGCGCCTGGGCCAGGTGCTGACGAACCTGGTGAGCAATGCCGTCAAGTTCACCGAACGGGGCAGCATCACCGTCTCGCTCACTCCTGGCGCAACAGTCGGCGACAAGATGGAGCTGTGCTTTACGGTCAGCGACACGGGGCTGGGCATGAGCGACGAGCAAAAGGCCGCCCTGTTCCAGCCCTTCACCCAGGCCGACACCTCCACCACCCGGCGCTTCGGCGGCACCGGCCTGGGCCTAGTCATCGCCAGCGAACTGGTGGAACTGATGGGTGGCCGGGTGGAATTGGATAGCGAGCCGGGCAAGGGCAGCCGCTTCCGCGTCGTCGCCCCGTTCGAGACCCGGCCGGACGCCACCTGCCCGGGCGTGGCCCTGCCGTCTCTGGCGCCGCTGCCCGAGATGGCCGCAGTCTTGAGGGGCAAGCAGGTATTGCTGGTGGAAGACAACGAACTGAACCAGCAGGTGGCCGGGGAAATCATGGGCCGCGCGGGCATGTCGGTGCGCATCGTGGACGACGGGCAGAAGGCGGTGGACGAGGTGTCCGCCCATGCCTTTGACCTGGTGCTCATGGATGTCCAGATGCCGGTGATGGACGGGCTGACCGCCACCCGCGCCATCCGCGCCCTGCCGGATCGGGCACGACTGCCCATCGTGGCCATGACTGCCCACGCCTCGAAGGAAGAAAGGGGGCGCTGCCTGGCCTCAGGCATGAACGACTTCCTCACCAAGCCTTTCGTGCCCGCCCTGCTGTTCCAGGTTCTGGCCCGGAATCTGAAACCCGGCATGGCGGTCGCCCCCGCCCCGGATGCGCCCGACGAGGCGGAATCGGCCTTGACCTCGGAGAGGCCCGGCCTGGATAGTCGGCAGGGCTTGATACATTGCGACGGCAGCGCGAGCCATTACCGACGCCTTCTGGCCCACTTCCAGGCGAAGGAAGGCGACATCCTGGAACGCCTGCGCCGGGCGCTGGACGAGGGTCGGCCCGACACCGCGCGGCGCCTGGCCCATTCCCTCAAGGGCATGGCGGGAACCCTCGGCGCCGGAGCCCTGAGACAGCAGGCCCGGCGCATCGAGCAGCACCTCAAGGAAGCCGGCTCGCAGGAAAGCTTGTTGCCTTTGCTGGAAGAAGCCGACGCCGAGATGAACAGGGTGCGAAGCGGGATTGCCGAACTGCTCCAGAAGACCTGAGCCAGGCGGCCCGCGGGAGGACCGGTCAGGTGCCGGCCTGACGCAACTCGGGATGGGCGTTGCAGAACTCCGCGAATTTCGCCGCCGGCAGCGGTCGGCTCATGAGGTAACCCTGCATGCTGGGGCAACCGATCTCCCGCAGGAGTTTGCCCTGTTCCAGGGTTTCCACCCCCTCCGCCACCACATCGAGCTGGAGCGACTTGCCCAGCGCGACAATGGCCCGGGCAATGGCCAGGTCGTTGGGATTCTCGGCGATGTCATCCACGAAGCGCTTGTCCACCTTGAGCTTGTCTATCGGCAGGTGCTTGAGATAGGTGATGGAGGAAAAGCCGGTGCCGAAATCGTCCACGGCGATGGCGAGCCCTCGGGAATTCAGAGTTTCCAGGGTGCGAACCAGGTCGGTACCGGGCATCAGGAGCGTACTCTCCGTCAGTTCGATCTCCAGGGCACCGGCGGGGCAGCCCGTATCCTTGAGGATTTCCAGAACCCGGTCCATGAACCCGGACTGAGCGAACTGGCGCCCCGAGACATTGAACGATATCCGCGGCAGGGGCACGCCCTCGGCCCGCCATTCCTTGATCTGGCGACAGAGCTGGTTCAGCAGGAGGTCGCCCAGGGGCACGATCAGGCCCGACTCTTCCGCCACCTCGATGAAGTGGGACGGCGAGAGCAGGCCCCGCTCGGGATGCTGCCAGCGCATCAGGGATTCCGCACCGATGACACGCCCGGTGGCCAGTTCGAACTGGGGCTGGAAATGGAGGACGAACTGCGCCTGCTGGATGCCGAGCCGGATCTGGGACTTGATCTCCAGGGGCCGGCGCCCCTTGGGCCGCATCTCGGCCGAGAACTGTTCCCAGCGATTCTTGCCCAATTCCTTGGCCCGATACATGGCGGCGTCGGCGAAGCGCACCAGGGTCAGGCTGTCCGTCGTGTCCCGCGGCGCACAGGCGATGCCCACGCTGGCCGTCACCTGGGTCTTGTTGCCCTCGAGCATGAACGGCGCCTGCAGGGCAGTGATGATCCTGCCGGCCAACTGCCCGGCTTGCCCCCGGATGTCGAGATTCTCCAGGATGATGGCGAATTCGTCCCCGCCGATGCGGCAGATCACGTCGCCGCTCTGCAGGAGGGCGGACAGGCGCCGGGCCACTTCTTCCAGCAGCTTGTCCCCCGCATAGTGCCCCAGATCCACGTTGACGCTCTTGAAGTTGTCCAGGTCAATCAGCAGCAAGGCCATCTGTTCGGAGGCACGATTTGCCTTGTCCACCGCCAGATCGAGGCGATTCCTGAAATAGTGCCGATTGGGCAGATGGGTGACGTGGTCGTAGGAAGCGAGATGCTCCACGTGGCTCTCGATGCGCCTTCGATCCTCCAGTTCCTGCTGGACCGAGACGCTGCGCCGCTCCAGCGCAACCAGCATGCGGTTGAAATCTTCCCCCAGCCGGGAAACCTCCCGGTAGCCGGTCACATCGGTACGCAGGGACATGTCTCCCGAACTCGTCACCTTGCGCGCCAGATCCGTCAGCGCCAGGATCGGCGTCACGATGCTGCGCAGCCGGCCCTGGAAGACGCGCAGGGCCAGGGCGACGATGAGCAGGGCGAAGGAAAAGGTGAGCAGCGCCATCAACAGGAAGCGAAGATTCGAGGGCCCCAGGTCCGCCTCCATGTAGAGCCAGCCCTGGGTACGTCCGTCGAATTCCACCTTCTGCCGCAGGCCAAGCAGGGAAACCTGGAAATCATGGTCGCTCCCCGGACTTATCTGGGCATCCCAGGTAGGCGCCCCGTTCGGCGCCGGGCCGAAGCTCGCCAGAACGACATCGCCCCGGGTGATGAACGCCCAGCGCACCGCCGGGTTCCGGCTCAGTGACCCGAGGGTTTCCTCCACCGCCGTGCGGCCGCCGAAGCGAAAGGCCGCGCCGGCATTGGTGGACAACATGCCGGCGTCGGTACGCAGGGCATCGAGGGTGGCGTCCCGCTGGTTGACGAACAGGTAGCCGACGGCGGCAACCCAGGCCACACCAATCGCCAGGGCCACGGCCAGGATGAATATCCCGCCCAACCTCCGGCTCAGGGAAGGCTGCTTCCGAGGCGGATTCGGCTTCAGCGGTTCCACGGAGGCCACGGGTCACCCTAGGGAAAAGATTCGGAAAAGGAAGCGCCGGCGTGCTCTGGCGACGGCAACACCCTGCCATGCGTTATCGGCAGAGTCGCGCCCAACTTGACTGATCTTTTGGAAAATAGTGTCGTGTAGGGCCAGCCTCTCGGCTGCTCTGGAGAGAGCCTCCAGCCGGCCAGGCGGGATCGGCGGGCTGGAGCCCGCCCTACAAACCCGCCCCACGGGCAGCGTTATTTCTTGGCCGCGGCCTTGGTCTTGACCTCGGACTCCTGACCAGCGAGGCCGGGAATGCCGGGAATGGCAGGAAAGGGGAAACCGGCGAACAGGTTGCGGGTCTGCCCCTCGATCTGTTCCTGCATCTGCATGAACATCTTCTGGCTCTGATCCACGTAGGAACTGAGCATGCTCTGCATGGCCGGCCCCTGGAAGTTCAGGAACTGGGCCCAGAGATCCTTGTTCACCGGCGTATTTTCGCCGTAAAGGGTGCGCGCCTGATCCGTGAGCTTGGCCTGCATGTCGGAAAAGGCGTGGATGTTGCTCTCCAGGTACTTGCCCAGCATGCCCTGCATGGCGTTGCCGTAGAAGCGGATCATGTGGGTCAGGAGATCGCTGGTGAACAGGGGCATGCCCGCCGTTTCCTCTTCCAGGATGATCTGGAGCAGGATGCTGCGGGTGAGATCGTCGCCCGTCTTGGCGTCCACAACCTGGAAGTCCTCGTGGCCGACCACCAGTTCCTTCACATCCACCAGCGTGATGTAGGAGCTGGTCTTGGTGTCGTAAAGTCGGCGGTTGGGATATTTCTTGATCAGTCTTGACTCGGCCATCTCGAACTCCTCGAATGCGGGTACAACGGCAGTAGCGCCAATCGGAACCTTATGTAGTAGAACGCATTTTACCAAGAATAAACCCCGCCGAAGCGGGGTTATCCTTAGAGCCGACATTCAAATTACTGATAGTACAGGCCGCCGTTGATGTTCAGGGTCGCGCCCGTCATGAAACCGGCCACTTCCGAGGCCAGGTAGGTACAGGCACCGCCCATTTCCTCCGGCGTGCCCAGGCGCTTCATCGGCACGGAATCAATGATGGATTGCAGCACTTCCGGCTTGATGGCCAGGACCATCTTGGTGGCGATATAGCCGGGAGCGATGGCATTCACCGTCACGCCCTTGGCGGCCAGCTCGGCGGCCAGGGCCTTGGTGAAGCCGATCACGCCCGCCTTGGCGGCGGAGTAGTTGGTCTGACCGGCCTGGCCCTTCACGCCGTTCACCGAGGAGATGTTGATGATCCGGCCCCAGCCGCGGGAGGCCATGTTGGCGGACACCTGCTTCGTCATGTTGAAGAGGCTGGTGAGGTTGGTGTTGATCACCGCATCCCACTGGTCCTTTTCCATTTTGGCGAACATGCGGTCCTTGGTGATGCCGGCGTTGTTCACCAGGATGTCAATCGGGCCGCCGGCCTTGGCTTCGGCATCCGCCACCATGGCCTTGCAGGACTCGATGTCGGAGACGTCGCCGGAAACCAGGACGAAACCGGTGAAACCGACCGCAGCCATTTCCTTGGTCCACTCATCGGGATTGTCGAACTGGGGGTGGTAGGCCGCGACGACCTTGTGGCCGGCCTTGGCGAAAGCCTGGCAAACTGCTGTCCCGATGCCGCCCATTGCGCCCGTCACGAATGCGATACGTTGAGTCATGTTGTTTCCTTTCTCATTGAGAGATGAAGGCCTGTCACAGGCCTTGCTGAACGGCCGCCCGGCGTGCCGGGCGATCCCTGAAATGCCGGCCGGCAGAATCGCCGGCCACTACAAACCTTAGGCTCTTTCCTTCACGTAGCGACCGGGCGCCGGCTCGATCGGCCGATACTTGTCGTTGCCGGGGGTCTTCCTGGCCGCCACCTGCCGGCCACCGTGGGGAGCCAGCCACTGGGCCCAGTGCAGCCACCAGCTGCCCTTCTGTTCGGTGGAACCTTCCAGCCATTCGTCCGGGTTGGTGGCTTCGCTGTCATTCACCCAGTAGCTGCGCTTGTTCTTGGACGCGGGATTGATGGCGCCCGCGATATGGCCGCTGGCGCCCAGCACGAAGGTCGTGGGACCGCCCAGCACCTGGCGCGCCAGATAGCCGCTCTTCCAGGGCACGATGTGATCCTCGCGGGTGGCCAGCAGGTAGGCGGGCACCTTCACCTTGCTCACGTCCACCTTGACGCCCAGCATCTCCAGCTTGCCCGGCACGCGCAGGCTGTTGGTCAGGTACATGTTGCGCAGGTACCAGACCAGGAAGGGTCCGGGCAGGTTGGTGCTGTCCGAATTCCAGTAGAGCAGATCGAAGGCCTGGGGCGTCTTGCCCTTCAGGTAATTGCCCACCACGTACTGCCAGATCAGGTCGTTGGCGCGCAGGGAAGAGAAGACGGTCGCCAGTTCCCGGCCGGGCAACAGGCCGCCCTTGCCGATGGCCGCCTCCCGCGCCGTGATGGAGGGCTCATCAATGAAACAGCCCAGTTCGCCCGGATCGGAGAAATCCAGCAGCGTGGTCATGAGCGTGACGGATTCCACCGGGTCCTCGCCGCGCCCACGCAGCACCGCCAGGGCGGAGGTCAGGAGCGTGCCGCCGACGCAGAAGCCGAGCACGTTGGGCTTTCGGCCCTTGGCCACGTCCCGCACCACGGACAGGGCGGTGATCGGCCCCTGCTCCAGGTAGTCGTCCCAGGTCGTCTTGGCCTGTTCTTCCTTGGGGTTCTTCCAGGAAATCAGGAACACCGTGTGCCCCTGCTCAACGATGAAGCGCACCAGGGAGTTCTCGGCCCCCAAATCCATGATGTAGAACTTGTTGATGCAGGGCGGCACGATCAGAACCGGGCGCTCCGCGACCTTGTCCGTGAGCGGCGCGTACTGGATGAGCTGCATCAGCTCGTTCTCGAAGATGACCGTACCCTCGGTGGTGGCCAGGTTCCTGCCCACCTCGAACACCGATTCGTCGGTCATGCTGATGCGGCCCTTGTCCAGGTCGGACAGCATGTTCTGTATGCCGCGGGTGATGCTCTCGCCCTTGCTGGCAAGGGCCTCCTTGACGAACTCCGGGTTGGTGGCGGCGAAGTTGGTCGGAGCCAGAGCCTCGATGTACTGGCGGGTCAGGAAGCGCAGGCGCGCCTTGGCCTGGCCATCCTCCACCGGGATCGCCTCGGCCACCTGCCGCAGGTAGTCGCTGTTGATGAGGTAGGCCTGGCGCAGGTAGTCGTAAACGGGGGATTCCGCCCATTCCGGCGCATTGAAGCGCCGGTCTCCCGCTTCGGGCTTCACCAGGGGCTCCACCGCCTCGCCCGGCTTCCGGTGCATCATCTGCTGCCAGAGGCTGGCGTGGAGGGCCGCAAAATCCTTGTGCAGCCCGACAAAAGGCTCGGCATCGGGGATCTGGTCCGGGCTGAGCTTGGGCATCTGTATGCCGCTAGCCGCCGCCGCAGACTGCTGGCGCGCCAGAAAATCCATGTAGGCCTTGGTAAAGACCTGGCCGGCCTGGGCCATCTGTTCCATGGCCGCCTTCATCTGCTCGTTGGGGTCAGGCATCATGCCTCCTGTATCATCCGAATCCGGATCAATGTGCGATTTTGCAATGCAGCATTTATCCTGTCAACCAAGCCGACGAACAAACCCGCAGGAGAACCCATGTACATCGTCGCCATCGCCTGGCTGTTCGTCGCAACCATGGCTTCCGTCGCCCAACCCAACATCACGGCGGGCGTGGTCACCTTCCTTTTCTGGGGCGTGTTTCCCCTGGCCCTGTTCCTGTGGATCATGGGCACGGGCGAGCGCAGGCGGAGACGGGCGCTAGCCGACCAGGCGATCGACGACCTGGTGCGCCAGGGCAATCGTGCCGATGCCAAGGCCGATCAATAGCACCTGCTTCACCGTCTCCCGCAGTTCGTGCCGCTTGTGCAGGCCCGGGATGAGATCGGCCACCGCCACGTAGATCATGCTCGCCGCCGCCAGGGCCAGGAACAGGGGAATCGCTTCCTGCACCGCGGAGAGGGCGAAATAGGCCAGGAGGCCGCCCAGCACGGTGGCCAGGGTGGAGAAGAGGTTGAAGGCCAGGGCCTGCTTCCGGGAATAGCCGGAATGCAGCAGGATGAAGAAGTCCCCCACTTCCTGGGGAATCTCGTGGGCGATGATGGCCAGCGCCGTGACGATGCCCAGCTCGATGTTTTGCAGGAAGGCCGCGGCGATGAGCACCCCATCCACGAAGTTGTGGAAGGTGTCGCCGACGATGATGAGCATGCCGCTGCGTCCGTGGTCACCGGCGTGGACATGGGGCTCATGCCCCTCGCAATGCTCCTGGTGGCAGTGGCGCCACAAGACCAGTTTCTCCAGGACGAAGAAGATCAGGATGCCCGCCAGGAGGTTGGCCGCGCCCCGCTCCGGCGAAGACGCCGATTCGATCGCGTGGGGCAGCACTTCCAGGAAGGACGCCCCCAGGAGCGCGCCGATGGCGTAGCTGATGAGCATGGGCACCCAGTGGGCCCGCGCCGTAAACGCGAAAGCCGCCGCGGCCAGCACGCTCAAGGCGCCGCCAACGAAGGCCATGGACAGGATCCAGCTGAGAACGGACATGGGCGCCACGGGAGTCGGGAAGCGGGAATTATACCGACAGCAGGCTGAGCCGTACCGCAAAACAAACGGGCCGCATGCAGCGGCCCGTTCCCAGTCCTCTTCCCCTCCAACCATCCGGTCAGCTCTCCGAGGAACAGCCCTTCCTTAATAGAAGCGGTATCTGCCTTCCAAACCCGCTGTGCGCGGATCAACGCGATGGACGGTCAGATTGCCCAGGAAATCCCGATCCCGGCTCGCCACGGTGTCCTTGTCGAACAGGTTGTGAACCCACAGGCTGAAGTCCCAATGTGACTTGTCCGGGACATACCCCAGGCGGGCATTGAGCAGTTCGCGGCCGGGGATGTTCTGGGTAAGCGGGTCATTGACCGGGTCGCTGAAAGACTCCCCATGGAAACTGTAGTCACCGTAGAAGTCCAACTTTCCGCCGATGCCCGGCAAGCGCGTGCCATATTTCACCGTCAGACTCGAAGTAAAATTTGGCGCATAGGGCAGCCGGTGGCCGGTGCAATCCACTATGGGCGAACAGGTGTTGAAGCTCTTGAAGACAGCTTTGACAAGGCCGAGCTTGACGCCGATGTCCAGTTGCGGGGTGGCCCGCAGGGTAAGGCTGGCATCGAGGCCGCGGGATTCTGCGTCGGCCGCATTTCTCAGTTCCATCGAGGTTGCGCCACCACCCAGATCAACGAACTGGAACACCTGAAAATCCTTGAACCGGCTGGAGTAGGCCGCCAAGTCATAGTGCAGGCGCCCCCCCAGAAGCTTCCCCTTCGCGCCCACCTCGTAACTATCCACGGTCTCGCTCTCGAAAGACGGCTTCTTGACCCCGTTACTGCTCAAGAACTCGATATTCCAGCCACCGCTCTTGAACCCCCGCGAAAATTTGGCGTAGACGTTCTGGTCTTTGCTTACCGCATAGGTTGCACCGACGGTGGGAGACAGCTTGTTTTCCGAGCGGGAATCCTGGTAGCCCGTCAGGCTACCGATGCCGAAGCTGCCGCTTGCGGCACCATCCAGATTGAACAACACATCCTTCGTTTCGTGGGTAAATCGGGCGCCCAGGTTGAGGGTCAGCCAATGGGTGATGTCGTAATCCACGGCCCCGAACAAGGCATAGGTGTCGGTCCTGACGACGCCGTTGTTCGAGACCACCGCACCGGGAACGGTTCCCGTCACATCGGCCAAAGGCACCAGGAAGGGTATGAGGGGATAATTCACCAGACTCGTCCCGACATCCAGGCCAATGGTCGCCTTGCGGTCTGTTCTGGCTGTCTCGTTCAGGTGGTACAAGCCCAGCACATATCGCGCACTGCCCAGATTCGGTGAGGCGATGCGGATTTCCTCGGAGGACTGCTTGAAGTCATCGCCGTAAGATATCCGCAGCAGGTCTTTCGGACTGTAGTCATTATCCAGTTGCAAGTCCTGATGGGTTTGGCGGTAGCCGAAGAGGGCGGTCAGAATCTGGTGGCTGTCCAGGGTGTAATCAGCCCTCACGCTCCCCCCGGAAAGCTTCACCGTCTCGAACGGCGTCGTGTTGAAATTGACCGTGCGCTTCGGCAGTATCCCCCCCGGCAAGGGCTGCTCGAACAAGTCAGTGACGGGCTCGCCCTGGGTCGCCTTTTGTTTCGTGGTCGACGCGTCCGCGGAAATCCTGATGTTCAACCTGTCGCTGGGGAGAAGGAAAATCTGCCCTCGGGCCGTGATGCGCCCCAGGTCATCGAGTTTCTGTCCATCGTAAAGATTCGTGGTGAAACCGCCGTGCGTCTCCGAGGCGAGGGAAATCTTGCCCAGGACCGCCTCCGACACCGGCCCGGAAACCGTGGCGTAAGCTTCATGAGTGCCCTGGCTACCCACGACGCCCCGCAAGACGCTCTCGAACTCGCGGGTCGGTGCGCCGGTTGTGATGTTGACCGCGCCCGCCACGGCATTGCGTCCGAACAGATGCCCCTGGGGACCGCGCAACACCTCCACCTGTTCAACGTCGAACAGGGGTTGGCGTAGCGCCTGCGCCTGGCCCATGTAAATGCCATCCAGGTACACGCCGGCCCGCGGATCGAAACCGATATTCCGGCCGCCGCCTCCCACGCCGCGCATGGTCAGGACATTGTAGCCAGCCTGGTTCTCCATGGAGAAACCCGGTACCAACCGCTGCAAGTCTTCCAGGCTCCCGACCCGCGCTTTTTCAAGATCGTCCTGATCGAGTACCGTCATGGAAATCGGCACGTCCAGGGCCGGTTGCCGGCGTTTCTGCGCGGTCACGACGACGGTATCGAGTACGGCAACATCGCCGTTGCTGCCCAAAGCCGGTGTGGAAGGCACATCCTGCGCAACGGCAGCGCCGACCAGCGCGGACAGGATCAGGGCAATCAGGGACTTCACGATTTCACGGCCTCTCGAAAATGCCGGGGGGGGAGCGCAACTGGCCACATGCTGCCGATGGAATGGCTATCCCCATCCGATTGCTTTACTTCCATGTAGAGATTCCCCAGGCCGCACGCAAACGCCATAAAGCCGACGCGCCCATTTATGACGCTCATGGCGCAGCGGATTATAGCGGGGTGGCCCGGCTGTGTGTTGGCGCCGCGGCATCCGACCTGCAGGCCGGCCATGACTGACGGCAACAGCATACGCTCCCCTGATTTACCCCACGAAAACCCAGGTGTGCGCTA
>JAQTNA010000030.1 GCA_028714035.1 Rhodocyclaceae bacterium
GGCCGGGCACCGGGCGGCGCCAGCCGTTCGATGGACAGCACCTCCGCGCCCAGGTCGGCCAGGAACATGGCGGCAAAAGGCGCCGGCCCCAGGGCGGCGAATTCCAGTACCTTCAGGCCGGCGAGCGGTCCGTTAGAACGAGAAGTCATCGTCCGCGGAAACGCAGCTTGAACCGCAGAGGCGCGGAGGCGCAGAGGAAAATCTTTTCAATCAACACTTCAATACCCTTCTGACAGGCGCCCAGGGTTGGGTGACTCATGGTTTTTCCTGCGCCCTCTGCGTCTCTGCGGTGAAAAATTATTGTTGGGCCAGGGCGCGGCCGATCACCAAGCGCTGGATGTCGTTGGCGCCTTCGTAGATCTGGCAGATGCGCACGTCCCGGTAGATGCGTTCCACCGGGAAGTCGCTCACGTAGCCGTAGCCGCCGTGGATCTGGATGGCGTCGGAGGCCACCTTCTCCGCGATCTCGGAAGCGAACATCTTGGCCATGGAGGCCTCGGTCAGGCAGGGCCGGCCGGCATCCTTCAGGCTGGCGGCGCGCCAGACCATGAGGCGGGCCGCGTCCACCTGGGTCGCCATGTCCGCCAGCCGGAAGTTCACCGCCTGGTGCTCGATGATGGGCTTGCCGAAGGTCACCCTCTCTTTTGCATAGCGCAGGGCCGCTTCCAGGGCGGCGCGGGCCATGCCCACGGATTGGGCGGCGATGCCGATGCGGCCGGCCTCCAGGTTCGAGAGCGCGATGCGGTAGCCGTCGCCCTCGGCGCCCAGGAGGGCGGAGGCGGGCACGCGGCAGTTCTCGAACAAAATCTGGGCCGTGTCGGAAGCCTTCTGGCCCAGTTTCTCCTCGATCCTCGCCACGATGTAGCCGGGGGTGGCGGTGGGGACCAGGAAGCAGGAGATGCCCTTCTTGCCCGCGGCCTTGTCGGTGACGGCGAAGACGATGGCCACGTCGGCGTACTTGCCGGTGGTGATGAACTGCTTCACCCCGTTCAGCACGAAGTGGTCGCCATCCTTGTCGGCACGGGTGGTGATGGCGGCAGCGTCCGATCCGGTGTGGGGCTCGGTGAGACAGAAGCAGCCCAGGGCATCCCCGGTGGCGAGCCGGGTCAGCCATTCCTGTTTCTGGGCCTCGCTGCCGTACTTCATGGTGATGCCGCAGGCCAGGGAGTTCTGCACGCTGACGATGGTGGAGGTGGCCCCGTCGCCCGCGGCGATCTCCTCCAGCATCAGCACCAGGCTCATGTAGTCCATACCGGCGCCGCCGTATTCCTCCGGCACCACCACCCCCAGGGCGCCCAGGGCGCCCAGTTCCTTCAGCGCCTCGGCCGGGAAGGTATGGTTCCGGTCCCACTCCGTCGCGAACGGCGCCAGCCGCTCGGCGGCGAACTGGCGCATGGTGTCGCGGATCATTTCCTGCTCTTCGTTGAGGATCATCGAAAACTCCTGTTGGGGAAACCCCGAAATTCAAAACCTCACCGCAAAGGCGCGAAGGCGCAGAGGGCCGCAAAGAAAAGCAATACAAAACAAAAATGAAAACCCGCGATTTCGGTCAAGTCTGGTGTTCACGATTTCCTTTGCGTAACTTCGCGTTCTTTGCGCCTTTGCGGTGAGGTGTTTCGTTTCTTCAAACCATTTCAAAGGCCATGGCCGTCGCTTCGCCGCCGCCTATGCACAGGCTGGCGATGCCGCGCTTGCCGCCGGTCTTCTTCAGGGCGCCGAGCAGGGTGACGATGATGCGGGCGCCGGAGGCGCCGATGGGGTGGCCCAGGGCACAGGCGCCGCCGTGGATGTTCACCTTGGCTGAATCCAGCTTCAGGTCATGGATGGCGGCCATGGTCACCACGGCGAAGGCTTCGTTGATTTCCCACAGGTCCACGTCCGCAGCGTTCCAGCCGATCTTGGCCAGGAGTTTCTCCATGGCGCCCACGGGGGCCGTGGGGAAGAGGGCCGGGGCATGGGCGTGGGTGGTGTGGCCCAGGATGGTGGCGATGGGTGTCAGCCCCAGCCTTTCCGCCGTGGAGCGGCGCATCATCACCAGGGCCGCGCCGCCGTCGGAGATGGAGCTGGAATTGGCCGGGGTCACCGTGCCGTCCTTCTTGAACGCCGGCTTGAGCGAGGGAATCTTCTCGATGTTGGCCTTGGGCGGCTGCTCGTCGTCCGTGATGATGACCTCGCCCTTGCGGCCGGCCACGGTCACCGGGGCGATCTCCCACTGGAAGGAGCCGTCCTTGATGGCGGCTTGCGCCCGGGTGGTGGAGGTGATGGCGAAGGCGTCCTGGGCCTCCCGGGTGAAGCCGTAGCTCGTGGCGCAATCCTCGGCGAAGGTGCCCATGAGGCGGCCCCGGTTCTCCTTGGAGTAACTGTCTTCCAGGCCGTCCATGAACATGTGGTCAATGACCTGGCCGTGTCCCAGGCGGTAGCCGCCCCGGGCCTTGGGCAGCATGTAGGGGGCGTTGCTCATGGATTCCATGCCGCCGGCCACCATCACGTCGTTGCTGCCGGCCAGGAGCAGGTCGTGGGCCAGCATGGTGGCCTTCATGCCGGAGCCGCACACCTTGCTGATGGTGGTGCAACCGGCGGAGAGCGGCATGCCGGCCAGGAGCGCGGCCTGGCGCGCCGGCGCCTGGCCCAGGCCCGCGGGCAGCACGCAGCCCATGAGGATTTCCTGCACGGCGTCCGGGGCCAGGCCGGAACGCTCCACGGCCGCCTTGATGGCCACGCTGCCCAACTGGGGCGCGGTCAGGCTGGCGAAATCACCCTGAAAACCGCCCATGGGCGTGCGGGCGGCGGAAACGATAACGATGGGATCGGTCATGGCTCTTCCTTTTCTGTAGGGGCGAACTTGTTCGCCCGAAACTATTCAAGGTCGAATGAATTCGACCCTACATTTCGTTATTTCGCCGCCATGCGGATGGCGCCGTCCAGGCGGATGACTTCGCCGTTCAGGTAGCCGTTGGCGAAGATGTGCTCCACCAGGGCGGCGTATTCGGAAGGCTTGCCCATGCGCGGCGGGAAGGGGACGGTCTTGCCCAGGGCATCCTGTACCTCCTGGGGCATGCCGGTGAGCATGGGGGTTTCCATGATGCCGGGGGCGATGGTCACCACCCGGATGCCGAAACGGGCCAGTTCCCGGGCCGCGGGCAGGGTGAGCGCCACCACGCCGCCCTTGGAGGCGGCATAGGCGGCCTGGCCGATCTGGCCGTCAAAGGCGGCCACCGAGGCGGTATTCACGATCACGCCGCGCTCGCCGCCTTGTTCCGGTTCGCTCTTGCTCATCAGGTCGGCCGCCAGGCGCATCATGTTGAAGGTGCCGATGAGGTTGATGCCCACCACCTTGGAGAAGGACTCCAGCCGGTGCGGCGCCTCGCGCCCCACCACCTTCTCGGCGGGCGCCACGCCGGCGCAACTCACCAGGCCGCGCACCACGCCCATCTCGCTCGCCGCCTTGAAGGCCGCCTCGGCGCTGGCGCCATCCGTCACGTCGGTGGCGCAGAAGCGGGCGCTCGGCCCCAGGGCCGCCGCCCTGGCTTTGCCGGCCTCCTTGTTCACGTCCGCCAGCAGCACCTTGCCGCCCCGCGCCACGATCATTTCCGCCGTCGCGGCACCGAGACCGGAACCCGCGCCGGTGACCACGAAAACCCTGTCCTTGATTTGCATCTTTGTCTGCTCCTTGTAGGGAGGGCTGTCGCCCGCCATGGTCGGCTGAAGCCGACCCCACACCAAACGGAAAAGCGCCAGTCTAGGTAGATGGCCGCCAGCTTGCCATGCCGAAAGCGATCAATGTGGATGATAGAATTTGCCACCCCTCGAATCGGGCATCCGCAGGACGGGCTGTAGGATGGGGTGAGCGTAGCGAACCGCATCAGAGGCCGGCTATTCACGGTGCGGTTCGTCCCTCACCACACCCTACGGTTTTTCAGCCCGACAAGAGCATGTGCGAAGGCCGGTGTCGGGCTGAAGCCCGACCTACAGACCTACGGATATGTGGCGATGAAGCGCCGTAGGTCGGGCTTCAGCCCGACAGGAACGGCTATGTAACCCAGGAACGCGACATCCAATGAGCGGCAACAGCGAAAAAGGCACCATCGCCATCAGCTTCGTGCAGGAAGCCCTGGCCGGCGTGCGGGCGCGGGGGCTGGACGCCGGGGCCATGCTCGCCGCCGCCGGCATCTCCCCGGAACTGCTCACCACCCCCCTGGCGCGGGTGTCGTCCGACCACTACGGCGCGCTCTGGCATCTCATCGCGCAGGCCCTGGACGACGAGTTCTTCGGCATGGACAGCCGGCCCATGAAGGTGGGCAGCTTCACCCTCCTGTGCCATGCGGTGATCCACGGCGATACCCTGGAGCGGGCGTTGAGGCGGGCCCTGCGCTTCCTGCGCCTGGTGCTGGACGATCTGGAGGGCGAACTGGTCCGGGAGGGCGACACGGCCCGGGTGGTGCTGAGGGAGCGGGGCGAACCCCGCCGGGCCTTCGCCTACGGTACCTTCCTCATCATTTTGCACGGCCTGGCCTGCTGGCTGGCGGGGCGGCGCATTCCCCTCCTGCGGGCGGACTTCCGTTGCGCGGAGCCCGCCTTCAGCCCGGAATGGCGGGTGCTATTTTCGCCCGAGCTGCATTTTTCCCAGGGGCGAACGGGCATCAGCTTCGCCGCCGAATACCTGGACATGCCCAACATCCAGAACGAGCGGACCATGAAGGAATTCCTGAGGAGCGCGCCGGCCAACTTCCTGGTGAAATACAAGAACAGCGCCGGCCTCACCGCCCGCATTCGCAGGCGCCTCCGGGAGATGCCGCCGGATGCCTGGCCCGATTTCGATACCCTGGCCCGGCAACTGCACGCCTCGCCGGCCACCCTACGCCGCCATCTGGACCGGGAAGGGCAGTCCTACCGGACGCTCAAGGACGACCTGCGCCGCGACCTGGCCATCGGTTTCCTCAGCCATACCGAAACCAGCGTGACCGACATCGGCGCCAAGCTGGGCTTTGCCGAATCCAGCGCCTTCCACCGCGCCTTCAAGAAATGGACCGGCGCGAGTCCGGGGGAATACCGGCACACGCTTGTCGCGAGCCCCTCGCCCCAACCCTCTCCCCGCGGGCGGGGCGAGGGGGAACGTCAGGGACGCTGATCCGCCCCGAATCGGCTCGCACCTATTCCAGTTCGATCTGCCCCGAGACGGTGACGCTGATCTGGCTCTCTCCGGCCTCCACGGGAAGGGCGTCCGAGGCCATGGCGACCCGAGCCTGGAAGGCGATGGGCGGGCGGCCGCCACCGGCGTTGCCGATGTTCATGGTCTTGAGCTTCCAGGACTTGTGCAGGCTGCCCGCCACCAGCTTCGCCCTGGCCTCGAAGGCGGCCAGGGCATCCACGATGACCGCGTCCTCCACCTTGTGATGGGTCTCGGGCGAGGGCATGAAGGCGACCTGGCCGACGCCCATGCTTCCCTGCAACTGCCCCAGGAGTTCGGTGAGGGCGGTGATGTCCCGGGATTCCAGCTGTAGATTGGAGCGCATGCGCCAGCCGGTGATGCGCCCCGCCTTGTCGTAATTGGGCCAGGTGTGGGTGCCGGCGCTCTGCACCTTGACCGTGGGATAGGCCCGGGCGCCGGCGAGCGCTTGGGCGATGACGCCATTTACCTTCTTCGCCAGATCCCGGGGATTGGCATCCGAGGCCTCGCTGAAGGCGGAGGCGCGGGCCAGGTCGTTGGGGGCCGTGCGGCTGGCCTCGGCCGACAGCTCGATCAGGGTGCCCTGGGGCTTGGCCGCCTCGGCCGCCTGGGTGGCGCCGGAGGCCAGCACCAGGAAGAGGATGGGAAGCAGTGTACGCATCGCTGTCACCCGGCCTTCTGACCGCATTCCGGACAGAAGCGGGAACCGGCGGGTAAAGCCGCGCCGCAGCCGGCGCAGGTGTCGCTGGAGGCCAGCTTGTGGCCGCAGGATGGGCAGAACTTGGCGCCGTGGGTCTCGGCGTGGCAGGCGGGGCAGACCAGTTGTCGGTCCCGGCCCACGTCCCGGGTGCCGCCCCGTTTCTGGCCCTCCATCGCGGCATTCTCGGTGGCGGCCTGGATCTCGCCCTGGTTGCGCGCCGCCTCGATTTCCACCTCCACGTCCGGCGCGCAGTTGTAGCACAGGCCCTTGGCGGTGTTCCAGCAGCGGTCGCAGACGTAGCCCTGGCACTTGCCGCAGCGGTGGAAATGGTGCTTGGCGTTTTCTATGGCCTTCACGAAGGCCTCGTCCCGGGCATGGCCGAAACCCGCCTGGGCCAGTCCATCCACCGCGGAGCCCACGCTGCCCAGCACGCCGCCGAACATGCCGGCCGCCTTGCCCAGCCAGCCCGAGGCCTGGCCGCTGGTGTAGGACACGAACTCGGAGCGCCAGGTGTCGGAACACCGTTCGCAGTAGAAGTCGAACTGGAATCCGGCGTTGGTGCCTTGCTGGACAGATAGGTCGCTGAAATTCTTGCTGAACTGGATTTCCGACATGGCAGCCCCCGAGCTGGGATGGTTGGTGTGGCCGAGCGTGTTCCGCGGATGGTCGTCGAAGTTTACGCCTTCCCGCGGCACTTGTCCGGCATGCGCGGCGGCGCCCTACAGGGGCCGCAGTTCCCGGGCGTAATGCTGCCAGTGAGCGACATAGCGGCTGGCGCTGCCCTGGATGCGCCGGACTTCCTCGTCCGTCAGTTCCCGCACCACCCGCCCGGGAGAGCCCACCACCAGGGAGCGATCCGGGATGACCTTGCCCTCCGGGATCAGGGTGTTGGCGCCGATGAGGCAATGCCTGCCGATCACCGCCCGGTTGAGGATCACGGCCTTGATGCCGATGAGGGCGCCTTCCCGCACGGTGCAGCCGTGGAGCATGGCCAGGTGGCCCACGGTGACGTCCTTTTCCAGCACCAGGGGCAGGCCGGGGTCGGTGTGCAGGATGGAGCCGTCCTGGATGTTCGTGTTCTCGCCGATGTGGATCAGGTCGTTGTCGCCCCGCAGCACGGCGTTGTACCAGATGCTGGCGTGGTTCTCCAGGATCACCGAGCCTATGACGGTGGCGTTGTCCGCGATCCAGCAGTCGCCGCGGATTTCGGGCCGGCGCTCGCCCAGGGCATGAATGGCCATTTCGCTCCTCCTCGCCTGGATGCCTAAAACCAGCCTTCCACCTTGGCCCGGCTGGGCACGCCGCCGGCGTGCACCACCTGGCCGTCTATCACCACGCCGGGCGTGGACAGGACACCGTAGCCCATGATGTCCTGGAGGTCTTCCACCTTCTCCACCTGGATGGAGGCGCCCCGGGCGGCCGCCACTTCTTCCACCAGTTTCGCGGTGTTCTTGCAGTTGGCGCAGCCCGTGCCGAGAATTTTCACGATTTTCATGTCTGCTTCCTCAAAGAACGGCGTTGAACACATAGCCCACCAGCAGGATGCCGCAGGCGACGATGCCGACGAAGGCGGCGATCAGGCGCGGCTTCAGAACCTTGCGCAGGATGACGATCTCCGGCAGGGAGAGGGCGATCACGCTCATCATGAACGCCAGCACCGTGCCCAGGGCCGCGCCCTTGGACAGCAGGGCTTCCACGACGGGAATGATGCCCGCTGCGTTGCTGTACATGGGGATGCCGATCAGGACCGAAGCCGGAACGGCCCACCAGGCCTCCTTGCCCATGATCCCGGCCAGGAAATCCTGCGGCACGTAGCCGTGGATGCCGGCGCCGATGGCGATGCCGGCCACCACGTAGGGCCAGACCTTGCCCACGATCTGGCGCAGGGCCTCGCGCCCGGCCGCTATGCGCTCGGGCAGGCTCATGCCCTGTTCCGTGTAGGCGGCGGCTCTGCGCGGCATGTCCCGCACCCAGTCCTCTAGGTGGCCTTCCAGCTTCAGGCGGCCGATGACCCAGCCCGAGACGATGGCCACCGTGAGCCCGAGCGACATGTACAGCAGCGCCACCTTCCAGCCGAACAGACCGAACAGGAGGGCCAGGGCCACCTCGTTCACCATGGGCGCGGAGATGAGGAAGGAAAACGTGATGCCCAGGGGCACGCCCGCCTGGACGAAGCCCAGGAAGAGGGGCACGGCGGAACAGGAGCAGAAAGGCGTGACGATGCCCAGGGAGGCCGCCATGACGTTGCCCAGTCCCTCGGCCTTGCCCGCCAGGAGTGCACGGGTGCGTTCCGGCGTGAACCAGGAATTGATCATGCCCATGACGAACACCACGCCGGTGAGCAGGAGCAGCACCTTGGGCGTGTCGTAGAAGAAGAATTGCAGGGCGCCGCCCAGGGCGGTGGAGCGTTCCACCGGCAGCATCGCCACCAGCGCCTCCGATGCGGGAGAGAGCAGTCGGTACAGTATGAACCAGGCCAGGGCCACCGCCAGCAGCCAGAGTCGCGGCCGGATCTCGGCATATCGGGTAAGGGTGTTCATGGCCTGAATTATCCTGAAAACCTCAGTTTGAACCGCAGAGACGCGGAGGCGCAGAGGAAAAACAAGGCGTTATAGTGGGTTTCTGTTTCACCCATCGGGTGAGCCTGAGATACGTGCCAAGTTCTGGTTTTCTCAGCGTCTCCGCGTCTCTGCGGTGAATCAAGTGCTTTTTCCAGGATTATAGCGACGCCCGGGCGTCGGCAGCGGCGAGTTTGTCGCCGCATGCCTGTTGGTGGCGGCTAAAGCTTCCCGTACCGGGGCCGATAACAGGCCATCCAGGATCACCGGGGGTACCCCCCTGGCCGCGGAGCGAGCATGTCCGAGTTGACTTCCCAGACCATATTGATCGTCGACGACTCCCCCGAGAACCTCACGGTGCTCAGCGAGTTGCTGCAACCTCTTTATCGGGTGCGGGCGGCGAACTCCGGGCGCAAGGCCCTGGCCATCGCCGCCACGGCGCCGCGCCCCGACCTGATCCTGCTGGACGTGATGATGCCGGGCATGGACGGCTACCAGGTCTTCGAGCTCTTGCATGGCGACCCCGCCACCCGGGAGATCCCGGTCATCTTCGTCACCGCCATGGATAGCCACGAGGCGGAGATACGGGGTTTGGCCGTGGGTGCCGTGGACTACATCACCAAGCCCATCGTGCCGCCCGTCGTCCTGGCCCGGGTGCGCACCCATCTGGAACTGAAACGGGCGCGGGACCGCCTGGCCGGCCAGAATACCTGGCTGGAAGCGGAAGTTGCGCGGCGCATGGCGGAGAACGAACTCATCCAGGAAGTCAGCATCCGGGCGCTGGCCCACCTGGCGGAGACGCGCGACCCGGAGACCGGCAACCACATCCTGCGCACCCAGAGCTATGTGCATGAACTGGCGCGGCGTCTGAAGGAACATCCCCGGTTTTCCACCACCCTGAGCGACCGTTACATCAGGCTGCTGGCCCGTTCCGCACCCCTGCACGACATCGGCAAGGTAGGCGTTCCGGACGTCATCCTGCAGAAGCCGGGACCGCTCACTCCGGACGAGTGGGTCATCATGAAGACCCATGCCCGGCTGGGCAGCGAAGCCATCGAGATGGCCGAGTGGGACATCAACACGCCGGTGGATTTTCTCGCCCTGGCCAAGGAAATCGCCCACTGGCACCACGAGAAATGGGACGGCACGGGATACCCGGACGGGCTCAAGGGGGACGCCATTCCCCTCTCGGCGCGGCTGATGGCGCTGGCCGACGTCTTCGACGCACTGATCTCCCGGCGCGTGTACAAGGCACCCATGCCCCCGGAAAAGGCCCGGGACATCATCGCCGAAGGGCGTGGCAAGCATTTCGACCCCGACATCACCGATGCCTTCCTGGCGGGTTTCGAGGCCTTCGTCGCCATCGCCCGAAGGCACAGCGACCCGGTCTAGGCACGCGCGGCCATGCCCGAATCCCAAGCCCCCATCGCCCCGGCCAGCCAGAACGGTACGCCATCCGGCGGCATCCTGGGCGTCGTGCTGTCCTATGCCGCCTTCGCCGGGCTGTGGATACTGGTCTCCGACTTGGCGGTGGAATGGCTGCTCCACGACCCGGCGCTGATCATCCTGGTCAGCACGCTGAAGGGCTGGCTATTCGTGGCCGTCACGTCGCTTCTGCTCTACGGGCTGATCAAGCGGCTGGTGGTGCAACTGACAGAAGCCGGGCAGCGGGAGGCGATGGCCAGGGACGAGCACCGGCATTCCATGGGTATGCTGTCAGCCATCGTGGACAGCTCCTCGGACGCCATTTTCGCCGAGGACGTAGAGGGGCGCTACATTCTATTCAACCAGGCCGCAAGTCAGTTCGTCGGCAAACCGATCGGAGACGTGCTGGGCCAGGACGACCGGGCGCTGTTTCCCGAGCAGGCCGAGATGCTGGCTGCCATTCGTCGCCAGGTGATTGACGAGAATCGGGTGTCCACGCGGGACGAAAAGGTGGATACGCCGAGCGGTGAAAAGGTATTCCTCGCGACCAAGGGACCGTTGCGTGATGCCGAGGGCAAGGTCATGGGCATCTTCGGCGTTTCCCGGGACATCACCGATCAGAAGCGGGCCGACCTGGCGTTGCGGGAGAGCGAGGCCCGCTACCGGACGGTGGTGGAGCACGTGAAGGAGGTGATCTTCCAGACCGATGCCCAGGGGTTGTGGACCTTCCTCAACCCGGCCTGGACGGAGATCACCGGCTTCCCCCTGGAGGAGAGCCTGGGCACCCTGTTCCTGGACTACGTGCACCCGGACGACCGCCAGAGGAACGCCGAACTGTTCGAACCCCTGATCCAGCGCAGGAAGGATTACTGCCGCCACGAGATACGCTACCTGCACAAGGATGGCGGCTACCGCTGGATCGAGGTCTATGCCCGGCTGACCCTGGACGAGGCGGGCGGCATCGTCGGCACCTCCGGTACCCTGAACGACATCAGCGCGCGCAAGCTGGCCGAGGAAGCCCTTTATCGGCAGGCGGAGGAGTTGCGCGGCCGAAACCGGGAGCTGGAACGCTTCAACCGGGCCATGGTGGGGCGGGAGATGGACATGATCGCGCTGAAACAAAGGATCAACGAGCTTTCGCTGGACCTTGGCAGGCCGGCGCCTTTCGCCCTGGCCTTCCTGGATGGGCCGGGTTCCGGGGCGAGTCCGGACGGGAAGGAGGCTGGACGATGATCGCCAAGAGTATCCTCCTGGTGGAAGACAACCCCCAGGACGAAATCCTCACCCTGCGCGCCCTGGAGCGGGCCAAGCTGGCGAACCGGGTGGAGGTGGTGCGGGACGGCCAACAGGCCCTGGACTACCTGTTCTGCGAAAGAGAGTTCGTTCATCGGGCCGGCTCCGGGCTGCCGGCGGTGGTATTGTTGGACATCGGCCTGCCGCGCCTGTCGGGCCTGGAGGTGCTGGAGCGGCTGCGTGCCGACCCGCGCACCGCCCTGCTGCCCATCGTCATGCTCACCTCGTCGGACGACCAGAGCGACCGCCTGAAGAGCTATCAGAATGGTTGCAACAGCTTCGTGAGGAAGCCCGTGGGCTTCGCCGAGTTCGCCGAGACCGTGGCGGCCCTGGGCCTCTACTGGCTCGTCACCAATGAGAAGCCGCCGGAGCGATGAGATTGCGATGAACAGCCCGCTGAAAATCCTCGTCATCGAGGATGTCCCCGCAGACTTCCTGCTCCTGGAGCGCTATCTGCACCAGCACGGGCTGGAAGGCGAATTCCGGCGCGTGGGTTCTGAGGCGGAGCTGGAGGCGGCCCTGGAGGCTGAATGGGACGTGGTGCTGTCCGACTACAGCGTGCCGGGCATGGATTTCCGCGCCAGCCTCAAGCGCATCCAGGCCCTGAAGCCCGACCTGCCGGTGATCCTGGTATCCGGCAGCGTGGGCGAGGAAACGGCGGTGGAACTGCTGTTCCTGGGACTCTCGGACTTCGTGCTCAAGGACAACCTCCTGCGCCTGGTGTCGGCCATAAGGCGCACCCTGACGGAAGTGACCGAGCGCCGCGCGCGCAAGGCGGCCGAGGACGCCCTGCGGGAAAGCCAGGCCGCGGCTCTCCAGGAACAGCGCCAGGCCCGGATCGCGGCACTGAACCTGATGGAAGACGCCATGGCCGCCCGCGCCCGGGCCGAGGCAGCCCACGAGGCGCTCAAGGAGTCGGAAGCCAAGTACCGACTGCTGGCGGAGAACGCCGCCGACTGCATCTTCTGGCTGGGACCGGACGGGCACTTCAAGTATGTCTCGCCGGCCTGCGAGCACATCTCCGGCCATGCCGCGGAGGAATTCCTGGCGGACCCCAGGCTGATGAGCGAGATCGTCCACCCCCTGGACCGGGAGATGTATCGCCGACACGTGGCGGACAATCCCCAGGCGGATGCGAGCGAGCTGGAATTCCGGGTGGTGCATCGGGACGGCTCCGTGCGCTGGATCGCCCACCATTGCCTGCCCATCCGGAGCGACAAGGGGGAGTACCTGGGCCGGCGCGGCACCAACCGGGACATCACCGCGCGCAAGGCAGCCGAGGACCAGTTGCGCAAGCTCGCCCTGGCCGTGGAACAGAGCCCGGAAAGCATCGCCATCACCGACCTGGATGCGCGCATCGAATACGTGAACGAGACCTTCCTGCGGAATACCGGCTACAGCTGGGAGGAAATCATCGGCCAGAACCCCCGCGTCCTGCATTCCGGCAAGACTCCGCCCGAGACCTATCGCGCCCTGTGGCTGGCCCTGACCCAGGGCCAGTCCTGGAAAGGCGAGTTCATCAACCGGAGCAAGGACGGCGGGGAATACGTGGAGTTCGCCATCATCACGCCGCTGCGCCAGGCGGACGGGCAAGTGAGCCATTACGTGGCGGTGAAGGAAGACATCACCGAGAAGAAGCGCCTGGCTCGGGAACTGGATCAGCATCGGCACCATCTGGAGGACCTGGTGGCCCGGCGGACGGTGGAGGCGGAGGCGGCTCGGGCGCTGGCGGATGCCGCCAATCAGGCCAAGAGCGCCTTCCTGGCCAACATGAGCCACGAGATTCGCACGCCCATGAATGCCATCCTGGGCCTGACCCATCTGCTGCGCCGGGACGAGGCCACGGCGCGCCAGATCGAGCGCCTGGAGAAGATAGACGGCGCGGCCCAGCACCTCCTGTCCATCATCAACGACATCCTGGACCTGTCGAAAATCGAGGCGGGCAAGCTGGAACTGGAGCACATGGACTTTGCCCTGGGCGCGGTTCTGGATCACATCAAGTCCATGCTGGCCGAGTCGGCCAGACAGAAGGGCCTGAACATCGAGGTGGATAGGGATGACGTGCCCTTGTGGCTGCACGGCGATCCCACGCGCCTGCGCCAGGCCATGCTCAACTTCGCCGGCAATGCCATCAAGTTTACCGAGCGCGGCACGATCTGGTTGCGGGCCAAACTTCTGGACGAGACGGACGAAGGGCTCCTGGTGCGCTTCGAGGTGCAGGATACGGGCATCGGCATCGCGCCGGAAACCGTGCCCAAGCTCTTCGCCGCTTTCGAACAGGCCGATGCGTCCACCACCCGCAAGTTCGGCGGCACCGGCCTGGGGCTGGCCATCACCCGGCGCCTGGCGCGCATGATGGGCGGCGACGCGGGGGCGGAGAGCACCCCGGGCGAGGGCAGCATCTTCTGGCTGACCGTGCGCATCCAGCGCGGGCATGGGGTGATGGTGCACGAAGCCCGGGAGCAGACGGTGGACGCCGAGGCCCTGTTGCGCCGGAATCATGCCGGGGCGCGCATCCTGGTGGCGGAGGACAACCCCATCAACCGGGAAGTGGCCCTGGAACTGCTGCACGGGGTGGGCCTGGCGGTGGACACGGCGGAGAACGGCCGCATCACCGTGGAGAAAGTGCGCCGGCACGCCTACGACCTGGTGCTGATGGACGTGCAGATGCCGGAGATGGATGGGCTGGAGGCGGCCCGGGCGATCCGCGCCCAGGCAGACTACGCGCGCCTGCCCATCCTGGCCATGACCGCCAACGCCTTCAACGAAGACCGGCATCTCTGTCTGGATGCGGGCATGAATGATTTCGTCGCCAAGCCCGTCATCCCGGAGGATCTCTACGCCGCCCTGCTGCGCTGGCTGTCGCATCCCGACCAGGAGGCTCGGTGCCTGGACGTGACGGTGCCTGCCGCGCTGCCGGAAGCGGTTGCGCCTTCGGTGGCGCCGGTGATTGTCGTTCCGCCCCAACTGGGGAACATTCCGGGGCTGGATGCGGCCAAGGGTATCGCCGTGTTCAAGGGCGACGCCACGAAGTATTGGCGCCTGCTGCGTATCTTCGCCAACTCCCACGGGGCGGACATGAAGCGCGTGCAGGAGTGTCTGGCCGAAGGCGATACCGAGGCGGCGGAGCGCCTGGCCCACGGCCTGAAGGGGGCAGCGGCGACCCTGAGGGAAATCCGGGTTTCGGATCTGGCGGCGAGGCTGGATGCCGCCCTGCTCGAGCAGGCCCCGCAGGCCGAATGTATGGAATTGGCGGCCCTGTGCGATCGCGAACTGGCGCAACTGGTCCAGGCCATCCTGGAGCGGCCCGAGGAGGTCGTCGTCGCGGAAAGCTCGAACGCCGATCCGGAACGGCTGAAGGGCGTCCTCAAGGAACTGGAAACCCTGCTGGCCCAGGACGACACCCGCGCCAGCATCGTGGCCAGGGATGCGGCCGACACGCTGCGGGGAGTTCTGGGCAGCCGCTATGCCGAGTTCGCGCGCCGGATTGACGTGTTCGATTATGAGGACGCGCTGGAGATCCTGCGCGGCCTGTAGTTCGCGGCCGGGTGTTACCCGACCTACCCTCCGGAGCGCCTCATTGTCGGGCTGAAACCCGACCCGCGAGGTGGACACCGCGGGGTTCAGTTCAGAGGGACTGCCTCGCGCCGGTAGCGCAGGAGGCGCCCGCGATAGGGGCTGCCATCGTCCAGCGGGGTGTCCAGCAGGGTCTCGGTGAGGCTGAACCCGAGATCATCCATGCAGCGCCTGAAAGCGCTCCGGTTGCCCCGATTGGGATCAATGATCAGCACTTCTGCCCGGGGCGCCGCGTGCAGGGCGATGAAGGCCGCCAGCTGCGTGGGTTGGTCGCGCTCGTACAGGACATCGCTGCCGATGATGAGGTCAAAGCGACCCAACGCGGGATTGGCTCGGGACCAGTTGCCGGTCAGGTATTTCATGTCCGGCAGTTCGTTGAGGCGCAGGTTGGCGCTCAGGAAGGCTTCCGTGAGAGGGTGGCAGTCGCTGGCGGTGATGTCGCCGCCTCGGCGGTGGACGACCATGCTGGCCAATCCCAGGCCGCAGCCGATCTCAAGGACACGGCCTGGGCCGAATTCCCACGCCTGCATCAGATCGGCCAGTTTTTGCGCCGAAGGCCAGACCTGGCCGAAGAGCGGCCAGCATGCCGGGGATATGCCCGCGGCTTCCGCCTCGCCCAGGGGGTCGGCGTATTGTTGGCGGTCGAGCAGGGAGCGAATCTCCAGATCGGCTCCGCCGGTGACTCCGACTCGTTGAAACTTTACCTCGTAGCCAGGCATCCCTGGCGATCAGTGCCGGGGGCGCTGCGCGGCCGGGGGGGTGCGGCCCTCGATATGGCGGAAGGTGATCCGGCCCTTGGAGAGGTCGTAGGGGGAAAGTTCGAGGGACACCTTGTCGCCGGCGATGATGCGGATGTGGTGCTTGCGCATCTTGCCCGCGCTGTAGGCGACCAGATTGTGTCCGTTGTCCAGCGTCACGCGGAAACGGGAGTCGGGCAGAACCTCCATGACGACGCCATTCATTTCCAGTAGTTCTTCCTTGGCCATTCCGTGTCTCCTGGTAAAGGGGAAAGAGGAAAAGAAAAAGCCCGGCAGATGCCGGGCTTTTCCGGTGGGGTTCAGGTCTGAGTCAGGCCTGAGACCCCTTTGAGACTGACGGTATGGCGGGTCGCCACACCTGTCATATCCCTCAATCCGCCGGGCGGATGTTCGACGCCTGCTGACCCTTGGGGCCAGTGGTGATGTCGAAGCTGACGCGTTGGCCTTCAGCCAGGGTCTTGAAGCCCGAGCCTTGGATCGCGGAGAAGTGGGCGAAGAGGTCATCGCCGCCGTTTTCCGGGGTGATGAAGCCGAAGCCCTTGGAATCATTGAACCACTTAACAGTACCGTTTGCCATGTCTTGAATATCCTAAAAAAACAAAAGAAGGGGCTTGCCCCCAGTTGGGACGAAGGTCAAGACGGCGGGGTGATGAAGGGAGGTATACCGAAGAACTGAGCCGAAGGTCTGCGCTGAAGATTAGCCCCGAGGGACTGCGCTGACATTGGCGAGGGTACCGAACCAGACAACTGCACTGCTTGAAGATCGCTGGCGCACACTATGCACGATATTTCCGGTATTTGCAAAGGAAATATTCCGGCGCAGGGACAGATGGCCGTCATGGCGTCCTTTCCCGTGGCTATAATGCCTGGCGTGAATACGTCACCCGAGCGTCTGCGGCGGCATCTCGCCGCGGAGTGACCGGCCGACGTCCCGTTTCTGGTCGTGCCCCTGTTCCGGAACCTGCACCGGGGCGCCTGGAGGTCGCCGCACAGTGAAGATACTGAATATCCACGAGCGCGAGATTCCCGTTCCGGCCGCGACGGCCGGGGTGCTGCTGAACTCGCTTGCCTCGGAGAGCGACGGATTCTGGCCCGGAACCACCTGGCCGCGCATGCGCCTGACTGGCCCCCTTCGGGTCGGTGCCACGGGCGGCCACGGGCCGGTGCGCTATGCGGTGGAAGCGTTCGGTCCCGGTCGCCTGGTGAAGTTTCGCTTCATGGCGCCCAGCGGCTTCGAAGGCGGCCACTTTTTCGAGGTGTTGCCGGCAGGCGGGCGCGGCGCCTTGCTGCGGCATACCCTGGACATGAGTGTCACGGGGCTGGCGGCCTTGTCCTGGCTTCTCGTCTATCGTCCCCTGCACGACGCCTTGCTCGAAGACGCCCTGGCCCTTGCCCAGCTATCCCTGGGCAAGGTACCTCAAATCCGTCCCTGGTCGCTCTGGGTGAGGGCGCTCCGGTGGCTGTTGTCCGGAGGCACGGCTCCACGGCAGTGGGCGCCCGTCCCGATTCGCCAGGGATTCCGGCAGCGTAAACCGGCGTGACATCTTCCCGGATGCCCTCGGAAGCGAGTGTCTGGCATCAGCCCAGCAGGCAGAACACCGTCGGCACCTTCTCGATGGGCGGCGGGGCTGTTTGTTTCCAGTCCCTTACGGTCCGGCTCATGACCCACTCATCCGCCGTTGTCAGGCCGCAGGCCAGGGCAAGGCGGGTGCCGTCGCGGCAGGCGGCCAGTATGGCGGCGAAGCTGCGGGCATTGCGGTAGGGGGTCTCGATGAAGACCTGGGTCTGGGAGAGGCGGGCGGAATCCTTCTCCAGCCTCTTCAGCGCCTCCAGGAGCTCCGGTTCCTTCACCGGCAGGTAGCCGTGGAAGGCAAAGCGCTGGCCGTCCAGGCCGGAGGCCATCAAGGCCAGGAGCAGGGAGGAGGGGCCGACGTGGGGCTTCACCGGTACGCCACGCTCGTGGGCGCGGCGCACCAGCAGGGCGCCCGGGTCGGCGATGGCCGGACAACCGGCCTCCGACATGAGGCCCAGGGGAATGCCCGCCAGGGCGGGTGCCAGGAGCCGGTCCAGGTCTTCCTGCTTCGGCTGCCTGGGCAATTCCGTGATGGATATCTCCGCCATGGGGCCGGGGTGGCCCAGGGCCTTCAACTGGGCGCGGGTGGTCTTGGCGTTTTCCACCACCCAGTGGGTGAGGCCCAGCGCCGCCTCGCGGGTCGCCGGCGGCAGCCAGATTTCCCAGGCGGCCTCGCCCAGGCCGGCGGGGATGAGGTGCAGCGGCGCGGTCGCGGTTTTCAACTTGGAAAAACCGTTTGAACCGCAGAGGCGCGGAGGCGCAGAGGAAGAATCTTTGCCTCACCGGAACGCGCCAGGTCGCCGCCTGGCATGCCTGGGAAAATGTCGCAATGCATGGTTTTCTCTGCGCCTCTGCGTCTCCGCGGTGAAGTTGTTGTCATGGTATTTGCACCCCGTCCGTCCGCAGCATGCGGCAGAGTTCTATGAGGGGCAGGCCGATCAAGGCGGTGGGGTCGTCCGAGCGCATGTATTCCAGCAGGGCCACGCCCAGGGATTCGCTCTTGGCGGCGCCGGCGCAGTCCAGGGGTTGGTCGCTGTCCACGTAGCGCTCGATTTCGTCCTGCCCGAGGACGCGAAAGCGCGTCTCGGTGGGCACGCACACGGTTTCCGAGCGGCCGGAAGCCGCGTCCAGCAGGCAGAGGGCGGTGTCGAAGAAGGCCACCTTGCCGGAGAGTTCACCGATCTGGGCGATGGCCCGCTCCCGGGTGCCGGGCTTGCCGTAGATACGCCCGTCGCAGTAGGCCACCTGGTCGCTGCCGATGATGAGGGCGTCGGGATAATCGCCGGCCACGGCCCGGGCCTTTTTTTCCGCCAGGCGCAGGGCCAGGGCGCGCGGCGTCTCGCCGGCCAGGGGCGATTCATCCGCCTCGGGGCGGGCGACGAGGAAGGGGAGCCTCAGGCGGGAGAGGAGTTCCCGGCGATAGACGGAAGTGGAGGCGAGCACCAGGCGGCGCGGGGCTGAAATGGACATGGATGGGGTTTTCTGCCACATTGCGCGGCCTTTTCAAGGCGGGTGCCGGTTCCGGGCCGCGGGTGCGAATTGTTAATGGGGCTTTGTAAGTTTTGACAGGATAAGCCGAAAATAATATCATGCGCGGTTTATGTCGCAACAGGATCACACCATTCAGACGGCCGCCGGGGCCGCCCTTGAGTCGGCCACGCTGGCGGACCCGATGGCTTTCGCCCGGGATGGCGGCAGCCTGTCGGGCAGCGTCGAGGTGGTGCGTCTTCAGCGTCTTCGGGACTTGTTGGCCGACGCTTCCGGGTGCATCACCTGGGAGGTGCGCGGCGGTGAGGAAGAGGATGAACTGGGTCAGCGCGGGAGCCGCAAGTTCCTCTGGCTCGATCTGGAAGGCGAGTTGCGGCTGGTTTGTCAGCGTTGCCTCGGGCCATATGTCTTCCCGTTGCGTCTGTCTGGTTGCCTGGAGCTGATTGCGCCGGGCGCATCCTGGCCGGACGATGAGCTGGAAGACGAGAGCTGCGATGCGATCGAGGGTGCGCGCAACCTGGAGTTGCTGCCCCTGGTGGAGGACGAGATTCTTCTCGCCCTGCCGCAATCGCCGCGGCACGAGGTCTGCGCGCCTCCGGATGAGGCGGCGGGGTCGGGGAAGACATCCCCCTTCGCCGTGCTGGCTGGATTGAAAAAGTGACGGGCGCCCCGCGTGGCGCCCTTTGCATGTGATTGATGGAGTTTCAAGGAGCATTACCATGGCCGTACAACAGAACAAGAAGTCCCCCTCCAAGCGCGGCATGCATCGCGCCCACGATTTCCTGACCGCCCCGGCCCTGGCCGTGGAAGCCACCACCGGCGAAGTGCATCTGCGCCACCACATCAGCCCCAACGGTTTCTACCGGGGCAAGAAGGTTCTCAAGACCAAGGGCGAGTAATCCCCTTCAGCATGGCTGTTTCGTTTCCCCCGGAGAGTGGCCGCGCCGTATTCGGCGGGGCTAGCCTTCTTCCTGTGTCCGCCTCCTGCCGACGTCCCTCGTGATGGGTGTAACCCTGGCAGTGGACTGCATGGGGGGCGATCACGGTCCGGTGGTGACCGTTCCAGCCGTGCTCGGTTTTCTACGCAGCAACCCCGACGTATCCGCCATCCTGGTGGGCTTGTCGGAGGTTCTGGAGCCCCTCCTCAAATCTTGCCGCGGCGAGTTTGGGGAGGCGCGTCTGCGCGTTCTGCACGCGGGCGAGGTGGTGACCATGGACGAATCCCCTTCCGCCGCCCTGCGCAGCAAGAAGGATTCTTCCATGCGGGTGGCCATCAACCTGGTGAAGTCCGGCGAGGCGGAGGCCGCGGTTTCCGCCGGCAACACCGGCGCCCTGATGGCCATCTCCCGTTTCGTGCTCAAGACCCTGCCGGGCATAGACCGGCCTGCCATCGCCTCGGTGCTGCCGACCCTGAATGGCGAGACCTACGTGCTGGACCTGGGGGCGAACGTGGATTGCAGCCCGGAGCACCTGCTACAGTTCGGCATCATGGGCTCCACCCTGGTTTCCGTCATGGAGCACAAGGAGCGGCCGTCCGTGGGCCTGCTCAATATCGGCGAGGAAGACATCAAGGGCAACGAGGTGGTGAAACAGGCCGCCGGCTTGCTGCGCGGGAGCGGCCTCAACTTCTACGGCAACGTGGAAGGCAATGACATCTTCAAGGGCACGACGGACGTGGTGGTATGCGACGGCTTCGTCGGCAACGTGGCGCTCAAGGCGACCGAAGGCCTGGCCCAGATGCTCGCCTCCTTCCTGCGCCAGGAATTCAAACGCAATCTCTTCACCCGGCTGGGCGCGCTCATGGCCCTGCCGGTGCTGAATGCCTTCAAGAAACGCACCGACCATCGCCGCTATAACGGCGCGAGCCTCCTGGGCCTGCGCGGTGTGGTGGTGAAGAGCCACGGCTCCGCGGACAGCTTCGCCTTCGAACGGGCGCTCAAGCGCGCGGCGACGGCGGCCCGGGAGCACCTGGTGGAGCGGGTGGGTGCGCACATGGCGGAACGTCTGGCCGCGGCGGGTGTGGCGGCGGCAGGCGGAAAAGTGGTGGAAGGAGTGGCGGCATGACTTACGCACGTATCCTGGGTACCGGCAGTTTCCTTCCCGGAGATCCGGTCACCAATCATGACCTGGTGGCACGGGGCATACACACCTCCGACGAGTGGGTCGTGGAGCGCACCGGCATCCGCGCCCGGCATTTTGCCGCACCGGGCCAGGCCGCCAGCGATCTGGCCGTGGAGGCCAGTGTCCGGGCCATCCACGCGGCGGGCCTTAGCCCGCAGGACATTGACCTCATCGTCCTGGCCACGTCCACCCCGGACTATGTTTTCCCGAGCACGGCGACCCTGTTGCAGCACAAGCTGGGCATCAAGAACGGGGGCGCGGCCTTCGATATTCAGGCGGTGTGCAGCGGTTTCACCTACGCCCTCGCCATCGCCGAGAAGTTCATCCGTTCCGGCAGCCACAAGCGGGCACTGGTGGTGGGCGCCGAGGTGTTCTCCCGCATCCTGGACTGGAACGACCGCACCACTTGCGTGCTCTTCGGCGATGGCGCCGGCGCCGTCGTCCTGGGCGCGAGCGAGGAGCCCGGCTTGCTGGCCACGGCCATACACGCCGACGGCAGTTACAACAGCATCCTGTCCGTGCCCGGCACGGTTTCCGGCGGCCAGGTGATCGGTTCGCCCTTCATCCAGATGGACGGCCAGGCGGTGTTCAAGTTCGCCGTGCGCGTGCTGTCCGAAGTGGCGCACGAGGTGCTCGATGCCGGGGGCGTGGCGCCCGCGGACCTGGACTGGCTGGTGCCGCACCAGGCGAACATCCGCATCATCCAGTCCACGGCCAAGAAGATGCACCTGCCCATGGAAAAAGTGGTGACCACGGTGGCCGGGCATGGCAACACCTCGGCGGCTTCCGTGCCCCTGGCCCTGGATACCGCCGTGCGGGACGGCCGCATCCAGCGCGGCCAGACCGTACTCATGGAAGGCGTGGGCGGCGGCTTCACCTGGGCCGGCGCGCTGTTGAAATTCTGAGTCGAGAGTGGAGAGTCGAGAGCTTTGTTTCCGCGCCTCCGGCGCGCATGCTTTCACTCTCGACCCTCGACTCTTGACTCTCGACTTAGGGGTTAATGATGAACTTTGCACTCGTATTTCCCGGCCAGGGATCCCAGTCCGTCGGCATGATGGGCGCCTATGGCGACTCCGCGGTGATCCGCAGCACCTTCGATGAGGCCTCCCAGGCCCTGGGGCGCGACCTCTGGCAGCTCGTCTGCGAGGGCCCGGCCGAAGCCCTGGCCCAGACGGTGAATACCCAGCCCCTCATGCTCACCGCCGGCATCGCCGTCTATCGGCAATGGCTGGACAAGGGCGGGCGTGAGCCGTCCGTCGTCGCCGGGCACAGCCTGGGGGAATACTCGGCCCTGGTGGCGGCCGGCGTGCTGGCCTTTGCCGACGCCGTGCCCCTGGTGGAATTCCGGGCCAAGGCCATGCAGGAGGCGGTGCCCACGGGCGAGGGCGCCATGGCGGCGCTCCTCGGACTGGACGCGGACGTGGTGCGTGAAGCCTGCCTGGAAGCGGCCCAGGGCGAGTGCGTGGAGGCGGTGAATCTGAACGCGCCGGGGCAGATCGTGATCGCCGGCCATGCCTCCGCCGTGGCCCGTGCCAACGAAGTGGCCAAGGCCCGGGGCGCCAAGCGCGCCGTGATGCTGCCGGTGAGCGCGCCCTTCCATTCCGCCCTGATGAAGCCGGCGGCGGACGCCCTGGCCGGGCGCCTGGCCTCGGTGCAACTGAACAAGCCGGCCATCCCCGTGGTGAACAACGTGGACGTGGCCCGTTACGACGATCCGGAACAGATCCGCGATGCCCTGGTGCGCCAGGCCTGCAATCCGGTGCGCTGGATCGAGATCATGCAGGCCTTCGGCAATCTGGGTGTCACCCAGGTGTATGAATGCGGCCCGGGCAAGGTGCTCTCGGGCATGACCAAGCGTTGCGACGGCCGCCTGGCCGGCGGCGCGTTCTCGGACGCGGCCACGCTGGAAGCGGCCCTGGCCGTTGTGGCGGGCTGAAGGCGGGAGAAGAAGATGGATAACTTGAAGGGACAGGTTGCCTTGGTGACCGGCGCCAGCCGGGGCATAGGCCGGGGCATCGCCCTGGGCCTGGGCATGCGCGGCGCCACGGTCATCGGCACGGCCACGTCGGAAGCCGGCGCGGCCGGCATCCAGGAGTCGCTCGATGCGGCGGGCATCAAGGGCTGGGGCGCGGTGCTCCAGGTGATCGAGGCGGCCTCCGTGGATGCCCTGTTCCGGGACATCGAGAAGAAGTTCGGTGCCGTCAGCGTGCTGGTGAACAATGCCGGCATCACGCGGGACAACCTTTCGATGCGCATGAAGGACGAGGAATGGGATGCCGTCCTGGATACCAATCTCAAGGCAGTGTTCCGGCTTTGCCGCGCCGTCATGAGGCCCATGATGAAGGCGCGCTACGGGCGCATCATCAACATCACCTCGGTGGTCGCATCCAGCGGCAACGCGGGTCAGGCGAACTATTGCGCTGCCAAGGCCGGTGTGGAAGGCATGAGCCGGTCGCTGGCCCAGGAGCTGGGGTCGCGCAACATCACGGTCAATTGTGTGGCGCCGGGCTTCATTGATACGGACATGACCGGGACCATGCCGGAAGAACAGCGCACGGCGCTCCTGGGGCGCATCGCCCTGGGACGTGCCGGCAAGCCGGAGGACGTGGCCGCGGCCGTCGCCTTCCTGGCCGCACCGGAAGCAGGCTACGTCACGGGCACCACCCTGCACGTGAATGGCGGAATGTATATGGCGTAGCCCGAAGTAAACGTCCGTCGCCGCGAGGGAGGGCGAAGGAAGTCAGTGGGAGGCGCAAGCCGGTAACTTGCCGGGCGAGGGCTTTCTGTTAGAATGCGCGGGTTTTTGAAAACACCTGCCGACCACCGAAGGAGCAATCAATGGAAAACATCGAACAACGTGTCAAGAAGATCGTCGCCGAACAACTGGGCGTGAATGAAGGCGAAATCAAGAACGAATCCTCCTTCGTGGACGATCTGGGTGCGGATTCCCTGGATACGGTGGAACTGGTGATGGCCCTGGAAGAAGAGTTCGAGTGCGAGATCCCGGACGACGAGGCCGAGAAGATCACCACGGTGCAGCAGGCCATTGACTACGTCACCGGCAACGTGAAGAAGTAATTTAGACCCGCGTCCCTGCACCGTTTGGGGCGCTGTCTCGAAATCCGGCCCACGGCCGGGTTTCCTTTACATCTACAAGTCAGCGGTAAGCGGTAAGCGCCTCCGGAAGCAGCTCACGGTACTCCGAGACGCAGCTTTGCGATACGCTCACCGCTCACGGCTGACCGCTTACCGCTTTCTCGCAAGGAGCAAATCGTGGCGCGTCGCAGGGTTGTCATTACTGGTCTCGGCATCATTTCCCCGGTCGGCAATACGGTTGCCGAGGCGTGGGACAGCATCGTCAACGGCCGTTCCGGCATTACCACCATCACGCGCTTCGATGCGTCGGCCTTCCCCGCGCGCATCGCGGGCGAGGTGAAGAATTTCGATATCTCCGCCTACCTGGCGCCGAAGGAAGCCCGGCGCATGGATACCTTCATCCATTACGGCATGGCGGCGGGCATCCAGGCGGTCCGGGATTCCGGTCTCGTGGTCACCGAGGCCAACGCGGAACGCATCGGCGTGAACATCGGCTCCGGCATCGGCGGCCTGCCGATGATCGAGGATACCCACACCACCTATCTGCAAGGCGGGCCGCGCAAGATATCGCCCTTCTTCATTCCGGGCACCATCATCAACATGATCTCGGGGAATCTCTCCATCATGTTCGGCATGAAGGGCCCGAATCTGGCCGTTGTCACGGCCTGCACCACCGGCCTGCACGCCATCGGCATCTCCGCGCGCACCATCGCTTATGGCGACGCGGACGTGATGGTCTGCGGCGGCGCGGAAGCCACGGTATCGGCCCTGGCGGTCGGCGGCTTCGGCTCGGCCAAGGCCCTGTCCACCCGGAACGACGATCCGGCCACCGCCAGCCGCCCCTGGGACAAGGATCGGGATGGTTTCGTCCTGGGCGAGGGCGCCGGCGTGATGGTGCTGGAAGAATACGAACACGCCAAGGCGCGCGGCGCCCGGATCTATGCCGAACTGGCGGGCTTCGGCATGAGCGGCGACGCCTATCACATGACGGCGCCGGACACGGACGGCCCGAAGCGTTCCATGGCCAATGCCCTGAAGGATGCCGGAATCAACCAGGACGAGGTACAGTACGTGAACGCCCACGGCACCTCGACGCCTCTGGGTGACAAGAACGAAACCGAAGCCATCAAGCTGGCCTTCGGCGATAGCGCCAAGAAGCTGGTGGTCAGCTCCACCAAGTCCATGACCGGCCACCTCCTGGGTGGCGCCGGCGGCCTGGAGTCGGTCCTCACCACCCTGGCCGTGTACCACCAGATCGCCCCGCCCACCATCAACATCTTCGAGCAGGATCCGGAGTGCGACCTGGACTATTGTGCCAATGTCGCCCGGCCCATGAAGATCGAGGTGGCGATGAAGAACAATTTCGGTTTCGGCGGCACCAACGGCAGTCTGGCCTTCCGCCGGGTCTGAGTGGGGATAGGACGCTCCGGGCCTGAATGCACGCGCCGGCTTCGTTCTCCATCGAATTGCACGCCTCGCCGCGCCTGGCCGCGGTGATCCTGTTGGTCCATGCCCTCGCCGGGGCCGGGCTCGCCCTGGCGGGTCTGCCGGCCTGGATGCCGGTGCTCGGCGGACTCCTGCTCCTGGGATCCGCGATCCATGGCCTGCGCCGCCATGCCCTGCGCGCTTCTCCGGCCGCCGTGTTTCGCTTGCAGGCCCGTTCCGACGGCAGCATCGAATGCCTCACGCGGGACGGGGAGTGGCAGACATGGCGCGTCCTGCCGGACACCAACCTGTTTCCCCAGTTTGCCGTGTTGTGCCTGAGGCCGGAAGGCGGCGGCCGGCGTCGGCATCTGACCCTTTTCCCGGACGCCTTGGCGGCGGAGGACTGGCGCAGGCTTTGCGTCTGGCTGCGTTGGGCGGCCGCCGAGGTGCCCGTTGTCTGAGCGAATTGCGCGGGCGCTTGAAACTTTTTTGCTCCTTCTATAGTCTTACCGCCGCATTCCCCGTAAATAGGAGAGAACCTGATGCAATACCCGTATGAAATCGCCGGCCGGGCCGGCTACGCCGCACAACAGAACCGCGTCCTGCGCAACACCTATGCCCTCCTGGCCCTTTCCATGGTGCCCACGGTCCTGGGGGCCATGATCGGTGTGCAACTGGGCTTTTCCTTCTTCCAGGGCAGCCCCCTGATGAGCTTCGTGCTGTTCCTGGCCCTGGCCTGGGGCTTCATGTGGGGCATCGAGAAGAACAAGGACAGCGGTGTCGGCGTCGCGCTCCTCCTGGGCTTCACCTTCTTCATGGGACTCATGCTTTCCCGCATGCTCGGCTTCGCCCTGGGCTTTTCCAACGGAGCGACCCTGATCGCCCTGGCGGCCGGCGGCACCGGTGCCGTGTTCTTCACCCTGGCCGGCATCGCCACCACGACCAAGAAGGATTTCAGCGGCCTGTCCAAGTTCCTGTTCGTGGGCCTGGTGGTGCTCCTGTTGGCGTCGCTCGCCAACGTGTTCTTCCAGGTGCCGGCGCTGGCGCTCACCATCTCCGCCGCGGCGGTGATGCTCTTCTCGGTCTTCATCCTGGTGGATGTGAGTCGGGTCGTGACGGGCGGGGAGACCAACTACATCATGGCGACGCTGGCCATTTACCTGGACATCTACAACCTGTTCGTGAATCTGCTCAACCTGCTCCTGGCCTTTACCGGCGAGCGCGACTGAGCGCGATCCTGTCCGACAGGGTGAAAAAAGGCGGCTTTGCCGTCTTTTTTCATGCACGGCCCGATTGTGAGTTGCGCAATATCAACCGCAGTTCGTACGGTGTGGGGTAGCATGGCGACATCATGACAAACCGATCCCATCCCCGTTGCCGGGAGATTAACTGGCAAGGGCAGGCTAACTGCAAGGTATGCACCCTGCGCAAGGGTCTGCTGTTTGCCCGGTTGCCCGACGAGGCACTCGATGGCCTTCTGTCCGTCGAGCGCATGGTTCACGGTGCCAAGGCCGTGTTGTATCAGGAGGGCGAGCCGGCCCTACACCTGTACTCTGTCCGCGAGGGCCTGGTGAAACTGGTGCAGAGGGCGCCCAACGGTAGCTCGCGCATCGTGCGACTTCTGAAGTCCGGGGATGTGGCCGGGCTCGAATCCCTGAGCGACGGGCGCTATCGCCATACCGCGGAGGCCATCCTGCCGACGCACCTGTGCCGTATCGCCGCCGAAGGCCTTTCCGCCATTCGCCACCGGTACTCCGAACTGTCCGACGAGTTGATGCAGCGCTGGCAACAATCCCTGGATCGGGCGGACGAAGTGATCACCCAGCTTTCCACCGGCACGGCCCAGGGGCGGGTCGCACGCGTCCTGTTGTACACCCTGTCCGAACCGGGGAGCAACCGTTGCGTCGCCCTGACCCGGGATGACCTGGCGGCTCTCCTTAGCCTCACGGTGGAGACGGTGAGCCGCACCGTGGCGGAATTCAAGCGCCAGGGCATCGTGAACGAGGAGCATGGCGTGTTCCACTTCGATCGCCTGGGCCTGGGCCGCGCCGCGACCCTGTAAGCGGGTTCAGACACACTCCCCTTGCCAGCCTCTGCGCATTCCGGCAGAATTCGCCCGTCGCTCGGGAGAGCGTTCCCGGCCTGGCAAGGGCTGGAGGACCGCCGAAGGCGCAATACCCGGAACCGCTCAGGCAAACGGACCGGCGACATGGAAAAATCTGGAGAGCGATGGCCCCGAGGGCCATCCACCGAAGGGGCACTCGAACGGCCAGCCGTTTGCAATCTCTCAGGTACCAAGGACAGATGGGGCGATGAACGCAAGTTCCTCGTCCCATTTTTGTTTCTGGAATAAACCTGAGAAAGAGCGGACAACATGCTGAACGAACTGAAGAAAACGCCCCTGAATGCGGCCCATGCCGCGGCCGGCGGCAAGCTGGTGGACTTTGCCGGCTGGGAAATGCCCCTGCATTACGGCTCCCAGGTCGCCGAACATCACCTGGTGCGCACGGCCGCGGGAATGTTCGACGTCTCCCACATGCTGGCCATTGATCTCGTCGGGGATCAGGCCACCGCCTTCCTGCGCCGACTGCTGGCCAACGACGTGGCGAAGCTCAAGGAAGCGGGGAAGGCCCTCTACTCCTGCATGCTGCGCCCGGATGGCTGCGTCATTGACGACCTCATCGTCTATTTCTTCGGTCCCGGCGACTACCGCATCGTGGTCAATGCCGGCACCGCCGACAAGGATCTGGCCTGGATGCGGGAGCAGGCCGCGTCCTTCGGCGTGACGCTCGAGCCCCGCCGCGACCTGGCCATGATCGCCGTACAGGGGCCCCAGGCCCGGGCGGCGGTATGGCGGGCTCTGCCGGGGTCCGATAGCGTTTCCGCACATCTCAAGCCCTTCCAGGCTGCCCGCCTGGGTGCCATGACCGTCTGCCGCACCGGCTACACGGGCGAGGACGGCTTCGAGATCATGGTGCCGGTGGCCGCAGCGGAGATGCTCTGGAATGCCCTGATCGAGGCGGGCGTGAAGCCGGCCGGCCTGGGCGCCCGGGATACCCTGCGCCTGGAAGCCGGCATGAACCTCTACGGCCAGGACATGGACGAGACGGTCACGCCCCTGGAGTCGGGTCTTGCCTGGACCGTGTCGCTCAACGACGACCGGGACTTCATCGGCAAGCCTGCCCTCATGGCCCAGACCAGTCCCCGGCCCTTCCTGGGGCTCCTGCTCCTGGACAAGGGCGTGCTGCGTGCCCACCAGAAGGTCGTTGCGGCAAACGGCGAGGGCGAGATCACCAGCGGCAGCTTTTCCCCCACCCTGAACCAGTCCATCGCCCTGGCGCGCCTGCCCGTGGGTACCGCCGTCGGCGACGAAGTGCAGGTGGATGTGCGTGGCAAGCTCTTGAAGGCCAGGGTGGTGAAGCCCGTCTTCGCCCGCCACGGCAAGTCCATGATTTCCTGATCCTGACGAGTCATTCAAACCAAATTTTTACCGGAGACCATCCATGAGCATCCCCGCCGATCTGAAATACACCAAATCCCACGAATGGGCCAAGCTGGAAAGCGACGGCACCGTGCTGGTGGGCATCACCGACCATGCCCAGGAAGCCCTGGGCGACATCGTTTTCCTGGAACTGCCGGAAGCCGGGCGTGTGGTGGCCGCGGGCGAGGAATGCGCCGTGGTGGAGTCGGTCAAGGCCGCCTCCGACATCTATGCCCCCATCGCCGGGGAGATCGTCGCCGCCAATGACGAGGCCGCCGCCGCCCCGGAATCGGTGAACACCGATGCCTATGGCGCCTGGCTGTTCCGCATCAGGCCGACCAACGTCGGCGAACTGGATGGCCTCCTGGACGCCGCCGGCTACGAGGCCGCCGCCGCTGAGGACCACTAATTGGAAAGCTGGAAAAGACGGTAAGCGGTAAGCGGTGAGCATCTTCGATTTACGCCCGAGAGGCTGAACACCCGCTTACCGCTCACCGCTTACCCCTCACTGCTTACCCCTCACCTCTCACGCTTTTCGACCCATGCCCTTCATACCCCATACTCCTGAAGACCTGTCGGCCATGTTGGCCTCGGTGGGTGCGGCTTCGCTGGACGCCCTGTTCGACGAAATTCCGGCGGAACTCCTCTCCGGGGAACTCACCGGATTGCCTCCCGCATTGAACGAGATGCAGGTGACGCGCCTGGCGACGGAGCGTGCCGAGGGCGACGGCCGCTGGCTGTCCTTCCTGGGCGCGGGTGCCTATGAGCACCATATTCCCGCCGCCGTCTGGCAACTGGCGGGCCGGGGCGAGTTCTACACCGCCTACACGCCTTACCAGGCGGAGGCCAGCCAGGGCACGCTGCAACTCCTGTACGAGTGGCAGACCATGATGTCCTCCCTCACGGGCATGGACGTGTCCAATGCCAGCCTCTACGACGGTGCCTCCTCCCTGTCGGAGGCGCTGCTCATGGCGGTGCGGGCGAGCAAGAAGGGCATACGCCGGGTGCTGGTGGCGGCGAGCCTGAACCCGCTCTACCGGGCCGCGGCCAAGGCCATCGTCGGGCAGCAGGGCATCGAGGTGGTGGAGATCGGCTTCGACGCCGCCACCGGCCGGATTGACCGGGCCGCCCTGGAAGCGGCCGGGCAGACGCCCTTCGCGGCCCTGGCCATCGGCGCTCCCAACTTCTTCGGCGTGCTGGAGGAACCGGACGAGATCACCGACTGGGCCCACGGCCAGGGTGCCCTGATGATCGGGGTGTGCAATCCCCTGGCCCTGGCCCTGGTGACGCCCCCCGGCGCATGGGGCACGAGCGGCGCGGACATCGCCTGCGGCGACGCCCAGCCCCTGGGCATCCCGCTCGCGGGCGGCGGTCCCTACCTGGGCATCCTGGCCTGCAAGCAGGCTTATGTGCGCCAGATGCCGGGACGCATCGTCGGCCGCACGGTGGACCTGGAAGGCCGCACCGGCTTCACCCTCACCCTGCAGGCCCGGGAGCAGCACATACGTCGCTCCAAGGCCACGTCCAACATCTGCACCAACCAGGGGCTCATGGTCACCGTGGCCACCCTGCACATGGCGCTTCTGGGGGCGGAGGGGCTGAAGAACGCCGCCGCGCAGAGCCACGCGAACACCCGCGCGCTGCTGGATCTCCTGACCGCCATTCCCAACGTCAAGCGCGTCTTCGTCGCGCCCTTCTTCCACGAGGCCGTGATCCGCATCAACGGCAATGTGGACGAAGTGCTGCGCGCCCTGCGCGCCCGGGGCATCCTGGGGGGCTACGGGCTCGGACGCGATTACCCGGAACTGGCCGATGCGATCCTGTTCTGCGCCACCGAGACCCGTACCCCCGGCGACATGGAGTCTTATGCCGAACAGTTGGGGCGTATCCTGGGCCGCCGACGCGAAGGCCCGTCCTGTACCGGTTTGAAGCCCCGCTGGTAAGCGTCATGTCTGCCACCGTAAGCGCTCATGCTCGGACGCTCACCCCCCATATGGAAGTCGTGGTAAAGCGCCCCTCACTCCCAACCCCTCTCCCGCGAGGGGCGAGGGGTGCTTCGTGAGTCGCTTCGCGACTAGGTAAAGGAAGCAACATGCTGATATTCGAACATTCCCGCCCCGGACGGGGCAACCCCTCCCAGGCGCCCGCCGCCGTCGGCTGCGACGACCTGCCGGAGGCCCTGCGCCGCAAGTCGGCGCCGATGCTGCCCCGGGTATCCGAACTGGATGCCGTGCGCCACTACACCCGGCTGTCGCAGAAGAACTTCTCCATTGACACCCAGTTCTACCCCCTGGGCAGTTGCACCATGAAGTACAACCCGCGGGCCTGCCACAGCCTGGCGAGCCTGCCCGGCTTCCTGTCCCGCCATCCCCTGGCGCCGGCCGAGACCGGGCAGGGTTTTCTGGCCTGCCTGTTCGAGTTGCAGGAAATCCTGAAGGAAGTGACCGGCATGGCCGGCGTTTCCTTGACACCCATGGCCGGCGCCCAGGGCGAATTCGCCGGCATCGCCATGATCCGGGCCTACCACGAGGCGCGAGGCGACACGGCGCGCAGGGAAATCATCGTGCCCGACGCGGCCCACGGCACCAACCCGGCCACCGCCGCCATGTGCGGTTACACGGTGAAGGAAATCCCGACCAACAAGGATGGGGACGTGGACCTGGAAGCCCTGCGCGCCGCGGTGGGACCGCAGACCGCCGGGCTCATGCTCACCAACCCCTCCACCCTGGGCGTGTTCGAGCAGAACATCGTGGCCATCCAGAAGATCGTGCATGCCGCGGGCGGCCTGTCCTACTACGACGGGGCGAATCTCAACGCCATCCTGGGCAAGGTGCGCCCGGGCGACATGGGCTTCGACGTCATCCACATGAATCTGCACAAGACCTTTTCCACGCCCCACGGCGGCGGCGGGCCGGGCGCGGGGGCGGTGGGCTTCTCCGAGCGGCTCCTGCCCTTCCAGCCGATCCCGGTGGTGGCAAAGGAGGGCGCCGCCTACCGCTGGCTGACCGAAGCCGATCTGCCCCGGAGCATCGGCCGCCTGTCCGCCTTCATGGGCAACGCCGGCATCCTGATGCGTGCCTGGGTCTATGCCCGCATGCTGGGCGCGGAGGGCCTGCACCGGGTGGCGGAATACGCCACCTTGAACGCCAACTACCTGATGGCGGAGCTCTCGAAGGCCGGCTTCACGGTCGCCTTCCCGCAGCGCCGCGCCAGCCACGAGTTCATCGTCTCCATCAAGCCGGTGAAGGACGAGACCGGCATTTCCGCCATGGATTTCGCCAAGCGCCTGCTGGACAAGGGCTTCCACGCACCCACCACCTACTTCCCCATGCTGGTGCCGGAGTGCCTGCTGATCGAGCCGACGGAGACGGAATCGAAGGAGACCCTGGATGCCTTCGTTACCGCCATGAAGGAAATCCTGGCGGAAACGAAGTCCGACCCGGCCCTGGTCAAGGGGGCGCCCTGGACCCTGCCGGTGCGCCGCCTGGACGACGTGAAGGCGGCCCGGGAACTGGATCTGGCCTGGAAGGGGTAGCAAGCCCCGCCGGGAAAGGGATGTCGCCCGCGGCCGTGGAAGTCGGCCCGGGGCGGCATGGCCTTGCGCGACGCCCGCCGCCACGCGGATGCCAGACCGCTAGAACAACTGAATCGCGGGTGGGGGCGGCTCGGAATCGTCGAAATCCAGGTTCAGGCTTAGGTCGCCCGGGACCGTGGACAGCGGGTTCATGATGTCCGCGATACGGCCGGCGATTTCGTTCAGCGCTGTTTCGGTCTGGTTGCTGAAATCGTAGATTTCGGTCAGCTGCCGAGTTTTCTCCCGCACGATGCCCTCGATGTGGGCTTCCTGGTCTTCGGACAGGCCAAGAGAGGCGAAAGCCTTGGCCAGGTCGTCCAGAAGATCCTGGGTTGCGGCCGAGCCCTGGTCGCGCGCCAGGCGATAATTGCTGTCGAAATCGCTCACCGCCCGTTGTAATTCGTCCAGCAATCCCCTCGCTGTCGCCTTGGACTGGGCGTTTTCCGCCTTGGTAATCTGGCTCTGCAACCGGGCGTTGGCGCATTCGGCGGCAATGGCCAAGTGGTCGCGAATACGGCCACAGAACTCCTGATCGTGCAAGGGCATGTTGTTGATCAGGATGGTGATGTGCTCAAAGTTGTAGGCCGCGCGCGTCTTGAACTGGAGGATGCGATCCATATTCCGTACATGGTTGATGACGGCCACCTCGAAGGGGCGGTTTTCGCCTTCCTCGCTGACCGTCAGTTCCACGCCGGGCATGCGGAGCTGGATGGCGGACTGGAGCTTGTAACCCCTCAGCAGCTCGAACAGCAGGTTGAGCAGGCTGCGGGGATGCTCGCAATCATTGAGCTGGCGCAGGAATTTTATCAGCCCCACGTATTCGTCCAGGTTGGCGAGCACGAGCGTTGCCAGTTCATCCGACGATTTGGCCACCTCCAGCAAGGCGCCCTTGGCGCGCTCGATGCGCCGGAGGTTTTCGATCTTGCGATTGAGGATGGTGACGTCAAACGGCTTGACCACGTAGTCATCGCCGCCGCTGTCGTAGCCCGCCAGCATGGTGTCGAGGTCGTCATGGGACGAGATGAATATGACCGGTATGTCCTTGGCGTCGGGAATGTCCTTGATCCGTCGGCAGAGCTCGTGGCCGTTGATTCCGGGCAGGTTAACATCGAGCAGGAACAGGCTCGGCAGCCTGCGCCCCAGATTCTTCAGGCAGCTTTCCGCCGAATCGAAGGCCTCGAAGGCGTACTGGTCGCCCAGCACGGACTCGAGCAGCAGCCGCATGGTTTCGTCATCGTCGACAACAAATACTGTGTAGCCGGCTTCCATATTCATTCACCCCTTTGTTGATCCTGGCGCATCCAGTCGTTCAGGCTGTGTGCCAGCAGTTCGTAGTCAGCGATCACTTGGTGCAGCGGAAGGGCATCGGGCGGCCCGCCGCGCTTCAGTTGAGCATTCATTTCCTTCAATTGGCTGGACATGGAGCGTCCCCCGATCTGGGCGACCAGGGCCGTGAGCTTGTGGATCATGCCATCGGCTTCCGCTCGGTCCCCGGCCGCGGCGGCCGACTGGAGCCGGTCCAGATACTTCGGGATGTTGCCCATGGCCGAGCGGATGATTTTCTCGGCCAGGCTTCGATTGCCTCCCAGCTGGGACATGAGCAGGGATTCGTCAAACACGGGCGGCCTGGCTTCCGGCAGCCCGGGCGAGGCCGGGTGTGGCCCGGGCTGTGCGCAGGCCGCGCCGGGGCCGGAATCGGCGGACCGGGGCGGGTTCCCTGGCGCGTCATCCGGATTCGGCCTCGGGGTCACGCTCCCCCTCAGCCATTTCAGCAGGACGGCATGAAGCAGCCCGGGTGCCACGGGCTTCGACAGGAAATCGTTCATGCCGGCCGCGAGGCAGTTCGCCCTGTCCTCGGTGAAGGCGTTGGCGGTCATGGCCAGGATGGGCACCGTTTCCCTGCCGGGGAGACGGCGAATCTGCCGGGCCGCCGCCAGGCCGTCCATTTTCGGCATCTGCATGTCCATGAGGATGAGGTCGTAGGCCTTCTGCCTCGCCTTCTCGACCGCCAGAATGCCGTTCTCGGCGCTGTCAATGACGAGGCCGGTGTTGCACAGGAGTTCCAGCGCGATGTCCCGATTGATGCGTTCGTCGTCCACCAGGAGTACCGTTCGGCCGCCATGGTCGCGCGCCAGGACTGCTTCCGGGTTCTCGTCGTCCGTGCTCGGGGGGGCCGGGAGGGAGGCGTTGGTGCTCTCCTTGAGCCGGGCGGTAAACCAGAAGAGGCTGCCGGCCCCCGGGGTGCTGCTGGCCCCGGCATCGCCGCCCATGAGCTGTGCCAGCTTCCGGGTGATGGCCAGGCCCAGGCCCGTGCCGCCGTATTCCCGCGTGGTCGAATTGTCCGCCTGGTCGAAGGCGGACAATAGGCGGCCGAGCTGCTCCTCGGTGATGCCGATGCCCGTGTCTGCCACTTCGAAGCGTAGCAGCCTAGTGTCGCCGTTCGTTTCCAGCAGCCGGGTGCGGATGGTGATCGTGCCGGTCTCGGTGAACTTGATGGCATTGTTGGCGTAGTTGATCAGCGCCTGGGACAGCCGGGTGGGGTCGCCGCGCAGCTGGCTCGGCAGATGCTCGGTGTCCATGACCAGGTGCAGGCCCTTGGCGGCCGCCTGGGGAGACAGGATGCCGGCGATCCGGGACATGAGTTCCGGCAGGGACATGTCGGCTTCATCGAGGGCCAGCTTGCCGGCTTCGATCTTGGACAGGTCGAGGATGTCGTTGATGCTGGACAGCGGGTCGTGCTCGTCGGCCACGAGGCGGCGATCGAGTGCGTGGGCGGTTGCAGGCGCGTGGGAGTGCATCGGAAAATGTCCCTGAGAACGACAGACGGGTATATCGGCGGGGGGCGCGCATACTTGACCGGCAATTCCGGGAAAAATTTCGGGATGTGGAGCCCCCCAAGCCGGCGTTGGATAGCGCCAGGCCTTGAGTCGGCAGGTGTCAGCCCGGGGAAGCCGACTGTCTCGCGTCGGGTCGCATTGAGCCGCCCCGGCGTCTTGCCTTACTCCGAGGTCTTCGCCATCTTCGGCCGGCGGCCGATTTCCAGCCGGACATCCATATCCAGGCGCTCTCGCCGGAGGTGGACCGTGGCGGCCTGGCCGGGCCTCAGGGCGGCGATCAGGTCTATCATGGTCTGGGGATCGGGCACCGAGGTGCCTTGCACGGAAGTCAGGATGTCGCCGGGGCGGATGCCGGCCCGGTCGGCCGGGCCGCCGCGCATGACGCCGGCGATGAGGGCACCCTGGGTGGCCGGCAGATTGAAGGATTCCGCCAGGTCCGGGGTGATTTCCTGGGCTTCCACGCCTATCCAGCCCCGGGTCACGGTGCCGTTTCGGATGATCTGCTCCATGATGTTCCGGGCCAGGGACATGGGGATGGCGAAACCGATGCCCAGCGAGCCGCCGCTCTGGGAGTAGATGGCGGCGTTGATGCCGATCAGGTTGCCGTTGGTGTCCACCAGGGCGCCGCCGGAATTGCCGGGATTGATGGCGGCGTCGGTCTGGATGAAGTTCTCGAAGGTATTGATGCCCAGGTGGCTGCGGCCCAGGGCGGAGATGATGCCCATGGTCACCGTCTGGCCCACGCCGAAGGGATTGCCGATGGCCAGCACCACGTCGCCCACGCGCTGCCCGTCCGATGCGGCCATGGTGATGGCGGGAAGGGGTTGGCCGGCCTCTATCCTCAGGACGGCCAGGTCGGAATCCGGGTCCGCGCCCACCACCCGGGCGGCGAACTTGCGCCCGTTGTTGAGGGCCACCTCGATCTCGTCGGCGGCTTCCACCACGTGGTTGTTGGTCAGGATGTAGCCGTCGGGACTCACGATCACCCCGCTGCCCAGGCCGGACTGGCGCCGGGACTCGTTGGGTACCTGGTCGCCGAAGAAGCGCCGGAACAGCGGGTCATCCAGGAGGGGGTGGCGGGGAACCTTGATATCCTTGCGGGTGAAGATGTGCACCACGGAGGGCAGGGCCTTCTTCGCCGCTTCGCCGTAGCTCACCGGCCCGTGCAGGGCGGCGGGGGCGCTACCCGGTGCGATTTCCTGGAGGGCGATGATGTTCGGGCTGCGTCCCAGCCACTCCGGCTTGAGGGTGGCGAGCACGAACAGGATGGCCACGCTGACGGTGACCGCTTGGGAAAAGACCAGCCAGATACGGCGCATGATGGTAGTCGTGAACCTATAATATGACGCGGCTCGGGGCGATGCGCCCTAGCAGCCAATACTTGTGAAGGGTGATGCCCCATGCAGAGAACTGAACTCGATTCCTACCTCGGACAACTGCTCCGGGTCGGCGACTTCCACGATTATTGCCCAAACGGTTTGCAAGTGGAAGGCAGGGCCGAGGTGCATAGGATATTGGCCGGGGTGAGCGCCAGTCAGGCGCTGCTGGATACGGCGGTGGAGTGGGGGGCGGACGCAGTCCTCGTGCATCACGGCTGGTTCTGGCGCGGCGAGGATGGGCGCGTCACCGGACTGCGTAGACGGCGGTTGGCCACCCTGATCAAGCATGACATCAATCTCTTCGCCTATCATCTGCCGCTGGATGCCCACCCGGAGTTGGGAAACAACGCCCAGTTGGCGCGGCTTCTGGGCTGGACGGTTTCCGGGCGCTTCGGCGAACAGGATATCGCCTTCCTGGGGGAACCCGGCGAGGTCGTCAGCGCCGCCCAGATGGCCGCCACGGTGGCCAGGGCACTGGGGCGGGTACCCCTGCTGGTGGGGGACGGGGCGCGACAGGTGCATAGGCTGGCCTGGTGCAGCGGCGGCGGCCAGGGCTACTTCGAGCAGGCGATTGCCGCCGGCGTGGACCTCTTCGTATCCGGCGAAATTTCCGAACAGACGACCCATCTGGCGCGGGAATCCGGGGTGCCTTTCCTGGCGGCCGGGCACCACGCCACCGAGCGTTACGGGGCCAGGGCGCTTGCCGAGCACCTTGCCCGGCATTTCAATCTCAATTGCCGTTTCATGGACATTGATAATCCGGCGTGAGGTTGACTCCCGGCACTACTGGCTGGCGGGCCAATCCGGCAACTGGAGGTTGTAGACCTCCCGGAGGCGCCCGGCCAGGATGTCGAATTCGGTCTTGTTGCCCGCCTGGCGATGGATCTCGGCCAGTCTGACCCAGGTCTGGCAGCATTCGTCGGGGCATGCGTTCAAGGCATTGGCCAGGTAGTTGCCCAGGGCACGCCGGTCTGCCGCATGGTTGTTCCAGTGCCACATGGTGCCTTCCCTCCAAGCTGTTGAAGTCCGGGGCGGTGAGCCGCCACTGACCTGATCCATGGCTTGAAGCTTAAAGGGGGCGACCCGGAGCGTCCGTGACGTATGCCACGGAGCGACGGAAATGAGCGGGAGGACGGGAAAGAGGGGAACTCAGCCGCGTGCGGTGAGCATTCGGATGGCCAGGGGGAAGGCGCCGGTCAGCAGCAGCGCGATGCCGGAAACGATCAGTGCCAGGCCGCCGTCCCCGTTCAGCAGGGGATGCACTTGCTGGAGCGTCCCGGCCATGGCCAGGCCGCCGGTAAACAGCGTGACCACGCCCAGGGCGGCGGGCACGAGAAAGGAGATGGGCAGTTTCATGGGGCGGGATGATACCTCAAACCGCCCCTTCCGGGCCCGCGTCCGGTGTCATCCGGCGGTTCGTGCCCGACGCAGGGGGTCATCATCGCCCACGTTCTCGGAGCGCGCGTAGATGCGTTCCAGCGCCCTGTCCGCCGTGGGGAAGAAGCGCTTCTCGCCGATCACGCCAAAGAGGCCGGTGGCGTGCATGACGTCCGATACCTGCTTCTTGAGGCCGGAGAAAAGCATGACCACCCCGATCTCGTTCAGGCGTTCCACCAGGTGGCGGATCACCTCTTCACCGGAGGCATCCAGCTCGTTGATGCCCTCGCCGACGATGAGCAGATAGGGCGCCTGCGGGTTGGCCGCCACGGCTTCCAGGATGGCGTCCTCGAAATAGGCGACGTTGGCGAAGTAGAGCCGGCCATCGAAGCGCACCGCGGTGATGAGCTCCGAAGGCGGCAGGTTGTTGATCTTGGCGTCCCGCAGGGTGCCATCCTTGAACCGGCCCAGGATGGCGACCCGGGGCGACATGGTGCGGTAGAGATAGAGGCCGATGGCCAGGCCCGCGCCGACCATGATGCCGTTGTCCAGGTGGGGGGCGAAGGCCAGGGTGGACAGGAAGGTGACGACCGAGGCGATGCCGTCGTGTTTGTTGGCGTGCCAGGCGTGGTTCACGGCCTTGAAGTTGATGAGACCGATCACCGCCATGATGATGACCGCCGCCAGCACGGCCTGGGGCAGGTGGTAGAGCAGCGGCGTCAGGAACAGGAGGGTCAGGAGCACGAACAGGCCCGTGAAGACCGAGGACATGCCGGTCCTGGCGCCGGCGTTGATATTCACCGCCGAGCGGGAGAAGGAGCCGGACACCGGGAAGGACTGGGTAAAGCTGCCGATGATGTTGGACAGGCCCTGGCCCACCAGTTCCTGGTTCGGGTCTATCCTGTCCTTGGTCTTGGCGGCGATGGCCTTGGCGATGGAGATGGCCTCCATGAAGCCCACCAGGGAAATCACGATGGCGGCGGACAGGAGTTTGCCCAGCATGTCCCAGGAAATCTTGGGTACGCCGATGGAGGGCAGGCCCTCGGGCACCCTACCCACGACCTCGCCGCCGCCGGTGAGCTTCAGCTTGCCCTGGGTGGCCTTGGCGATGCGCCAGCGGTGGCCGTCGCCGCTCATGCCGGCGGGCAGCCGGCCCTCGGCATAGAAATCCACGCTCTTGCCGTCGGGAGAGACTACCCGTTCGAAGGCAAAGCTGCGCAGAGCCCGGTTGCGGCGGCGGTTCTCGTCCTCTCTGTCCTTGATCTGTAGTTTCAGCAGTTCCATCTCGTAATTGAGGGTCACGAACTCCCGGGAGGGTTCGCCTTCCTTGCTCCCGGCCTGCTTCTGCTCGGCCGCCTTGGTTGCGATCTGGTCGTTGATCTCCTTGATGCGAGATTCGGCGCGATCGAACTCGATGAGCAAAGACCTGGCTTCCGGCTCCATGATCTGTTCGAGGGTGGCGGTACTGTTCTGCTCGAAGCCGATGACCCAGGAAACCGTGGTGGTCAGGGCGACGGCGACCAGCACGCCGGGCATCTTGGGCGCGAACTTGCGCAGGCCCCAGATCAGGGCGATGGCGGCCAGGCCCATGGCCAGGGTCGGCAGGTGGGTGTCGCCCACCTGCTTGATGACGCCCCAGATGTCGTTGATGAAATGTTCGGAACGCCCCACGGGAACGCCGATGAGCTTGTTGACCTGGGACAGGCCGATGATCATGGCGGCGGCGTTGGTGAAGCCGACGATCACCGGGTGGGAGAGGAAATTCACCACCACCCCCAGCTTGAACAGGCCCAGGGCCAGTTGCACGATGCCCACCAGCAGGGCCAGCATGACCGCCAGGGCGATGAAGTTCTCGGAGCCCGCCGCCGCCAGGGGCGCAAGCGATGAGGCCGTCAGGAGGGAGACCACCGCCACCGGCCCGGTGCCGAGCTGGTTGGAGGAGCCCCAGAGGGCCGCCACCATCACCGGCAGGAAAGCGGCGTAGAGGCCGTAGTAGGCGGGCAATCCGGCCAGCTGGGCATAAGCCATGGACTGGGGCACCAGCACCAGCGCCACGGTCAGCCCGGCCAGGAAGTCGGCTCGAAAGCTGATCCCCGAATAGGGTAGCCAGCGCAGGAAGGGCAGGGCGCGTTGCAGAACGGGTGGCAGTGTCATGGAGCTCGGTTCCCTGAATGTGAAAGCCTCATGCGCCGGCCTTGCCATTATCACGGAGCCCTGGCCGGCATGCGGGCAAGCCCCGCCGATCAGATCATGACGACTTCACGGGGCATTGACCGCGCATTGACGCAATCTTGACGAAGCTCGAATATTAGCAGCCCTGATTCCACGAGACCAAGCTGGTTTTTCTCCTGTTTCAATCAGCGGGCTGTATGGTGCAATGCAGAAAGGAAAGGGCGGCATGGGCCGAAACCCATGCCGCCCTGGTATCCGGGGGGATCTATCTCAAGCAGCGCGCTTGAGGGTCATGCACTTCCTCTCGCACTGGCTGAAGACGTGCTCCGGGCATTTCTCGCAGACGCCCTGATCGAGGCCGCCGACGAGGGCGTTGATGGCCAGGGGGATGGAGGGGAAGTTCACGATGGGGCCGAGGCGGTCGGTGAAGGTGGCGTTGCCCAGCATGTGCAGGGCGCCTTCGCGCAGGCCGTAGAAGGTGAGGCTGCCCCCCAGTTTCCTGCGGCGTTCCGCCTCGTGGGCCAGGAGCTCGGCGCCGGCCACGTCAATGAAGTTCATGCTGCGGCCGGTGACCAGGAGGTGCTTCTGGTCCGGGCGGCGCTCGGCGATCTCGTGCAGGTATTCGCCGATGTGGTTCACCGCGCCGAAGTAGAGGGAGCCCTCGATGCGGACGATGCGCAGTTGCGGGCACTCCGCCTGTCCCGGCTCCCGTTCCACGAGTCCTCCCTGGGGGTTCTCCAGGTCGGGCACCAGGGTGCGCACGGTGGGGCGGGAGGTGCGGTTGAGGTAGAGCATGAGGGAGAGCACGATGCCGACGACGATGGCCATTTCCAGGTGCATGACCAGGGTGGCGGTGAAGGTGACGGCCAGCACGGCGGCCTCCGAGCGGCTGGCGCGGAAGATGGAGCCGATGTGGTGGAAGTCAATGAGGCCCCAGGCGACCAGGAACAGGATGCCGGCCATGGCGGCGATGGGCAGGTAGGCGGCAAGCGGCGCCACGGCCAGGACGATGAGGATCAGGGCGACGGAAGCGAACACGGCCGCCAGCGGCGTCCGGGCACCGGCCTCGTAATTGACGCCGGAGCGGTTGAAGGAGCCCGACGAAGGATAGGCGGAGAAGAAGGAACCGACGACGTTGGAGAGGCCCTGGCCGATGAATTCCTGGTTGCCGTCAATGCGCTGCCCCGACTTGGTGGCGACTGACCTGGCGATGGACACCGCTTCCGTGAGGCCCAGGATGGTGACGGCGAAGGCTGCGCTCATCAACTGCTTCAGGGTATCCCAGTGGAAGTCGGGGGCGGACAGGGCGGGCAGGGCACCGGGCAGGGCGCCGATGGTCTTGATGCCGGTCACTTCCGCACCCAGGGACTGATTCAGGGCGAAGGCGAAGACGCTGCCGACGAGCATGGCGACCACCATGTAGGGAACCTTCGTCAGCCACTTCTTGGCCGCGATACCCGAGAGCAGGGTGGCCGCGCCGACGGCGACGACCCAGAGGTTGCTGTGGGCGGCCTGGAGCGCGAACTGGTGCAGGACTTCGAAGAACGAGATGCCCCGGGGGATGGGCAGGCCGAAGAAATTCTTGATCTGGCTGCTCATGATGAGGAGCGCGGCGCCGGCGGTGAAGCCCACCACCACGGTGTGGGAGATGAAGTTCACCAGGGTGCCGAGCTTGGCCATGCCCATGATGAGTTGGAAGAGGCCGACCATGAAGGCCAGGGTCAGGACTTCGGAGACGTAGCGTTCGGAGCCCGGTTCGGCGAACTGGGAGATGGTGGCGAAGACCACGAGGGAGATGGCGTTGGTGGGGCCGGAAACCAGGTGCCAGGAGGAACCGAAGAGGGCGGCGATGACGGCGGGCACCATGGCGGCGTAGAGGCCGTACTGGGGCGGCATGCCGGCCAGGGTGGCGAAGGCCACGCCCTGGGGCAGGACGATGATGGCCCCGATCAGGCCCGCGATCAGGTCATCCTTCAGGGTACCCCGGGTAACCTGGGGCAGCCATTGCAGGAAGGGAAAGAGCCTGGCGGGCTCCGGAATCAGGCGTTGAAGGGAGGCGGGCAGGGACATGGCGGCAGGCGCACAGGCGCGGGTCGTGGCGACGAGCCTTATGCTACCCGCCTATCCGTCATGGGACCGTGAAGCCGGCGTCAAGGATGGGTTAAGAGCCGGTATACCCAGGCCGGGGACAAGGGCGTGGGCCGCTTCAGGGGGCGACGTCCGGGTGGAACAGCAGGGAAGCCGCCGTGCCCTGGCCTTCCCGGCTTTCGATGCTGATGCTCCAGCCGTAGCGCTCGCAGATACGTTTCACCAGGGAGAGGCCTATGCCCTGGCCCTGGCTGGCCGCACCCTTGTAGTAGCGTTGAAAGACGCGGCCGATTTCCTCCGACTTGATGCCCACGCCGGTGTCGCTCACGTCCAGGCGGTCGGCATCCAGGCTGATGGCGACCTGGCCGGCCTCGGTGTGGGCGAAGGCGTTTCTCACCAGGTTGCCGACGATGATGGAAAGCAAGGTCGCTTCCACAGGCAGGCGCGGTGCGGCCCGGATTTCCACGCGCACTTCCGTGTTGCGCGAGCCGATCAGCTGGCGGTGGCGCTCCACGCAGTCGCGCACCACCGCGGCGGCATCGCAGCTCACCTCCCCGTGGGCCTCGGCATTTTCCTCCCGGGCCATGAGCAGCAGGGCGCGGATCAGTTCCCCCATGTCCCTGGCCACCCGCTCCATGCGCGCCAGCCGCGTGCGCTGGATGTCGTTCAGGGCCGGGTCGTCCTGGAGCAGCTCCACCGCGCCCTGGATCACGGCCAAAGGGGTGCGCAGTTCGTGGCTGACATCGGCCGTGAAGGCGCGCTCCCGGTCCACGAAGGCGTGTAGCCGGGACAGGTAGGCATCGAAGGTGCGCCGCAGTTCGCCCAGTTCGTCCCGCGGGCCATCGTCGCTGGCCGCCAGGTGGGGCGGGTCTTCCGGGGAGGCCTGGGCCACCTGGCGCGCCAGGGTGGTGACCGGCGCGATGACCCGGCCCGCGAGCCAGAGGCCGCCGGCGGCAGACACCAGAATCATGATGAGTACGCCACCCACCAGCCAGGCGATGAAGCGTTGCTCCCGGAGTCTCTGCCGGGTCTCGTTGAAAGCCATGAAATAGCGGGTGCCCTGGGCATCTGCCACGGCGACGCGGAAGGGGGCGCCGTCCAGTTCGATGTTGTGGCGTCCGGGCGAAAGCCTGCGCATGGCTTCGGGTACGGGGTCGAGGGGGGCGCCGGCCAGCACCACGTAGCCGCGCAGGGTCAGGGTGGAGGGCGGGATGGAGAGGGGGTTGCGGCTGCGGCGGGCCATGTAGTCGTCCAGCTCGGCCCGCAGGGTCTCGTCTATCAGGCGCTGGCTCAGGTCGTGGGTGGCGAAATAGAGCCCTGTGGCCAGCAGGAGACTGACCAGGCCCCCGAACCAGGCGAAGGCGTTGGCGACACGCAGCCTGAGGCTGTGGCGGCGGCGCATCCTGGCCTCAGGCGGGAGTCAGTTGCCAGCCGTGGCCGCGCAGGGTGTGCAGCAGGGGGGACTCCCCCGGCTGGTCAATCCCGCTGCGCAGGACGTGCATGTGGGCGCGCAGCGCGTCGCTGTCGGGCGGGGAATCGCCCCATACCGCCCGCTCGATCTCCTCCCGGCCCAGCACCCGGGGGCTCGCGCGCATGAGCAGTTCCAGGATGCGCAGGGGAATGGGCGGGAGCTTCACCTCCCGATGGCCCCGGGTCAGGCGCACGGTGTCCACGTCGAGGATCAGGTCCCCCACCTGAAGGCGCTGTTGCCGGTTCTGGTCGGAGGCGCGCCGCGCGAGGGTGCGCAGGCGCACTTCCACTTCCCTCAGGGCGAAGGGTTTGACCAGGTAGTCGTCGGCACCGGATTCCAGGCCGATGATCTTGTCCTCCAGGGAGTCCCGCGCCGTGAGCATCAGCACCGGGGTGCGGCAGCCCGCCTCCTCGCGCAGCTTGCGGCACAGGGTGATGCCGTCCATGCCGGGCAGTATCAGGTCCAGGGCGATGGCGTCGTAGCTGTTGACCAGAGCCAGGTGCAGTCCGGTGAGGCCGTCTCCGGCGGCGTCCACCGCGTGGCCCTTGGCGCTCAGGAAGTCCACCAGATTGGCCGCCAGATCCCGGTTGTCCTCGATCACCAGCACCTTCAGTGAGGTCATGGCATGCCTCAGGCGTTATGAATCCTGGGGGTGCTGTTCGCGCCGGGCCTTCTTTCGCATTGCTGGAAGATGCGCTTCTTGCACTTCTCGCAGATGGTCGGGTCCAGGCCACCGACGAGGGCGTTGATGGCCAGGGGGATGGAGGGGAAGTTCACGATGGGGCCGAGGCGGTCGGTGAAGGTGGCGTTGCCCAGCATGTGCAGGGCGCCTTCGCGCAGGCCGTAGAAGTAGAGTCCGCCGCCCAGCTTCCTGCGGCGCTCCGCCTCGTGGGCCAGGAGCTCGGCGCCGGCCACGTCAATGAAGTTCATGCTGCGGCCGGTGAGCAGGAGGTGCTTCTGGTCCGGGCGGCGCTCGGCGATCTCGTGGAAGTATTCGCCGATGTGGTTCACCGCGCCGAAGTAGATGGAACCCTCGATGCGGATGACGCGCATCTGCGGGCATTCGGGCTGCCCCGGTTCCCGCTCCAGGAGGCCGCCCTTGGGGTTCTCCAGGTCGGGCACCAGGGTGCGCACGGTGGGGCGGGAGGTGCGGTTGAGGTAGAGCAGGAGCGAGAGCACGATGCCCACGGCGATGGCCATCTCCAGGTGCATGACCAGGGTGGCGGTGAAGGTGACGGCCAGCACGGCGGCCTCCGAGCGGCTGGCGCGGAAGATGGAGCCGATGTGGTGGAAGTCAATGAGGCCCCAGGCGACCAGGAACAGGATGCCGGCCATGGCGGCGATGGGCAGGTAGGCGGCAAGCGGCGCCACGGCCAGGAGGATGAGGATCAGGGCGACGGAAGCGAACACGGCCGCCAGCGGCGTCCGGGCGCCGGCCTCGTAATTGACGCCGGAGCGGTTGAAGGAGCCGGACGACGGGTAGGCGGAGAAGAAGGCGCCGACGATGTTGGAGAGGCCCTGGCCGATGAATTCCTGGTTGCCGTCAATGCGCTGCCCGGACTTGGTGGCCACGGAGCGGGCGATGGACACGGCTTCGGTGAGGCCCAGGATGGTGACGGCGAAGGCCGCGCTCATCAAGTGCTTCAGGGTATCCCAGTGGAAGTCGGGGGCGGACAGGGCGGGCAGGGCGCCGGGCAGGGCGCCGATGGTCTTGATGCCGGTGGTCTCGGCGCCCAGGGTCTGGTTAAGAAAGACGGCGAAGAGACTGCCCACCAGCATGGCGACCACCATGTAGGGAACCTTCTTCAACCACTTCTTGGCCATGAGGCCGGAGAGCAGGGTGATGGCGCCCACGGCCATGACCCAGGGATTGGAATGGGCGGCCTGGAGCACGAACTGGTGCAGGACCTCGAAGAAGGACAGGCCGCGCTGGATGGGCAGGCCAAAGAAATTCTTGATCTGGCTGCTCATGATGAGGAGCGCGGCGCCGGCGGTGAAGCCCACCACCACGGTGTGGGAAATGAAGTTCACCAGGGTGCCGAGCTTGGCCACGCCCATGATCAATTGCAGGGCGCCGACCATGAAGGCGAGCGTCAGGACTTCGGAAACGTAGCGTTCGGACCCGGGTTCGGCCAGCTGGGAGATGGTGGCGAAGACCACGAGGGAGATGGCATTGGTGGGGCCGGAAACCAGGTGCCAGGAGGAACCGAAGAGGGCGGCGATGACGGCGGGCACCATGGCGGCGTAGAGGCCGTACTGGGGCGGCATGCCGGCCAGGGTGGCGAAGGCCACGCCCTGGGGCAGGACGATGATGGCCCCGATCAGGCCCGCAATCAGATCGTCCTTGATCGTGCTCCGGGTGACGCGCGGCCACCAGTGCAGGAAGGGAAAGACGTGGGACAAGGTTGCGTTGTGCCGGTTCTGGCCTGCCATGGGGTCTCCTGCTGTCATCTAGTTATTGGTAGCGTGTAAGTATATAAGAAAACGCTGTTTTTCGCCCGATGCGCTGCCCCCGGCGGCCAAGGCCGGTTGCGGCGACGGGCAGGGCGCCGCGCGAAAGCCGGCGGACGCTTCGGTGCGGGACGCGGCGCCGGGAGGGGGTGCTTGACGACGGCATTTCGTGGCATACAATCCGCCAGGCGACGGCCTTCATGGCGGCCCGGCTGCCGGTCCGTGAGGGTTGCCTGAAGCACGTCTTCGGCAAGGAGATATCCATGGCTTACATCATCACCCCCGAACACCTGGCGGCGATCGCAGGAAAATCCACGGCCCTGATGCCGGACCTGGCCGACTGGATGAACCAGGCCTGCCCGTCCTATGAGATTGACTCCCCCCAGGAATACGCCCATTTCCTGGCGCAGGCCTGCCACGAAAGCGACCATTTCCGGACGCTGCGCGAATATGCCTCGGGGAAGGCCTACGAGGGCCGGCTGGACCTGGGGAACAAGTATCCCGGCGACGGCGTGAAGTACAAGGGGCGGGGCATCTTCCAGACCACGGGGCGCAGCAATTACCTGCAACTGGGCATCACCGAAGGGCACCGCGACCTGTTCATCAATAGCCCGGAGTTGCTCGAACAGCCCCGGTACGCGGTCTGGAGCGCCTGCCAGTTCTGGAAGACCCGCGGCTTGAACGACATCGCCAATCACGCGGATACGGACATCCTGAAGAAGAAATACAAGGGTGCCGTGATCGAGGTGTCCCCCATCGAGTTCATCAGCCTCGCCATCAACGGCGGCTACAACGGCATGGACGAGCGCAAGAAATACTACGCCGTGGCCAGGACCGTGCTGGTCTGAGCGCCGCATCCCGGGGGGCGGCCGGTCTTTGCATCGTCCCGGCGCTTGCGGCACACTTCCTTTTTTTTCCGCGCCCCTATCCATGCCCCGCTTCTGCGCCAATCTCACCCTGCTTTTTACCGAGTACCCCTTCCTGGAGCGCTTCGCCGCCGCGGCGGCGGCCGGATTCCGGGCCGTGGAGTTCCAGTTCCCCTACGCCTTCTCGGCGGCGGATATCGCCAACGCGGCCCGGCGGGAAGGTCTGGAGGTGGTGCTGTTCAATCTCCATGCCGGAAACTGGGAGGGCGGGGATCGGGGTATCGCCTGCCATCCGGGGCGGGTGGCCGAATTCCGGGAGGCCATCCCCAAGGCCGTCGCCTACGCCCTGGAACTGGATTGTCCCCGGCTGAACTGCCTGGCCGGACCGGTGCCGGCGGGCGTCTCACGGGAGGAAGCCCGTGCCGCCCTGCTCGGGAACCTGCGCCATGCCGCCGCGGAACTGGCGGCGGCGGGCCTCTCCCTGATGCTGGAACCCATCAACAGCCGGGATATCCCGGGCTTCTTCGTGGATCGCCCGAGCCTGGGGCTCGAAATCATCGCCGAGGCGGGCTGTCCCAATCTCGCCCTGCAATACGATGTCTATCACGCCCAGGTCATGGAGGGGAACCTGGCGCGCACCCTGGAAGCGAACCTGGCCCGCATCGGCCACATCCAGATCGCCGACAATCCCGGCCGCCACGAACCGGGTAGCGGCGAGATCGCCTACCCCTTCCTGTTCCGCCACCTGGACGCCATCGGCTACCCGGGCTGGGTCGGCTGCGAATACCTCCCCGCGGCCGGCACCGAGGCGGGGCTGGGCTGGCTGAAAGGTATTTCGGATCCTGATCGGTGCTGATCTTCAGCCAGAAAATCATTGTGGGGTTTCGTGGGTCGGGCTCCAGCCCGACCCACAGGGAGCCTGATTTTCCGGAAGCGCCTTGAAATATAGTCGGACGAAGATCAGCGCTAATCAGGTTTCGGATTGAGGCGCCATTTTCGATTGCCACAAGCGCCTGAAAATCATATAATTGCCGGCTTTTCCAACCTTGCCCCACCGGGAACGCATGCCGGGGGGTATAACCCAAAAGGAGTCTGCATGCGACATTACGAAATCGTTTTCATCGTCCACCCCGACCAGTCGGAACAGGTGCCGGCGATGATCGAGCGCTACAAGACGCTCGTCACCGGCCGTTCCGGCCAAATCCACCGCCTGGAAGACTGGGGCCGCCGCCAGATGGCTTACCCGATCCAGAAGGTGCACAAGGCTCACTACGTGCTCATGAACATCGAGTGCGACAACGAGACCCTGGCCGAACTGGAGCACGCCTTCAAGTTCAACGACGCCGTGCTGCGCCACCTGACCATCAAGACGAAGAAGGCCGTGACCACGCCTTCTCCCATGATGAAGGACGAGAAGTCCCGCTCCATGACCTCGGCTCCGGCCGCGGAAGGACAGGCTGCCTGATTCAGTGACCGAGACTGCCGCGCCCGGCCCCGCAGACAACCGCCTGGAGATCACCGGGCAGATTGTTGAGCTGGATGCCTTGCGCCACACCCCTGCCGGCGTGCCGGTCCTGGGGTTCAAGCTGGAACACCGCTCCCGCCGGGAGGAAGCCGGACACCCCCGGGAAGTGGCGGTGGAATTGGCGGCCAAGGCGATGGGCGAGATGGCCCGGCTCCTGGCAGGCAGCAGGCTCGGAATCAAGATCAGGGTGACCGGTTTCCTGGCTCAAAAGAGCGCGAAGATCAGGCAGCCGGTGCTTCATGTGATAGCAATCGAATTTGTGGAAGGAAATTAAAATGGCTTTCAGGCCCAAGTCCAAGTTGAAGGACAAGAAGGATCGTCCCGCCCGTGGTGGCATGTTCAAGCGTCGCAAGTTCTGCCGCTTCAGCGCCGAGAAGATCGAAGAGATTGATTACAAGGATGTGGAAATCCTCAAGGATTTCATCACCGAGAACGCCAAGATCATGCCGGCGCGCATCACCGGCACCAAGGCCGGCTACCAGCGTCAGCTGTCCACGGCCATCAAGCGCGCCCGTTTCCTGGCCCTGATGCCTTACACCGACCTGCACTAAGGAGACCGGAACATGCAAATTATCCTGATGCAGAAGGTGGTGAACCTGGGTAACCTGGGCGATGTGGTCAAGGTCAAGGAGGGCTATGCCCGCAATTACCTGATTCCCCAGGGCAAGGCCAAGCGCGTGACGGAGGCGAGCCTCGCCGAATTCGCAACCAAGCGCGCCGAGCTGGAGCGTGCGGCTGCGGAGACGCTGGCCGCCGCCCAGGACAAGGCTGCCAAGATGGAAGGCCTGTCCGTGACCATCGCCCGCAAGGCCGGTGTGGATGGCCGCCTGTTCGGCTCCGTGTCCAACGCCGATATCGCCGAGGCCCTGGCTGCCCAAGGTTTCGAAGTGGCCAAGTCCGACGTGCGCATGCCCAATGGCCAGCTGAAGATGATCGGCGAGTCCGAGCTGACCGTTTCGCTGCACACCGACGTGACGGCCGACATCAAGGTGGTGGTGGTCGGCGAATAAGCTGCGGCTTGCTTCGACAAGAAGGGCGGGCGACGAAAGTCGCCCGCCCTTTCTTTTTCATGAAGCCACAAAAAGCAAGGCTGATTATTGGGTCAGTGGGAAAGTTGGGAAATGAGGGCTGGCAAGCCGAAGCCCTCCCTACGGCGGCTTTCGACCCGAAGCAGACAGGCGCTTCTCACAAAATCAGCCGCTAGTCTGAATTACAGGCCTCGCGAAAAGAATTAATTTTTCCATCTTTCATCTGGCTTAACGCCTCTCCTAAAAAGGCATCATGCTGCAGTGGAAATGCAAGTACTTCTTTTCTACCGATTTTATGCATAGTTGGTTCGGTTGCAAACAAGTTGCTGCCGTCAGCAAGTCTAAAGTGTCCTATCACGACAGGCTTGTAATTGAGCTCGAATACGCTCACTTTCAGCATCGTTTTATCGCCGGCCGTGGAGCGCAAAAATTGATTGAGCCGTTGAATCACAAAGTCATTGCTTGTGCGCTTTGGGTGGCTATCGAAAACGTATTCATCACTTTCCTGCTCTAGAAAATTGATCATGCCAGGAATTACAAATCCATTTTGGAGAAGCCATTTTTTGCGTTGACCTGGTTGTAGCATACATTCGGGAGTGACTCCTGATATTTTTTCAGATGGACAGCCACTGTATGCTCCCGGGCCGAAACGTAGGTTTTTATAATTGCTGAATTCCAGTTTTATTGCAGTTACTAGAAGGGGGGTGGAGCTTATATTGGCCACTTCTACACAGACGAATGCAGCGTCATAAAATTGATTTGAATATTGTTTACCGTCGACATTAAAAAACTTCTGAGAAAAATTGACCGAAGGCACAAGGTAAGCTTTTGTAATTGCAGCTTTTGAGCCAATAACATCGATATATATATTATTGTTGCTATTCGTTAAGTAGACATTGCCCCTCGCATTAATGGCAGTAGAATACGGGGCGCTCGCCGTGGCTTTTTGAAATACATGTTCTGCGCGAGAGTCCTTGGCCATGGCGAGCCAAAATAAATTGAATAAAAGGAAAAATGCCGCAAGCGTTCGCATGACTATTTTATGATGATGTCGCCAGCGGCATTCATTGCCTTAGAGTCTTTACCGTCTGATTTCGCTTCCTGTGAAATTTCTGCCGGAATGGTTTGCGCGGTAGAACGTTTCGCTGGCGCCGCCCCTTGTGTGATATCGCCAAGGCTATTAACTGCGCGAGAACCCTCTCCGCTTGAATGTGCCTGCTGTTCCACTTTATTTGCCGGAGCATTCATTGTCGCGTCTTTCCCGGTTGGCGCACTGATATCCACCTTACCAGGACGCAATGTCACTTGACCTCCTAACTGAAGAGCATATGCGCCCAATATTAGGACTATAAATCCGATAATTACCAGATAAATTATGGAGGGGGTGGTTTTCTTTACTTTCAAGACAATTGTCCCTTGCTAAAAAATGTCCGATATGCAAAAAATTGTTGTGTTGCATTTTGCTAAGAATACACACGCTGAAGTGCTGGATGACTGGTTTTGGCCGTTCTCGGCCACTCTCCCTTCCCGACCTTGGGGAAGTCGGGCAAGCTTCAAGGTTTCCTTTGCGGCCCTTTGCGTCTTCGCGTCCTTGCGGCGAGGGTTTGATTTGTTCTATTCCAGCGCAGCCAAGGCCGCCTCGGGAGCCCTGTCCAGTATTTTGAGCAGGGCTTTGGCTGCACCGGTTGGGGAGCGCTTGCCTTGTTCCCAGTTGCGGATGGTGTCCAGGGAGACATCAATTCTTTGGGAAAACTCGGTCTGGCTTAGCCCCAGGCGCTTTCTGACCCGGCGGGTGAATTTCGCGGCATCTTGTAGCGCTTCCAATTCATCGGCGCCCTGCTGAGTGGCAATCTCTTTCTCCGAGGTAGCGTCCACCCTGGCTGCGTCTATGCGGCCAACGGACCGAAAATTCGGGTCGGCGGGGTCAATGGTCACGCGTACTGTGCTCATAATGGCTGATCTCCCTCTGATTGACGAAGACTCAGCGCTCCGCCAAGGGAAGTTCAGTCAATTCTGCATGAGTCATGGGAACCTCGAAGAAGGGATGCGGACAGCCGGAATCCTAGCATGGCAGACGAAAACCGGGGATCGGACTGGTATCCGTCGGGCAGATCACCACCGAAAAGCTGACGTTCAAACACATGTTTTATCGAAGGGATACAAGTGACGGAGGGGGGGGCTCCATAATGCCGTGAAAGTCGGCAAAGGCGACTTACACGGCAAGCCTGCAAGGAAAAAGGAGCCCGAAGTTATAACGCAAGGCTCCTTTTTTCATTATGATGTCGGCTTGCTTCAACGCGTTCGGGGGGCGACATCATGAATGGGAAACTTATTGCGGCACTCGCCGCGGCATGGCTGGCGGCGGGCTGTGTCACCACGCCACCGCACCCGGCGCTCACGGAGCAATCCCTGGCGGCCGAGGCTTCGGCCGGGCCCATGGCGATCGTGGACGGGAGCGTGATCACCGACAACGATGCCGCCTTTCAGTCCAAGCTGCGCCTGGTGGAAGAGGCGCGGACCTCTCTGGACCTTTCCTACTACATCTACTCCGACGACGAGAGCTCATCGCTGCTGTCCGAGGCCCTGATCGCGGCGGCGCGGCGCGGCGTGCGGGTGCGTCTACTCACGGATTACCAGACCAATTACAAGCGCCTGGATACCTTCTCCGCCCTGGCGCAGCGCGGTAGCACCGGCAAGGGCAGCCTGGAGGTGCGCTTCTACAACCGGCCGACGCGCCATATCGTCATGGACGCGGCCTACATGGCCATGGGTTGCGGCGAAGGCGCCGCGCCGACGGCGGAGGATTGCTCCGCGCAGAAATTCGCGGCCCTGGACAAGCTGTTCGCCGAGGAGAAGGTGGACGGCTTGCCCGCCGCGCCGCTCAATATCTCCGACCTGAACACCGGCGGTTCCGGCCTCCTGCTCTCCGGGCTGTACGGCAAGAGTTCCGGACTCATGACCCTGGCGATCCTGCACGGCCAGGACATTGATCCCAAGGCCCTGGGCGGCGCCGGCAAGGCCACGCCCGAGGCCAGGGAGGGCCTGAAGAAGCTGGGCAAACTCTACTGGCAGTCCCGCACCGGTTCCGCCTTCGCCGCCATGCAGGCCAGGCTGGAACTCGTCCTGGCCGAGCAGATGTACGGCAGCGAGATCCTGCCGCTGAAGAACGGCCTCTTTTCCGCCCTGCCGGTGAACCGGAAGATCGGCGAGGAGGAAAAGAAGGACTGGGAACATTTCACGGACTTCACCCACCAGAAACTCCTGCTGGCCGATGCCGGCCGGGTGCAACTGGGCGGGCGCAACGTGGAGAACTCCTACCATATGCACCCGAATTCCCTGGTGGAGAAATACATCTTCATGGACACCGATCTGGTGGCCACGCTGGCGGGTGAGGCCGGGGGCAAGCTGGAACAGGCCTTCGAGCGCCTGTGGAACTTCAAGCCCATGGTGGCTACCCTGGACGAGGTGCGCGCCCATGCCCCGAACGAGATGCTGGAGAACCTGGAGGCCTACGGGCGGGCGGAGAAGGCCTGCGCCGACATTCCCCAGGGGGCGATGTACGACTCCTGCGTGGACGGGAAGTATCAGCTTTCGGCCAGATCATTGGACCAGCGCATAGCCGAGGTCAATGTGCGCATGTCCCGGGCCGCCGAGCGTTACCGCCAGACCTACGCGGCGAGCATCCAGCCCGCCACCGGCCTGCCCCTGGATGCGGGCGCCCGGCTCTACTACCTGGAAAACCTGCCCTTCGATCGTTCGCTACCGCAGGCGGACATGAAGCGTTTCTACGGCGCCCGCGCCGGGGCGGAAGGCGCCGGCGGCAAGCACATCGCCCAGGTCTGGCTGGACGCCCTGTCCGGCATCTGCGAGGGGGCGACGCCCGCCGCGCCCCGGAGCGTGATCCTGCACAACGCCTATTTCTTCCCGCCGGCCAACCTGGCGGCGGCCCTGGCGCAACTGGTGGACGGCAGCCGGGACTGCTCCGGGGTGACGGTGCGGGTGCTCTCCAATTCCCTGGATACCACCGATCTCGCGCCGGTCAATTTCCTGGCGCGCCATGCCATCAAGGCCTTCGCCGAATTTGCCGGGGCGCACAAGAATGGCCGGAGCGCCCGCTTCGAGTATTACGAATACCAGAAGCCGGCGGAGGGCTTCAACCTCTCCCTGCACAGCAAGGTCTCCCTGTTCGGCGACCGGCTGGTGGTGGGCTCCGCCAACGCGGACGTGCGCAGCTTCATGATGGACAGCAACAACGCCATGCTGGTGGACGGGGCGCCGGAACTGGCCCGTGCCTATCGCGGCTTCGTTGCCGGCCTCCTGGCCGCGCCCGGGCGCCTGAAGATGGAGAACGAGTATTTCGCCGCCACGCCCAGGGCGCAGATGGTGCAGGAAGACCTGGCGCGCCTGCATGCCATCCTGGCCCGCTATCGGGCCGACAAGCACCTGAAGCCTGAGCAGTTGAAGGATCTGGACAGCCGTTTCGTGGCATTGCTGGATGCGGCCTACGCCATGACCCAGGCCGCCATCGCACCGGATGCCGGCGAAGCCTCCCGGCGCGCGGCCCAGGACAAGTTCAACGAGTTGTTCCAGCCGATCTGATGGCTTGTGGTGGCGCATGGAAAATGAAATTTGAACCGCAGAGGCGCGGAGACGCAGAGGAAAAGCTTTTCTTCCACGCCTTTAACCCGCTCTGGTGAGTAGCCTATTTCTGTTATAAGGTACTGGTTTTCTCCGCGTCTCTGCGCCTTGTATGTTCTGTTTTTGAAAAATACATAAAAATGATGATTGGTCTGTGGAGCTTGTGGGCAAAGGGGGGCGCGGTGGGAAACGCGCAGCGTTTTCCACGGCAAGCCGCC
>JAQTNA010000031.1 GCA_028714035.1 Rhodocyclaceae bacterium
AGGTCAATGCCTGGCAGTCGCGCCGAAATGCAGACCAGCGAGGAATCGCTTGGTCTTTCACCCGGCAAGACGCAGATAGCAAGATGGCTCGGCATTATGTTTCGTAATTAACGTGTCGAGATACTAGAGGCTAGAGGCTAGAGGCTAGAGGCTAGAAAAGTATGCGCGCCGAAGGCGCGGAAACATCACTGACAACTGCCACCTGACACTGAAATGTTCTCGCCCGCCGACCACCAATTCATGGCCCGCGCGCTGCAACTGGCCGCGCAGGGGCTCTACACCACCATGCCCAACCCACGGGTCGGCTGCGTCATCGTCAAGGATGGCCAGGTGCGGGGCGAGGGCTGGCACCAGAGGGCGGGCGAGGCCCATGCCGAAGTCCATGCCCTGCGGGAGGCGGGCGAGGCCGCCCGGGGCGCCACCGCCTACGTCACCCTGGAACCTTGCAGCCATTTCGGACGCACCCCTCCCTGCGCCAGGGCCCTCATCGCCGCGGGGGTGAGCCGGGTCGTCGCCGCCATGGAAGACCCGAATCCCCGCGTCGCGGGAGACGGCATGAAGCTCCTGTCCCAGGCCGGCATTGCCATCGCCTGCGGCCTCCTGGAGACGGAAGCGCGGGAACTGAACATCGGCTTCGTCTCGCGCATGAGCCGCTGCCGCCCCTGGCTGCGCATCAAGTCCGCGGCCAGCCTGGACGGCAAGACCGCGCTGACCAACGGCGCCTCCCAGTGGATCACCGGACCGGACGCCCGCCGGGACGGGCACCGCTGGCGCGCCCGCGCCTGCGCCATCCTCACCGGCATGGGCACGGTGCGCGGGGACGATCCGCGGCTCACCGTGCGCGACGTGGATTGGCAGGGCATGCCGCCGCGCCAGCCGCTCAAGGTGGTGGTGGATACACGCCTGGAAATCCCCCTGTCCGCCGCCGTACTCCAGGGCGGCCACACCCTGATCGTGTCGGCGGTGGACAACCCGGCGCGGGTGGAAGCCCTGGCCAACCTGGGCGCGGAAGTGGTGGTCCTGCCTGGCGACGCGGGCCAGGTGGACCTGGCGGCCCTCATGGCAGAACTGGCCAGGCGCGGCGTCAACGAAGTCCACGCCGAGGCCGGCATGCGTCTCTCCGGCAGCCTCATCCGGGAAGGACTGGCGGACGAACTCCTGCTCTACCTCGCCCCTACCCTCCTCGGGCACACGGCGACCGGACTCTTCCAGTTGCCCGAACTCTCCGACCTCTCCGGCCAGCGCCGCCTGACCCTGCGCGATGTAAGCAAGGTCGGTGAAGACATCAGGATGCTGGCGCGCTTCTGAAACAAAGATCTCTGCGGTTCAAGCAGCCTTTCCGGAAATCACCGCTGCTCGGACATCAGTTCCCTCAGGTAGCGCACGGGGATGGCGTAGGTGATGCCGCTGGGATCGGTGATGGCGCTTTCCTTGGTGCTCTTCACCAGGACCATGTTGATGATGCCCACCACTTCGCCGGTATTCGGGTCGTAGAGCGGGCTGCCGCTGTCGCCGGGATAGGCGGTGGCATCCAGTTGCAGGATGGTGAAGGGCCCCTTGGCCAGGCGGCGGATGAGCTTGGGACTCAACTGGTTGGCGTTCGCTCCCGGTATGGCCACCGGCGCCAGGGCGGCGATGATGCCGCGGTGGGTGGCCGGATAGGGGCCGAGTACGCCGACGATGGGGAAGCCGGTGAAGGCCACCTGTTCCCCCTCCCGCTTGCTGTCGTCCGGCGCCAGGACCATGGCCGGGAGCCGGGCACCGCTGATCTTGAGCAGGGCCAGGTCATGCTCGGCGTCGAACGCCACCTTGAAAGCCTCCCGGGGCTCCAGGGTTCCCGCCGGCGTGCGCGCCAGGACGATGAGTTTCTCCCCGGTCTCCACGTCCATCGGTGTACGCACCACGTGGGCATTGGTCACCGCCAGATTGCCGTCGCCGACGACGAAGCCCGTGCCGTTGAGCCGGAACTGGGGACTGCGGGTGCGCTCAAAGGTGCCGATGGCGAGGATGGAGGGTTTGATCTTCTCCACGGTTTCCGGCAATGCGGCATGGGACATGCCGGCCAGCCCAACGGCCAGGACAAGAAACAGGAAAAGCCGGTGACAAAGTTTGGTCAGCATGTTCAACCCTGGAGGCGCTTCGCCCGAATGCGCGGCAGATGGGGGGAGGGGTCGGTGATGAGCGGATCGAAGGGGTGCTCACGCTTGGGAAACAGCTCCAGGATGCGCTGCACGTAGGCCCGGGTCTCCTGGTAGGGCGGAATTCCCTGGTACTTGTCCACGGCACCTTCCCCGGCATTGTAGCCGGCGGCGGCGAGCGCCACGTCGCCCTGGAAATAGGCCAGCAGCCAGCGCAGGTAGGCCAGCCCGCCCCGCAAGTTCTGCACCGGATCAAAGGCGTTCCTGACCTTGAAGCGCTCGGCGGTCTCCGGGATGAGTTGCATCAGCCCCTGGGCGTTCTTGCCCGAGCGCGCCGATGCCTGAAAATTGGATTCCACGGTCACCACGGCCAGGGCCAGACTGGGGCTGATGGCGTATTCGGGAGCCAGTTTGCGGATCATTTCCACCACCTGTTTCCGCTCGGGGCTGGCGCCCTCCGGCGCGGAAATCTCCTCGGCCTTGTCCTTCATGCATTCCGGGGGTGCGGCCACCGCCTCGCCCACGAAACGGAGCATGTTCTTCGCCTGGTCCATGCCCTGCTTCGCCGCCAGGCCGAAGAAAAAAGCCGCCAGGGCATCGTCCCGTGACAGACCACGCCCGTTGGCATACATCCAGCCCAGATTGAACTGGGCACCCGCATCGCCCAGGCGCGCCGCCTCGCAGTAAAGTGCGGCGGCCTTTTCCGTATCCCGTGGAACGCCTTCTCCATGTTCCAGTGCCGTCGCCTGGGCGGTCAGCAGTTTGGCGTCCGGCGCGGCCGGTTCCACCGCCAGCACCGGGAGCGACCCGACACCCAGGAACAGAGCCGCGAGCCTGAGGAGACGGGGATAGGGCATGCGGCGCCTTCCTCAGCGACCGGACATCCGGTTGCCGAAGCGTTGCACGTACCAGTCCATGGCTTCGCGCAAGCCGGCCTCCAGGCGGTGGCTGGGGGCATAGCCCAGGAGGCGCCGGGCCTTGCCGATGTCCGCCTGGGAATGGCGCACGTCCCCGGCGCGGAAATCGCGATAGGATGCCTGGGCCTGGGCAACATGGGGGAAACGCTCCGCCAGGATGTCCCGCAGGAGGCCGAACAACTGGTTGAGTGTGGCGCGGTCGCTGACGGCCACGTTATAGACCTGGTTGGCGCCTTCCGACCCGGAGGTGGCCGCCAGCAGGTTGGCCTGGACGGCATTTTCTATGTAGCAAAAGTCGCGGCTGGTCTCGCCGTCGCCGTTGATCCAGACTTCCTCGTTCAGCAGCAAGGCGCGCACCCATTTGGGCACGACCGCGGCATAGGCACCGTCCGGATCCTGGCGGGCGCCGAAGATGTTGAAATAGCGCAGGCCGACGCTCTGGAAGCCATAGCAGCGGGCGAACACGTCGGCATAGAGTTCATTCACGTATTTCGTCACCGCGTAGGGCGACAGCGGCTTGCCGATGACCTCCTCCACCTTGGGCAGGCCCGGGTGGTCGCCGTAGGTGGAACTCGAAGCCGCGTAGACGAAACGTTTCACGCCGGCATCCTTCGCCGCCACCAGCATGTTCAGGAAGCCGTCAATGTTGGCGCCGTTGGTGCCGATGGGATCGGTGAGCGAGCGCGGCACCGAGCCCAGGGCCGCCTGGTGCAGCACGTAATCCACGCCGTCACAGGCCTGGCGGCAGGCCTCCAAGTCCCGGATATCCCCTTCGATGAAACGATGCCTGGCCTGCTGTTCCGAAGGCACCGAGTCCAGTACTTCCTCGATGTTGTGCCGGTGCCCGGTGGCGAAGCTGTCCAGCCCCACCACCTCCTGGTCCAGGCGCAGCAGGGTTTGCACCAGATGGGAGCCGATGAAGCCGGCGCTGCCCGTGACCAGCCAGCGCTTGGGCTCGGCACGCAGATCGTTCCGGACTTGCGCGAGTCTTTCCATCTCGGTCACAGACGCCAGACCGTGAGGCCGGCGTCGCGCAGGGCCTCGGCATCGAATTGACACTTGACGTCCACCAGGGTGCCCCCGGGCATGAGCTTCTCGACGTAGTCCGAGAGCGGCCTCGCGGCGAACTCCTTGTGGCCGACGGCGGCAACGATGGCGGCGGCCTTGGGCAGATCTTCCCATGCTTCCAGGTGAACGCCGTACTCGTGGACGGCCTCTGCGTTGTCCGCCACCGGGTCGTGCACATGCACCTCCATGCCGTAGGACTTGAGTTCGTCAATGACGTCAATGACCCGGGAATTGCGCAGGTCCGGGCAGTTTTCCTTGAAGGTCAGGCCCAGCACGATCACCGGCGCGTCCTTGATCACGGCACCGCTGCGAATCATGTGTTTGACGGTCTGCTCCGCGATGAACTTGCCCATGCCGTCGTTGATGCGCCGTCCGGCCAGGATCACTTCCGGGTGATAGCCGAGCATTTCCGCCTTGTGTGTCAGGTAATACGGGTCCACGCCGATGCAGTGCCCCCCCACCAGACCGGGGCGGAAGGGCAGGAAGTTCCACTTGGTGCCGGCGGCTTGCAGCACCTCCAGGGTGTCAATGCCGATACGATCGAAGATGATCGCCAATTCGTTCATCAACGCGATGTTCAGGTCGCGCTGAGTGTTCTCGATCACCTTGGCGGCCTCGGCCACCTTGATGTTGCTGGCCGGATAGACACCGGCCGTGATCACGCTGCCGTAGATTTCCTGAACCTTGGCCAGGGTCTCCGGCGTATCCCCCGAGACGACCTTGACGATCTTGGTGACGGTGCGTTCCTTGTCGCCCGGGTTGATGCGCTCCGGCGAGTAGCCGACGAAGAAGTCCTGTTTCCACTTCTTGCCGGAAAACTTCTCGATCACGGGAATGCAGATTTCTTCCGTCGCCCCCGGATAGACCGTGGATTCATAGACGACGATGGCCCCGGTCTTCAGGTTCCGGCCGACAAATTCGCTGGCGCCCACGAGCGGGCTGAAGTCCGGCTGGTGGGCGATGTCCACCGGCGTGGGAACCGCCACCACCACGAAGTCCGCTTCCGCCAGCGCCGTGGCGTCCGTGGTGCAGGTCAGTCGCGTCGCGGCCCGCAGCGCCTCGCCGCTCACCTCGCCCGTGGGATCAAAAAAATTGCGGTAATGCCCGACCTTTGCTTCCGAGAGATCGAAGCCGATGGTCCGGAATATTTTGCCGAATTCGACAGCGAGAGGCAGGCCGACATAGCCCAGGCCCACAACTGCGATAGTGGTCATGACAGGTTTTCCGTAGGTAAAAATTGTTCGAGAAATACCCACCCCGAGCCGAAGGGAGGAGTCCGCCCCCGGCACGGGTTCTTTTGCGGTATCAAAGGGTCTTCTGGAGTGTCAGAGCCTCGGCCTTGAGCGGGTTCTTGTCATCCAGCTTCAGCAGGGGTTCGATCTCCTTCTTCGCCGCGTCCTTCTGTCCGGCCTGCGACAGCGCCTTCACCAGATTGAGACGAATGGCGCCCGCGTCCGGGGACAGTGCCAGGGCCTGGCGCAGAAGGCCCAGCCCCTTCTGGAGATCGCCCTTGCCGATCACGAGCATGGCCAGGGTATCCAGGATCGCCGGTGTGTTGGGCGCCAGGGTGTTGGCTTGTTCGGCATACTCGATCGCCCTGGGATCCTTGATCTGCCCGGCGACCCAGGCAAGGTTGTTGAGGACCGATGGGTTCTTGGGCTCGATGGCAAGAATTTCCCGGTATTGTTTCGCGGCCTGCTCGTATTGCTTGGCATTCAGGCTCTTCTCCGCCAGGTATGTGCGCACGAAGACTTCCTTGGGATTGCCGCGAACCCAGTCACTCAGAACCTTGTCCGCTTCCCCGCTCTTGCCGTCCTGCTGCAACACGGTAGCGAGGGCGACCACCAGATTGGGCGCATGGCTGATGTTGATGCCCTGGCGCAAGGCCGTGGCGGCCTCGGCCCATTTCTTCTCGCTGCCGAACACGTCGGCTTCCAGCATGTAGCCCACCGGCTCCTTCGGCCGCTGCCGCTGCACATCCTTGGCGATGCCTATGGCTTCCCGCTGCCGCCCCATCAGCGTGGTGAGCGCCACCATGCCGGACTGGGCTTCCACCAGGTCGGGCTTGAGTACCAGCGCCTTGCGCAGGGCACCGAGAGCCAGTTCGTTCTGTTTCTGGCGCAAGTAGATGCCAGCCAGGCGCAACTGCGGCTGGGGCGCCTGCGGACGCAGATTGGCCAGCTTGGAGAAGGTGGTAATGGCTTCGTTGACCTGTCCGCTGGACAGTTGCGCCATCCCCAGTGCGTCGAGAATCTCGGGGTCTTCGGGAACGGCCAGCTGCGCATCCTGGGCCGCAGACACGGCCTTGTCGTTGTTCTTGGCCGCCAGGTGGTAACGGATCAAGGCGATGCGCGCCGAGCCATTGGTCGGGTTGGCCGCCACGGCCCGGGTCAGGGGTTCCTCCACCTCGGCCGCCTTCGCCCCCATGCTGGAGCGCACCTGGGACAGAGCGAGCAAAGCCTGCACATTCTTCGGGTCCTTTTCCAGGATGGTCTCGAAGCGCTTGCGCGCGGAGTCCCAGTTCTTGTCCTGAGCATCCAGACGCGCGAGCGTCAGGGCCGCGGGGAAATAGGTGGGAGAAATCTGGAGCGCATGCTCCAGATTCTTGCGTGCCCCCGCCACGTCGCCCTTCATAAACATGGCCCCCGCGCGCAGGTTGGCCGGGATCGGGCTGTTGGGCAATTTCTTGTCCAGTTTGGCCAGCGCCGCCAGCGCCTGGTCCGCTTCGTTGCGCCGCAGGTGGGCGATGACCAGGAGGATGTCCGGCTGGTAGTTGGCCGTCTCCATGTTGGCGGCGGCCTCCAGCTCATGGAAACCGGCCTGCACATCGCCTTCCGCGAACTTGACCTGCCCGAGGCGGGTTCGGGCATAGGAACTCTTGGCATCCTGGGAAGATGCCTTGCTGAAATACTTCTCGGCCTCGGCCAGGTTGTTGTTGCCCAGATAAACCTCTCCGGCAAGCATCTGCACGGTCGAATCATCCGGCGCCGCGGCGACCAGGGGCTTGAGCGTTTCCAGCGCCTGGCTCGCCTGACCGCTCCTCAGATAGGTGGCAATCAGCAGACGCCGGGCCAGCACCGACCCGGGGGCCTGGGCCAGCACCTTTTGCAGGTAGTCCTGGGCCATGGACAGGGAATTGAGCCGGAATTCGATCTCGCCCGCCAGCAACATTCCCGGCAGGTAGTTCTTGGACGACTTCACGGCGATCTGGATTTCCTCCCGTGCCTTCTGCAGGTCTTCGCGCTTGAGCGCGAGGACCGCCGCCGTATAGTGGGTCTGGGGATGCTGCGGCAAAGCCTTCTTCATGGCCTCCACCTGCGTCGCCGCCTCGTCCAGCTTGTTCTGATTGACGGACAGCATGATGCGACTGTAATGGGCGCGCACATTGTCCGGCTGTCCGGCGATGACCTGATCGTAAAGCTTGGCGGCTTCATCCAGGCGTTTCAGGGCCAGGAGAATATCCGCCTTGAGGAACTGGGCATCGGACATATTGGGCGATGTCCCCAGCACGCCGTCCACGGTCGCCAGGGCGGCCGGCAGATCGCCCCCCATGGCCTGAAGCCGGGCATTGCCGAGCCTGGCCACAGGCTGATTGGGCTGCAATGCCAGCGCCGCATCGAAACGCTTTTTCGCCTCTTCCTGGTTGTTCAGGCCCAGGTAGGCGCCGCCGAGGGTGGCCCCCAGGCTCGCCTTGGCCTCCGGGGACGTCAGCTGGGTCGCACCGAACTCATCAATGATCTTCTTGAATTCGCCCAGCCCCTGCATGACCTGCGCCAACACGGGCACAACCATGTCCGGGGCATAGTGCAAGGTCATGGCACGCCGCAACTCGCTCTCGGCGGAGGGGAGATCGCCTGCGGCAAACTCGGTGGCGCCCAGCAGGAAACGTGCCTCGGCGTTGTCAGGCGTCTTCTGCAGGGCATTCTTGAGCTGGATGATGGCGGACTTGTTGTCATGCTTGCCGATGAAGTCCTTCGCGGAGGCGATCATCGTCTCCGGGTTGTTTGATCCACAGCCCGCCAGCAGGGAGGCCAGCAGCAGTGCAGCGATAGTGGAACGTCCGACTCGACGCGGGTGGCGGGTCATGGGGACTCCTGGATGAAGATGAATGATGGTTTTTCGCATGGGGCGGGGGCCTTATTTCAATCCGTAGCGGTGCATCAGATCATATAGGGTGGGACGGCTTACACCGAGAATTTCAGCGGCTTTCAACACATTACCGTCGACCCGTCCGAGCACGCGCACGATGGCTCCTTTTTCCGCATCCTCCCGTACCTGGCGCAGGTTGAGGCTACCCAGGTCAGAGCCGGGGGGCGCCAGACCGATGTCGGCCGCCGTGATCTGGGCGCCATCGGCCATGATGACGGCGCGCTTGATGCAGTTCTCCAACTCGCGCACGTTTCCCGGCCAGCGGTGGGAGTCAATGGCATCCAGGGCATCCTGCCTCAGGGTCATGACGCCGCGGTTCTGTTCCAGGGCGAAACGTTGCACGAACGCATGGGCCAGCAAGGCCGCATCGCCCTGGCGCTCCCGCAGGGGTGGGATGACGATGACGATCTCCGCGAGCCGGTAGTACAAATCCTCCCGGAATCGGCCATCCACGATTCGAGCCTTGAGATCCTGGTGTGTGGCGCAGATCACCCGCACGTCAATAGGAATCTCGTCCCGTCCGCCAACCCGTTCGATTATCCTTTGCTGGAGGAAGCGCAGCAACTTGGCCTGGAGCGAACTCGGGAGATCCCCGATTTCGTCCAGGAACAGGGTTCCCCGGTTGGCTGTCTCGATCTTGCCCAGGGTCTGTTTCGCGGCGCCGGTGAAGGCGCCTTTCTCGTAACCGAAGAGTTCGCTCTCCAGCAGATTTTCCGGAATGGCGGCACAGTTGATGGCAACGAAGCGCTGATCCTTGCGCGGGGAAAGATCATGCAGGGCGCGGGCCAGAACTTCCTTGCCGGTACCGCTCTCCCCCAGAAGCATGGTGGTGGCGTTGGTGGTGGCAACCTTCTCGATCGTGCGGCAAATACGCTGCATTTCCGGTGAAATGCTTAGAACACCGGCGAGCGGACTGGCACTGCGCTGAGTCGAAAGGCGGCGGTTCTCCTGTTGCAGGTCATGGAGGCGGAAGGCCCGGTCTATGGTGAGCAGGAGCAGATCCGGCTCGAAAGGCTTGGCGAAAAAATCATAGGCGCCCATGCCGATGGCCCTGACCGCATTGTCCCGGTCGTGCTGCCCGGTGAGTACGATGACCTTGGTGTCAGGCGCCAGGGTAAGCAGTTGCTCCAGCAGCTTGAAACCTTCGCTGGTGCCGTCCGGGTCGGGCGGCAAACCGAAATCCATGGTCACGACGGCAGGTTCAAAACGCCGAAAGCGCGTGAGAGCCTCCTCACGGTCATCCGCCACCACGGTTTCATAGGTATCGAAGGCCCAGCGCATCTGCTTCTGTAGTGCGGGGTCATCCTCGACGATCAATAGGGTGCGCTTCTTTTCGCTCATGTCTGTTCCAGTTCCATGGCAGTGGCCAGCCTGTGGTGAAGGGGCAGGACGATACGAATGATGGTGCCCTGGCGTTCTTCACTCTCCACCGCGAGGCGCCCTCCCAGTTCCGACACGTACTGTGCGCTCTCGTAGGCACCTATGCCCATGCCGGCGTTCTTGGTCGAATCAAATGGCCGAAACAGGTGATTGCGGATGAACTCCTGGCTCATGCCACATCCTGAATCACCGACCTCCACCATGGCATTATCCCCGTCCCGCGACAGTCGTATCCAGACGCGACCCTCGGGCGGCGTAGCCTCCAGCGCATTCTGCACCAGGTGCCCGACCACCCGCTCCAGGCGTTCCGCATGGCCGAGCACTTCGATGCCCTCCTCAACGCCAACCTCCAGATTGGACGCCTGCCCAAGCTTGGCAAGATGCACCCTATTTATGATATCCGCAAGCATGACTGGCCGCGGGCGATCTATGGGCGTCGTGCCGGCGCGCAGTTGCAGCAGGAGCTGTTTCATGCGATCCACGGCATGGGCGATGGTCATGAACATGTCCTTCTGGAACTCCGGATTATCCTTGTGTCTCTCGGCGTTCTTCAACAGCAGGGACAACTGTGCCACGAGATTCTTGATGTCATGAACGACGAAGGCAGACATGCGGTTGAAGGAATCGAACTTCTTGGCCTCCAGCAAGGCATCCTCCGCGCGCATGTGCGTCAGGTAGCTGGCCGCCTGGCTGCTGGCGGTCTTCAACAGGTCCAGCACCTCCCAATTGATGTCCACCTTGGCCCGGGGGTGGGCAAGCACCACGAAACCGAAAAGCTTCTGTTCGAAAAACATGGGGATGACCAGCCAGGCGTCCTCCAGGGATTCGAGCCAGGAAGGAAGTCTCAGGAAGCCATAATCCTCCGGGGAAGCATGAAGCTCATCCACATCGAGGATCCACTGGGTCCGCCCGAGAAAATCGAGCAGGGGCGAGGCTGCCGGCTCCACTTCGGCTATACGCGGCATGTTCAGGCGCGCATTCTGGCGCATGCCGCCCCCGCCCTCGGCGAGCCAGAGCGCGCCGGCGGGGCTTTCCACCAGATCGGCCAGAGACTTGATGACCAGCTCGGGCAAGCCCCCCGCTTGCGGCGTACCCGACGAAAGGGAATGGGTAAATCGCAGCCACTCCTCCCGATAGTCATACTGGTAGCTGAAGAAATGCTTGCTGACGAACACCCTCAGCCGGGACCGGTAACTTCCGGAGGTAAGCACCACGGCGAGAAACAGCAGGCCGGCGAACAGAAGCACGATCTGCAAGGCCCCCCCCCAGCTACCGCCGAAATAGCGCAGGTAGTAGCCGGCCCCCGCGATGCCCAGGAGATACAGTCCCGTGGCCAGGAGCGCCGTGGAGTGAAACACGATGTGCCGGGAAACCGTCACCCGGATGTTCCACGCCTTGGTACGGGTGGTGGCCATGGCCAGCAAGGGGATGGTCAACAAATTGACCACGCCACGCACGGTCCATGCGTTCAGGTCCAGACGTTTGAAGAGGAAGGCCTCGGCGAAGAGGTATAGGTCAAAGCAGAAGCTGGCCCCCAGCCCCAGGACCATGGGCTTGAGGCCCCATCGGTCCGTGGTGGGTGCATTGCGAATCACCTGCTCCAATAAAACCAGGCCCAGGACGGCAAGAGCCAGAGGCGGGGCAAAAGGTAACTGGCTGGCACGCCCCCCCAGGTAATCGGCAGAGGACGAGAAGCCCATCAACACGACATTGGCCAGGGCCGCCACCACGATCCCGACCACCGCCCATCGCGGAGCGAGCAGATTTCGCAGATCGCCACCAGGTTTTTCCGCGGAGTTCGCGTTCAGCAGGGACAGGAGGAACGCAAACCATGCACACAGGCGCAGGGTATTGAAGAGTACGGCCCCCGCCGCCAGCAGCGGCGATCCCGTTTGACTGAATCCCGCCGCGCAAGCCGCCCAGCACGCGCTCAGAACGATGGCCGCGAGGAGCAGAGACCCGCGCAAGCCCCCGCGCCATCTGGCGGCAAGTTGGGTGGCGAACACCAGGAAGCCGACGGCGGAGGCCCCGTAACCCCACAAAGCGAGAGCAGATGAGCTGACGTATTCCATGTCTCAGTCCGGGAACTGGCAGTCCGGCCGTTCATTCCCGTTCAATGGGCGCCTTCCCCGGACAGGACAACGGTCATGGTCCTGAACAGGATCAACAGGTCCAACAACAGCGTCTGGTTCTTGATGTAATAGAGATCGAACTGGAGCTTGTGAACCGCGTCGTCCACCGTATCCCCGTATTTGTAACGGACCTGGGCCCAACCGGTAATGCCAGGCTTGACACTATGGCGGGCCGCATAGAAAGGGATCTGCTGACTCAGTTGGGCGACGAAGAACGGCCGCTCGGGGCGGGGACCGACGATGCTCATCTCCCCCATGAGTACGTTGAAGATTTGTGGCAATTCATCTATCCGGGTCTTGCGGATGAAACGCCCGACGCGCGTAATGCGGTCATCATTCGCCTTGGCCCAACGGGGCTTGCCGTCCGCTTCGGCATCCGAATACATGCTGCGGAATTTCTTCACCCGAAAGACCCTTCCGGCCTGGCCGACCCGCTCCTGCTGATAAATGATCGGCCCCTTGCTTTCCAGCTTGATGGCGAAGGCGGCCAACAGCATGAAGGGCAAGGACACCACGAGCAGCACCAGTGCGCCCGAAAGATCGAAACTCCGCTTGATGATCGTGCGCACAAACCCCTGGCGAAAACCTTCGCCGTATATGAGCCAACTGGCCCGGAGCGATTCGATGCGCACCTCTCCCCGCAAGCGTTCGAAGAAAGTGGAAAGGTCAATGACGCTCACCCCTTCCAGCTTGCACTGGAGGAGTTCTGTCAGCGGCAGGACACCGCCACGCCGTTCCCTGACCGCCACGATGATTTCGTCCACCGCCAGGTCGTTCACCACATCCGTGAGGGTGCTCGTCGGCGACAGGATTTGTCCCGACGACACCGCCACCTCCCCGGCATCTATGGGGTAAAAACCCAGCAGCAACATGCCGCGCATCCCGGAGGCAGCAAGCGCCTGCTCCACCAATGCCGCTTCCGGCCCGGTGCCGACCACCAGGATATGGCGGGAAAACACCCGGGGGTCCAACCTGTGCAACAGCGTTGCGCGCAGAAGCAACACGGCGGCCAGGGACAGGGTGCCCGATATGGCCAAAGCCTCCTCGCACGCCGAGCGGCACGGCATGAGCACCAGCACCACATAGAGTACGCAAAGTCCCAAGAGCAGGGCAAGAATGATGCGTGCCGCAGCGCCGCCGAAGGAACGGGGAAGGTCGTGGCGATACAGGCCAAGAGCGCCGTTGATCACCGTGACCAGCAGGGCAAACAGAATGGCGGGCTGCAGGGATTCCGTGAGTACCACGGCCGAGCCCTGGGTTTGCAGCAGCAGTCCCAACATCACGGCGAGCAAAAGCAGGCACGCGTCCAAGGCAGTCTGGAGCAACGTGTTCGCCGGCACGTAGTGGCTGAGAAGCCTTACCATGAATCCTTTCCTTGATGCAAACGCAGTACGGTTTGGAAGGCGACACCCAGGCCACCCTTCCGAACGATTGAGTCAAGCGCTCGACCCGTTCCTTGGCAAGACACGCTCGCCCATGAAGACAATCCGGAGGAGAGGAGAGCCCGTGCGGCGCCATTCCTTCACGTGCAGGGCCTAATTCTACCGTAAGGCGATGAAATATTTTCCGAAAGCGCGATTTGTTTGCGATCTTGCATGCCATTGAGCCCCGTAGCGACGGCCGCTCCCCTACCGAGTGCGGCGCCGTTCTGGCTGCCCCCCGCGCCATCCTGCCTTCAAATCCCGGCTCACCGGCCGATGAAATGGCGGCCGGAACGGGGCCGAGGGGAGATGTGGCGCGCAATGCTATAATTTGGCGAAAGCTTCCCACGCCCCCCGATGCAAATATTCACCCTCGGCATCAACCACCATACGGCCCCCCTTTCGGTACGGGAGCAGGTGGCGTTCGCCCCTGACCGGCTGGCCCTGGCCCTGGACGACCTGGTGCGCATGCGGCCGGTGCGCGAGGCGGCGATACTTTCCACCTGCAACCGCACCGAGTTGTACTGCGCCACCGAGGCGCCGGACAGCGCCGCGGAGTGGCTGGCGGAATACCACCGTCTGTCTCCGGACAAGATCAGCCCTTACCTCTACACCCTGCCGCAGCGGGATTCCGTGCGCCATGTCTTCCGCGTGGCCAGCGGGCTGGATTCCATGGTCCTCGGGGAACCCCAGATCCTGGGTCAGATGAAGGAAGCGGCACGCCGCGCCGAGGAGGCGGGCACCCTGGGCACCCTGCTCGGCAAGATGTTCCAGCGCACCTTCGCGGTAGCCAAGGAGGTGCGCTCAAGCACCGCCATCGGCGCCAACATCGTGTCCATGGCGGCGGCGGCCGTGCATCTTTCCGAGCGCATCTTCGAGAGCGTGTCGGAACAGCAGGTATTGTTCATCGGCGCGGGCGAGATGATCGAGCTGTGCGCGGCCCATTTCGCCGGGCACAAGCCGCGTCGCATCACCGTGGCCAACCGCACCCCGGAGCGAGGGCAGGCCCTGGCGGACCGCTTCGGCGGCGAGGCCATACGCCTGGACGAGTTGCCTGAGCGTCTGCACCATTACGACATCGTGGTGTCCTGCACCGCCAGCCCCCTGCCCATCCTGGGCAAGGGCATGGTGGAGCGGGCCTTGAAGGCACGCCGGCACCGGCCGGTGGTCATGGTGGATCTGGCCGTGCCGCGGGACATCGAGGCCGAGGTATCCCGCCTGGACGACGTGTTTCTGTACACCCTGGACGACCTGGCCCAGGTGGTGGAATCCGGAATGGAATCGCGCCAGGCCGCGGTGGTGGAGGCGGAAGCCATCATCGAGAGCCGCGTGGATAATTTCCTGCACTGGGTGGAAACCCGTGACGTGGTGCCCACCATCCGGGCGCTCCGGGATCACGCCGAGCGGCTGCGCCGGCATGAACTGGATCGGGCGGTGAAGCTCCTGGCCAAGGGCGATGACCCGCAAAGGGTGCTGGAAGCCCTTTCCCACGGCATCACCAACAAGCTGCTGCACGGCCCCACCCACGCCCTGAATCAGTCCGAAGGCAGCATGCGCGCCGACCTCTCCGATCTGATCTCCCGCCTCTATCAGTTGCACCACCCCAGCCATTCCGGCGAGTAGGGTCTGTCCGGTGAACGGCCCGGCACGGCGCCGGTCTCGACTTCCCACTCCCCACTCCCCACTTCCCGATGAAGCAAAGCATCCTCGACAAACTGGAACACCTGGCCAACCGGCTCACCGAACTGGACGCGCTCCTGTCCACCGAGGACGCCACCCGGGACATGGAGAATTACCGCCGGCTCACCCGTGAACACGCGGACATTTCCCCGGTGGTGGATCTCTACAAACGCTGGAACAAGGCTGCCGAGGACATGGCCTCCGCCCAGGAGATGCTCACCGACCCGGAGATGAAGGAGTTGGCTCAGGGCGAGATCGAGGCCTGCCGGGAGGGCATGGTGCGCCTGGAGGAGGAATTGCAGGTCGCCCTGCTGCCGAAAGACCCCAACGACGACAAGAACCTGTTCCTGGAAATCCGGGCCGGCACCGGTGGCGATGAATCCGCCCTGTTCGCCGCCGACCTCTTTCGCATGTACACCCGCTACGCGGAACGCCAACGCTGGCAGGTGGAGGTCATCTCGGCCTCGGAATCCGACCTGGGCGGCTACAAGGAAATCATCGCCCGCATCGCCGGCACCGGGGCCTATTCCAAGCTGAAATTCGAGTCCGGCGGCCACCGGGTGCAGCGGGTGCCGGCCACCGAGACCCAGGGCCGCATCCACACCTCCGCCTGTACCGTGGCCGTGCTGCCCGAAGCGGACGAGGTGGCGGACGTGGTCATCAACCCGGCGGAAATCCGGATTGACACCTATCGAGCCTCCGGCGCGGGCGGCCAGCACATCAACAAGACCGATTCCGCCGTGCGCATCACCCACCTGCCGACGGGCATCGTGGTGGAATGCCAGGACGACCGTTCCCAGCACCGCAACAAGGCCCAGGCCATGAGCGTGCTGGCGGCCCGCATCAAGGACCGGGAAACCCGGGAGCGTCAGGCCCGGGAGGCCGCCACGCGAAAAAGCCTGGTGGGCAGCGGCGACCGCTCCGAGCGCATACGCACCTACAACTTCCCCCAGGGCCGGGTGACGGATCACCGCATCAACCTCACCCTGTACAAGATCGAGTTCATCATGGACGGCGAAATGGACGAGATCGTCTCGGCCCTCACCTCCGAACATCAGGCCGAGTTGCTGGCGGCGTTGAGCGGCGAGGCCGCGTGAGGGGTGAGGGATGGAAAGCGAGGAGGGATGCCCTGGCTTGGGCGCGCTCGATCATTCCGCTTTTTGAAGCCCGCCTGTTCCTGGAAAAGGTGCTTGGGCTTTCCCGCGTGGCGCTGATGGCCCATGACGAGTTGCCTCTTTCCGAATCCGAACGAGAGGCGTTCGAGACCCTGGTGGTGCGCCGCGCGGCCGGGGAGCCGGTGGCCTATCTCCTGGGGCAACGGGAATTCTACGGCCGGACGTATCGAGTCACGCCCGACGTCCTGATCCCCAGGCCGGAGACCGAACTCCTGGTGGAACTGGCCCTGGAGCGTGCCGATGCCGGATCGCGCGTCCTGGACCTGGGCACGGGCAGCGGTGCCGTGGCCGTGAGCCTGGCCCTGGAAAAACCGGATGCAGAGGTAACGGCGGTGGACCTCAGCCCGGCCGCGTTGGCGGTCGCCCGAAGCAATGCGCAAGCCCTGGGTGCCCGGGTCGGTTTTCTTCAGGGTAGCTGGTATGGCCCGGTGCCGTTGCCGGCCCGCTTCGATCTCATCGTTTCCAACCCGCCCTACGTGGCCCCCGGCGACCCGCATCTTGCCGAGGGCGACCTGCGCTTCGAACCCTCCTCGGCCCTGGTGGGCCAGGATGACGGCCTGGGCGACATCCGGTTCATCGTTCATGGCGCGGCAAACCGCCTGGCGCCGGGTGGCTGGCTGTTGTTCGAGCATGGCTACGACCAAGGCCGCGCCTGCCGGGATCTGCTGACCGCCGCCGGCTTCACCGAAGTCCAGACCTGGCCGGACCTGGCCGGGATGGATCGGGTGAGCGGAGGAGCTTGCGGACAGCCTCCTCTGACGAGGAAATCCTAGCGGGTGACCCGAATTCGCTCCGTCTCAGTCGTCGGCGGTGTCTTCCAGCATGCGCCGGTAAACGTAGGCGGTGATCATGACCCGGTCGGGCTGCGAGACCTCCTTGAATTCGACGCCGTGCATGACGGGCGGGATGCCACCACCTTCCACCTCCGTATCGGTGGCGACATTCCGGATCACGCCCTCCAACTGGGGATAGGCTTCGATCTCATCCAGGTTGACCCTGAACTTGACGGATATCCGGTCGCCCTTCACGCCCAGGGGCGTGCGGGCCGCAAGCAGGGCGCCGCCCACGCTGAGGTTGGTGATATTCGCCGCGGCGGGCGTGTTGGCCCGTTCCCCGGAGAGTATCTGCACCGCGGCGATGATGTTGGTGTTCACCCGCGCGCCCTTGCGCACGACGATGCCTCGCACCTCCCGGGGATAGGAAAGGTGCATGTGGGGAAACGGCGTATTGACCACCTTGAAGGTGGCGGCCGGGAAGGCGTAGGCGTTCTTGCCGGAGAAGCAGCGCACGACAAAGCTCTGCCCCTCGCGCATGAGGCAAATCTTGCCATCCACCACGGGCGTGGTGACCAGGACGGACTTGCCCACGGCGTAGCCGATGAGCTTCACGTAATAGCGCACCATCCCCTGGTCCGCCTGGGACTGGAGTTGCAGGGTATCGCCGATGAGGAGTTTGACGTCCTCCAGCCTGACGATGGTGTCCTTGCCCGACTGTTCTGTTGCGTCTGCCATGCTGGTATCTACCTGAAGTTCCGGAGTTCTCGCGACCTCATGATTGATTACGAGCGGACTCCCGAAAACTTGAGGGCTCCCGGAGCGAACATCCCCGGGTGATTCCCGCAATGACTTCCGAGATCGGAGCGGTCAGTCGTGAGGCGCCGAATCGGCGAAGGAGGTGCGCTGCGTAAGCTTGTCGCGCAGCTTCACCAGATTGGGGTAAGGGGTGCGCCAGTCAAAATCGGCGAGGCGAAAGGAAAGGTAATCCAGGGCCACGCAGGCGGCAATATCGGCCAGGGTCAGACCGTTGCCGTGGCACCAGGGTGCGTCCCCCAGATCCTCGGACATCATCTTCACACCCCGCCCCACCTTGTCCTGCTGGCGCGCCAGCCACTCCTTGCTGCGCTGGGTGGGTTTGCGGCGATTCTCCAGGACGATGTTGGCGGCGGCATCGCACACGCCATCGGAGAGCGCCTCCCAGCGCTTGACCTGGATGCGCTCCCGGTTTGTCTGGGGCAGCAGGCGGTTGTTCGGCGCCGCATTGTCCAGGTACTCGCAGATCACTCGCGAGTCGAACAGGGTACTGTCGTCGTCCAGGATCAGGATGGGCACCTTGCCCAGGGGGTTGAGGTCGGGCACCCCGCTCCCCTCTTCCCAGGGAGAATCCAGCACAAACTCGTAGTCAATCTTCTTTTCCGCAAGGACGATGCGCGTCTTGCGCACGTAAGGGCTGGTGAAGGTGCCGATCAGCTTCATTATTTTTGGTTGCAGCCTGCGAGGATGGGGAACGATTATAGCATCGGCAATTTTTTCGATGACTTGAGTGAAGCGGAGGCTAGAAGCTAGTAGGTCAGAGGGACTAGGAAATATTTTCCGCGCGCTTCGCGCGCGCCAAATTCCCCTAGCCTCTAGTCTCTGCCGTCACGCATACTCGATGCGCACGTTTTCCTGTTTGAGCCATTCGGACAGGCTCTCGATCAGGGCGTCGTCCAGGCGCACGCGCCAGGATTCTCCCAGGCGCAGGTCGGCCTCCGCTTCGTCGTTGCGGTAGCGCAGCACCACGGGACAGGGACCGGCACGGAAGGGAGTCAGCATGTCCTTGAGAAGTTGGGCGGCGGCGCCGCCGCCCCCGGTTGCCTTCACGCCCCCGCCCGGTGTCGAGCCCAGGGAGATGCGCAGCAGCCTGGCGAAACGGCCCCGGGCTTCCCCGAGGGTCATGAGCTTGTCCGCCACCACCCTGAGACCGCCGGAAAAATCGTCCTTCTGCACCTTGCCTTCCACGATGAGCGGCTCGTCCACGGTGATCTTGCCGCGCTCGGCCTCGAACACCTCGTTGAACACGGAGATTTCCAGTTGCGCCGTACCGTCGTCCAGGAGCACGAAGGCCATCTTGCCGCGCCGGGTCATCTGGGTACGGGAGGAGACGACGATGCCGGCCAGCATCTGGTTTTCCCGCTGCGGCTCCAGCGCCCCCAGCCCCTTCCGGATAAAGGAGGACAACTCGGGCCGGAAGGCATGATAGGGATGTCCGGAAAAATAGAAGCCCAGGGCCTGTTTCTCGTTCAGGAGCCTTTCCCGCTCGCCCCAGGGCTTGACCTCGTTGTAGCGTGGCGCCAGGGCGCTGTCCCCTGCCCCACCTCCCAGATCGAACAGCCCGCCTTGCAGGGCGTTCCTTTCCGCCTGCTCGGCCGCCTCCATGGCGAGGGAGACCGAGGCGATGAGCTTGTGCCGGTCCGCCTCCAGGGGATCGAAGGCACCGGCCCGGATCAGGGCCTCGATGGTGCGCCGGTTCACCTGGCGCTTGTCCACCCGCCGGCAGAAGTCGAACAGGTTGGCAAACGGCCCGCCCGACTCCCGCGCCGCGATGATGGCGACCACCGCCTGCTCCCCCGTGCCCTTCACGGCGCCCAGGCCGTAGCGTATGGTCTTCCGGTCCACCGGCGCGAAGAAATACTCGGACAGGTTGATGTCCGGCGGCAGCACCGTCATGCCGTTGGCCAGGGCATCCTGGTAGAAGATCTGCACCGTGTCCGTGTTGTCCAGGTCCGAGGACAGGGTGGCGGCGATGAAGGCGGAGGCGTGGTGGGCCTTGAGCCAGGCGGTCTGGTAGGTGACCACGGCGTAGGCGGCGGTGTGCGACTTGTTGAAGCCGTACTCCGCGAACATGGCCATGAGATCGAAGAGCTTCTCCGCCAACTCGGCCGCGTAGCCCTTCTTCAGCGCGCCCTCGGTGAAGATGGCCCGGTGCTTGTCCATCTCCTCCTTCTTCTTCTTGCCCATGGCCCGGCGCAGCATGTCCGCGCCCCCCAGGGTGTAGCCGCCTATGATCTGGGAGATCTGCATCACCTGTTCCTGGTACACGATCACGCCATAGGTGGGCGTGAGGCAGGCCTCCAGGTCCGGGTGGAAATAGTCAATCTTCTGCTCGCCCTTCTTTCTCAGGATGAAGTCGTCCACCATGCCCGAACCCAGGGGGCCGGGACGATAGAGGGCGAGCACGGCGATGATGTCCTCGAAGCGGTCGGGCTGGAGCTTGGACAGGAGCTTCTTCATGCCCGAACTTTCCAGCTGGAAGATGGCGGTGGTGTTGGCGTCCTTCAGCACCTTGTAGGCGGCCGGATCGGTGAAGGGCAGATCCTCCAGTCGGGTGTCGAAGCCCGGGTCCAGGCGCTTGATGTACTTCACCGCCAGGTCAATGATGGTGAGATTGCGCAGGCCCAGGAAGTCGAACTTCACCAGGCCCACGGCCTCCACGTCGTCCTTGTCGAACTGGGAAACGGTGGTGGCATCCGCACCATCGGCGATATAGAGGGGACAGAAGTCGGTGAGCTTGCCCGGTGCGATGAGCACGCCGCCGGCATGCATGCCGACGTTGCGGGTGAGTCCCTCCAGGGGTTCGGCCAGGGCCAGGAGTTCCCGCACCTCCTCCTCGTTTTCCTTGCGCTCCTTCAGGATGGGCTCCGCCTCCAGGGCGGCCTTGAGCGACAGGGGCTTGTTCTGCTCGATGGGAATCAGCTTGCTGAGCTGGTCGCAGAAGTTGTAGCCCATGTCCAGCACCCGGCCCACGTCCCGGATCACCGCCTTGGAGGCCATGGTGCCGAAGGTGACGATCTGGGACACCGCATCCGCCCCGTAACGTTCCCGCACGTACTCGATCACCCGGTAGCGCTTGTCCTGGCAGAAGTCCACGTCAAAGTCGGGCATGGAGACCCGCTCCGGATTGAGGAAGCGCTCGAACAGCAAGGCGTAGGCCAGGGGGTCCAGGTCCGTGATGCCCAGGGAGTAGGCCACCAGCGACCCGGCGCCCGAGCCCCGGCCCGGCCCCACCGGCACGCCGTTGTTCTTGGCCCAGACGATGAAGTCCGCCACGATCAGGAAGTAGCCGGGAAAACCCATCTGGATGATGGTGTCGGTTTCGAATTTCAGCCGGGCCTCGTAGATGGGCCAGGCTTCCGACCGCTTCTCCTCGTCCGGGTAGAGCTGAGCCATGCGCAGGGTCAGTCCGCTCTTCGCTTCCCGCACCAGGAATTCGTCCAGGGTCATGCCCGCAGGCGTCGGGAACTGGGGCAGGAAGTTCTTGCCCAGCTGGATCGTGAGATTGCAGCGCTTGGCGATCTCCACCGAATTGGCCAGGGCCTCCGGCAGGTCGCTGAAAAGCGCGGCCATTTCCGCCTGGCTCTTGAAATACTGCTCCCCGGTGAAATCCTTCGGTCGCCGCTTGTCCGCCAGGACAAAGCCCTGGGCGATGCACACCCGCGCCTCGTGGGCCTTGAAATCTTCCGGTTTCAGAAACTGGATGGGATGGGTCGCCACCACCGGCAGGGCGAGTTTTCCGGCCAGGGTCACCGCCTGGCGGATGTAGCCTTCCGTCCCAGGATGGCCGGCGCGCTGCAACTCGATGTAAAAGGCCCCGGGGAAATACTCCGCCCATTCCCGGGCCAGGGTCTCGGCCTGATCCCGGTTGCCGTTCACGAATGCCTGGCCCACATCGCCCGACAGGGCGCCAGACAGCACCAGGAGTCCGGCGCCGCCGCCGTTGGCGAACCAGTCCTTGCGCAATTCCGCCCGGCCCCGGAACTTGTTCTCCAGGTAGGCCCGGGTCAGGAGCGCGCACAGCCGGCCGTAACCGGCCCGGTTCCGACACAGCAGGAGACAGCGGAAAGGTTTCTCCCGTTCGGCATCGTTGGTCAACCAGGCGTCCACCCCCAGGACGGGCTTCACGCCCTGGCCGCGCGCCTCCTTGTAGAACTTGACCATGCCAAAGAGATTGCCCAGGTCGGACAGTCCCAGAGCCGCCATGCCGTCGCCCGCGGCCTGCGCGATGGCCTCATCCAGACGCACGATGCCGTCCACGACGGAGTATTCGGAATGGAGGCGGAGATGGACGAAGGAAGGCGCGGACATGGGGCGATTTTACAGGCGAAGACTGGCCCCGAGTGGGGGCGGGGAGAAAAAGGTCCTCCGCGCGCAACGATAAACCTTCATGCCGGGCGTGGCGTCTTATGGTAGATTCCGCCCGCATGGCAGGAATCTACCGCCCCTCTGTCACTCAACCCTTCACTGGATATCCATGAAAGTCTTGATTACCGGCGCAGCCGGATTCATCGGCGCAAACCTCGCGGAACGTCTGCTGGCGCGGGGCAACGAAGTCATCGGAGTGGACAACCTCGATCCCTACTACGATGTCAGCCTCAAGAAGGCGCGACTGGCCCGCTTCCTGAACCATCCCGGCTATACCGACATCCGCGCCGACATCAGCGACCGGAAGGCCATGCCGGAAATCTTCGCCCGGCACAAACCGGACGGCGTTGTGAATCTCGCCGCCCAGGCCGGGGTGCGCTATTCCCTGGAAAACCCGCTGGCCTACATAGATTCCAACGTCCTGGGCTTTGCCAACGTCCTGGAAGGCTGCCGCCACAACGGCGTGAAGCATCTGGTGTTCGCCTCGTCCAGTTCCGTCTATGGCGGCAACACCAAGCTGCCCTTCTCCGTGCACGACAACGTGGACCATCCCCTGTCGCTCTACGCCGCGACGAAAAAGGGCAACGAGCTGATGGCCCATACCTACAGCCACCTGTATGGCTTGCCCGCCACCGGCCTGCGCTTCTTCACCGTCTATGGCCCCTGGGGCCGGCCGGACATGGCGCTGTTCAAATTCACCAAGAACATCCTGGCCGGCGAGCCGATTGACGTGTTCAACTACGGCCACCACCGGCGCGATTTCACCTTCATTGACGACATCGTGGAAGGCGTGATCCGCACCCTGGACCGGATACCCCGGGGGGACGAGAACTGGTCGGGCAGCCATCCCGATCCGGCCACCAGCCGCGCCCCCTACCGCATCTACAACATCGGCAACCACCAGATCGTGGAACTGATGCGCTACATCGAGGTGCTGGAGGAGTGCCTGGGCAGGAAGGCCGAGTTGAACCTACTGCCCCTGCAACCGGGCGATGTCCCCGACACCGAGGCCGACACCTCCGACCTCATGCGCGACACGGGCTTCTGCCCCGACACCAGCGTCGAGGCCGGCGTGGCCCGCTTCGTGGCGTGGTACCGGGGCTACTACGGGGTGTAATTCAGCATCGGGGAAACGACCAGCAGGGACTTCGCGCCGCGCGCCTCCTGATGCTATACTTCGCCCCCTCCGGAGAGGTGCCAGAGCGGTTGAATGGACCGGTCTCGAAAACCGGCATACACGCAAGTGTATCGAGGGTTCGAATCCCTCCCTCTCCGCCAGACATGACAACGCCCCGAAAGGGGCGTTGTCATGTCTGGCGGAGAGGGTTGGGCTGAAGCCCCCTCCCGGGTTCGACCAGGAGTCCGACCAATGGGAGGACGACGCAGGACGCCCGAAGGGCGGTCCCGCGCTTGCGCGGGATGCCTGGATCGCCACCAGGCGAGCCAGGCACAATCCCGATGTCTGAGTCGGCACGCACTCAAAAACACGCGGGGGCGTTGTCATGTCTGGCGGAGAGGGCGCTCAAAGGCCCCCTACGGCGCCCCGGGTGCGCCGGATTCGAGCCAGATGTCCAGACCCTGGGCATCCAGTTCCAGATCCTGACCCCAGATGCCAAGCAGTTCCTCGTCCGGCAAGGTGCAGCCGAAGGCCCGGGACTCATCCAGCAACAGCCGCGCCAGCCCCTGGCGAATGCTTTCGGTGCGCGCTTTCCCGGCAGGTCCAAAATCCTTGTGGGCCAGGGTGATGGCGCAGAAGGCCCGCAACAGGCGCAGCAATTCCTGATTCTTGCGCGGCACGTCCAGCACCTGGCTGTAGTGGGTCAGGTACATGGCCCGCGGCTCCTGGGCCATGAGCCGCTCCATGGAAGCGAACAGGTCCGCCGGATCAAACTGGCTCGGCGTCGTGGTGGGGAATATGAACTGGCGTCCGTCCGTATCCATCTCCCGGTAGGAAATGCCGAAGGTGTCGCCGGTGAAGATGCCCCGCGTCCTGCGATCCACGATGGCGATGTGGTGCTTGGCATGCCCCGGGGTGTCCAGGCACAGAAGTTCGCGGCCGGCCAGATCCAGCACCATGCCGTCGCTGGTTTCCAGGATGCGTTCCTGGGGCACGGGCAGTATCTGCCCGTAAACGCGCTCCACGTAATCGGCGCCGTATACGGCGATCACGGCCTGCACCAGCTTGGCCGGCGAAGCCATGTGTCGGGAGCCCCGGGGATGCACGACCAGCCTGGCATTCGGGAAGGCCTGCATGAAGGCGCCGGCGCCGCCCGCGTGGTCCAGGTGGATGTGGGTCAGGATGACGTAATCCACCGCCTCGGGGCCGAGGCCCAGGTGTTTGAGCGCGTCGAGGGCAAAGCTCAGGGACTCGTTGGTGCCGGTATCCACGAAGGCCACCCGGCCCTTTTCCAGCACCAGGTGCACGGCCGCCAGATGTGGGCGCAGATAATTGGCGCAGAAGGCATAGATGCCGTTCTTGTAATCGTTCCAGCGTTCCATGAAACAGTGCTCGAGGGATTGGGGTGGCGCATTATCCGGACCAGATCGCCCCGCCGTCAATCACCGGCGAAGCAAACTTCTCCTTCGGACCTGTATTCTTTCCCGGCCGGCGAGCGTTACTCCATTGACTGTCCAGCCGACGCCAAGGATACTTCGTGCTGCTCTGCATCAAACCCGCGTCAGGCCGTCACCCGATTATTTCCCCCAGGAATTCCCATGCTGCAAAAATCATCATCCTTCCCCGGCATCCAGGGGCCGGTCGTCATCATCGTCATGGACGGCTACGGCCTGCCGAAAACCGACGTGGGCAGCGCCATCGCCGCCGCCAGGAAACCCACCCTGGACAAGCTGTTCGCCCAATACCCGAACATTCGCCTCAAGGCCCATGGCACGGCGGTGGGCATGCCGTCCGATGACGACATGGGCAACTCCGAGGTGGGCCACAACGCCATCGGCGCCGGACAGGTGTACTCCCAGGGCGCGGCCCTGGTGTCCAATGCCATCGCCTCCGGCGCCATCTGGCAGGGCGAGGCCTGGCGGGAAATCGTGGCGGGCGCCGCGGGCGACCGGGGGACGATCCATTTCATCGGCCTCTTCTCCGACGGCAACGTGCACAGCCACATCGAACACCTGAAGGCCATGGTCGCGCAGGCCAAGACGGATGGCGTGAAGACGGTGCGCATCCACGCCCTGCTCGACGGCCGGGACGTGCCGGAAACCAGCGCCCTGGATTACGTGGAACCCTTCGAGACCTTCCTCGCCGGAATTTCGGATGCCGGCTTCGACGCCCGGATCGCCTCCGGCGGCGGCCGTCAGGTCATCACCATGGACCGCTACGAGGCCAACTGGGCCCAGGTGGAAAAGGGTTGGAAGACCCACGTGCTGGGCGAAGGCGAGCAGTTCGCCTCGACCAGCGAGGCGGTGCGGGCCCTGCGGCTGAAGCATCCCGGCACGATAGACCAGGATCTGCCGCCCTTCGTCATCGCGCAAGACGGCAAGCCCGTGGGCAGCATCCAGGACGGCGATTCCGTGGTCTTCTTCAACTTCCGGGGCGACCGGGCGATCGAGATCACCCGCGCCTTCGAGGAGGACGATTTCCGTCCATTCGATCGGGTACGCGTGCCGAAAGTCACCTACGCCGGCATGCTGCAATACGATGGCGACCTGAAGCTGCCCAAGCGTTTCCTGGTCTCCCCGCCCGCCATCAAGGACACCTCGGGGGAATGGTTCGCCAAGGCCGGCATCACCCAGTTCGCCTGTTCTGAGACCCAGAAATTCGGCCACGTGACCTACTTCTGGAACGGCAACCGCTCCGGCAAGTTCGAGGGCGAAACCTACCTGGAAGTGCCCAGCGACGTGGTGCCCTTCGAGCAGCGCCCCTGGATGAAGTCCGCCGAGATCGCCGACGCCATGATCAAGGCCCTCCAGAGCGGTAAGTACAAGGTCGTGCGCTGCAACTTCGCCAATGGCGACATGGTGGGCCACACGGGGAATTTCCGTGCCGCCACCCTGGCCGTCGAGGCGGTGGACCTGGCCCTGGAGCGCCTCCTGCCGGTCATCGCCGCTGCCGGCGGTGTGGCGCTGATCACCGCCGACCACGGCAACGCCGACGAGATGTTCGAACTGGACAAGAAGACCAGGCAGCCGGCGCAGAACGAGGACGGCTCCTACAAGGCCAAGACCGCCCACACCCTGAACCCGGTGCCCCTCATCCTCTTTGATCCCGTGACGGGCGGAAAACTGGGCCTCAGGCAGACGGAGACGGCCGGCCTGTCCAACATCGCCGCCACCGTGGCCAACCTGCTCGGCCTGGAGAAGCACGAGAAGTGGGACGAGAGCCTGCTGGAAGTGCGCTGACCCTGCCGGACCCGGAACAGCGGCCAGCCACTCGGGTCCACCGCTTTCCTCCCTACCGGAGCAGCGGGGCTCATTTCTCGATGCCTTACCCCATGTTCTCCCGTGCCGCTTGCCAGCCCGGGGGAAATCCGGTCCAATAGCGACCATGGCCGAGAGCAAAAAATACGAAATCACCGTGCAGGTGGCGACCCAATACCTGGAGGAGCAGTCCTCCCCGGAAGATGGGCGCTACGTGTTTTCCTACACCATCGCCCTGGAAAACACCGGAAACATCCCGGCGCAACTGGTCAGCCGGCACTGGATCATCACCGACGGCAACGACGACGAGCAGGAGGTGCGTGGGCTGGGCGTGGTAGGCCAGCAACCCCTGCTCGCCCCCGGCGAGACCTACGAATACGCCAGCGGCTGCTCCCTGACCACGCCCGTGGGTACCATGCGCGGCAGCTACCAGATGGTCGCCGACGACGGCACCCACTTCGAGACGCCGATTCCGGAATTCGCGCTGTTCGTGCCGAGGGCACTGCATTAGGCGCATGCCCCGGGACTCCCGGGCAAATCAGTCCGACGGGGACTCGTCGCGACCTCTGCGCGAGACCCGACGCCGGCCTTCTTATGCGAAGTGTGAATTACGCCCGTTTTCCGTTTCTTTTCCTCATTTCCATATCGCCCCGGCTGCCTATACTGTGTCTCATTCTGCGGCCATTGGCCGCCTCATACCCTGCGACCAGACCCGTTAGAAGGAGACAAAGCCATGAGCAGCCAGAACAATCCCATCACGCCTCTCGACATCGCACCGGGCAAGATCATCACATTCCCGGAGGGTCTGCCCGGCTTCGAGGACTGCAAGCGTTTCGGCCTGTTCGACCAGGACAAGGAGGGCGTCCTGTTCTCCCTGCAATCCCTGGACGACGCAGCAGTGGCCTTCACCGTTGCCGACCCGGCCATCTTCGGTTTCCGCTACGACATGCCGCTGTCCGACGCAGACGTGGCGGCGCTGGATCTGAAGCCCGAGGATGAAGTGGCCGTGGCGGTCATGGTATTCAAGGGAGAAGGCGAGCAGGCCGGCATCAACGCCAATCTGAGCGCGCCCCTGTTGATCAACCTGCGCAGCCACACGGCACTGCAACGCCCCATTCCCAAGTTGAGCGTGGACGTCACCCTGCGCGCCGGATAGTATTCCACTCTCTCGGGCGTGGCGCCAAGCCATGCTCGCCGCAACAGGGGCCGATCCGGCCCCTTGGCCGTTTACCGCCCCGGAAAGCCGGGGCTCACGTCGCCCCGTCGCACCCCGGGACGTGAAGTACCGCACGGTTTCGTCCACCATTGCTTGGTATCATCTTGCGATTCGGCCCACCCTCGGAGAACGCCATGCCCAAGACCATCGTCAGCACGCCCTTTGCCCCCGCCGCCATCGGCACCTACTCCCAGGCCGTGAAGGTGGGCGACACCGTCTATCTTTCCGGCCAGATCGGGCTGGACCCGCAGACCATGACCATGGCGGAGGGCATTGATGCCCAGATCGAGCGCGTGTTCGAAAATCTCAAGGCGGTGGCGGAGGCGGCCGGCGGCTCGCTCGCCGATCTGGTGAAGCTCAACGTATTCCTCACGGACCTGGCCCATTTCGCCAAGGTCAACGAGACCATGGCCCGCTACGTCGCCCAGCCCTTTCCCGCCCGCGCCGCCGTCGGCGTGCTCTCCCTGCCCCGGGGGGCGTTGGTGGAGGCCGATGGCGTGCTGGTCATCGAAGCCTGACCAAGCGTTCCCCATGCTGCCGAAGTAAACCTTTTCTTGACCATTTAAGGGGTATCTTATGAAGCGATTTCTGAGATTCGCGGCCATCGCCCTGTTCGCCGCCGTGGGCTGTGCCCAGGCGCAAGATCTGTCCGACATAAAGGCCAGTGGCGTCCTGCGCCACCTGGGCATTCCCTACGCCAACTTCGTCTCCGGCAATGGCGACGGCCTGGACGTGGAAATCACCCAGTTGTTCGCCAAGCACCTGGGCGTGCGCTACGAATACGTCAAGACCGACTGGAAGGACGTCATCGGCGATCTGACCGGCAAGCTGATAGAGGCCAAGCCGGAGCCCCACGAGGTGGGCAGCCGCCCGATCAAGGGCGACCTGATCGGCAACGGCTTCACCATGCTGGAGGCGCGCAAGAAGTGGGTGGACTATTCCGACCCCACCTTCCCCACCTCCGTCTGGCTGGTGGCCCGGGCAGATTCCAAGACCAAGCCCATCAAGCCCTCGGGTGACAAGCAGAAGGACATCGCCACGACCAAGACCCTGCTCTCCCGGGGCTCCACCTTCGTCATGGAAAACTCCTGCCTGGACCCGAAGCTCTACGACATCGGCAGCAAGGGCTACCAGCTCAAGTTCTATACCCTCTCCAGCAACCTGAACGAACTCATTCCCGCGGTCCTCAAGGGCGATGCGGACATGACCCTGCTGGATGTGCCGGACATCATGGTGGCCATGCAGAAATGGCCGGGCCAGTTCAAGATCATCGGCCCCATCTCCGACGATCAGCTCATGGGCACGGCCTTCCGCAAGACCTCGCCGGAACTGCGGGCGGCCTTCAATAGTTTCCTGGAGGGCATCAAGAAGGACGGCACCTACGGCAAGCTGGTGAAGAAGTACTATCCCATGTCGCCCAAGTTCTATCCCGACTACTTCAAGAACGTGAAGGGCATGGGTGGCAAATAGCCAGTCTCGGGCACCCTTCCCTCACCTCCCCGCCCCTCTCCCGCGAGCGGGCGAGGGGCGCGTCGTGAGTCGCTGGCGCGACTGAAAATCAGATCTGGCATGAAGCACGCTGTTCGCGGATTTTCCCGATACAAGGCCTGGGTGGTGGCGGCGGCGCTGTTCGCGCTCTATGCCACCTTCCTGCTGTGGAAGATCTACGCCACCCACAGCCAGTTGCGGGAGGACGTGCTGACGGAAATCCGCCTGGAAGCCGAGAAGCGCAGCGAGGCGGTTTCCTATTTCCTTTCCGAACGACAGAACGACCTGCGCGATCTGGCGGACTCCCAGGACGCGGCCAACTTTTTCGCCAACCGGGACCTGGGCATGTCCCTGGAATACGGCCTGGCGCTCAGCGTGCAGGCCGTGGAAGAGCGCTTCAACCGTGTCAAGGGCCAGAAGCTCCTGAGCGGGCAACCCATCTACCGGGATCTGGCCATGGTGGACGCCAACGGCTCTCTCCTGGCCGGGGGCGAAGATGCCCCCAAGAAGCTCAAGTCCTTCCTGACGCCCAACTCCCGGGCAGCGGTCCTCCTTTTCCGGCCATCGGAACGGGACATCGTCATCACCGCGCCCATCTGGTTCCGGGAGCGCTACCGCGGACAGATCGTGGCCTGGAGCGATCTGTCCGCCTTTCAGGCCCAGATGGTGGGGGCCAAGCCCGATGGCAATCAGGCCCTGGTGGACGCCAAGAGCGCGCAACCGGTGGCCGTCGAGGCGGGCAGCCCTTTCCTGCTGCCTTCCCTGCAAAACATCGTTTCCGCCATGAAGCCGGGCAGCAGCGCCTTTCTCGGCGGTTCCTCCGGCGTCGCGGGCGGCGTGGGGGTAATCAAGGTCGCCGTCCGGGGCTCCCCCATGGCCCTGGCCATCCTGGTGACCGAGAGTCAGCTGGAACAGCGGTCCACACCCATGGGCCTCCTGATGGTGGCCGGCGCCGTGCCGCTACTGGTCCTGGCCGGCGCCCTGGTTCTCGCGCGCCAGAAACAACGGCACCAGGCGCTGACCGAGGAAAAGGGACGCCTGGAGGGGCGCAACACAGAACTGGAACAGGAAATCGCCCGGCGCATGGCGGTGGAAAGGGAACTTCGCCAGCGCACCGAGGAACTGACCCACGCCTACGCGCGGGCGGAGGCCGCCAGCCATGCCAAGAGCCAGTTCCTGGCCAACATGGCCCACGAGATCCGCACGCCCATGAATGGCGTGCTGGGCATGACCGAGCTCATCCTGGATGGGGAACTGTCGGAGGAACAGCGGGAATACGCCCGCATCGTCATGTCCTCGGGCCAGGGCCTGCTCACCGTCCTCAACGACATCCTGGATTATTCCAAGATCGAGGCCGGGATGATGAAGGTGGAATCCGTGGAATTCAACGCCAGGGAGGCCATCGAGCAGGTGGTGGCGCTGTTCCACAAGTTGGCCGAAGGCAAGGGCCTGGCCTATCGCCTGAGCTTCACCGAAGGCTTTCCCGAGAGAATATTCAGCGACCCGACGCGGGTGCGGCAGATACTCTCCAACCTCCTCTCCAACGCCATCAAGTTCACCGCCTCGGGGGGGGTCTCCGTGCGGGCGGAAACCCGGCAGCGCGACGACCGGCGCTTCATCGCCATCAGCGTGCGGGACACGGGCATAGGCATGGACCCGGCCACCCTGGCCGGCCTGTTCCAGGCCTTCAACCAGGCCGACGGCTCCATCACCCGGAAATTCGGCGGCACCGGCCTGGGACTGGTGATCGCCCGCAACCTGTGCCAGCTCCTGGGCGGCGAGATCAGCGTCGAGAGTACTCCGGACGAGGGTACCACCTTCCATTTCGAAATTCCGGAACACCCGCCCGAGGCAGCGGCACCGGAATCAATGCCGGAAGAGGCTTGAGGGCGCTATACTTTTCGCCCCCGTTGCCCGCCGGTTGCCCATGTCCCGCGTCGAAGTCCGAGTCCCCAAGTATCCCGAATGCTGGGAATCCTGCGGCAATTGTGCCCAGGGGGCAGTGACGGTGGACTCGGTGCTCGTCGCGCCCGGCCAGGAGGTGGCGCGGGATGACACCCTGATCGTGCTGGAGACCGGCAAGGTGGCCCTGGACATCCCCTCCCCCGTCGGCGGCGTGGTCCTGGAAGTGGCCGTCAGCCAGTACGACCCCATCGTCGAGGGCGATCTCATCGCGGTGATCGAGACCTGAGACCCAGGCGCGCCGTGTCGGCGCCGCTCAGAACCTGGGAACGGTCGGCCCCAGCGCCTTCAATTCGGCGCGCGCCCCCTTCCAGCCGGGATAGAGGGATTCCACCACGGCCCAGAAGCGCGGGGAGTGATTCATCTCCGCCAGGTGGGCCAGCTCATGGGCCACCACATAGTCCACGAGTTCCAGCGGCAGGTGAATCAGGCGCCAGTTGAGGCGTATGCCGGAGATGCGGCTGCAACTGCCCCAGCGCGTTCTGGCGCTGGACAGGGACAGGGGCGGCAAGGGCTGACCCAGATGCCGTCCGTAATGGGCCAGGCGCTGGCCGAAGACTTCCAGCGCGCGCCGCCTCAGGGCGCGCTCCAGCACCGGCGCCGGATCGGCGCCCGGCCGGAGCCCCAGAAGCACATGGCGCTCGCCCCAGCTGGCCCGGTTGGCGCCGGTCTCGATCCGGATCAGCCAGTCCTCCCCCAGGACCGGCAGGGGCGCGCCGTCGTGCAGCCGGAGGCGTCGCTCGTCCTCCAGGCGCAGGGTGGTCTCCAGCTTTTCCAGTATCCAGGATTCGTGCTGCCGGATGAAGGCCTCCGCCTGGGAGAGCGTGGCGCGCAAGGGCACCGAGACCCGCAGGCCGCGCGCATCCACGGACAGCGCCAGGGTGCGCCGTTTCGCCCGGCGCAACGCGTAGGCAATCTCGCGCCCCTCCAGCAGGATGCACCGCTCGGAGGCGGCAGGCCTGGAAATCACGAAAGACTCTTCCAACCGCAGAGGCGCACAGACGCGGAGGAAAAGCCATATCTGGCGGCTGGATGGTGTTGCGCCGCTTGAGAAGGGGGCCAACGCCTGGTGGTTTTTCGTTCTCTTTGCGCCTCTGCGTCTCTGCGGTCCAATTCAATCTTTCTCGATCACGCCTTCGCGTAATGATGGGGGAACAGCCGGTGCATCTCGGCTTCGATCCAGTCCTCGGCCCGGGCATTGATCTCGGCGGCCGACAGGCCTTCCGTGGCGATGGCCGGGCCGATGCTGACGGTGATCTCGCCGGGCGTCTTGAGGAAGGCGTTCTTCTTCCAGAACTCCCCGGCGTTGTGGGCGATGGGCACCACGGGCGCGCCCGTGTGCTGGGCGAGCCAGGCGCCGCCCGGCTTGTAGCGCTTCTTGCTCCCTATGGAAACCCGCGTGCCCTCGGGAAACACGATCACCGAGAATCCGTCCGAGAGGCGCCGCCGCCCCTGTTCCACCACCTGGTCCAGGGCATCCCGGCCGGCCGCCCGGTCTATGGCGATGCAGGAAAACTGGGCCAGCCCCCAACCGAAGAAGGGAATCCTGAGCAGTTCCCGCTTGAGCACGAAGGACAGCGGCGGCAGTATCTGTTGCAGGCCTATGGTCTCCCAGGCGGACTGGTGCTTGGACAGGAACACGGCCGGAACCTGCGGCAGGTTGTCCCGGCCGACGACCCGGTAGCGGATACCCACCACGTATTTCAGCACCCACAGCACGCAGTCGGCCCAGGTGGCGATGATGTGGTAACGCGTCATCGCCGGCAGGAAGAAGGAGAGGGTGGCGACCAGGGCGTACACCGGCGTCAGCAGGATCATGAACAGCGCCAGAAGCGTGGAACGAATGACGGTCATGCCGTACCCCCGCCGCTGGCCAGCGCCGTCACGGCCGCGGCGAGATCGGTAAAGACCGGGGTGTTGGGCGGCACATTGGGATCGGCCACGGTCTTGGTGCCCTTGCCCGTCAGCACCAGCATGGGCCTCACCCCCAGATCCAGCCCCGCCAGCAGGTCCCGCAGGCTGTCGCCCACCGCCGGCACGCCCTTGAGATCGGCATTGAAGCGCTCCGCGATCTCCCGGAACATGCCGGGCTTGGGCTTCCTGCACGCGCAGTGCTGCTCCGCCGTGTGGGGACAGATGAAGATGGCGTCAATGCGGCCACCGGCGGCGGACACCGCCTTCATCATCTTGTCGTGAATGGCGTTCAGCGTGGCCATGTCGAAAAGGCCGCGTCCCACCCCGGACTGGTTGGTGGCGACCACCACCCGGTAGCCCATCTGAGAGAGGCGCGCGATGGCCTCCAGGCTGCCGGGGATGGGCTTCCACTCCTCCGGCGCCTTGATGAACTGGGCCGAATCGAAATTGATGACGCCGTCGCGGTCGAGGATGATGAGTTTCATGGAGGCAGTCGAGAGTCTGTAGGTCGGGCTTCAGCCCGACGGGGTTGAGATCAACATGTTTGTCGGGCTGAAGTCCGACCTACAACATCCCCAACAATTTACGCCGAGAGCTTCGATATATCCGCCACCCCGTTCATCAGGCTGGCGAGCTGGGCCAGGAGCGCCAGGCGGTTGGCGCGGATGGCGGGGTCGTCCGCATTCACCATCACCTGATCGAAGAAGGTATCCACGACGGCCCGGAGGCTGGCGAGCATCTTGAGCGCCCCCGTGTAGTCCTCGTTGAACATGAGGGAGCGAATCTGGGGCGATATCTCGTTCAGCTGCCGGAACAGGTTGCGCTCCGCGTCCCCCTCCAGCAGATTCGCATCCACCTTGTCCGCCGCGCCTTCCGACTTCTTCAGGATATTCACGATGCGCTTGTTGGCAGCCGCCAGGGCCGCGGCTTCGGGCAGGCCGGCGAAGGCGCGCACGGCGGCCAGGCGTTTGGCGATGTCGCCCAGGCGCTTGGGGCGCTGGGACACCACCGCGTCCACCTCCTGGGCGGTATAGCCCTGCTCCCTGAGGTTGCCCGAGAGGCGGTCGTAGATGAAGTCCGTGACCTGGGGCAGGGCCGCCAGGAAGCCGCCTTCCGCCGGGAAAGCCTTGGCGGCCATGCCCAGCAGTTGGTCCAGGGGCACGTTCAAGCCGCCCTCGATGAGCATGCGGATCACGCCCAGGGCGTGGCGGCGCAGGGCAAACGGATCCCGGTCGCCCGTGGGAATCTGGCCTATGCCGAACATGCCCACCAGGGTCTCCAGCTTGTCGGCCAGGGCCAACACCAGCCCCACCTCGCCCCGGGGCAGGCTGTCGCCGGCAAAGCGCGGCTTGTAGTGGTCCTCGATGGCGTCCGCCACCTCCGGCGCCAGGCCGTCATGCAGGGCGTAATAACGGCCCATGATGCCCTGTAGTTCCGGGAACTCGCCCACCATGTCGGTGAGCAGGTCCGCCTTGGCCAGCAATGCCGCCTGGTCGGCCTGATTGGACAGGGTCTCGCCCCCCACCTGGGTGCCGATGGCCCGGGCGATGGCGCCGACGCGCTGCACCCGCTCGCCCTGGGTGCCCAGCTTGTTGTGATACACCACCTTGGCCAGGCCCAGGACGCGGGATTCCAGGGGCTTCTTCCTGTCCTGATCGAAGAAGAACTTGGCGTCCGCCAGGCGCGGGCGCACCACCCGCTCGTTGCCGCCGATGACGGCGCTGGGGTCCTCCGGCCGGATGTTGCTCACCACCAGGAACTTGTTGGTCAGCTTTCCCTCGCTATCCAGCAGGGGAAAGTACTTCTGGTTGGCCTTCATGGTCAGGATCAGGCATTCCTGGGGCACGGCCAGGAACTCGGCCTCGAAGCGGCCGATGAGCACATTGGGGCGCTCCACCAGGGCCGTCACCTCGTCCAGGAGCGCCTCGTCCTCGATCGGGCTGCCACCGGCTTCCGCGGCCGCGACGGCAAGCTGGCGCACGATCTCGGCGCGGCGATCAGCGAAGCTGGCGATCACCGCGCCATCGTTCGCCAGCGTTTCCGCGTAGCAGTCCGCGTCCGGCAGCAGCACCGGATCAACGGCGGCTTCGAAGCGGTGCCCATGGGTTTCCCGGCCGGCCGTCAGGCCCAGCACGGAAATGGGCACCACGTCCGCGCCATGCAGGGCCACCAGCCCGTGGGCGGGGCGCACGAAATGCACCGTGTTCCAGCCATCCGCCAGCTGGTAGCTCATGACCTTGGGAATGGGCAGGGACGAGAGCGCCGCCTCCAGGGCCTTCTGCAGGCCCTCGGCCAGCGTTGCGCCCTTGGCCAGGGAATCGAAGTACAGCACTTCCGCCTTGCCATCGGTCTCGCGGCGCAGATTCGGCACCACGGAGGCGTCGGCGCCCAGGGCCGAGAGCTTCTTCAGGAGGGCCGGGCTGGCGCTGCCATCCGCCGTGAGGCCCACGGCCACGGGCATGAGCTTCTGGGCCAGGGGCTTGTCGGCGGCCCGGGCGGGAACGGCGGTGACGTGGGCGGCCAGGCGGCGAGGCGAGGCGAAGGGCGTAACGACCGCGTCCGCGCCGGCCAGGCCCTGGGATTTCAGGGATTGCAGCAGACCCTGGGCGAAGGCCTCGCCCAGTTTCTTCAAGGCCTTGGGCGGCAGTTCCTCGACGAACAGCTCGATCAGCAGATTTTGGGTACTCATGCTCAGGCGGCTTTCTTGGCGTTGATCTGGGCCAGCACTTCCTCGGCATGCGCCTTGGGAGCCATGGGGAAGCCGCGGCGGGCGCGGCTGTCCAGGTAGGCCTGGGCCACGGCGCGGGCCAGGTTGCGGATGCGGCCGATGTAGGCGGCCCGCTCCGTCACGGAGATGGCGCCCCGGGCGTCCAGCAGGTTGAAGGTGTGGGCGGCCTTCAATACCTGTTCGTAGGCCGGCAGGGCCAGTTCCACGCTCATCAGGTGCTGCGCCTGCTTCTCGTGGGCGGAGAAGGCGGTGAACAGGAAGTCGGCGTCGGAGTGCTCGAAGTTGTAGGCGGACTGTTCCACCTCGTTCTGGTGATACACGTCGCCGTAGGAGAGGGTATCGGTCCAGCGCAGATCGAAGACGTTTTCCACCCCTTGCAGGTACATGGCCAGGCGCTCCAGGCCGTAGGTGATCTCGCCGGTGATGGGCTTGCAGTCAATCCCGCCCACCTGCTGGAAGTAGGTGAATTGCGTGACTTCCATGCCGTTCAGCCACACTTCCCAGCCCAGGCCCCAGGCGCCCAGGGTCGGATTCTCCCAGTCATCCTCCACGAAGCGGATGTCGTTCTTCTTCAGATCGAAGCCCAGGGCTTCCAGGGAACCGAGGTAAAGCTCCAGGATGTTTTCCGGCGCCGGCTTCAGCACCACCTGGTACTGGTAGTAGTGCTGCATGCGGTTCGGATTTTCGCCGTAGCGCCCGTCCTTGGGACGGCGCGAGGGTTGCACGTAGGCGGCTTTCCACGGCTCGGGGCCGAGGGCGCGCAGGAACGTGGCGGTGTGGCTGGTGCCCGCGCCCACTTCCATGTCGTAGGGTTGCAACAGCGCACAGCCCTGCTTGGCCCAGAACTGTTGCAGCGTCAGGATGAGTTCCTGGAAGGTCGGCATGATTTTCCTGCCAATAAAGAAAGGGTTGGATTTTACAGGCAATTATTGAGTCGGGAGTCGAGAGTCGAGGGTCGAGAGCCAAGTCACCGCGCCTTCGGCGCGCAAATACCACTCTCCACTCTCGGCTCTCCACTCTCGACTTTCCGAAACACCACGTCCCACACCCCATGCCCCAGGCGCAGGCCGCGGCTCTCGAACTTGGTCTGGGGGCGGTAGTCCGGGCGGGGGGCATAGCCCGTTTCCGGCGCGGTGTTCACCAGAAGCGGCTCGCCCGAGAGCACCGCCAGTTGTTGCACCGCGTAGTCTTCCCAGTCCGTGGCGCAATGCAGGTAGCCGCCGGACTTGAGGCGCGAGGCAAGCAGCGCCACGAGGGGCGGCTGAATCAGGCGGCGCTTGTGGTGGCGCGTCTTGTGCCAGGGATCGGCGAAGAACACATGCACGCCCGAGAGGCTTCCCGGCGCGATCATGTCTTTCAGCACCTCCACCGCGTCGTGCTGGATGATGCGCACGTTGGCAAGGCTCCGCTCGGCGATCTCCTTGAGCAGGGCGCCCACGCCGGGCGTGTGCACTTCTATCCCCAGGTAGTCATTCTCCGGATGGGCGGCGGCGATGGCGGCCGTGGTCTCGCCCATGCCGAAACCGATCTCCAGGATCTTCGGCGCCTGCCTGCCGAAGGCGGCATCCAGGTCCAGGATTTCCGGCCGATAGGGAATGCCCCAGACCGGCAGCAGTTCCTCCAGATGGCGCGCCTGGGCATGGGATACCCGCCCCTGGCGCAGCACGAAGCTGCGGATCGGGCGGTGGTCGGAGGTATCGGTCATTCTTGTGGGTCGGGATTTATCCCGATATGGCTCATTTTGTCGAAATAAATTCCGACCTACGAAATCATTCCGCTGGTCGGGGAACTGGGCGTTGCGGAGTAAAGCTTCTTCGGCATGCGGCCGGCGAGGAAGGCTTCGCGCCCCGCCTCCACCGCCTTCTTCATGGCGCCGGCCATGAGCACCGGATTCTGGGCGCCGGCGATGGCGGTGTTCATGAGCACGCCGTCGCAGCCCATCTCCAGGGCGATGGCGGCGTCGGAGGCCGTGCCCACGCCCGCATCCACCAGCACCGGCACCTTGGATTGATCCAGGATCAGGCGCAGGTTCCAGGGATTGAGGATGCCCATGCCCGAGCCGATGAGAGAAGCCAGGGGCATCACAGCCACGCAGCCGATATCTTCCAGAATCTTGGCCTGGATGGGGTCGTCGGAGCAGTAGACCATGACCTTGAAGCCGTCCTTCACCAGGATCTCGGCCGCCTTGATGGTTTCCGGCATGTGGGGAAAGAGGGTCTTGGGATCGCCCAGCACCTCCAGCTTCACCAGGTCGTGGCCGTCCAGCAGTTCGCGGGCCAGGCGCAGCGTGCGCACCGCGTCATCCGCCGAATAGCAGCCGGCGGTATTGGGCAGCATGGTGTACCTGGAAGGCGGCAGCACGTCCAACAGGCTGGGCTGGCCCGGTTCCTGGCCGATGTTGGTGCGGCGGATGGCCACCGTGACGATCTCGGCGCCGGAAGCCTCCACGGCGGCCTTGGTCTCGGCGAAATCCTTGTACTTGCCCGTCCCTACCAGGAGACGGGAACGGTAGGCCTTGCCGGCAATGATGAGAGGGTCCATATCAGGTATCAGGAATCAGAGGTCAGGAATCAGAAGGTAGAGGCCAAGTAACCGGGATAGGCTCTGATGCCCGATCCCTGATACCTGATCCCTGGCATTAGCCGCCGCCGACGGCGACGACGATTTCCAGTTTATCGCCGGCTTCGAGGCGGGTCTCGGCGTGACGGCCCTTGGGAACGATCTCGCCGTTCCTTTCCACCGCCAGGCGCTTGCCCACCAGGCCCATGTCGTCCAGCAGGGCGGCCACGGTGGGCAGGGTCTCGAAACTACGGTTCTGGCCGTTGATGGTCACGTCGGGCATGGTGCGATGTCAGGCTGACAAAGGAGGGGATTTTACACCGCCCGCAAGTTCATTTGCCGAGCCCCCCGAATTCCGCATAAAATGGCGGCCGCCGCGGGTGTAGTTCAATGGTAGAACGGAAGCTTCCCAAGCTTCATACGTGAGTTCGATTCTCATCACCCGCTCCATCCGAATACTTGCAGGCATTTGATCTGCAATAAAAAAGCCAACCGTCCCGGGTTGGCTTTCTTGTTTTCCTGCCGCCGCCGGAGGACGTCAGGGGGCTGAATCCGCCTCCAGCCCGAACAGTGCTCGCCAGCTCTTGCGCGCCAGATGGGGAAGCAGGAGATGCGGCGGCATGCGCTGGGCGTGGGCGCGCAGGTAGAGGAAAAACGCGGCGGCCCGGTCGGCCCTCTCCTCCCCTCCCCCCAGGACGCGCAGGAACAACTGATCCATGAGGGACGCCAACAGGGCCGGCGGACCATCCGCGTTGGACGCCTCAAGAACCTCCGGCGCAATGGGCGTAGCCAGCAGGCACGCGCTGGTGCGCAAGGCGTAATGGAGCGGCCGCCCCAGATCCATCTCCCGCGCCCGCGGAATGAGGTCTGCCCAAAAGCCCGGCTCGGAACCAAAATGGCGCAGGAGACTGTCCAGATCCATCAGATCCCGCAGCCCCCGTTGGAACTCGCCTTCATGGAAGAGATGGCAGGCCGCATGCAGCACCATGTCCACCGGCGCCAGGGTCCACAAGCCCTCTTCCCCCGGGATCGGCCGCGCGGCGCGACGCAGGCGATCGGCGTCGGGTTTCAGTCTTGCGGTCACCGGCAACAGGCCATGATGCACGTCCAGTATGGTGCCCCGCGCCCCGTGTCGGAGAGGGGGCAGCTCGTGCATCCAGTCCCGGAAATACCGCTGGTCGTAGGCATCCGGCTTGGCGCCGACCCAGCCGTGCCGTTCCAGGAGTGCCTCCGCCGTCGCCAGTTCCTCCCGTGCCACCAGGATGTCCACGTCGCCGAAGAGCCGCCCCTGGGCCGCCGGCAGACCGGCCAGGACATAGGCAGCGCCTTTCAACAGGACGAAGGGTTGTTCCAGGTCCGCCAGTGCCCGACGCAGGCAATCCGCTTCCCAGCGCACTGCCCGCTTCTGGCTCTCGATCACCACCCGCGTCCATTCCAGGTGGCGGCGCGGCGCCGGAGGCACCTGCTCCAACCGGCCGGATGACTCCAGCGCGACCAGCAATCTGCCCAGAAGGCCGGCGGCCTGGCCCTGGCAGACGAGGGATTCCCACTCGGCCGGGGCCAGTGTCGCGGCCCGTTCCGGAGACAGCAGGCATTCGATCAGCAGAGAGTCCACGCTCATCCGTCCAGGGCGCCCAGCAGGGCCACCGCCTCCTCCAGCCGACTGTAGCGAAACTCGTGGCAGTCGCAGCCGTCCACCAGGTCCGACAGGGCGTCGAAACCGGCCCTCCCGAGCAGGCCATAATTGAAGCCCTGCTCCGCCAGGCGCATGAAGGCGATGCCCCGGGACAGGGGCCGCAAGTCGCTGGAGGCCCCCGCCACGTACCGGGGGAAAACCACCCAGCGCGGCAACGCCGGCTCCAGGGCACGGGCCACGCTGTCGGCCGGCGCCCGCATCAGCGCCACGGAGCCTTTCGAGGTGTCATGCACGGGCTCGGAGCAGACCGCCCCCGGGGCGTATTCCTTCAAGATCCCGATGGAGCGGTTCTTGAGACTGATGGGGCGAGGCAAGGGGTAGACGCGGGGCACGCCAAGGTCGGCCAGGGTCAGTTCATCCGACAGCAGGCGCCAGCCGCTGTACGCCAGGGCGGCGCACAGCGTGCTTTTGCCCGCCCCCGGAGAGCCCGGCAGCAGCAGGGCGAGGCCCTTGCGTTCCAGCACGGCACTGTGAATCACCAGGCGATCAAAGACCTTGTTCGAGACGCACCAGTTGAGGCCCCATTCGAGCAGGGGCAGGGCCTGGCAGGTGGGCATCGGCTTGAAGGGCAGATGGCCATTGGCCAGGAACCTGGCCTGGGGCTGTAGCCAGCGACGCAGGAATCGGCCAGGCATGACGCGGACCGGAAAGTCCGCGAACTCCCCCTCCGGCGCCAGGGGATAATCGGGGTACATGAGGGCGAGCCCCCGGGCGACCGGTTCCAGGGGCGAGTGGATGCGGAACAGGTAGGCGCCGACGCGCAAGCTCAGCCCGGCGCCTCCCAGGCGGCCACGCAGTTCCTCCGGGGACAAATCGGCGACGATCACCGTGCGCAATACCGGGCCAGCCCGATCTTGGCCAGGTGCGCCAGGGTTTGCCGCGCCAGGGCCTCCAGTTCCCCGTCTCCGGCACAATCGAGCGCCCGCAACGCGCCGTCCACCATGGCCATTTCCGGGCCGCCCCCGGCTATAAGACCCTGGAAGAGCAAGGCCGCCAGGGGACTGAGCAGGTGGGTCTCTCCCGACGGCTCGTGAAAGACCAGGCATTCCTGCCCCCAGCGCCGCACATGCAGGCCTTCCGGGGCGACCGGCAACCAGACCCCCGCGCTTCCCGGCATCGGGCCGGATGAGGCGCCCCGCTGCGCCATCCCCTGGGACATTGTTGCCACGGCAGGCCCGGCTCAACGAGCGAGAGTCATCTGAGAAACCATCAACCAGGCATGGTTATTTCGATGACGCCGACTTTGACGCCGCGTCCGAGGAGGAGGAAGCCGAAGAACTGTCCGAGGACGAGGAAGCCGGGGAACTGCCCGACGGCGTAGAGGCCGACGACGAACTGCTCGCAGCCGACGAGGGCGTAGTCGGATCGGCGGCAAACGTGGGGCCGTTTCCGTTTCCGTTTCCGTTGCCGTTGCCCTGGCCGTTGCCGTTACCCTGGCCGTAATGGTTGCCGTTGTTGTCGTGCACCATGGAGGTACTGCCGGCGGACGCGGCCCCAGGCGTACCATTGCCGGCCGCCAGTGCCAGACTGGAGCGGGCCATCAGGGTGAGGACGGCGGGGGTGGCCAGCAAGCCAGCCTTGATGGCGGCCCGGCGCTTCCCGTCCGCCACCGCGCCGGAACCCGGGGCTTCCGGCAAGCCTTCATGTGTATCCGACATGGCAGGTCTCATGAGTCAGGACAAGGGTCAACGAACTGCCATCTTACGGGAGCAGCGCACAAGATGCAAAGCCATCTCCCTTCAGGATCAAAGACTTATTATGCACAATGCAAACCCGGGCCGGTCCTGCCCCCGGATATCCTCCGGCGGAAGGCGCTTCGGACCGGACCGGGGCCGATGCCATTTTCGGCGCGGGCAGACCGGGCTCCGTGGCATCGCAACACCGGCATGCTGAAACCGTTACGGACACGCCGCCTAAGTCGTATACTCCCGCTCTGAGGGAAAACTGGTGCCTAGGTGCATAGGGCATATTCCAGAGGCAAACTCATGACGCGAGAACGAATCCTGGCCCGCCTGGGGGGCGTACCCATGATGGTGACCGGAGCAGCCGCCTTGCTGCTGCTTGCCCACGGGCTGCTGCCGGCGATTTCAGGCTCCGGGACGGGGCCTCTGACCTGGGGGCTGGACAGCCTGGCCCTGGTACTGCTGCTGGCCGCGGGCTGGCGACACTCCCGTTCCCGGATCATTCCGGAGGACGCACCCACCACCAGCACACCCCTGCCCCGTCCCACGGAATGGTCCCGCGACGTATTGCGCCACATGGACTGGAAACGCTTCGAAGAGGTCTGCGCCGCCTACTACGAGGAAACGGGCGTGCCCTGCAAGGCCATGTATCTCGGGCAGGTGGGCGGAATTGACGTGCGCCTCTTCCAGGACGGCCCGGAGAAGCCCTCCGGCATCGCCCGCTGCAAGGCGTCCAGCGTCCACCGCCTGGACGGCAGGCCCGTGGTGGACCTGGTGGGAGCCATGGCGCGCCAGCGCATCACCAAGGGTTTCTACATGACCCGGGAGGGCTTCCACGAGGACGCCGTGGAGGTCGCGGCCAAGCATGGCATCACCCTGGTGGACAGCCACATCCTCCTGTCCCTGATCCAGCGCCTGCCGCCCAAGGCCCAGAAACATCTGCTGGAATTCGCCACCGGCGGCGACTGGAGCACCCCCACCTGTCCCGCCTGCGGCGTGAAGATGGACAGACGCAGCAGAAACGGTGCCGAATACTGGCGGTGCCCCAACGCCGTGCGCTGCGGCAAGCGGCTGAAGATACACAAGCTTGAATCCTGAAAATCGGTTTGAAACGCCGATGTACCGAGAAAGACCGGCTCCTCCCGCCCCAGATTTGCCCCAGCATCACACAGCGGTCAGCCATCAACGGCCATTGAACCAGGTAGGCCCCTACTACCGCTACCGGGCAATTGCCTCTTGCTGACTCTTTGCATTAGTCCGGGTCTGGCAAGGGGCGGTCCATCCACTTCGCCAGGACCGAGGTCAGCTCGTTCATGTTGAGAGGCTTGGTGAGGAAGTCGTCCATGCCCACTGCGACGCAGTCCAGGCGGTCTTCCTCGAAGGCTCCGGCCGTGAGAGCGATGATGGTCAGGCGCGGCTGAAGCGTTTCCTGTTCCCAGCGCCGGATCTGTTCTGTAGTCCTCAGACCATCCAGCACCGGCATCTGCACATCCATGAGCACCAGGGCCGGTCGCATGCCCCGGGTGATGGCATCCACCGCCAGCTGACCGTTCTCCACGCTTTCCACCGGGAGACTCAGTTTGCCGAGCAAGGCCTCGATCACCCTGCGATTGACGGCATTGTCCTCGACCACCAGTATGGGCCGGGCCGGCCCCTGTTCCCCGGGGACCGGGAGTTCTTCCACCGGAAGCCGCGGCAGGTGCCGGCTCTCCTCGGTTTCCTGGATGATCTGGGTCCGGATGCGGAACCAGAAGCGGGAGCCCCGGCCTTCCTCGCTTTCCACACCCACACTGCCACCCATGAGGCTGGCCATGTCGCGCACGATGGAAAGACCCAGTCCCGTGCCCCCGAAATCCCGGGCCGTGGAGCGATCCGCCTGGGAAAACGCCTGAAAGAGCAGGGATTGCTTCTCCGGCGGAATGCCCATGCCGCTGTCAGTGACCGAGAATTCCAGGACTGCCTCGCTCTCGTTGCGCTCGGTCTCTGCGGCCTCGACGCGCACGAAGCCCGTTCCGGTGAACTTGATGGCATTGCTGATCAGATTCGACAGCATCTGCCGCAGGCGCAAGGGATCGGCCCTGTAGCGCTGCCCCTCCGGGCCAATCCAGGCGGAGTCGAGCTTCAATCCTTTGGCGTGGGCCAGTTCGACGAACAGCGATGCGGACTCGCTGACGATCTGCGGAGGGGAGAAGGCATCGTGGGCCAGCTCCAACTTGCCCGCTTCAACCTTGGACAGGTCGAGAATGTCGTTGAGCAGGGCGAGCAACGTCTGGCCGGAGTTGAGGATGGTCCGGCTGTATTCACAGCGCTCCTCGTCTGTGAGCCGAGGCAACAGCAGCAGTTGCGCCATGCCCAGGATGCCGTTCATGGGCGTGCGAATCTCGTGGGACATGGCTGCCAGGAACTGGCTCTTGGCCAGGTTGGCCGCCTGTGCCGCCTGTTCCCGCCGCTCGGACCGGGCCAGCAGGCGCAACTGGATGCTTCCCATCAGCACCGAGAGCAGCAGGAAGCTGAAAGCCAGGGTGCCCGTCTTCCAGGCCTCTATCCTCCAGCCCGCCAGGTAGTCCTGGCTCGCCATGCCGACTATGATCATCATCGGTGCGCCCACTAGGCGACGATAGCTGAGAACGCGCTCGAAACCATCCGGGGAGTTCGTCAGGTAATAGGTGGCGGAAGTTGCCCCCGTTCCGACCAATTTTCGGAACTCCGGGGAGACACCCTTGTCACCGATTTTTCCGGCTTGCTGATCAGGAATGGCGGGGATGCGGGTGATAAGTCCAAAATCGGCGTCCCGCAGGATTACGGTACCGTACCTGCCCAGATTGAACCGGGACAGCAACTGTGTGAAATGGTCCTCGGAAATGGTGGCGAAAACGACTCCGCCAAAGCTGCCGTCGGGACGGTTGTAGCGCCGGACGAACGGGATCAGGTATTTCTTCAACACCCTGCCCACCATGGGCTTGGATATGTGCAGACCACCGTCGGCGTGACCCCGATGGTGGGTGAAATAGTCCCGGTCCGCCACGCTGATCCTGTCCTTCCGACTCACCCGGCTACCGAGGATGATCAGGCCTTCCGCGTCCACCACCCGGAGATTCTCTACATCCGGCAGCCGCTGCTCGAACCTTTCCAGCAGGGCAGTCATGAACCGCTCGTCCAGACCCTTGCCGGCCAGTTGACGTTCCATTTCGTCAGCCACCATGCGCAGGCTCAGGTCGATCTTTTCGATGCTGTTGGCGACACTCTGATCCACCGCGCCGGCAATATTCTGGGTCAACATCTCGGCGCGCAGTTCGTGTTGTTTCCGGCCCTGATATAAGGAATACCCGGACAAGGCGAACACAAGGGCATTGGCGCCGATCAGGCCGATGATGAGCAGGCCGCGCAGGTGGTGGGAGGATGTCATGGCGCTAAGATGAAAACGTGGCCTTGAGGTCTAGCAGATTGGAAACAACAAAGGAATGGGCGTTGTGCGGCGGGCGATTAGTACCGGTGAGCAAGATGTCCGCCAGGTGACTAATGGCCAATCTACGCTTTTGGTGATAAGCCTTCCGTGACGAGAGGCACGTTTCAGCTAAGTCTCACAAAACATCCGGCGGGGCCCGGTCATCGGCCTCTACGGTTATAAAGGTTTCCAGGGTGGACGGCGGGTCTACAACGGTCAGCGGCGATTAGCCGGAAACCCAGGCTGAACGGCGGCTCACAAATTTAGCGAACTGCCGCGTCCGCCCCACAAAGAAGGATCGAGGACGATATCCCATACTGCCAGCAGGGTGTAGCAAACCGGTCAATCCGGGGCGCAGCCTATTGGGCAGGGCAAGTATCCCCCGGCAGAGCCGGGGGATACTTACTTAAACATGACAGGTATCTCCTTCACCTTGCAGAGCAAGGTTTTCGAGTTCCTGCAGAACCAGGGAACTCGCCTGTTCCATGGCTTCGACGCTGCTTGCGGCTGCCAGGTGCTGCCCTGACCGATACTGACTTACCGCGTCCCGTCCGGCGGCATGCACCAGTTTGTGCGGCGACTCAATCTTGGCGTACGCATTCAGCTTGGAGAAGCATTCGCGCCCATCGCCTTCGTAATACCACTTGCCCAGTCGACAAGCGATATGGCTGGCAAAATCGTCGGCAGTCTTGTGCGAAAGCGCCATCATGACCTTATAGACCTCGAGCTTGTAGATCAGGTGATCAATCTTTGCGACCTCGACGAAGGTGCGTAAGGCAGTGCCACGGATTGCCGCGCGTGCCTTGCCAGATGTATCTATCAGCGACTGCATGGTACAGGTGGCTGTTTCCGCGTCGTGATCAAACGCGGCAGACTGCTCCGGCGTGATTTCCATGGCGGACTTGGCGTGTCGGGTCGCGGCCTGGATGCTCATGACGAGCGCCGAGATGTCGACGGTGGCACCGGTGGTGCGTTCGGCGAGCTTACGGACCTCGTCGGCCACGACTGCAAAACCGCGGCCCTGCTCGCCGGCGCGTGCGGCCTCGATGGCTGCATTCAGTGCAAGCAGATTTGTTTGATCTGCAATTTCCTTGATCAATCCTACAATGCCGCCGATCCTGGCGGCTTCGTCGCTGAGCAGAGCGACGATCTCGCCAACCTGCTGCGTATTTCCTGTCATGGCGCGAACGTTCTCGCAAACGGTATTAACCGCAGTCAGGTTGTTGGATGCCTGCACGGAGGCACTATCGGCAGCCGAAGCCTCGGTCTTCATGGAATTAGCCAGGTGTGCCAACGACTGCTGCGAGCCGCTGGCCGTCTCAGCGAAAACCAACAAGTTGCGGAAAAGCGAGTTGTGAAAGCTGACCAGTGCCGCCTGCTGTGTCGCCTCGTCCTTCAAGGCCGTGCGCTCCTGGTTCCAGTTGGCTCGCTCGCTGGCGATCACCGCTTCCTGCTCCTGAATGCGATGTCGCAGTTCAGAAATTTCCTGGTGGAGTTTCTTGTTTCCGAACATGATTTAAGCCCCCCTGAGAAGCAAAATATAAGCATCACCTGCCTGACCGTCACCAGAGGAGCGACCTGGTGGAACGAAGAAACCACCTCGTCAATGGTGTTACCGTCACCAGTTCCGCCAAGGACTTCATTTCCCGGTACTTGGAGGGTCTTGTCGAGGGTAGTTCTAACACCAAGCAAGAGCGGGCACAGCAGGTGGGTATAACTTATCCGACATATTATCGCCTACTGCCAGGGAGAGCCGGTCGTAACAGCCTGCTGGCAGGCTGCTTGCCTTAACCCTTTCTGAATATGGTCTCCGGCTTCCCAGGCCATATCAAACAGCTCAATCCGGCCTGGATAAACCCGATGGAATGTTCTCGCCAACTGGAGTGCCGCCAGTCGGATTCCCAACAGGGACGCCAACAGATAGCTCATAACGCACTGCGCGAGGTTCGACTCCCCGGATGCCACTCTGACCATCGTTAACAAGCTTTCTGTCTAGCTAGAAGTTTGGTGGCAGCATACGCGGCCTTGGGGCACTATTGAAACTGGGGAAATACCTAGGTTGGACACCGCCAATGTTGAGGACACCAGTCTGTCACCACGTCATCCCCGTCTCATAGCCAGTGACAGAAATTGGCCGCGAGATGCAGCATAGCGCGGCCGGGTCTGTGCCCACAATGAGGCGTCACCAGCCAATGGACCTTCGGTGCGCATCGAAGGCTTGTATTTCCCCGGCGTATCAAATGGCCATTTCCGGGATCACGGCGGGTCGGGGCAACCCCCTACACCGGCCGGATCGGGATGCTGCGCAGGACGGACTTCTTCATCTTGCCCACCACCTGCATCTCGCAACGCTTGCAGTCGAAGATCAGGGTCAGCTTTTCCTTGCCGTTCACCAGGGTCATGGGGTCCGGGCGGATGCCCTTCACCTGCTTGGGGCACAGGTTGTAGCTGTAGCGTAGGCAATGCCGGGTGGTCATGAGGGCCACCTCGCCCTCTTCCCGGTTGGCTTCATAGGCCGCCTCGATCACCTGCACCCCGTGCCTTGCGTAAAAGGCGCGCGCCTTCGCATTCAGCACATTGCCCAGGTAGGAGAGGTCCGCCGCGGGATAGGACGGGGGCGGCGTCACCGGCTCGGCCCGGAGGGGACGGCGATAAGCCGCCTCGCGCGCCGCCTCCAGGGCAAGCACGCCGTCCCGGCGCAGACCGTTTACGAAGGCCGCGGGCAACAGCCGGGGGGCGAGATCCAGCGTCACGGAAACCGCCTCGAACATCGTGCCCCCCAGCTTCGAGAGACCTTCGCGGATGGACGACATCGCCCTCTCGGCGTTGGTGGCGACCACCTTGGCCTGAACCGCCGTCACCGTGGCGCGCACGCCGTCTTCGTCCTCCAGGGTGAGCGCAAAGCCCTCCTCCGTCTCGGCCAGGGACAGCTTCACGCTCAGCCGGCGCTGCGCCGAATCTTTCTCCAGCAGGCGCTCGAATTCCTGGTCCCGGTTGCGGAACAGCTCCGTGCCCGGGGCCAGGTCCGGGGCGCCATGGGCCAGTTGCTGCCCCGGCGCCAGGGCGGGATGAAGCCGCTGGGCGCCACCGATCGCCTCGGCCCGGTTGATGCGGATGCCCTGGAGTTCGCCGTGGGCATCGAACCAGGTGAGGCCGTCGCCGTTGTGGATGGGAGCCGTGGCCTCCACCTCGAACCAGGCTCGGTCCAGCCTCGACACCCGGCCCACGGATTCGCCCATGAAGGCGGGGGAATCGAAGGCGCCGATGTCCTCCTGGCGGCCGGAGACGAAATAATCGGTCGCGCCCCGGTTGAAGGTCTTCTCCGGCCGGGGCGTGAAGGTGAACACGGCGCGGCCCGAGGCAGCGGGCACATAGCGCGGCGCTTCCGCCATGATCCCGTCCAGAAGTTGCCGGTAATGGGCGGTGATGTTCTTGACGTAGGAGAGATCCTTCAACCGCCCCTCGATCTTGAAGGAGCGGATGCCGGCGTCCGCCAGCAGGCGCAGGTTGGCGCTCTGGTCGTTGTCCTTCATCGAAAGCAGATGCTTCTCCCAGGCCACGACCCGGCCCTCGCCGTCCTTGAGGGTATAAGGCAGGCGGCAGGCCTGGGAACACTCGCCCCGGTTGGCGCTGCGCCCGGTATGGGCATGGCTGATGTAACACTGGCCGCTGTAGCTCACGCACAGGGCGCCATGGACGAAGAATTCCAGGGCCGCCCTGGTGCCGTTGGCGATGTGGCGGATTTCCGGCAGGGTCAGTTCCCGCGCCAGCACGATCTGGGAGAAGCCCGCGTCCTCCAGGAACTTCACCTTCTCCAGGGTCCGGTTGTCGGTCTGGGTGCTGGCATGCAGCTGGATCGGCGGCAGATCCATCTCCAGCAAGCCCATGTCCTGCACGATGAGGGCATCGGCCCCCGCCTCGTACACCTGCCAGGCGATGGCCCGGGCCTGCTCCAGCTCGTCGTCCGTGAGGATGGTGTTGAGCGCCACCAGCACTTTCGCGTTGAATCGGTGGGCGTGGGTGGCAAGGCGCTCGATGTCCGCGATCTGGTTGCCCGCCCCATACCGCGCGCCGAAGGCCGGCCCGCCGATGTATACGGCGTCCGCCCCGTGATCCACCGCGGCCATGCCGAATTCGGCGTTCTTGGCGGGCGCCAGGAGTTCCAGGGGAATGCGATCGGGCATGGGCGGACGGAAGAGTGGCGGAGCGGGGATTGTAAGGGAGAAAGGAAAGATGCGGCACCGGCGAGACACCCGGCTTACAATCCGCCCCAGCCCCCTAGCCATAGGTCGGGTTAGGCGCGGGGTTTGCGCCGTAACCCGACGATCCCCCAGCCCCCAGCCTCTAAAAAAGCATGGAATCCCGAATCACCGAACTGGAAATCAAGCTGGCCTTCGCGGAGGATCTGCTGGAAGGCGTGAACCTGACGGTCTATCGCCAGCAGGAGCGCATCGAACGCCTGGAGCGGGAACTGCGCCAACTGCGGGAGATGGTGCTGGCCAGCCAGCCTTCCGAACAGCGCGACCTGCGGGACGAGATACCGCCCCACTACTGACGCTTGAAAAGCCGGGGCGCCGAGGACAACATTCGCCGGTCAGCGGTAAGCCGGGAGCGGCAAGCGTTTCCAATCCCCTACGAAAGGGTGAAGCACCGTTTTCCGCTCCCGGCTCACCGCTTACTGCCGTTTTACCAGCGGTTCCCGCAGCCGGGAGAACTGGGCGGGCGGGACGTATTGCAGTACGTTCTTGCCCTGGCTGTCCAGGCTCACGTCCAGGCCGCGCTCGGGATAGAGGAAATGTTCATTCGTCTCCGAGGTCTTGAGACGCTCCGAGGGCCGGCCGAAGCGGGAGAGGACGATGGCTTCGTCCAGGCTCGCCGAGGGCAGCAGGGAGATGGAATTGATGCGCGCCACGCTGGCCACCTGCCAGTCGGCCTTGCCCAGCACGAAGCGGTGGGCACCGCTCGCCTGGGACTCCATCTTCACCGCCCGCTTCTGCATTGCCAGCAGCGCCTCGGGCGACAGGCTGGCGGTCACGACCATCTTGCCCGTGATGAACCCCAGGCTCACGGAATCGAAATACGCTTCGAGGGTTCCGGCCTCCCCTTCGGCCCCGGCGATGATCGCCAGTTGCGGTTCGAAATGCAGGCGCTCGGTGGTCTCGGCCAGGGTGCTCTTTCCCAGGACCAGGCCAAAGACGCGGGAATTGCCGTCCGCCAGGGCCTCGACCTCCCAGGGCAGGCCCGGCCCCGGTTGCGTGGTGGCCGCCGGGCGATAGACGAAGGGCAGGGCCAGGGCGGCCAGGGTCACGGCCAGGATGATGAACAGCAGTTTCTTGGTGGTCATGGTGTCATGCGGTCGAGAGTGGAGAGTCGAGAGTCAAGAGTGAAGTCACCGCGCCTGTGGCACGCAAATACTGCTCTCGACTCTCCACTCTCGACCCTCGACTCAGGCATGGCGCACGCCATGCCGGTTAGTCGTGCTTCTTTCCCAGCCCCCCCAGGAGTGCCGCCACGGGACGCTTCGGACGGTTGGGCGGATGCTGGGGCGCAAGCGTCGCATCACCTTCCAGAACGTCCTTGGGCGGCGATACGGACTCGTAGGGTTTGCTCGGATCGAAGCCCAGGGGCGGCAACTTCTTCACGGGCGAGGCGGACGCATAGCGGCGTCCGCCGTCGTCGCCCCGGGACGGCTTGTCGGCCTCCCGGCGCGGCCGGTCGCTGGTTTCCTCGCTTCGGCGCTTCCTCTCGCCGCCCTCCCCGTCCCGGCGGGGACGGTCCCGGCTCTCTTCTTCCCGACGCGGGCGCTCGCGATTTTCCTCTTCCCGGCGCGGGCGGTCGCGGCCTTCGCCTGCCGCTCCCTGTTCCCGGTGATGCCGGCCACGCTCGCGCGGCCAGGGGGCGTCGTGGAAGTTGCTGCCCGGCTCGAAGCCCTTGACCTCGACCTGCTCGATGCTCATCTTGAGCAGCTTCTCGATCTCGGCCAGGTAGCCCCGTTCTTCCGGTGCCACCAGGGACACGGCCTGGCCGGTGTTGCCCGCCCGGCCGGTGCGACCGATGCGGTGGATGTAGTCCTCCGGCGTGTGGGGCAATTCGTAGTTGATGACGTGGGGCAGGTTGTCTATGTCCAGGCCGCGGGCGGCCACGTCCGTGCCCACCAGCACCCGGATCTTGCCGCTCTTGAAGGCCTCCAGGGCATCGGTGCGCTGGGCCTGGCTCTTGTCGCCGTGAATCGCGTCGGCCAGGATGCCCTTCACCTCCAGGTAGCGCGCCAGCCGGCTGGCGCCGAACTTGGTCGCGACGAACACCAGCACCTGCCCCAGATTGGCCTCGGCGATGAGATGGGCCAGGAGCGCCCGCTTGGCCTCGTGCGCCACCGGGTATACCCGGTGGGTGATGGTTTCGGAGACGGTGTTGCGCCGCGCCACCTCGATGAGTTGCGGCGCCTTGAGCATGGAGTCCGCCAGCTTCTTGATCTCGTTGGAGAAGGTGGCGGAAAAGAGCAGGCTCTGGCGATTCTCGGGCAGGAGCGCCAGGACACGCTTGATGTCGGGAATGAAGCCCATGTCCAGCATGCGGTCGGCTTCGTCCAGCACCAGCATCTCCACCTGGCCGAAGTTCACCGTCTTCTGCTGCACATGATCCAGGAGGCGCCCCGGGGTGGCGACGACGATCTCCACACCCCGGCGCAGTTCCTCGATCTGGGCGCGCATGTCCACGCCGCCGTAGATGCAGGTGGAACGCAGGGGCAGATACTTGCTGTAGGTCTTGACGCTCTCGTACACCTGCATGGCCAGTTCCCGCGTCGGGCACAAGAGCAGGGCACGCACCGGATGCTTGGCGGGAGAAGGGCTGGAGCTGGCGTGCTTGGCCAGGCGCTGCAAGAGCGGCAGGGTGAAGCCCGCCGTCTTGCCGGTACCGGTCTGGGCTCCGCCCATCACGTCCTTGCCCGCGAGCACCACGGGTATGGCCTGCTGCTGGATGGGAGTGGGCTCGGTGTAGCCGGAGTCGGCCACGGCTCGGAGCAGTTCGGGCATCAGCCCTAATTCATCGAAGGTCATGCATGGGGCTCCTGGCGCGGCCTGCCGCACGAGGGCGGTACCGGTTCAGGCAGGGCGGGGAAAAGGTGACACTCCGGGTGACACTCCGCAAAGAGAATGTCTGGGAGGAAGGAATGCAGGGCCAACCGGCGACGCCATGCAAGCGGGGCATTATACATGTCGTTGGAAAAAGTCCAAGCCCGGCGCGGACTTGATGCGGGGCGAGGCGGTTTCCCGGCGCCCGATCCGCGCTCGTCAGAGTCGGGGTTCTTGCGGGCTTCCCGGAGCGCTCGCCATGGCGCTGACCAGGGGGTGCTCGGCCAACTCGCGCAGTCGGCGCCGCGCCTCGGCCAGGTCGGCGGACCCGGCTTCGCAGCAATCGAGGGCGCTGGAAATACCGTGCAGGTAGTGGGCGATGTCGGTACTGACGGTGCTGCCACACTGGGTGCCGCCGGCCGCCGGGTGCGGCAGGAGCATGGGAAGCGGAGACCGGACACGCCCTTCCATGACTTCGATGCCCAGGGGCGAGATGCGCCCGGTACCGAAAGAGGCGCTACCCGCCCCCCAGATCACTTTCCATTCCAGGAGTTCGTGGCGGGCGAGCAGTTCACAGGCCGGGAATATGTCCTCGAAAGTCAGGCAATGGCCGAAGTCGCCAAGCCTGGGCGTGACATAGCCGCCTTGGCGCCTGCGATAGAAACCGTGCAAAACCAGCCCAAGAATCCGGACCCTATGCATGACCTGCCCCCTTTGACCAGGCCCGGCATGCCGGGAGACCTGTCGCCTCCTGCGACGTCCGAACGGATCGTGCCGGGGCGGTTATTTTGTGGTCGGAGGATAGTCTCAATCAGGTCATATGTCTACAGTACTAGGTCCTTGGTAAGACTTTTCGCAAAGTGAATTAGGCCGCTCACCTGGCTTTCCTCACTTTGTACACTTTCCCGGGACATGGCGAACCCGGGGCGGAGCAGCCCTCAGGTATGTTTGGCGCCTTTTTTCGCCGGCGCCTTGCCGTCGGCGGCGTCGTCCTTGCCATCCTTTCCCTCCCCCTTGGCGGCGGGGGCATCGGCGGGAGGCTCCTCGGCCTTGGGCGGAGGCGGCGGTGGGGGGGGCGGGGGCGGAATGACCTCGATCTTGTTCTGGGTCATGTAGTCGTTCATCTCCTTCCAGCCGGAGAAGACCGCCGCCTTCAGTGCCTTGGGATTCCTCTGGTAGCAGTCTTCCAGGCCCCGGCCGGCGTTGCGGCAGGAGGCCCCGACGGCCTTGCCTTCGCTGTCCGCGGCGGCCGCCACCTTGGCGGGATCCTCGAAACCCAGCTTCTCGCACCCGGCCAGCGACAGCGCGGCCAGGAAGAGCAGAGGGGTGAAGATGTTTCGCAGGGCATTCATGCCCCGATTAACGTCCGGGCGGAAAGAATCTTTAGAAATGCCGTCGCACCCGCAGCCAATTCACCGCAGGGACGCGGAGAAGGTCAAGATCTTTGCCAACGACAGCCAGCATCACCTTAGCTCATGCAGAAATCCAATGTTTTTCCTCTGCGTCTCTGCGCCTTGTATGTTCTGTTTTTGAAAAATACATAAAAATGATGATTGGTCTGTGGAGCTTGTGGGCAAAGGGGGGCGCGGTGGGAAACGCGCAGCGTTTTCCACGGCAAGCCGCCCGGT
>JAQTNA010000032.1 GCA_028714035.1 Rhodocyclaceae bacterium
AAGTCAGGATATGACCACAAATCAGCCTCTGTGAACAGCCCCTTCGTAACTCATTGAATGTTAACGACGATTCCAAAATGGATATTCAGTACGCGTTTCGGAGATTTGATTGTCAACAGACCCTAGGCACCTCGCCGGGCAGGCTCCGCTTAGCCCGGTGTGCATCGGTTACAATTCACGCTTTCTTGACACCGCTTCCCCATGGAATTCCTCTCCACCCTTGTCGACGTGGTATTGCACCTGGACGTGCACCTGGCGGCTCTCCTGGCTCAGTACGGCACCCTGGTTTACGGCATTCTCTTCCTGATCGTCTTCTGCGAGACCGGGCTGGTGGTGGCGCCCTTCCTGCCAGGCGATTCCCTGCTGTTCGTGGCGGGCACGCTGGCGGCGGGCAGCGGCCTGGATATCGTTACCCTATGTGGCGTGTTGCTGGCGGCGGGCGTGCTGGGGGACAACACCAACTACTGGATCGGACGGGTCGTGGGCCCCAGGGTGTTCCGCTGGGAAGGCTCCCGCCTGTTCAACAGGGCGGCCCTGGAAAAGACCCATGCCTTCTACGAGAAGCATGGGGCGAAGATGATCATCATCGCCCGCTTCCTGCCCATCCTGCGTACCTTCGCCCCCTTCGTGGCGGGGGTGGCGCGCATGACCTACGTCCGCTTCTTCCTGTTCGATTTCCTGGGCGGTTGCGTCTGGGTGTTTTCCCTGTGCCTGGCGGGTTACTGGTTCGGGAATCTGCCGTTCATCAAGAACAACCTGTCCCTGGTGATCCTGGCCGTCATCGGCATTTCCCTCATTCCCGCCGGCCTGGGTTACCTGCATCACCGCAACGCCCAGGCGTCCTAGGTACATGGCGCTGAATCTGCGGCATCATGGAGCAGCCTCCCCAGCCTTGGAAATCCGGGGTGGCAGGATGCCGGTGAGCGTAGCGAACCCCATCATGCCCAGGTGCGAGCGGTGATGCGGTTCGTTCCTCACCGCACCCTACAGATCGTGGGCGGCTTGCTCCATGATGCCCGGAATCTGCACCGGCTGTCGTGTCTGGCCGCATGCCTCTTTCTCGCGGCCTGCGCGGGCGGGGGAGGGCAAAAGGTCGCCGGCAGGCAGATGCCCGAGACGGCGCCCTTTTCCCCGGAGCAACTGGCCAAGACCGACATAGACCGGGTAGCCGATGCCCACCGGAAGGAAGCGTTTGCCAGCCTGCGTCTGCTCACCGAGAAGCTGTACCGGCGCAATCCCCGGGAGTGGAAACAGGCGGGCCGGCCCAGCCTGGATGACGCCCTGGCCCGCATCTTTGACGATCCCCGGGATTGGCGCTTCCCGGAACTGGAGGACAAGCGTGGCGCCGATGCCCTGCACCTGGCCTTCCTGGAAGACTTCCGCGGCGATCGTGTGTTGGCCCTTTCCGTGGGCCTGGGCAGCATGCTGGACACCGCATTCAACGGCAAGGCGGCATTTTTCATCCTGGACGATCTGGATGCGCAGAAGCTCTACAACTGTGCGCGCAACGTGGAGATTGCCGCCTGGAAGCTGAACCACGATCGGGATGCCCTGGGCGCGCCCATCTTGTTGGCGAACGAGGGTGGGGCGGGGGGCAACCTGAGCTTCGAGCGGGAGTTCGGCAAACTCATCGGCAACCTGGATCTCCTTTCGGGCATCGTCGCCGACAAGAGCAATCGCAGCGTGGTGCGCATCGTGCAGGGCCTGGCCACGGCCGTATTCCTGCCCCTGCGCTGAGCCCATGAAGATGCAAGTCCAAGCGCAGAGACGCCGAGGCGCAGAGAAAGCCATGAGAACAGCGGGTCAGGTTGCGCAGCAAGCTGACACGGCTGGCTACGGATACGGTTTTTTCGGTTTTCCTCTGCGCCTCCACGTCTCTGCGGTTCAGAATGATGGTCAATCGAATTTAGCTACCCCTGTCTGGGCACCCTTGCCATGAAATCCATCGTTATTCTCATCTCCGGCCGCGGCAGCAACATGGAGGTGCTGCTGGACGCCGTTCTGCCGGGACGCATCGCGGCGGTCATCAGCAACCGTCCGGGGAGCCCGGGGCTGGCCCTGGCGGCGAGCCGGGGGGTGGCGACCTCGGTCGTGGACCACAAGGCTTACCCGGATCGGGCGGCCTTCGATGCCGCCCTGGCCGAGGAAATCGAGCGCCACGGCCCCGATCTGGTGGTCCTGGCCGGCTTCATGCGCGTGCTCGGGGATGATTTCGTGCGCCGCTTCGAGGGGCGCATGATGAATATTCATCCGTCCCTGCTGCCCGCCTTCCCCGGCCTGGATACCCACGGCCGGGCGCTCTCGGCCGGCGTGAAGCTGCATGGCTGCACCGTCCATTTCGTCACGCCCACCCTGGACAACGGCCCCATCATCATCCAGGCCGGCGTCCCGGTGTTCCCTTCCGACGACACGCCGCGGCTGGCGGCGCGGGTGCTGGAGCAGGAACACCGCATCTATCCCCAGGCCGTGCGCTGGTTCCTGGAGGGGCGCCTTTCCCTCACGGCGGCCGGCACGGTGCGCCTGGAAGGCGACCGGGAGGAAGGGGCGTCCCTGTGCGTGCCTGCCCTCGACCCCGCCCCATGAGGAATACCCAAACGGGTATGCTTTTGGATGAGCCTCACGGGGCGTGAAAGGTATGCCTGAACGCCGTTTTCTCCTGGCCCTGGGGGCTTCCCTGCTCCTGCACCTGGCCTTCCTGGGGCAGCCACTCTGGCGTCTGCCCATGCAGGGCGAGGCGGCCACCAGTCCGCGGCTGGATGCGCGGCTCCTGGCCGTGCCCCGGCCCGAGGCGAAGGCCCCCAGGCCCAGGAAGCCACGGCCGCAGAAGGCGGCTCCGCGGCCGGCGTCCGCGCCGGCCCAGCCGACTGAGACCCCGCCGCTCCCGGCCCAGGCATTGGAGCCGCGTCCCGGGCCGGCCGTGGCCCGGGACGCGCCGGCGCCCCCGAGTCCCCCCGATGTGCCGGCCGAGGCGGAAGCCGAGCCGGTTCCCGCCGCTCCGGGCTTGCCCATTTCGGACATCCTGGCCTCGGCCGACGAGGGGCGCCTGGTGTTCAACGTCATCTTCGGCCGGCAGGGGCTGATCGTGGGTCGGGCCACCCAGACCTGGAAGCGGGAGGGCGGACGCTATACCCTGGCCAGCGTCACCGAGACCGTGGGCCTGGCCGCATTGTTCAAGAACGTGCGCGTGACCCAGGTGAGTTCCGGACGAATTTCCGGGAAAGGTCTGGTGCCCGAGGCGTTCCGGGTGGTCCAGGACGATGGAGCCATCGGTTCGGCCCGCTTCGACTGGAAGAAGATGCGCATCTTCCTCGATAGCGCCGGCGAGAAACGGGACGTGCCGCTGGACGCGGGCGCCCAGGATCTCTTGAGCTTCATCTATCAGCTGGTGATCATGCGCCCCGAGGGCAACCGCGCCCTGCACGTGGCCACCGGCAAGGGCTACAACACCTACGTCCTGGAATACAAGGGCGAAGAAAAGCTGCCCATCGCCGGCAGTCAGGTCGCGTCCCGCCACTACATCACCGTCGGCCCGCCCGGGGAACAGACCACCGAAGTCTGGCTGGCTTCCGACCTGGCTTTCCTGCCGGTGCGAGTCCGCTTCACAGACCGGAAGGGCCAAACTTTCGACATGATCGCCATGAACCTGGATTTTGGCCCGATACAGAGGCAGAATGCGCCACGGAGCCCAATGGATACACCATGAGAATCACTGACAAACTGTTGCAAACCACGACTCGGGCGCTGGCCGAGGTACTCGCCTTCCATCATCCGGCGGATACGGTGCTGTCCCATTTCTTTCGCCAGGAGCGCAGCCTGGGCAGCCACGACCGGGCCTTCGTCGCGGAATCGGTCTATGCCGTGCTGCGCCGCAAGCGCAGCGTGGAACGCCTGGCCGGTGTCTCGCCGCGCCGCCTGTTGCTGGCCACCCTGGCCAAGGTCCAGGGCCTGTCGCTCAGGCAACTGGAAGGGGCCGTGACGCCCGCGGAGGCCCAGTGGCTGGCCGGCCTGCACGGCGAGGCGATGGGCCCGCCGCCCACCCTGGCCGAGCGGACCGACCTGCCCGACTGGCTGGTGGAGCGCCTCCTGCCGGTGGCCGGGGAGGCGGGCCTGCTGGAACTGGCTTCCAGCCTGAATCTGCCCGCGCCCCTGGACCTGCGGGTGAATCCCCTGAAGTCCGGGCGGGAGGCCGTGCTGGCACGCCTGAACGACGAGGGTCTGGGTGCCATGGCCGGCCCCTGGTCGCCCCTGGCGGTAAGGCTCTCCGGCAAGCCCGCGCTGCAAAAGCACCCTTTATTTCTGGACGGCACGATCGAGGTGCAGGACGAGGGCAGCCAGTTGCTGGGCTTTCTGGTCAGTCCGCGACGTGGCGAGTTGGTGGTGGATTTCTGTGCCGGCGCCGGTGGCAAGACCCTGCTCCTGGGGGGGCTCATGCGCTCCACCGGCCGGCTCTACGCCTACGATGTGTCGGAAAAGCGCCTGGCGAAACTGAAGCCCAGGGCGGCAAGGGCGGGTCTTTCCAACGTGCACCCGGTATGCCTGGGCAGCGAGAACGACGCCCGGCTGAAGCGCATGGTGGGCAAGGCCGATCGGGTGCTGGTGGACGCGCCCTGTAGCGGCCTGGGCACGCTGCGACGCAACCCGGACCTGAAATGGCGCCAGACCCCGGAGGGGCTCGTGGAACTGAGGTCCAAGCAGGCCGCGATCCTGGCCTCCGCCTCTCGCCTGGTGAAGCCTGGCGGACGCCTGGTCTATGCCACGTGCAGCCTGTTGCCGGAAGAAAACGCCGAAGTGGTGGACGCCTTCCTGGCGACCCACCCGGAGTTCCACCGTCTTTCCGCCAAAGAGGTACTGGCGGGCCAGGGCATAGCGGTGGATATCGGCGAGGATTTACAACTCCTGCCGCAAACCCACGGCACCGACGGTTTCTATGCGGCCGTGCTGGAGAGGGCCTGACGGCGGTTCTCGGGCTTAACTTGATCTGGCCCATTCGGGATTCCCCCTGATTTGGGTAGTCTGTCCCTTTTCTCTTTCAAGGTGACTCATGCGCTACCCTGACTTCTTCGACGCCGTTCCCGCCATCGTGCTGCGCGACCCCCTGGCCGAGTTTCTCGGGGCGGCGGAAGGCGGGCTGCTGGAATACCGTTACCTGGACGCGGTGCGCCTGGCCGGCCATTCCTGCCCGACCGTCGCCTCGGCCTACACCCTGACGCGAAGGGCGCTGCTGGCGCTTTATCCGGGCGAGACGCCGGAGCGCGGGGCGGTGCGCGTCTCGTTCCGGGACGCGGCGGTCTCGGGCGTCACCGGCGTCATGGCCGCGGTAGCCACGCTCCTGACCGGGGCGACGCTGGATACGGGCTTCAAGGGGCTCGCCGGCCGTTTTGATCGCCGGCAACTCCTGGCCTTCGGTCAGGGGATGGCGGCGGAGATGCGCCTGTCCCGCCTCGACACCGGGGCGGTGGTGGAGGCCTCGGCGGATTTGCGCCGGGTGCCCGCCGCACCGGAGATGGGGGCGCTCATGCAGAAGTGTCTGGCGGGAGAGGCCTCGCCCATGGAGAGCGCGGAGTTCCGCCGCCTGTGGCAGGAAAGGGTCAGGGCGGTGCTGCTGGATCACGGCGAGGACGACGAGGTGTTCAGGCTGAGATGGGTGTAAGGGGATGAAGTTCTTCGGAGTGCCCGGGGCATGGCGCCGGGGGGTGCTGATGCTCGCGCTGGCGGCCCTGACATCGCCGGCGTTCGCCTTCGAGGCGCCTCAGTCCGGTTCCGGGATGCCGGCTCACGGTGCCACGGGCACGATCGAGGCGGCCTTTTCGCCCTGGGATGACGGCGAGGCGCTCATCCTGCGCACTCTGGTACAGGCGCGCCACGATATCTATGTGCAGGCTTTCATGTTTACCAGCCGCGGTGTGGCCTCCGCCCTGATCGAGGCGAAAGAGCGGGGCATTCAGGTGCAGGTGCTGGCGGATGCCCAGAACGTGGCGGGGGTGCCCTCCAGCCAGATTCCCCGTCTGGCCGCCGCGGGTATTCCGGTGGCGCTGGAAACGCGCTACGCTTCGGCGCACAACAAGATCATCCTGGTGGACCCGGAGCATGCCAGCTGCGCCGTCGTCACCGGGTCTTACAACTTCACCCAGTCGGCGCGGCTCCGGAACGCGGAGAATCTGCTGGTCCTGAAGGGTGATCCGGTCCTGGCGCGCGCTTATCTGGGCAACTGGCGCAGGCATAGGACGGACGCCGTGCCCTATGCCAAGGCGGAACTGAAGGCTCAGCCGCCGAGGACGCGGGGCGGCGAACGCCTGCCCTTCCCCTGGGAGTCCGGTGTGCGTTCCGGGCGCGACGCCCTGGAAATGGAATGAGTTCATGACCGCTTTCGAAGACTGGCTGTTGGCCGCGTTGAAGATGCTGGGGCTGCCCCAGGTGCAGATGGAGTTCCTGCTGCTGGGCGTCTGCCTGCTCCTGGCCGCCGGCCTGGTCCGGCTCCTGGTGCCGGCGCAGCGCACGGCTGCGGCTTCCAGCAAGGCCATGCAACTGGGCCTGGGCGGACTGCGCCGCCTGGCCTTTCCCGTGATCGCCCTGATCCTGCTGCTGGTGGCGCGCTTCTTCATGCGCCGCCTCGTGGGGGGGCACTCCGTGATTCTGCCCGGAGCCATGACCCTTCTCCTGGCCATGCTGGTGCTGCGCATGCTGGTGTTCGCCCTCCAACACACTTTCTCCGGGGGGCGCTGGCTGGTGGCTTCCATGCGGGTGGTGGCGATCCTGGTCTGGCTCACCGTGGCCCTGCATCTCCTGGGCGTGCTGCCGGATGTCATCGCCCTGCTGGACGACATATCCATCACCGTGGGCAAGCAGAGGCTGTCGCTCTGGCTCCTGCTTCAGGGCACGGTCAGCGTCGCCTTCACCGTTCTGGTGGCCTTGTGGATCGGCGGGCTGGTGGAGGATCGCCTGCGGGGGGCGGAGAGCCTGGATTCCAATCTGCGGGTGGTGTTTACCCGGCTGTCCAAGGCCCTGCTGCTGGTGGTGGCGGTGCTGGTGGCCCTGCCCATGGTGGGCATAGACCTGACCACGCTTTCCGTCTTCAGCGGTGCCCTGGGGGTGGGACTGGGCTTTGGCCTGCAAAAGATAGCCAGCAATTACGTGAGCGGCTTCATCATCCTGCTGGACCATTCCATAAAGCTGGGCAGCGTGATTTCCGTCGAGTCCAACCGGGGCGAGGTGACGCGCATCACGACCCGCTACACGGTGCTGCGGGACCTGAACGGCGTGGAAGCCATCGTGCCCAACGAGGTGCTGGTGGGTTCGGTGGTGAAGAACGAGTCCTACACCGACACGAGGGTGCGCCATGCGCTGCCGGTGCAGGTGGCCTATGGCACGGACCTGGAACAGGCGCTGGCGATACTGGAGCGGGCCGCCCTGGGGGTGCCCCGGGTGCTGGCCGATCCGCCGCCCCAGGCTTTCGTGGTCGCCTTCGCCGACAGCGGCATCAATCTCCAGCTGGGCATCTGGATCGCTGATCCGCAAAACGGCATCCTGAGCGTGCAATCGGATGTCAATCTGGCCATCTGGCGCGCGTTCCGGGAGGCGGACATCTCCATACCCTTCCCGCAACGGGAAGTACGGATGATAGGGGGGTAGGTCGGGCTTCAGCCCGACATGGGTGCTGTGCGTGTCCTTGTCGGGACAAATCCCGAGTTGCGGCCTGAACCCTGGCAATAGACAACAAAAAACCCCGCCAGGCGGGGTCTTTGTCTGTACGGCCGGAAACCGAAGCTTATTTCAGCTTCACTTCCTTGTAGGCCACGTGCTTCCGGGCCTTGGGGTCGTACTTCATGAATTCCAGCTTGGCAGGCGTCGTGCGCTTGTTCTTGCTGGTGGTGTAGAAATGGCCGGTGCCGGCCGTGGATTCGAGCTTGATTTTTTCGCGACCGCCTTTGGCCATGATTATTCTCCGTGGTTCTCGGCTTAGACGCGTTCGCCGCGGGCGCGCATTTCGGCCAGCACGACATCTATGCCGTTCTTGTCTATGGTACGCAGACCGGCATTGGATACGCGCAAGCGCACCCAGCGGTTCTCACTCTCAACCCAGAAACGGCGGTTCTGAAGGTTAGGCAGGAAGCGGCGCTTGGTCCTGTTGTTGGCATGGGACACATTGTTCCCAACCATGGGCGCCTTTCCGGTTACTTGGCAAACGCGTGACATTTCGTTGCTCCAGGGTATTTCGCAAAGCGTGAGATTATAGCCTAGTCTGGCAAAAAGGCTCAAGAATAATTTGTTTGCTGGTTGAGAGCGTGTAGGTCGGGCTTTAGCCCGACAGGAATCGGCGTGTAGCCGAGGTCGGGATAAATCCCGACCTACAGTATTCCCCTCTCCGCAAACGACAGGGGCGGGGCGCCGCCGGCGACGACGAAATGGTCCAGAACCTTCACGTCCACCAGGGACAGGGCCTGTTTCAGGCTCTTGGTCAGGAGTTCGTCGGCGCGGCTGGGTTCGGCCACGCCCGACGGATGGTTGTGGGCGAGGATGACGGCGGCGGCGTTCCTGGCGAGGGCCTGCTTCACCACTTCCCTAGGGTAAACGGAAGTCTGGGTGAGGCTGCCTCTGAAGAGTTCCTCGTAATGGATCAGGCGGTTCTGGGCATCCAGGAACAGGACGGCAAAGACCTCGTGGGGCAATTCGCCCAGGGTGAGGCGCAGATAGTCGCGCACCGCGCCGGGGGAGGACAGGCTCACGCCCGTGGACAGTTCCTCCTTCAGGGTACGCCGGGCCAGTTCCAGGATGGCCTGCAATTGGACGTACTTGGCTTGTCCCATGCCGGCGTGGCGGGCCACATCCTTTGCCGTGGCGGCGAACAGCCGGCTCAGGCTGCCGAAGCCCGCGAGCAGTTCCCGCGCCAGGTCCACGGCGCTCTTGCCCCGGACACCCACCCGCAGGAGGATGGCCAGGAGTTCCGCGTCCGACAGGGCGCCCGCGCCCCGCGCCAGCAATTTTTCCCGCGGTCGTTCGGCCGCCGGCCAGTTGTGGATGGACATGTTTTCCCCTTCCGGTAGAATTCCTTTTCCGATTCAACAGGATCATAACATCGTCATGAATGAACTTGCCGGCAAGCACATCGTTCTGGGTGTCACGGGCGGGATCGCGGCCTACAAGGCGGCGGAGTTGCTGAGGCTGCTGAAGAAGGCCGGGGCCGTGGTGGACGTGGTGCTGACCCAGGGCGGGGCGCATTTCGTCACCGCCGTGACTTTCCAGGCCCTGTCCGGCCGCCCGGTTTGGAGCGACCTGTGGGATGCCCGCATGGCGGACAACATGGCCCACATTGATCTGTCCCGGCAGGCGGATGCCATCCTGGTCGCCCCGGCCAGCGCCGATTTCCTGGCCAAGCTGGCCCAGGGGCGGGCGGACGATCTGCTCACCACCTTGTGCCTGGCGCGGCCCCGGAAGGCGGTGGATGGCCGGGAATGTCCTCTCCTGGTGGCGCCGGCCATGAACCGGCAGATGTGGGAACACCCGGCGACCCGGAGGAACGTGGCCCTGCTGGCCCAGGACGGCACCGTCCTCCTCGGGCCGGCCTGCGGCGAGCAGGCCTGCGGCGAGGTGGGCGAGGGGCGCATGCTGGAGCCGGAAGAACTTCTGGAAGACCTGCTGGCTTACTTCCAGCCCCGGATTCTGGCCGGCAGAAAGCTGGTGCTGACCGCCGGTCCCACCTTCGAGGCCATTGACCCGGTACGCGGCATCACCAATTCCAGTTCAGGCAAGATGGGTTACGCCCTGGCCCGGGCCGCCGCCCAGGCCGGTGCCGAGGTGGTGCTGGTGAGCGGGCCGGTGTCGCTGCCCGCACCCCGGGGCGTGCGCCGGGTGGACGTGACGAGCGCCCTGGAGATGCGCGCTGCCGTGTTTGCCGAGATGATGGACGCGGTCATCTTCATTTCCGTGGCGGCGGTGGCCGACTACCGGCCGGCGGCGGCCTCCGAGCACAAGATCAAGAAACAGGGCGGCGACATCACGCTCACGCTCACGCCCAATCCGGACATCCTGGCGGAAGTGGCCTCGCTGCCAAACGGCCCCTTCTGCGTCGGTTTCGCCGCCGAGAGCAGGAATCTCGCCGAGTACGCCGAAGGCAAGCGCCGGGCGAAGCGCCTGCCCCTGGTGGTGGGCAACCTGGTGCAGGACGGCCTGGGCGGTGACTCCAACGTCGTCACCCTGTTCGATGAAGTCGGCAGCCATCCCCTGCCGCCCGGCCCGAAGCAGGAAGTTGCCCGCGCCATCGTCGCGCACATCGCGCGCATGATGGGCTGAAGCCCTCGGTGGGCAAGCGCGGGTCAGCCCTTGCCTGCCATGCAGGAAAAAGTTTTTTCAGGAGAATGGAATAAGGCGTAGAGTGGCATTCGTGCCCCGGCCGGCGCTGCGTGAGGCGGCGTGGCCGGGCGTTTCCGGCAAAGAACGGGGGAAGCGTCATGAGTGAAGCTCGCAGAATCATCGTCGCCGTGCACGGCATCGGCGATCAGGTGGAATTCAGCACCATCCAGGCTGTCGTCCGGCAGTTCTGCAAGTGTTACCACCAGCCTGCCACGGTTTCCATCGGCCGGCTCGACAGCGACATCCGCTCCGCGCAAGGTTCTCTGGTGCTGGCGCCACCCCTGGACCCCAGTCTGCCCATCAACGCCGCGTTTACAGAGGTCTATTGGGCCGACATCGCCCGGGAGGTGGAGACCAAGGGCTTCCGGCTGGAGGATGCCCGCCACTGGGCGCGCACCGTCATCGAGCGGCTGCGGCTGCACCAGGCAAACGGCCCCGCGATATCGGAGAAGGATTTTGAGCTGACCAAGCTCGTCCTGCAGGAGATGATCAACGCCATCTCGGTTTCGGAATTCTTCATGACGGTGTTCAAGCACGCGGGCGCCTACAAGCCCCTGCTGGAGAACGCGCTGACGAACTACCTGGGGGACGTGCAACTGGTGGCCGAGTTCCGGGAAATCCGGGAGCGCATCCTCGCCCGGTTCGATGAGGCCATGAACGCCGCACTCGAGTTCGATCCCGGTGCCGAGATTCACATCATTGCCCACAGCGAAGGCACCGTGGTGTCCTTCCTGGGTCTGCTGCGCGCCCTGAAGGATGGCGGCGCGGCGCCGAGCTGGGTGGACCGGGTCAGAACCTTCATCACCCTCGGCTCGCCCATAGACAAGCATCTCGTACTCTGGCCGGAATTGTGGACGGAGTTCGAAAAGCCCACCCCCTGGCGGGCGAGACCCGAAGCCATACCTGAGCCCATACGCTGGGCGAACTATTACGATCTGGGTGACCCGGTGGGCTTCAAGCTGGACACGGCCCGAACCTGGCTGGGCGACATCGCTTGCCGGGCCTTCGATTTTCCGGCGACGAGCGATTATGGTTTCGCCCGCAGCTACTTCCCGGGCAAGGCCCACGTGGATTACTGGACCGACCAGGAGCTGTTCGAGCACATGATCCAGACGGTGATCGCGCCGCAGCCGAACAAGCCCAAACCGGCACCCCCGGCCACCGATCGTCTGGCGGCGGTGTCCGCCCGGGTTCTGCCCTATGTCCTGGCTTTCCTGCCCCTGTTGGCGGGCGTCTACATGCTCTACGACGCCTTGAATACCGCCATGGGTTACGACGAGACGGGGAAGACCCTGGTGGTCAATTCCTTCCTCGTCGCCCTGCTCCTGGGGGGCACCACCGTGTGGTCGCGCACCACCCGGCTTTCCAGGCAGCGGACGCCCCAGCTGCTGGCCTTCGGCGCCTACCTCCTGGTTACCGCCCTGTTCGTCTATTTCATGCCCCCGGGAGCGAAGGAGAACATCGGCTTGCCGCTAAAAATCTTCGGCGTGGATAACCCGAATCTGGCGACCTTCCTCCTGTCCCTCGTCATCGCCGCCAGCGGGCTTGTTTTTCCGAAGACGTACAGCCTGAAGCCCATGCTCGGCACCGGCTTTTTTGTGGTGCTGTGCGTGCTGGGCGCGATTCTGATGACGGACAAGGCGGAGTCCTCGATTGGCCCGGTGGTCGCCACGTCCGTATACTTCGTTTGCCTGTGGTGGCTGAGCGCCATCGTTTTTGATCTCAGCTTCGTCTGGCACGCCTACATCCGCAGCAACCGGGCAATGGACAGACTGCACCAGTTTTATGTCGCACGCAGGAAGCGTGGCTGAACTCGCCCGGGTGCAAGGTGGGGAGTAGAATTGCCGCCGACTCCCCATTTTGATTCCTGACGACCATGCACCGTATTGACGTAATCCTCCTCGACGACCGCCTTAAGGACAGCCCGCCCCATTACGCCACGGCCGGAGCCGCGGGGCTGGATTTGCGGGCCTGCATTCCCGCACCGCTCACCATCCTCCCCGGCGAGACCCACCTGGTGCCCGCCGGCATCGCCATCCACCTGGCGGATCCGGGCCTGGCGGCCATGATCCTGCCCCGCTCGGGCCTGGGCCACAAGCACGGCATCGTGCTGGGCAACCTCGTCGGCCTGATTGACTCGGATTACCAGGGACAGATCTTCGTCTCCACCTGGAACCGGGGTAATACCCCCTTCACCTTGAACCCCCTGGATCGTCTGGCGCAACTGGTGGTGGTGCCGGTCTTGCAGGTGGCCTTCAACGTGGTGGACAGTTTCGAGGAATCCGGGCGCGGCGCCGGCGGCTTCGGCAGCACCGGGCACGGCTGAGCTTGAAAATCGAACTCACCGCGGAGACGCAGAGGCGCAGAGAAATGCTATAGCGGTAAGCGGTAAGCGTCTCCGATCCCCGCCAGGAAGGCAGAACATCTGCTTCCCGCTCACCGCTGACCCCTTACGGCCCCTTTCGGTTTTCTCCGCGTCTCCGCGTCTCTACGGTTCAGTTTTGTTTTGCAGGCTTGCGGCTCAGCCAGTACAGCAGTTTGCTGAACAGGTCGTCCGGGTCCACCGGCTTGGCCACGAAACCGTCCATGCCGGCTTCCAGGCAGCGGCTTCGGTCTTCGGCGAAGGCGTTGGCGGTCATGGCCAGGATGGGGACGTGGGCGCATTGGGGCAACTGGCGCAGGGCCCGGGTGGCCTCCAGGCCGTCCATCTCCGGCATCTGCATGTCCATGAGGATCGCCGCATAGTTGCCGCTTCGGGCCATTTCCAGGGCGACGAGGCCGTTGTCGGCCACCTCCACTTCCAGTCCCGCCTGGCCCAGGATCTCTTTGGCCACCTCCTGGTTGATCGGGTCGTCTTCCGCCACGAGGATGCGGTTACCGGCGAAGTCCCGGGCGATGGTGTCCTCGGCCTGTTCCGCCGGTTTCGTGCTGCGCGTCTCTGCGGCCAGGGCGGTGCCCTTTCGTAAATGGGCGGTGAACCAGAAGATGCTGCCTGATCCCGGCATGCTGTCCGCTCCCGCCTCGCCACCCATGAGTCGGGCGAGATGCTGGGTGATGGCCAGCCCCAGGCCGGTGCCGCCATATTTTCGGGTGGTCGAGGCGTCGGCCTGCTCGAACGCCGAGAAGAGCTTGTCCAGCGTCTCGGGGGAGATGCCGATGCCCGTGTCCTCCACCTCGAAACGCATCAGGACGCCCGCTGCGTCCTCCTTCAGTTGCCGCACGCGCAGGGTGATGGAGCCTTGCGCGGTGAACTTGACGGCGTTGCTCGCCAGGTTTAGCAGGGCCTGGGTAAGGCGGGTCGGGTCGCCGCGCAGGCTTTGCGGGACGTGTTCCGTGTCCACCAGAAGGCGCAAACCCTTGGCTTGAGCACGCTCATGGAGCATGGAGATCACGTGGGCGGGCAGACTGCGCACGTCCACTTCCAGGTCTTCCAGGTGGAACTTTCCGGCCTCGATCTTGGAAAGATCCAGGATGTCGTTGATGATGCCCAGCAAGTGGCGGGCGGCACCGTCCATCTTGTCCAGTTGCTCGCCCTGCTTCTCCGTGACGCCGCCGCGGCGCATCAGGTGCGCCATGCCCAGGATGGCGTTCATGGGCGTGCGGATTTCGTGGCTCATGTTGGCCAGGAATGCGCTCTTGGCCCGGCTCGCGCCCTCGGCCACTTCCTTGGCGTCGGACAACTCGGTGGTGCGCTGGGCGATCAAGTCCTCCAGATGATGCCGGTGCCGGTCCAGTTCGAGGGCGTTCTTCTTCTTCTCGGTGATGTCTTCCTTGATGGCCAGGTAGTGGCTGATCCGCCCATCCGGCTGGCGGATCGGTGCGAAGATTTCGTACTCGTAATAGAGTTCGCCATTCTTTCTGCGGTTGAGCAGCTCACCCTGCCACGGCTCGCCGCGCTTGAGCGCGCCCCAGATGGCCCGGTAGGTTTCGGGCGGTGTCTGGCCCGACTTGAGGAGGCTCGGGTTCTGCCCTATCACCTCATCGAGGCTGTAACCCGTTATGCGGGTGAAGGCGGTGTTGGCGTACTCGATGCCCCCCTGGGTATCCGTGATGAGGATGCCGCTGGGGCTCTGTTCCACCGCCAGGGAGAGCTTCTGCAACTGGTCCTCGGCCGCCTTCCGGGCGGTGATGTCCTGGAACACCACCACCACGCCGACGGCCTTGCCCTGGTCCATGAGCGGCGAGGACTCGTATTCCGTGGGAAAACTCGTGCCATCCTTGCGCCAGAAAATATCGTCGCTCACGCTACGGGGATGGTGGTCGCCCAGGGTCAGGTGGATGGGGCAGTGTGCCAGCGGGTAGGGGGTGCCGGCGACGGTCGTATGATGGCTCAAGGCGTGCAGGTCATGGCCGATGATTTCCTCCCGCTGGAAACCCAGCATGCGCAAGGCCGCGTCATTGATGAACATCGTCCTGCCCTGGGCGTCCGTGCCGAAGATGCCCTCCGCCGCCGAAGCCAGGATCAGCTCGTTCCGGCGGCTCAGTTCCTGAAGGTTCTGGAGCGCCTGCCCGGTGCGCTCCAGCGCCTGTTCCAGGCGCGCCCTGGCTTCCAGGTGGAAGACCCGCAACAGGATGGCCACCGAGGCGGCCACCGCCACGGCGCATAGCGCCCGGACCAGTTGCACCGGCACGCCGAAGGTAGCCAGGAATTGGGCCTGATTGACGACGCTCGCCGGGAACCAGGCTGCCCCGGGGACCACCAGCCCGCCGAAGAGTCCATAGGACAGGAAGGCCAGGGCGGCCATGCGGCTGGAGATGCGAATGCGGGCAACATCCGATGCGGGAATCGCCCGAGGCAGGGCGTAGCGGTGAAAACGCAGGAAGCCCCAGGCGCAGAGCACGGAACCGGTCAGTCCCAGGGTATAGCGGGACCAGATGTTGAGAGCCCGCAGGGGCTCGTCGGACATGGCGCTACCCACCGCGATGGTGGCCACCAGCGGCAGGTAGCTCCAGGGGCCGAGCAGCCAGCCCCACAAGGATCTTCGGTCTGGCCCGGACAGGGACTCGACCACGAAGCGCCGGCCGAATTCGAACAGGAGCAGGAAAGAGAGGATCAGCAGGATCGGCTGAATGGCCTCCAGGAACGGGCTGTCGCCCCGGACCACCTTCCATAGATCCGTCCATTCCAGGAGGCCGTGGCTGAAACCGAAGGCCGCCAGCAAGCCCAGGATGCGGGCCAGGTGGAACTGGCTGTCGCCCTTGAGACGGACCACGATGACCAGACCCATGGCCAGAAAGGACAGACCATAGATCAGGAATATCAGATCCATGTGGGCTTGGAAGGGGGCTACGGCGGGCTGCATTCAGTCACTCCGTCAGGGCTCGCGAGTGGCAGGTGGAAGGCTTATGCAATGGTATCGGCCGTCCGGCGTATTTCCTGAGTGAGGAATATATCTTTTTTTGACCAAAGTAGTAGGTCGGACGTGGCCGGGGATGAAGCCCGTCCTATGGCAGCGGGGCTTTCCGGTCGAAGAACGCCACGGCTTCGGCCTCTTCCCGGGTGCGCCGGAAGGGCGGCAGGCTGCGCCAGACGCGCTTGCCGTAATCCTTGCCCGTCATGCGCGGGTCGCAGATCACGAGTACGCCCCGGTCCTTCTCGTCCCGGATCAGCCGGCCGGCCCCCTGCTTCACGGCAATCACCGCCCGGGGCAGCTGGTATTCCATGAAGGCGTTCTTGCCCTGGCGCTTCAGGTGTTCGATGCGCGCCGAGAGCACAGGATCGTCCGGCGGGGCGAAGGGCAGCTTGTCCAGGATCACCAGCGACAGGGCTTCGCCGCGCACATCCACCCCCTCCCAGAAGCTCTGGCTCGCCACGAGCACGGCATTGCCCAGGCGGCGGAAACGCTCCAGCAGCTCGCTCTTGGAACTTTCACCCTGGAGCAACAGGGGGGCGTCGAACTTCTCCTTCTCGAAATGTTCCTTGAGCAGTTCGTGGTTGCGCCGCATGGCCTTGAGGCTGGTGCATAGGACGAAGGCCCGGCCCCGGCTGGCGTGGATCAGGGGCCAGGTCGCCTCCACCACGGCCTCGTTGTAATAGGGGCTGTTGGGGTCGGGCATGCCCTGGGGGGCGTAGAGCAGGGCGTTGTTTGCGTAATCGAAGGGGCTCTCCCAGAATCCGGTTTCCGCCCGCCCCTCCCACCCGGACGTTGCGTCCGGTCCCGGTTTGTCCAGCCCCGCCTTGTCCAGCCCCAACTCCCCCAGGTAGTGGCCGAAGTCCTTGCCCACCGCCAGGGTGGCCGAGGTAAAGATCCAGGCGCGCGGATTGCCTTCCATCTGGCGGCGGAAGATGTCCGCAACGGAGAGGGGGGTGGCGTTGATCTGGACGGTCTGGCTGAAAGTTTCCGCCCAGCGCACCATCTCGGTGGCCTCGGGTTCGCGCCAGCGTTTCAGGCGCGCCGTGAGTTCCAGCGCGCGCTCCAGGCAATTGGCCAGACCCTCGGAGCGCTCCGCCTGGGTGGTGAGTATCTGCTCGAAGCGCTCCAGCTCATCCGCGAGTTGGGCCAGAGCCTTGGGAAAATCCGGGTTGGACTGAAGCTGAGGCAGGGCGTAGCGGGCGCCGCCACCGGACTCGCGCCCGCCCTCGGCGTTTCTGCCGTCCCGGAAGGCCAGGCGGAAGTCCTTGGCGGCCTTTTCCAGGGCGCGCGCCGCGTCCGGCAGGGCCGCGAAGTCGGCGCCGGCGGCGATGGACTCGGTGCGGCTGTCCCGGGCCAGTTCCAGCACCTGGGAGGTGGACAGGCTCTCGCCGAAGAAGAGGCTGGCCACTTCCGGCAACTGGTGGGCTTCATCGAAGATCACCGCGTTGCAGGCGGGCAGCAGTTCCCCCAGGCCGTCGTCCTTGAGCATCACGTCGGCGAAGAACAGGTGGTGGTTCACCACCACCAGGTCCGCCGCCAGGGCTTCCCGGCGGGCGGCCAGGACGAAGCACTCCTTGACGTTCGGGCAGTCCTGGCCCAGGCAGTTGTCCCGGGTCGAGGTGGCCAGCGCCCAGGCGCCGGAATCCTCGGGCACGGAGGACAGTTCGCCCTTGTCGCCGGTGCGCGTGGTTCGGGCGAAACGCACGATGGTCCGCAGATGGCCCGTCTCCTCCAGGCTCTTCAGGAGCCCCTCGGATTCGGCGCGGGCCAGGTGATAGGGGCAGACATAATTGCCCCGGCCCTTCAACAGGGCGAGCGACACCGGCACCTTGAGGGCATCCCGCACCATGGGCAGATCCTTCTGGAACAACTGGTCCTGGAGGGTCTTGGTGCCGGTGGAGACGATCACCTTGCCGCCGGAGAGCAGGGCCGGCACCAGGTAGGCGAAGGTCTTGCCGGTGCCGGTGCCGGCTTCCGCCACCAGCACGGAGTTCCTGGAAAGGGCGTCAAGGATGCGCTGCGACATCTCCAGTTGCTGGGCGCGCAGGACATAACCGGGTATGGCGCTCGCCAGGGGGCCGTCGGGCGAGAAGATGTCTGCAAGCGGTTTCATGGGCAGGCGATGTTACCGCGAAAGGGGCGAGGGCGGGAAAGGGCGGCTGCATGATATGTTGCCGCACATGGGAGGGAAGGGAAGTCCTGCGGCATTTATTGCGCAGGGGTCGTGCCATAAATGTGCCAAACAATCATCCAATTCGCTCCTGATCTGAAGCCGGTTTCACAGGGATGGCGCGCAAGCCGCTGGGTGAATGCAAAAAAATGATGCAATTTGTTTACTGAGGCCCTAAACTTCCCCGGTTCCATTAATATTGGGGTAGTTGTAGGGTCTGCCCGAATATGAACGCACCTATTTCAGCCTACCGACGGGATGTCTCTCCTGTGAGAGAAGAGTTCAGCGCCGAAAAGGCGCTGGAGGTGCTTTCCACGCCCTATGGTTCCTCGCCCATCGAGGATCTGGCGCTACTCAAGGTGCAACTGCCCGTACTCGCCGACGGTTCCGTCAGCAGCACCCAGTACCATCGTCTTCTGGATCTCTTCTATACCCGCACCCAGAAACTCTCGGCCGACCTGAAGCCTCGCCTGCGGGACGCCAGCCTGCCGCTGACACGGGAAATACGCAACATCGCGCGGGATCTTTCCGAAGTGTTCCGGGCGATTGCCGCCGGTTACCGCTGGGTCTTGGCCAACATGGGCCAGGCGCGAGGGGGGGCTGACAACCCCATGCGCAACCCGCGGGTACTCATGGGGCGGGCCATGAAATGCCTGGCGGAACAACTCGAGGTTGCCGGCCTCACGGCGGCGCCCCAACCCGGCGGCGTCTGGCATGCGGCCTACCAGCTCTACCTGGAGGCCTGCCAGGAGAAGATGGAGGAAGGGGCGTCCGCTCCGACGGACACGGAGCAGGTGTTCCGCGAGATGCTGGCCCTGAACACGGCGGCTCCGGAAAGCCTTTCTTCCCGCGAGGTGTCCCTGGTCGCGGAATACGCCGGACTATTCGCTGCCTCGGTCATCATTTTCGATGCGCCGCCGCCCTCGGACCAGGATGTCTCCCTGTACTGGATTGACGTGGGCAACGATCAGGCCCCCTATGCCATGGCGCGGCGCACGCCGCCCTTCGGCATGGACCAGATCCTCTACTTCTCCTGCGCCCGCCTGTCGGAAGTGGTCGAGGGGCAGTTGCGCGCCCTGGAAAATGGCTTCCAGCCCAAGGATCTGCGTCTGCCGGACTCGGCGGACACTGCCGGCTATGTCCCCCTGTTGCGCCGGCTGCTGAAACGCTGGCGCGAGCCGCCCAAGCGCCAGTTCCCGCGCCGCCGCAACAACTACCAGATGCAGCTCTGCCCCGGTTTCGATGCCTTCTGGCGTCTGCTGGAGCAGCAGGATCAGGGCATTCCGGTCCTGGACGTGGGCATGGTCAGCGACTGGATGGTGGTCAACGAGAGTCCGGCGGGTTATGCCCTGATGCACACGGCCGGGACGGTGGACAACCTGCAGAACGGCAGCGTCGTCGCCCTGCGCACCAAGGCGGGCCAGCCCTGGGAGGTGTGCATCGTGCGCTGGATGACCAGCGAGAATCCGGAACACATCGAACTGGGCGTGCAGGTGGTGGCCCATGGTGCCCAGCCGATTCGCGTCGGCTTCCGGGGTGTCAAGAACGCCAGCCTGCAAGCCGGTCTGCTGCTGGAACCCGTGACGGCCCTGCGCTCGAAACGGGCCATCCTGACCCTGGCTGGCACCTGCCGGTCGCGCCGCTTCGTCATGATCTCCGGCGCCTCGAAGATCTATGTTGCCCAGGGTGAGGTGCTGTCCCTGGACCTGCAGACCGCCTCGGTCGAGTTGTTCCAGTTCGAGCCGGACCACAATCCGATCTAACGGCAGGGGCTAGAGGCTAGCAGCTTAGAGGCGCTAGCAAGACGTGCGCGCCGCAGGCGCGGTAGCATCACCCTAGCCCCTAGCCCCTAGCCCCTAGCCCCTGCTTCTGCCTCATCCCCCAGTACCGCCGTGAATAATGCACCCAGGAGGACCACCGTCCAGGACAGGTGCAGCCAGATCAGGAAGATGGGCAGGGCGGCGAAGGCGCCGTAGACCAGGCGGAAGGTGGGGATGGCGGCGACGAAGACGCCGAAGAGTCCCTGCATCAGGGCGAACAGGAGTCCCGCCGCGACGCCTCCCGCCAGGGCATGACGGGGCGCCACCTTGCAGTTGGGCACCACGCCATAGAGCAGGGCGAGCAACAGCGTCTGGAACAGCACGGGCAGGATCTGGAACAAGGCATGGCGCAGCCAGGCGGGCTCGTTGACCAGGCCCAGGGAGGCGCTGATGAAGTAACTCACCGCCGCCATGGCCACGGCCGCGAGGAGGGGGCCGAAGACCAGGGCGGCTCCGTACAAGGCGAGGCGCTTGCTCAGGGGGCGGCGTTTCTCCACGCGCCAGATGGCGTTGAAGGCATGGTCTATGGTGAGCATGGTCATGAGCGCGGTGGCGAACACGCCGAGGCCCCCCAGGACGGTCAGGCGGTGGGTCTTCTCGGAGAATTGCAGCGCATAGGTGCCGATGATGCGTCCGGCCTTCTCCGGCAGCAGGTTGTGCAGCAGGAAATCCCGCAGGGCGTCCTCCGCCAGGGAAAACTGGGGCAGCCGGGTGAGGATGGCCAGCGCCACGGTGATGAGCGGCACCAGGGACAAGAGCGTGGTGAAGGACAGGCTGGAGGCCACCTGACCGCAGCGATCCTCGTCATAACGCCTGGCAATGGCCGTCAGCAGTTGCCGCAGGAAATCCACCGGGTGCCGAAGGGGGGGCGGAAGAAACATCGTCGGGGCGGGACGCCGGGGTGACCTATAATGCCGGCGATTTTACCCCACTCCCACCGCACGACTCTCAAACCCTTGAATCCCCGTCTCCTCAACCTCGGCGCCAGTGTCAGCCTCGTCGCGCTCATCGTTCTCTGTGTCGCCTGGGAGGCGTGGCTGGCGCCCCTGCGGCCGGGCGGCTCCACCCTGGTGCTGAAGGTCTTGCCGCTGATGGCGGCCCTGTTCGGCATCCTGCGCGGCAAACGGTATACGCATCAGTGGAGCACGCTCCTGTCCCTTCTTTACCTGGCCGAGGGCCTGGTGCGGGCGACCTCCGGACGCGGCCCCTCGCTGCCCCTGGCCTGGGCGGAAGTGGCCCTGTCCTCGGCCTTCTTCCTGGCCTGCATGCTCTACGCCCGGGCCACGCGGCCGTCGTTACAGAAAGGCTCGTAGGCGGGTAGGTCGGGTTAGCGCAGCCTAACCCGACATTGGGCTTACCCCGCCTCGCGGGAATTGTAGATGTGCCCGCCGGATTCGGCGTACCGGGCGAGGACGGCGGCGGCCTCCTGGCGGCCCGTGCCGCAGACCACCTCTATCCCCCGGCTGCGCAAGGTCTCCTGCCAGTGCGGAAGTTTCGGGCCTTCATCGAAGCCTATGCTCCGCACGTCCGCATCCTCCGCCGCGCAGACCACGCGGCGCACGCCGGACCAGAAGATCGCGCCGAAACACATGGCGCAGGGCTCGGAGCTCGCCACCAGTTCATGCTGGGCCAGGCCCTTCTTGCCCAGGTCGTAGGTTCCCAGCCGTCTCTGCGCCAGGGCGAAGGCGACCATCTCCGCGTGCAGCATGGACAGGCCCTGGGGGGTGACCAGATTCACACCCAGCGAAACCAGCTTGCCCGTGTCCTTCTGGAAGATCGCCGCGGCAAACGGCCCGCCGGTCTTCTCCTCCGCGTTGCGCCTCGATGCGGCGATGACGAAGGCCATGCGCGCGGCCGGGTTCTCCACGACCGAATACTCCCGGGCGAATTCCTCGATCCAGGAGGGCAGGAAGAACTGTACGGAAGACGGTTGGCGGAACATGGGGCAATGGTACAGGGGCGAGGGGCCGGGGGCTAGCGGAAAAATCATTTTGCATCGCCCGGATGCCGGACGGACACGCCATGCCCGGCCCGGTGCGCACCCGTTCAGCTCCGGGGATGTTCGAGCCACTTCAGCAAGGTGGCAAACAGGTCTTCGGGTTCGACCGGCTTGGCGATGAAATCGTTCATCCCTGCGGCAAGGCACTTTGCCCGGTCTTCGGCGAAAGCGTTGGCGGTCATGGCCAGGATGGGAACGCTCTCCCGGCCGGGGATGCGGCGGATGGCCCACGTGGCGTCCAGGCCGTCCATGGCGGGCATCTGCATGTCCATCAGGATCGCCGCGTAGTCCTTCTGTTGCGCCATCTTCAGGGCCTGCAACCCGTCCGGGGCGATATCCACCTGTAGTCCCACATCCTGCAGGAACATCAACCCGACTTCCTGGTTGATGGGCTCGTCTTCCGCGTACAGCACGCACTTGCCGCGATGCTTGCTGCGCAGGATGTCTTCAGGGCTTTCCGGACGCTCATTTTCGGCAGGCCGCGCCGATTCCCGTCCTTTGCCCAGCCGGGCCGTGAACCAGAAGCTGCTGCCTTCGCCGGGAACGCTGTCCACGCCGACTTTTCCGCCCATCAGCATGGCGATACGGCGGTTGATGGCCAGGCCCAGCCCCGTGCCGCCATATTTCCGGGTCGTGGAATTGTCGGCCTGCTCGAAGACTTCAAACAGGCGAGCCTGCTGCGCCGAGGTCATGCCGATGCCCGTGTCGCTGACTTCGAAGCGCAGGAAGTAGTCGTGTTCCGTCTCTTCCAGAATGCTTCCCCTGAGGCTGATGCTCCCCTGTTCGGTGAATTTGAGGGCGTTGCCCAGGTAATTGACCAGAACCTGGGACAGCCGGGTCGGATCGCCGCGCAGCGCCTGCGGCATGCCGGACAGCTTCACCTTCAGAGTCAGGCCCTTGGCGCTCACCGCATCGCCAATCACCGCCACGGCGGCGCGCACCGCATCGGCCAGCATGAAATCCTTCTGTTCCAGCGCAAGTTTGCCCGCCTCGATCTTGGAGAGATCGAGGATGTCGTTGATGATGCCCAGCAGGTGCTTGCCCGAGGAAGCGATCTTGTCGAGTTGCTCGGTCTGCTGCGGGGTGAGCCTGCTCCGACGCAGGAGATGGGCCATGCCCAGGATGCCGTTCATGGGCGTCCTGATCTCGTGGCTCATGTTGGCCAGGAACGCGCTCTTGGCCCGGTTGGCCGACTCGGCGGCCTCCTTGGCCTGCGCCAGTTCCTGCGTGCGCGTTTTCACCAGATCTTCCAGGTGATTGCGGTGCCGATCCAGTTCGTCGGCGGTGCGCCGCTTCTCCGTGATGTCCTCCTTCACGGCCAGGTAGTGCGTGATGCAGCCATCCGCTTGGCGTATCGGGGTGATGTTGGCGAATTCGATGTATTCGCTGCCGTCCTTGCGCCGGTTGTATAGCTCTCCCTGCCACGCCTTGCTGTTCTTCAGCGCGTCCCATAGGGCGGCATGGTTCTCCGGCGGTGTCTTGCCGGAATGCAGCATGCGCAGATTCTGCCCCATCACCTCCTCGCGACTGTAGCCGGTGCTGGTCACGAAGGCCTCGTTGACGTATTCGATCCTGGCGTTCAGATCGGTGATGACCACCGTTTCGACCGCCTGTTCGACGGCGAGGGAAAGCTTGCGCAGTTGCTCGTCGGCTTGCCTGCGGGCGGTGAGATCTCGGAAGGCGCCATAATAATTTCCGTCCGGCAGACGCATGGAGTTCATTTCCACGAAGACCAGGCTGCCATCCTTGCGCAGGCGGTAGAACTCGACACGCAGGGTGCCCTCGGTCTGGAGCTTCTGGAATAGCGCGTCCGTTGTCGTCAAATCCTCCCTCGGGGTGGTCTCCGGGAGGCCGATTCCAAGCAGTTCGTCCACGCTGTAGCCATACAGCCGTGCGGCTTCCGCATTGGCGTAGATGAACCGGCCTTGCGGATTCGTCACCAGAATGGCATCCGCCGCACCCTCCAGGATGGTGCGGTAGCGCGCCTCGCTTTCCTGCAATTCCCGGGTACGCTCCACCACCAGGGATTCGGCGTGGGCCTTCTGTCCCGTGCCCAGGAGCAACAGTGCGCCCAGCAGGCCCGTGCCGAGCAGTCCCGCCGCCAGCACTCCCCAGCTTTGCCAACTGCGATGGCTGGAGATATAGGCGGGGGTGGGCTTCGTCTCCAGGCGCAAGGTCCGTGTGCCGAGAGTGAGCGTCACTTCGGCCGGCGCCGCCCCCGTGCCTCGCTGGAAGCTGTCATAGAGTATCCGGCCGGAGGAAACGTCGGTCAGGCGGGTGTGAAGCTGGGCATTCGCGAAGGGAAGCAGCCTGTCCATGAAATCGCCCATGCGCAGTACCGCCAGGACCACATCCCCTCGGCGAGCCCCCTCCCGTATGGGCGTGATCAACAGCATGCCGGCCTGTTCCTGATTTTCCTGCACCAGTCGCAGCGGCGCCGTGGCGACGGCCGTGCCGCTGGCGATGGCCTGGAACAGCGCCGCGCTGCGTTCCGGCGAGGAGGCCAGGTCAAAGCCGATGGCGGCCTCATTGCGCACCGTGGGCGCGACATAGGTTACCGGATAGTAGAGCTCGCGAACACCCGCGCGCAGCGGCTTTCCCTCACCATTTCGCTCGCGAATCTCGAACCCCGGCTGGGAAAGGCCCTGCTCATGTTCAAAGGCGACGCGATCCTTCGCCAAGACCCGCGGTGCCCATTCGATGGCCTGGATCATGGGATAGCGTTTCAAGGCGGAAACCAGGAAACGCTGAAACTCCTCACGCCCCACCTTGCCTTCAGGATCATGGGCCAGCAATCCCCCGACCTGATCGAGCAAGGATTCCTGTTCCTCGAAGCGGGAATGAATTTCGTCGGCAAGCTGTCGCGTCAGAAGCCGGTACTCCGTCAGCGCATCCTCGCTCTCCCAGTGGCTGATCACGATGAATCCGGCGATCATCAGCATGAAAGCCGCCAGCATCGGTATGGCCACGGTCCATATGCGGCCGCGCCAAAGCGGGCGTGGCTCGGCGAAGACCACCAGAGCCAGCGGCAACATCACGAAGACGCCCGTGGTATCCCCCAGCCACCAGGAAAGCCAGCTCGCCCCTGCCGCGGACGGGGGAATCATGCCCAACAACATCAATCCGCCCACGGAAATCGTCGCGCTGGTCAGGCAGGTCAATGGAGCAAGCACGGCAACGGCAATCAGGCTCGGACCGTTGTCGAGCTTGATGGGATACCCGAGACGGCGCTCGAGCATCGAGCCTCCGATTCCTGCCTGAAGCGTGGAGGCGACGGCTATCACCAAGGCCGAGGAGAGAACCAGCGAATCGAAGTGCTGTCCCGCATCGTAGCCAACCCAGAGATTGAGCGACAGGGAGCCAAAAAAGGTCCAGGGCAGGGTGGCGCGGCCCCCGGTCAAGGCGGCCGCAATGGCTATTCCTGCGGGCGGAAAGATGGCCGAGGCATAACCTGGCGGGAGGGCCAGCATGAGGCCCAGCTTGCCGCAAATGATATAGGCGGCAGCCAGCAGCACTCCGAAGGCAGCCTTTGGAGCAGGCGCGGATCCGGTCGTGACGTGCCTTGTTGCATCCATGAGTTGCGGTTTGCTCGGTTAAATCCCACCGTGTGCCGGTCGGTGTGCAAACGGGCAAGGCAGGAGGCGCGGCGCTGCCCCCGCTTGCTCTCCTCGTCGCGGGGGCTATCGTACAAGCTATTGAGACCGTGAGCGACTGGAAAGTTCTGCATTCCGAGTACTAAGGCCGGCATTTTTACACGGAACGCCGGACCGGCGTCCTCCCGGCAGAGGGCTTTCCCCGGAGAGCCTGGACTGAGAGGAATACCTTGCGCCTGGCTGTCGGAATATTTTACAGGCCAGGCGGGGGCTTTTTCGCCAACGCTTCGTGCGGCCCTTCCGGGGAATGACCCCGTAGGCGGCCAGAAGGCCCCTTGTCATTTCAGGCGTGCAGTGCACAAAAGCCCTGCCGCAACAAGGGCCAATGGGCGTGGCCTGGTGCGCGCGGTCTATGTCGCATGGAAATTTCCTATACATTACATGGACATGGCCGAAAATCCGATTTGACGCAGGTCAAGTCGAATTTCATTACACTCCGCCACCGGGCATCGGTGGTGTATTCCTAACCCATTGAAAAATATGGTCTGGCACTGATAATGCCAAGTGCACCGCATCTGCCGGGGTTCCATGGCGAAGGCAACTGGTCACGGGTTCCGGCGGTGAGTATATCCGTGAGGATAATGGTACGCGTAGTCAACTATCGGGCACCGTGCGCCGTCCACGGCGTGGAAAGCCTCGAATTTGGTGAGGCGGTAGTGGTGCCGAAAACAGGAAGGCCACCATGAAAAAGCTATCCTTGTGCGCACTCGGGCTGGTTTCTGCCGCGAGTCTGCTGCCTGGCCAGGCGCTGGCCACATATGTAGAACTTCTGCCGACTTTCGATCAGGTCTACCTGCATGACCATTGGCCCGGTGGGTCATGGAACCGCTGGGACACGAACCCGAATCCCAATATTACCTACTATTCGTACTACTATGACCCGGGGTTCGGCTCGAGCGCCAGCGTGTACAACACCTCTCTGAGTTTCGACCTGGGCGCGATCACGCCGGGCAGGGTGCTTTCCGCCCGGTTGTATCTCGATCTGCTGAGCGCCAGCGGCGACGGCGCGGCAGGGGTGAATATCAGTGGCCTGGACAATCTGCTGACGCATACGCTAGGCTGGACGACCGTGGATGTGACCAGCCTGCTTCCCGTTGCCGGCGGCACGCTGAACCTAAGCACCGCCGTCACCGACCCGAATCATGGCGGGGTGAGCGTCTCGTTCGGCAGCCCGGCGGGTGGACTGAGCCCCTACCTCCGGGTGGATTTCGTCCCTGAACCGGCCACGAGCTGGCTGTTGGTCATCGCCAGCATCAGCCTGATGACGCTCGGCAGGAAGACGCGGGCCATCGCCTGATTTTCCCGCGAAGTTGGCAGTTGCCAGCGTGTTGACGTCCGCCTTCATCATGGGAAACCCCCGGCTCGGCCGGGGGTTTAACCGCTAGGGCTGGCTCCCTGGGTTCAGATGTCTCCCTGGGGGTTCAGCTTCTCCAGCTTGGAGTGGAGCTTGTTCAGGCCATTCACGTAGGCCTTGGCGGAGGCGACGATGATGTCCGTGTCCGCGCCCTGGCCGTTCACGATGCGCCCTGCCTTGGACAGCCGTACCGTGACCTCACCCTGGGAATCGGTGCCGGTGGTGATGTTGTTCACCGAGTAGAGGAGCAGGGTGGCGCCGCTGGGTGCCACGCTCTCTATGGCCTTGAAGGCCGCGTCCACGGGGCCGCTGCCGTCCGCCTCGGCCTTGATCTCCTGGCCGCCGGTATTGAGGGTGATGGAAGCGTGCGGGTGCTCGCCGGTTTCCGAATGGAACCGGGTGGACACCAGCTTGTAGTGTTCCTGCGCGGGCGGCAAGCCTTCCTCCGACATGAGGGCCTGCAAGTCCTCGTCGAAGATCTCGTGCTTCTTGTCGGCGAGTTCCTTGAAGCGCTTGAAGGCCTCGTTCAGGGCGGCTTCGGATTCCACCCCGATGCCCAGTTCGGTGAGGCGGGACTTGAAGGCATTGCGCCCCGAGTGCTTGCCCATGACCAGCTTGTTGGCGTTCCAGCCCACGTCTTCGGCGCGCATGATTTCGTAGGTTTCCCGGTGCTTCAAGACACCATCCTGATGGATGCCGGACTCGTGGGCGAAGGCATTGGCGCCGACGATGGCCTTGTTGGGCTGCACGGCAAAGCCGGTGATGCCGGCCACCAGGCGGCTGGCGGGCACGATCTGGGTGGCATCAATGCGGGTATCGCACTGGAACAAGTCCTGGCGGGTGCGTACCGCCATGACCACTTCTTCCAGCGACGCATTGCCCGCCCGCTCGCCCAGGCCGTTGATGGTGCATTCCACCTGGCGCGCACCCTCCATGACGGCGGAGAGAGAGTTGGCCACGGCCAGGCCCAGGTCGTTGTGGCAATGCACGGACCAGATCACCTTGTCGGAGTTGGCCACCCGTTCCCGCAAGCTGCGGATGGTGCTGCCGAACTGCTGGGGCAGGTTGTAGCCCACGGTGTCCGGCACGTTCAGGGTCTTGGCGCCGGCCTTGATGACGGCATCGAAGATGCGGCAGAGGAAGTCAATCTCCGAACGGCCGGCGTCCTCGGCGGAAAACTCGATGTCGTCCGTGTATTCGGAGGCCCACTTGATCGCTTTGACCGCCTGTTCCACCACCTGGTCCGGGCTCATGCGCAGCTTCTTCTCCATGTGGATGGGGCTGGTGGCGATGAAGGTATGGATGCGCCCGGATTTCGCCGGCCGCAAGGCTTCGCCCGCGCGCCGGATGTCGTTTTCAGAGGCGCGGGCCAGGCCGCAGACCGTGGAGTCCTTGATCGCTTCGGCCACCGAACGCACCGACTCGAAGTCACCGTTGGAGGCGGCGGGGAAACCCGCCTCGATCACGTTCACGCGCATGCGTTCCAGTTGGCGTGCGATACGCAGCTTCTCGTCCCGGGTCATGGAGGCTCCGGGGCTCTGTTCGCCGTCACGCAAGGTGGTATCGAAAATCACCAACTGGTCTTTCATGGTTTTCTCCTGAGTTGTTGCCGGGGTGGCCGGCGCTTGAATATGGCTCGACCCCGCAAATTTATCGTTGCGGAACCGGGACCAACCGAATTGTGGGAGTGGGGTATTTAGCGCGCGGGGCGCAGCAGCAGGCCGGCCAGCAGCAGGCCGACACGGGCGGGGAGCCCGTGGGAGGAATATGACGCAGCGGTAGACGCAGCGATGCAGGCAGAGGCGTTCATGGGCTCGACTATATCCAAGTTGCCGACCGCGCGCAAGCGCGGAAAATACGCAGTCAAGTGACTAGCCTTTGGCCAGGGAAAGGAGTGCGTTTCGGTTTTCGTGCAATATCCGGCGCCCCAGGGCTGCGTCAGCCATGAGTTCCCGCCAGGCGTTGGGCGCCATGGGCCGGCGGGAATAGCGCTGTCTGGCCGCGCTCCAGGTCCATGGCAGGATCAGCGATCGTCCGTGGCGTTGCCGCGCATCCATCAGGATGGCTTTTCCCCGCCCGTCGGCACAGAGTACGGCGCCGCCTGGCCCCAGTTCCCGCTCCAGCCATGCCAGGAGGGCCGGTTCGGCACCGGGCGTGGTGGCGAAGGCCTGGCGCAGCAGGAACTGCCCGTCCTGCACCCGGCCGACCCCCGTCAGGAAGAGTCGAGAACCCCCGTCGTCAAGCAGGGCCGGGTAGAGGGCGAGCAATGCCGGCAGGGCGGCTTCCTGCCCGGGGCACAGGGGCAGGGATTGCACCTTGTCGTGAGCGGGCGGGCGTCGCAGATACCAGAGCGGGAAGCGCCGCTCCGCCAGGTATAGGCCGGGGGCGATTTCCCGTCCCTCCGCGGCCAGGGCCGAGGCTTGCGAGGATGCGCCCGCGCGCTGGCGGCAAAGCGCGCGCAGGGTTTCCACCCGGTTCATCAGGATCTCCAGGCTGGGCTCGACGGCGGGGGTGGCGGCATTCATGGCTTTACTCCACGGCAGAAATAACATGGCGCCATGATGCGGTTAGTTGTGGCTCATCTGGTGAGCCTGCCACCGCTTAAGATGGGCTCATCCTCAAATACCGGAGATTTGTGATGAAAGCCCTGGCCTTCAACCTCGATCGCTCCTGCGCCTCCCTATCCCTCGGCGCCCCCAGGCCGGACAGCCTGGTTTTTGCCCTGAGCCTGGTTCTTTTCCTGGTCTCGCTGCTCCTGGCCCCGGTGCCTTGAATGCCTTTGGCGTACAATTGACCCCGAGGACGGCATCCTCGGGGGGCGGGGACCATGTTTTGGGGCGGCGACAGTCTGGGCAGGCAGGCCTTCTGGGTAGGAGTGGCGTGGACCCTGACCCTGCTCGCCTCGGTGTACTGGAATTATTGGCACGAGCATCAACTGACTCTGGAGATGGCCGCCCGGGATGCCCGGGCCAATATCGGCAAGGACCTGGCCTTCCGACGCTGGGCCAGCGCGCACGGCGGGGTCTATGTGCCGCTCACCGATTTCACCCCCGCCAACCCCTGGCTCAAGGTACCGGAAAGGGACATCAGCACGCCCTCCGGGGGTCGCCTGACCCTGGTCAATCCGGCCTACATGGTGCGCCAGATGCAGGAACTCTTTCCCAACGACCTCGGGGTGCGGGGCCATATCACCAGCCTCCAGCCCCTGAACCCGGGCAATGCGGCGGACGCCTGGGAAACGGTTGCCCTCATGCAGTTCGAGCAGGGTGCCACGCGGGAAGTCTCGGGCGTGACGGATATCGGCGGCAAACCCGCCATGCGCGTGATCCGGGCCATGGTGGTGGAGCAGGCCTGCCTCAAATGTCACGAGGATCAGGGCTACAAGCTTGGCGGTATCCGCGGGGGCATCAGCGCGTCCGTCCTGCTGGAACCCTACTTCGAGAAGGAACGCCGGCTCGTGACCGTGCTCGGCGCCTCCCATGCCTTGATCTGGGGTGTCGGCCTGGGCGCGATTTTTCTCTTTTATCGGCGGGCACTGTCGCGTCAGAGCGCGCGGGAGGCGGCGGAGCGGGCCTTGCGCGGCAGCGAGGAGCGTTACCGGGCCATTATGGAAGGGGTGCCGGTGGGGCTCTTCATCACCCAGGATGCCATTTTCCGGCACGTGAACCAGTTCGGTGCGCGCCTGTTCGGCTATGAACCGGTAGAACTCGTGGGCCGCCGCGGCCCGTTGGAACTGGTACCGCCCGAGGAAAGGGAAGGGCTTGCACAGCGCATGAAACAGCGTCTCCTGATGCGCTCGCAGGAGCCGACCTATGAGCAAAAATGCCTGCGCAAGGATGGCTCGATATTCGTGGCCCTGATTACCGGTCGGGTGGTGGACCTGGACGGGAAGCCCGCCATCATCGGCTCCATCCTGGATATCACCGAGCGCAAGCGCACGGAGGAGCAGTTACACCTCGCGGCTCGGGTGTTCGAAGGGGCGAACGAGGGTATTCTCATCTCCGACCCGGAGAATCGCATCGTTTCCGTGAATCGTGCCTTCTCGCGCATCAGCGGCTATGCCAAAGACGACCTGCTGGGGAAGAATCCCCGCCTGCTCCAGTCAGGCCGGCACGATGGTGCCTGGTATGCGGCCATGTGGCAGGCAATCATGGGGGCGGGCTACTGGAAGGGCGAAATCTGGAATCGGCGCCAGGATGGGGAAATCTTCCGGGTGGACCTCTCGATTTCCGCCGTGCGTGACGATGGCGGGCGAATTCTTTATTACGTCGCGATCTACGCCGACATCAGCGAACGTCTGGCGGCGGAGCAGGTCATACGCACCATGAACGAGTCCCTGGAGCGACGCGTGGCCGAGCGCACCAGCGACCTGACCCGGCTCAACCGGGATCTGGAGTCCTTCTCCTATTCCATTTCCCATGACCTCCGGGCGCCGCTGCGGGCGCTGAACGGTTACGCCCAGATACTCGCCGAGCAGGAAGAGGGCAAGCTCTCCGAGGAAGGGCGGCAGATGTTCGGGCGGATACGCCGGAATGCCGTGAAGATGGGGCAGCTCATTGACGATCTCTTGCAGTTCTCGCGGGTCGGGCGCAGCGGCATGGAGTTGGGAGCGATCAACCTGGCGGAGGTGGCGCGGCCGGTGCTTGAGGACCTGATGCGGGAATACCCCGGGGCGCGCGTGGTTTTGGGGGTGATTCCGGAATTGCGGGGCGACGTCACCATGGTGCGCCAGGTTCTCGCCAATCTCCTGGGCAATGCCTTCAAGTTCTCCTCGCGCCGGCCGGAACCCGTGATCGAACTGGGCAGCGGTGTGCTGGACGGAGAGTACCCGGAGCGCGGCGTCGAGGGGACGCCCTATGTCTTCGTGCGCGACAACGGCGCCGGCTTTGATCCGGGCTACGCGGATCGCCTGTTCGGCGTCTTCCAGCGCATGCACACGGAACAGCAGTTCCCGGGCACCGGCGCGGGCCTGGCCATCGTCAAGCGCATCGTGGAAAGGCACGGCGGCCAGGTCTGGTTCGAGGCGGAGCCGGACAAGGGGGCGACCTTCTATTTCACCCTGCCGGATCAGGGGCAATGAAAAAGGGCAGCCGAGGCTGCCCTTTTCGCTGAACCGGAAAGCGATCAGTTCTTGGCGCGGTTCTTGAATTCGCCGGTGCGGGTGTCAATCTCGATACGGTCGCCGATCTCGACGAAGGCCGGCACCTGGACCACGAAGGTCGTGCCCACGAGGCGGGCGGGCTTCAGGACCTTGCCGGAAGTGTCGCCGCGCACCGCGGGCTCCACGTATTCCACCTCGCGTACCACGGTGGTGGGCAGATCCACGGAGATGGCCTTGCCTTCGTAGAAGGTCACCTCGCACACGTCGGTCATGCCGTCCACGATGTAGTTGATGGTGTCGCCCAGGTTGTCCGCTTCCACTTCGTACTGGTTGTAGTCCGGGTCCATGAAGATGTACATGGGCTCGGCAAAGTAGGAATAGGTGCAGTCCTTGCGTTCCAGTTGCACGGTGTCGAACTTCTCGTCGGCCTTGTAGATGGCCTCGCCCGGGGTGTCGGTGAGAAGATTCTTGAACTTCATCTTCACCACGGAAGCGTTGCGACCGGACTTGGAGAACTCGGTCTTCTGCACCACCATGGGGTTGCCGTTGACCATGATGACGTTGCCTGCGCGGATTTCCTGAGCGGTTTTCATGTTTCGTCCTGCGAAAAAAGTTGGGCGGGGGCCGGAAAAACTTAACCGCGGATTATAACCTACTATTCACGAATAATTCCAGGTTCCCCGCGAGATCGCCCCGCTTCGCCAGTTGCCCCGCCCAGTCCGGGCCATGGGCGTTCAAGGTCGGTAGTTGTATCGCGAAATCATTCCAGGCGCCGACGATGTCACCCGAAGTGCCGATACCGTTCCAGCCATGCCACAGGCGGCGCACGGCCTCGGCCGCCTCGGGCGCCAGGGCTGCGCCATAGAGGTCCAGGAAGGCATTCAGTTTTTCGTGATGGACGTCTTCCCGCTGCGGGTAGATGTGCCAGACGAAGGGGCGGGCGGCCCACTGGGCGCGCACGAAGGAGTCCTCGCCGCGCACGAAATTCAGGTCGCAGGCCCAGAGCAGCCGGTCGTAGTCGTCCTGTTCCAGGAAAGGCAGGATGTGGAGCGCGAGGTTTCCGTGCCGGCAGTGGCGGCCTGCTTGCGGCTCGAAGCCGAATTCGGCGCCGGCCAGGGTCGCCGCCGCCGTACCTTCCGGTACCAGGCAGGTGATGGGATAGGTGGCGCTTCCCCAGGTTTCCAGCAGGTCCAGGGTGGCGACGTTGGCGTAGCTGAAGAGGGATAGGCGCAGTTCGGCGTCGCCTCGGGGGGGGAGTCCCAGGCGGGACCAGAAGGCGGCCGTGGCCGCGGGGTCGGCCTGGAAGGCTGCCCGCTGCTCCAGCAGGCCACTCTCCAAAAGCAGGCCGCCGGTGCCGGCAGAAAAGCCGGGAAAGAAGAAATACTTGAGGAGAGGCAGGCGCGGATGGGGGGAGGGCAGGCCGTGGCAGCCGGCCACCCAGGCCTCGGCAGACAGATATTCCAGGTTCAGCCAGGCGGGGGCCGGGTCGCGCCGCGCCATGGCGCGGATGAAGTTTTCCGGCAGTTCGCAGGCGAAGGCCTCGATCACCACCTTGCCCGGTTCGGTCCCGGGGAACGGCGTGCGCCAGTGCCGGATGTCCACCCCGCGCAGGGTCTGGCTTTCTCGTCGGGCATCCAGGCCGGGTAGCAGCCGGGCAAAACTCATGAGGTCGTCCACCCACAGGCGCACCGGGTGCTTCCGTTCGTGCGCCAACTGCCGCGCCAGGCGCCAACAGACGCCGATGTCGCCGTAGTTGTCCACCACGGTGCAGAAGATGTCCCAGGTCGCGGCAGGTATTTGATCTCGCACGGCCAGTGTCCCGGTTCCGCTGCCATGAATGGAAATTGCCGCGACAGGGGCCAGAGGCTAGAAAGTCAGAGGGGCTAGGGAATATTATGCGCGCCCGAAGGGCGCGGAAAACATCCTAGCCTCTAGTCCCTAGCCTCTAGCCTCTAGATCTCGATCTGCGTGCCCAGTTCCACCACCCGGTTGGTGGGGATGCGGAAGTAGGCGGTGGCGCTGCCGGCGTTGCGGGCCATGCTGGCGAACAGCTTCTCGCGCCACAGGGCCATGCCCGGCATCTGGGTCGGGATGATGGTTTCCCGACTGAGGAAGAAAGAGGTTTCCAGCATGTTGAAGGAGAGACCGAAGGCCGTGCATTGCGCCAGTGCCTTCGGAATGTCCGGTTCGTCCTTGAAACCGTAACGGATGAAGATGCGGAAGAAATCGTTGCCCAGCTTTTCAGCCTCGGCGTGGTCAATTTCCGGCACGTGGGGCACGTCCTCGAAGATCACCGTGAGAAAGACGACCCGCTCGTGCAACACCTTGTTGTGGGCCAGGTTGTGCAGCATGGCGTGGGGTACCGCATCCGGGTTGGTGCTGAGGAAGACCGCGGTACCCGCTACACGGGTGGGCGGATAGGCCGCCATGTCGGACAGGAAGGGCTTGAGATCAATGGCCTGGGCCTTGAGGCGGGAGAACAGGATTTCCCGGCCGCGCTTCCAGGTGGACAGCACCGTGAAGATGACGGCGCCCAGAGTGAGCGGGAACCAGCCGCCATGGGGGATCTTCAGCGTGTTGGCGGAGAAATAGGACAGGTCCACCGTGAGCAGCAGGCTGAAGGCCAGGATGCTCAGGGGAAGGCTCCAGCGCCACAGGTTGCGCACGACGAAGAAGGCCAGGGCGGTGTCAATCACCATGGTGGTGGTGACGGCGATACCGTAGGCCGCCGCCAGGTTGCTGGAGGATTGGAAGCCCAGCACCAGGGCCACGATCGCCACCAGCAGCCCCCAGTTGATCGCGGGCAGATAGACCTGGCCGATCTCCTGTTCCGAGGTGTGGTTGATCTCCATGCGCGGAGCGTAGCCCAGTTGCATGGCCTGGCGGGTCATGGAATAGGCGCCGGAAATGACCGCCTGGGAGGCGATGACCGTGGCCATGGTGGCCAACCCGATGAGGGGGTAGAGCGCCCAGTCCGGGGCCATGTGGAAGAAGGGATTGGCCAGACTCTTGGAATTGGTCATCAGCTCCGCGCCCTGGCCCAGGTAGTTGAGCATGAGGGCGGGCAGGACGAACCAGAACCAGGCGGCGGAGATCGGCTTCCGGCCGAAGTGGCCCATGTCCGCGTAGAGAGCCTCGGCGCCGGTGACCGCCAGCACCACGGCACCCAGGGCGAGGAAGGAATGCCAGCCGTGGCGGACAAAGAAAGACAGGGCATAGGCGGGGTTGAGCGCCATGAGTACGGCGGGCTGTTCAATGATGTTCGACACGCCCATGGTTGCCAGCACCAGGAACCAGATCACCATGATCGGGCCGAACAGGGCGCCGACGCTGGCCGTGCCCCGGCGCTGGAACATGAAGAGCCCGACCAGCACCATGAGCGTGATGGGCACGACGTAGGGCTTGAGAACGGGGGTGGCGACCTCCAGGCCCTCCACCGCGGAGAGTACCGAGATGGCGGGGGTGATGACGCCATCGCCGTAGAACAGGGCGGCGCCGAAGATGCCCATGCCCATGAGGATGCGCCGCACGGCCGGTTTGTGGTCCATCTGGCGCGTGAGGGCGATGAGCGCCATGATGCCGCCTTCGCCCCGGTTGTCGGCGCGCATGATGAAGAGCACGTACTTCAGGGAAACGATGATCATCAGCGACCAGAAGATCAGGGACAGCACGCTGAGGATATTGTCCGGCGTCAGCGCCAGTCCGTGTTCTCCCGTGAACACTTCCCGCATGGTGTACAGCGGGCTGGTACCGATATCGCCATAGACGATGCCGATGGCGGCCAGGGCCAGGCTGGCGGTGCCGCTATGGCTTTCGCGGGTTTGGCTCGGGCTTTGAGACTGGCCCATGGGGGGTACTCCTGTCCAGGTGCATCTGTCCGCGGCAGGCGCGCGATACAAGCCGATAAAGTATAACTCAAGGCCAGGTATAGTTTATTGCTTCGCACAAATGGCTATAATGATGTTTTTTATCCGGGAGCAGGAAACATGGGTCTTGATCGAGTGCCGTCCGGCAAGGATCTTCCGAATGATTTCAATGTCGTGATCGAGATTCCGGCCCACGCCGATCCGGTCAAGTACGAGGTGGACAAGGAGAGCGGCGCCATTTTCGTGGATCGTTTCATGTCCACTTCCATGCACTATCCGTGCAATTATGGCTATATTCCCCACACGATCGCCGGCGATGGCGATCCCGTGGATGTGCTGGTGATGTCCCCCTTCGCCCTGCCGCCCGGCTCCGTGGTGCGCTGCCGTCCCATCGGCATGCTGTCCATGGTCGACGAGGCGGGCGAGGATGCCAAGCTCCTGGCCGTGCCGGTGGACAAGCTCACCCCCATCTATCGTAGCGTCACCTCGCCGCGCGACCTGCCCCAGATCACCCTGGACCAGATCTCCCACTTCTTCGAGCACTACAAGGATCTGGAACCGGGCAAGTTCGTCAAGGTGCGGGGCTGGCTGGAAGCCGACGCCGCCAAGCAGGAAATCATGAGCGGCGTGGCCGCCTACAACGAGGCCCAGAACAAGCCGAATTTCTGAGGTCGTTTCACGCAGAAAGGGCGGCCTCGGCCGCCCTTTCTGCGTGAAACAGGGGCCAGGGAATAGGAAATCAGAGGGACTAGGGTTAGGTCTGCGCGCGCAAGGCGCGCGGATGATGTTCCCTAGCCCCTAGCCCCTAGCCCCTAGCCCCTAGCCCCTAGCCCCTAGCCCCTAGCCCCTGCTCCCGCGTATAGTTACGCCCCCATGAGCACTCTCAAAATCGCCATCGCCCAGATCAACTGCATCGTGGGCGACCTGTCCGGAAATGCCCTGAAGATTCTCTATGCTGCCAAGCGCGCCCGCGCGCTTGGGGCCGATCTCCTGCTCACGCCGGAGCTGGCCCTGGTAGGTTATCCGCCGGAGGACCTGTTGCTGCGGCCCGACTTTTACCGGTCCGCGGCCCGCGAACTGGAAGTGTTGGCGCACCAGGTGCGGGACATTGCCGTGGTGGTGGGTCATCCCCTGGAAGAGGGCGGCAGACGCTACAACGCCGCCTCGCTGCTGCGGGACGGCAAGGTGGTCGCGACCTATCGCAAGTTCCGCCTGCCCAATTACGAAGTCTTCGATGAGGAGCGCTATTTCGCCGCCGGGGATGCGCCCTGCGTCATCGAGGTGAAGGGGGTCCGCTGCGGCATCACCATCTGCGAAGACTTGTGGCTGGAAGGTGCGGCCGAGGCGGCCGGGGAGGCCGGGGCCGAATTGCTCCTGTCGCTGAACGCCTCTCCGTACCACATGAACAAGCAGGCCCGGCGCTTCGAGGTGCTGCGGGCGCGCGTGGCCAGGATCGGCATTCCCGCCATCTATGCCAACATGGTCGGCGGGCAGGACGAACTGGTATTCGATGGTGCATCCTTTGCCCTCGATCGCCAGGGTGGCCTGGTGCTGCAATCCCCGGCCTTCGCCGAGGCGCTGGATGTGGTGCAGTTCGATGCCGGCGACCTGAAGCCGGGGGCGCTGACGGCGCCCGCCGGCCTGGAAGCGGATGTCTACCAGGCTCTGGTGCTGGGCGTGAGGGACTACCTGGGCAAGAACGGCTTTCCGGGCGCCCTCCTGGGCCTGTCCGGTGGCGTGGATTCCGCCCTCGTCCTGTGCATTGCCGTGGATGCCCTGGGGGCGGACAAGGTGCGGGCGGTGATGATGGCCTCGCCCTACACGGCGCAAATCAGCCTGGACGACTCCCGTGAACTGGTGGCGAATCTGGGCGTGCGCTATGACGAGATCGCCATAGAGCCGGCCATGGAAACCTTCGCTGCCATCCTGGCGCCGGAGTTCGCCGGTAAGGAAAAGAGCCCCTGGGATACCACGGAGGAGAACCTCCAGGCGCGCATCCGGGGCATGATCCTGATGGCGCTGTCCAACCGCTACGGCTCCATCGTGCTGACCACCGGCAACAAGTCGGAGATGGCCGTCGGTTACGCCACGCTCTATGGCGACATGGCCGGCGGTTTCGCGGTCATCAAGGACATCTTCAAGACCTTCGTCTATCGCCTGTGCGCCTGGCGCAATGCCCGGGATGGCGTGCCGGTGATTCCGGAGCGCATCCTCACCCGGGCACCGTCGGCGGAACTGAAGCCCGACCAGACCGACCAGGATACCCTGCCGCCCTACGAGGTGCTGGACGCCATCATCGAGGCCTACATGGGGCGGGACGAGAGCCCGGGGAGAATCATCGCCGCCGGGTACCCGGCGGCGGATGTGAGGAAGGTGGTGGGCATGCTCAAACGAAACGAATACAAGCGGCGCCAGTCCCCGGTCGGCATCCGCGTCACCCAGCGCGGGTTCGGCAAGGATTGGCGATATCCGATAACATCACGCTATCAGGACGAATATTAAGCTTGCCTGATTATCAAGATGACTCAGTGTGCCGTGAAATCCCCTCGCCCCGCGTGCGGGGAGAGGGTGAGGGTGAGGGGGAATTGACCTTCGAGCGCCCCTCACCCCGGCCCTCTCCCCCCTTCCGGGGGGCGAGGGAGGTAATGCTGAGCATTCTTTATAATCAGGTAAGCTTGTGATAATCACGGCGGGTTGAAACCCGCCCTACCTTTGGAGCAGACAATGAAGAAGATCGAAGCCATCATCAAGCCCTTCAAGCTGGACGAAGTGCGGGAAGCCCTGTCCGAAGTGGGCGTCACCGGCCTGACCGTGACCGAGGTCAAGGGTTTCGGCCGGCAGAAGGGCCACACCGAGCTGTATCGCGGTGCCGAATACGTGGTGGATTTCCTGCCCAAGATCAAGATCGAGATCGTGGTGGCGGGCGAGACCGTCGAGCCGGCCATCGAGGCCATCGTCAAGGCCGCCCGCACCGGCAAGATCGGCGACGGCAAGATTTTCGTCTCCGCCGTGGAACAGGTCGTGCGCATCCGTACCGGCGAGACCAACGAGTCGGCGATCTGATTAATTAGCCTGCCCGGACCTGAGCAGTACCAGGAGAGCGCCGGCGCCGCCGTCATGGGGGCGGGCCTGGCAGAAGGCCAGGATTTCCTCGCGCTGGGACAGCCAGCTTTTCGAGAGGTGCTTCAGTACGGGCTCGCCGCCGGGTGAGCCCAGGCCCTTGCCGTGGATCAGGCGCAGGCAGCGCTGGCCATCCTTGAGACAGGCGCCGAGGAAGGTGGCCAGGGCGGCCCGAGCTTCATCCCGGGTCAGGCCGTGCAGATCCAGTTGTTTTTGCACCACCCAGCGGCCCCGGCGTAAGTCCGTCAGTACCCGGCGCGGCAGGCCCGGCCTGAGGAAGGCCGCCTCGTCGCCCATGTCCAGCCGGTCCTCGAAAGTGATGGGGGCCGAGAGCGACTCCTGCAAGACTTCCTTCTCGTTCAATTCCTTTTGCCGCGGGATGGCGGCGGGGGGCGCCTGGGCGATGTGCAGGCGGCCCGTGTCCGGCAGGGGGGAGGCGCCGCGCATGGCCAGCCGGAACAGGGCGGCCGGGTCGTGGCTCAGGTCTTCCGGGATGGGGGGCTCTTCTTCCAGGTGGGCCATGACCCCGGTCGGCGGCTTGCGATGGGCGGCCGTGGCCAGGTCCACCCGGCCGCTATCCTTGATTGGCACCACGTCCTGATAGGCGGCGCGGAACAGGGCATCCGCACCCTGGGGCATGCGGTCCTGGATGATCGGTTCCGGCTCGGCTTCCACCGGCCTGGGCCTGGGTATGGGGGCAGCGCGGGGGCGTTCGATCTGGGCCAGATTGCTTGATGCCATGGGCGTGACGCCCCGCAGATTGGCGCGGAACAACCGGACATCCTCTTCCCCGTCATCGGCGGGCGGCGGGGAGGCTTTGACCGGATCGGGCGCCGGCCGACCATCGTGGGGGCGCAGACGGGCCTTCATCTGCGCCAGGGCAGCGAAACGCTCGTCTTCGGCGGTGATTTGAGGGGGCTTTCGGGGCATGCGGTGGGGCGGACTTCAGCCCGCCACGAAAAAACAGGGCCGTAGGTCGGGCTTCAGCCCGACATCGACCTTGACCGAAGCGATTGTCGGGCTGAAGCCCGACCTACAGACCATGTGGCTGGCAGTCAGAATCAGGCCAGCCCGTCCAGGTAGCGCTCGGCGTCCAGGGCGGCCATGCAGCCGGTGCCGGCACTGGTCACGGCCTGGCGATAGATGTGATCCTGCACGTCGCCGGCGGCGAACACCCCGGGGATGCTGGTCTGGGTGGCGTTGCCGCCCCGTCCGCCCTGGGTCACCAGGTAGCCGTTCTCCATCTCCAGCTGGCCGGCGAAGATTTCGGTGTTGGGCTTGTGGCCGATGGCGATGAACACGCCCATGAGGGGAATGTCCTCGGTTGCCCCGGTCGTGACGTTCTTGATGCGCATGCCGGTGACGCCGGTCTTGTCGCCCAGCACTTCATCGAGCACCGAGTGCCACTTGATGGTGACCTTGCCTTCCTTTTCCCGCTCAAGCAACTTGTCCGCAAGGATTTTTTCCGAGCGGAACTTGTCGCGGCGATGCACCACGGTGACATGGCTGGCGATGTTGGCCAGGTACAGCGCTTCTTCCACGGCAGTGTTGCCGCCGCCGATGACCGATACCGGTTGGTTGCGGTAGAAGAAGCCGTCGCAGGTGGCGCAACCGGACACGCCCTTGCCCATGAAGGCCTCTTCCGAGGGCAGGCCCAGGTATTGGGCGGAGGCACCGGTGGCGATGATCAGGGCGTCGCAGGTGTAGGTGCCGGAGTCGCCCGTGAGGGTGAAGGGCTTCTCGGTGAGCTTCACCGTGTGGATGTGGTCGAAGATCATCTCGGTCTGGAAGCGCTCGGCGTGCTTCTGCAAGTGTTCCATCAGTTCCGGACCCTGGATGCCGTCCACGGCCCCCGGCCAGTTGTCCACTTCCGTGGTGGTCATGAGCTGGCCACCCTGGGCCAGGCCGGTGATGAGCACGGGCTTCAGGTTGGCGCGGGCGGCATAGACGGCGGCGGTGTAGCCGGCCGGGCCGGAACCAAGGATGAGCAGGGGGCAATGGCGGGTGGTCATGATGTTGCCTCTGGAATGTAGGGGGTATAAAGCTTTCGGGATTTGAGCCGTTACCGGAGACTATTGGGATTACCGCGGTTTTCCGGATTTTGTCGGATTATACCGGAGCGTTCTGCCGGGGTTTCACGGCGGCGGGCGATCCGGATGATCTTTTCGGTTTGGTAGGGAGTCGGGGAGGGGCCTCATGTCACAGCCTAGCAATGTTTCAGTCATCGCCCTGCGGTGCCTGCCCATGTTTTCCGGCCTGCAGCCGGCCGCACTGGAACCCATCGCCCGGGTCGCCCTGTTGCGCAGGGCGCCGCGGGGCACGGCCGTGGTGATGACCGGCGAGCGCACGGATTTCGTCTACATCATCCTGTCCGGCAGCCTCAAGGTGCTGGTGAATGACGAAGAGGGGCGGGAGGTCATCCTGTCCATCCTCGGCCCCGGGGAACTGTTCGGGGAGATGGGGGTGATAGACGATACGCCCCGCTCGGCCACCGTGGTCGCGGCCGCGCCCAGCGAACTGGTGGTGATCTCCAAGTCGGATTTCAAGCGCGTGATGCAGGACAACTTCGATGTCGCCCTGTACATCATGCGTAACCTGGCCCACCGGTTGCGGGTGGCCGACCGCAAGATCGAGAGCCTGGCCCTGCTGGATGTCTATGGCCGGGTGGCGCGCCTGCTCCTGGAAAACGCGGAGAAGGTGGGCGACGAACTGGTGGTGGTGAAGAAGATCACCAAGCAGGACATGGCCAAGATGATCGGTGCCTCCCGCGAGATGGTCAGCCGGGTGATGAAGGATCTACAGACCCAGGGGCTGATCGAGGAAGGCAACGGCCGGGTCGTGCTGAAGGAACGGATCGGTACGCTGGGCTGAGCCGGGTCGGTGCCGGAAAACCGGAGACAGGGGAGTCTCTGGCACCTCGCCCGTCACCGAGGCATAATCGCCTTTCTCCGGTATTGCGAGGAAAGCGCCCCATGAATTTTCCGGAAGGTCTCCTGCCGCCCGTCTGGTATGTGGGCGCCTTCCTGCCGTTGGCCCTGGTGTGGCTGTGGTGTCTGCGCCATCTGCCCTGGCAGCGGCTGAAGGATCCGGACATTCATCACGTATGGATGGGCGCGATCGTGGCGCTGGTCCTGATCTGGAGCCTGCGCGCCGGGGTCAGGCCGGGCCTGAACTTCCATCTGCTGGGCGGCGCGGCCGTGCAACTCATGTTCGGTCCCGAGCTGGCCATCGCCGTGCTGTCGGTGGTGCTTGCGGCCGTGACCTACAACAGCCACCTTTCCTGGAGTGCCTACGGCTTGAATGCCATGGTGATGGTGGTGGTGCCGGTGGTCTACTCCCGCTTCCATCTCTGGGCGGTGGAGCGTTTTCTGCCCGCCAATTTCTTCGTCTACCTCTTTGGCGGAACGTTTTTCGGGGCGGCCCTGTCCATCCTGGTTACCGGGGTGGTGGCGAATCTGGTGTTTTTCCTGACGGGCGTGTATTCCGCGCCCTACCTGCTGGATAACTATTTGCCCTATTTCCTGTTGCTGGCCTTCTCGGAAGCCTTCCTTACCAACACGGCCGTGACCCTCATGGTGGTTTATCGCCCCCGCTGGGTCAGCACTTTCGACGACCGGCGCTACCTCCTGAACAAGTAGGTCGGGTCAGGGCGTCGCCGATTCCACGACATCTGCTCGTGCCCGTTGGCTCCGCCTTACGCCTTTTCCGGGGCCGCCGCGGCGCTGTCATTGCGCTTTTTGCGTGCCTCGGTCAGGGCATTGATGGCGGCTTCATACAGCAGGCCCGAGGTGCGGCGCCAGAAGTCCTCGGACACCTCGACGAGGATGGTCAGGGCCTGAATTTCCAGTTCGGTGGCAAGCAGGCTGTTCTCGGTCTCGTAGCGGTCCCGCAGGTTGTCCAGGGCGATGCCGGCCACGTCGCATACCGCGATGACGCCCTCGTCCTTCTTGTGGCTCGCCGCCAGGAGCAGCACGGCTCGGCAGTCCAGGAAGACATCGAAGTGATCCGGCGTGGCGCGTCCGTCGCGGAACGCGCTCAGGGCTTCGTGCTGGACGAGGTCTACGGTGCGATCCGCGAACAGGGCCACCATGGGCGGCACCCTGGGGGTGACACGTTTCCCCGGGCCGTGTTTGCGCTTCTTCTTGTGGGACATGTGTTCTCGCTCCTCGCCAACGGCTTTTCGTACCGCCATGTTTTCATGGTTCTGATTGCTGGATTACGGCAATATCGGAAATAACTTGATCCCCAAAGCATTTCGGATACCGCGCCTTGCCGGGGGGCGGGGGAAATTCCAGGGCAATCGGGGTGCAGGGAGGCGCGGGAGAAAAACTTGTCGGAACTCTTGAAATTTGGAGAGAGTTGTATATAATGCCGTCCTCTCAGCGCCCGTAGCTCATCTGGATAGAGTACTTGGCTACGAACCAAGGGGTAGGGAGTTCGAATCTCTCCGGGCGCGCCAGAAAAAGCAAGGGGTCAGATCGCAAGGTCTGACCCCTTGTGCCGTTCACGAGCCGACGGCAAGGGAAAGTCGGGCCGCCGGACCGGACCAGGCGCTGCGCCACGTAGTTCATTCCGGCCTGCGGCGTGTCGGGCATAGTATGCTCCCTCGTCCCTCCAGGAAGATGGATCTCGAACATGCCCCAGCTCGCCGAACTCCATGCCGGAATCGCCGCCCGCGTGGAGGCGATACGCCAGGGCCGCCCCGACTGGCCCTGCGCCCGGGGCTGCGACCGCTGTTGCCGGCAACTGGCCGACTTGCCGCGCCTGACCCGGGTGGAATGGCTGTTGCTGAAGGAAGGGCTGGCTGCCTTGTCCCCCGAAAGGCGGGAGGAAATCCGCCAGGCTGTCGCCACGCTGGGCGGGAAGCCGCCTCGCCCCGTCACCTGCCCCCTGCTGGAGCAAACCACCGGCGCCTGTCCGGTCTATCTTCAGCGGCCCGTGGCCTGTCGTACCTACGGCTTCTACCTGCAGAGGGGTCTGGGTCTCTACTGCGGCGACATCAAGGCGCGGGTTGCGGCGGGTACCTGGGCCGACGTGGTCTGGGGTAACCAGGACGCCGTGGATCGCCTCCTGGCGGGGCAGGGGGAGAACCGATCCCTTGCCGAGTGGTTCGCCGACGAGGACATGGCCGGCGGCAAGGCGTAGCCCGCACGAAGCGGGCGTGCCCGAGTTTCTAAGTCCCCTGTACCGCCTTCAGGATCAGCGGTACCAACGGCTCCGGCAATTTCAGTTTGCCCGATACGGCAAAGGCGTGCCCCTGCTCCGACATCTTCTTCCAGGTCTTGCGGATGATGTCGAGCCACTTTTCCTCGCTGTACTCCGCTTTTGCTGAAGCGAAACCGAGCATGTAATGCTCGATGAAAACGAGATCGGCCACGTCTTCCATCATCTGGGTTTCCGGATTGACCTTGAGACCGCGCTTGGAAACGATTTTCCTCACCCGCTCGATCATCTCGCTGTCGTACCCGGCTTCCTGCATGAATTTGCCGGCCAGTTCGGCATGGAACTTGTAGAGCGTGGTGCGCCAGTGCTGGTAGCCCTCCGGCGTCATCGCATAATCCTTGCGCGGAATCTTCCAGCGCTGGATGTGTTGCGCGCGGCAGGCAAGACGTACGGCTTCGGAAGCGTCCGGGGCGAAGCGCCCGAGCATTTCAGTCATGCGCTGACCGTAGAGCAGTTCCTTGGGGCAAGCTGTTCCGGAGACCATTTCCTGGTTCGGGTCTTCGGCATTGGCGGCATCGAACAGGGCGATGGTGTGCTCGAAACGTTGGGGATCGGAGATCGTTGACATAGTGGCTCCCATAAAACGCGAATTCTATCACTGCGGCGCTCGCGTTGCCCATCTAAGTAATTGATAAGATGTATTAAATATGAAGGTCATGGAGGGTGCCGGGGGTTTGCCGCGCTTTCCGGCGCCGTGCGCTGCCGGCAGGCGCATGGGCTGGCGCCCCATGAACGATGCCGGCGTGCCCGTCTGGGCTTTGCCGACAGAGGGGGCGACCGGGACGCCGCCGTTCGCAGCCGTGCCATGTTCGAGGTGGCCGCAGCCGGCATCCTGCCCCTGCCGTGTCAGCGGGGCGGACTCGGGTGTATGCGAACCGGCACGCGTTGGCGGCCGAACTGGCCGGTCCAGGCTGCGAACCGACCGGCGATGGGCGTGCCGCAGTGGCCGCATTTTCCCTCCGGTGTCAGCTGGTAGCGCTCGATCTGGTACCAGTCCCGTACCACCACGGCCTGGCCGCAGGAGGGGCAGTAGGTGCTGTCGCCCTCCGGGTCATGCACGTTTCCCGTATAGACGTAGTGGAGGCCGTTGGCCCGGGCGATGTTGCGCGCGTTCGAGAGGGTGGCCGGAGGCGTGGCGGGCACGTCCTCCATCTTCCAGTCCGGGTGGAAGGCGGTGAAATGCAGAGGCACATCCGGCCCCATCTCCTGCGCCACCCACTTCGACAGCGCCTCGATTTCCGCGTCCGAGTCGTTGTGGCCGGGGATCAGGAGGGTGGTGAGTTCCACCCAGCACGGCGTCTCGTGATGCAGGTACACCAGGGTGTCCAGTACCGGCTGTAGGTGGCCGCCGCAGAGCTTCACGTAGAAGTCGTCGCTGAAGCCCTTCAGGTCCACGTTGGCCGCATCCATCTTGCCGAAGAATTCCCGGCCCGGCCCCGCGTGGATGTAGCCGGCGGTGACCGCCACCGTCTGGAGCCCCAGGGCGTGGCAGGCGTCGGCGGTATCCATGGCGTATTCGGCGAAGATCACCGGGTCGTTGTAGGTGAAGGCCACGCTCTTGCACTGGTGGGCCGCCGCAGTTCGGGCAATGTCCTCCGGGCTCGCGCTATCCATGAGCCGATCGCTGTCGCGGGACTTGCTGATGTCCCAGTTCTGGCAGAACTTGCAGGCCAGGTTACAGCCCGCGGTGCCGAAGGAGAAGATGCTGCTGCCGGGATAAAAGTGGTTGAGCGGCTTCTTTTCCACCGGATCAATGCAGAAGCCGCTGGATCGGCCATAGGTGGTGAGTACCATTTTCCCATCCACCATTTTCCGCACGAAGCAGGCGGCGCGCTGGCCCTCGTGCAGGCGGCAATCCCGTGGGCAGAGATCGCATTGCACACGTCCATCCGGCAGGCTGTGCCAGTACCGGGCCGGGTAGTTCTCCTTCGGGTCAGCTTGTTCGATCATGCTTGCGGCTCCTTCCATTTCTGCACGCCGTAACGGGACAGGCGCACTCCCGGGCTCCAGAAATCGGCCGGCAACCCGGCCTTCATCTTCAGGTGGCAGAGGAACTGGCGCGGCGTGGGGAGTTGCTCCCAGACCTGGGGCAGGAAGGTGGCGCGCAGATGTCCCACCTGGAAGATCAGGCCGTCCACTCCCGGACATATACGGGCCAGAGCATCCGCTTCGTCCGCCACCGGCATGGGCTGCGGTGCGGTCAAAAGCGACACCTCGACCCGGCTGAGCGCTAATTCCTTGCGTTCCAGGGGCGGAAAACGCGGGTCGCGGAAGGCGGCGGCGAGGGCGTTCTCCCGCACGTCGTCCCGGAGCGGTCGGTGGGCTTCCAGGCTGCCGATGCAGCCGCGCAGCTCGCCCTGCTGGGTCAGGGTGACGAAGGTGGCGCCGGGGCGGTCCAGCTCCGGCAGGTCCGTGTCGGGCGCCGGGGCCTCTGGCAGGCCCAGGCGCCGCGCGATGGCGTTGCGGGCCAGCACCAGGAGGACGGAGCCGAGTTCTTCAGTGGACATGAGCGTCTCCTTCGGTAAAGGCGAAAGCGCCATAGCCCACGACCCGGCTGCGGTCGCCGGCCGTGTCGCCGGAATTGCGCAGGTCCAGCAGTTCCGGGAGTAGACCGTGGCGCTTTGCCAGGAGCAGCAAGCCATTCACCGGCGTGGCGCCGCAGGCCTGCTCGTGGTTCAGGTAACTGGTGAGCCGGGTGATATTGAGTGCCGTCGCGCCGTCCATCTCCCGAGCCGTCGCGTAGGCGTGGAAGTGGGAAAGATCAGAGCTGATGACGATCAGGGTCTCGGGGCCGCCCCACAGGGCCTCCAGTACCTGGGCCACCTCCTCCGGGCTGGCGTCGCCTACCGCCAGGGGCACCAGGGAAAACTCGCCCAGCATCTCCTGGAGGAAAGGCAGTTGCACTTCCAGGGAATGCTCCTGGGCGTGAGTGGCGGGGTGAAAGATGACCTGGGGCAGGCTTTTGATCAGATCCTCCGCTCCATGATCCACGGGCACCGTGCCCAGGGGCGTGGCGAAGGCGTCACAGCCTGGCAGGGCGAGGCCGCGCACGCCGATGCGGTGGGTCGGGCCCAACAACACCACGCGCCGGATGCGTCCGCGCAGCGGGATCAACCGGGCATAGGCGAAAGCCGCGGTGGGGCCCGAGTAGATGTAGCCGGCATGAGGCACGATGAGCGCCTTGGGCGCGGGGCCGAGTTCCTCCGGTGGCACCAGTCTCAACATGGCCTGCACGTCGGCGCGCAGAGTCAGGGCATCGCCGGGATAGAACATGCCGGCGACGGCGGGGGGACGGATGTTTGGAGTCATGTTGATCTCCGGCGTAGGTGAAAAGTCGGCGTAGGTCGGGATTTATCCCGACTCTGGAAGCTTATACAAACGCGAGTCCGGCCATCATGCCGATTCCGGCGGCCAGCATACCCGGCAGAACCTTCCTGGCCAGGGCAGAGCCGCCGATGACAAAGGCCAGGCCAAACTTGAAGGCGAGGTTGGCCAGCACCGCCAGGGCGATGGTGGTGACGACGGCCTCGGGTGTGAGCTTGTCCAGGGCGAAGAGGCGCAGGCTGGAGAGCGTGATGGCATCCACGTCGGTCAGGCCGGAGATCAGGGCCAGGGCGTACATGCCCTTGCTGCCCACTGCTTCCGAAAGCCAGGCGGCGCAGAACAGCACCGCTGCGTAAAGCAGCCCGAAGCCGAGGGCGGCCCGCAGTTCCGTCGGGTTGCGGGTTTCCGGGACCGGCAGATCTCCGGCTCCGTCCGGCCTGTGCCACAAGGGCAGCGAGGCGAGGGTGCCCAGGGCCAGGCCGGGGCAGAACATCAGGGCGACCTGGGGCAGAAGTTTGGGCGAGAGTACGGCCGCGATGGCCAGGAGGCGCAGCATCATGGTCAGGTTCGCCAGCACCACGACGATGGAGGCCGTGGCCACGAATTCCGAGCCTTTCCGGGCGTGGCGGGAGAATACCAGGGTCGTCGCCGTGCTGGACACCAGGCCGCCGAACAGGCACACGACCGTCACGCCGTGGCGCCCGCCCACCAGGCGCAGGGCCGCGTAACCGGCGAGGCTCACGCCCGAGATCAGGACCACCATGAGCCAGATCTGGTGCGGGTTGAAGGCGAGGAAGGGGCCGTATTCCCGGTCCGGCAGGACCGGCAGCACCACCAGGCTCAGGATGGCGAACTGGAGGATGGAATTGAGGTCTCGCGGCGAGAGCTGGAGGCTGATACCTTCCAGCTCCGCCTTGAAATAGAGCAGGGCGGTGACGCCTATGGCCAGGGTGACAGCCAACTGGACCTGGCCATGCCAGACCAGGGCACCCAGGACGTAGCAGACCAGGAGCGCCACCACCGAGGTCGTGCCCGGGTCCTGTTCGTCCGGGTGCACGCCATTGGCCACGATCATCATGGCGCCCACCGCCGCCAGGCCCACGGCTGGAAGCCAGGCACTGCCCGTGACCTGGCCGAGCATGGCGGAGAGGGTGCCGAACAGGGCCACCAGGGCGAAGGTGCGCACGCCCGCCCGGGCCGAAGGCCGCCGCTCCCGTTCGAGGCCCATGAACAGACCGATCCCCAGGCTGATGAGGAACAGGCGGAACTGGTGCACATCAATGGCCGTGACCATGTCCATGGCGGAATCCCGGGGCGATGATGCCTGCATTGTAGGCGGGTTGTCGGTCGGGTTACAACCCGACATGCCATGCTTTGTTTGTTTCGCGACGATCCGGGCTAAAATTCACCCCATGCCCAACCCTACCCACCGATTCTTCGCCCTGGTGCCAGCCGCCGGCTCGGGCTCGCGCATGGGCAGCGAGTCGCCCAAGCAGTACCTGAGTCTTGCCGGGCGCCCCCTCCTCTTCCATACCCTTTCCGCCCTGGCTGCACACCCGGACATCGAGAGGGTGTTCGTCGTGCTCTCCCCGGGGGATGAATTCTGGCCTGAGCACGACTGGTCCGCCATCGGCGGGACGCTCACGCCTATCTTCTGCGGCGGCGCGACCCGGGCGGAGAGCGTCACCAACGGCCTGAAGGCCATGGCCGGGCAGGTGTCCGGAGAGGACTGGGTGCTGGTGCATGACGCGGCCCGCCCCTGCCTCGCCCGCCGCCACCTGGATGCCCTGCTCTCGGAACTGGCGGAGGATAAGGTGGGCGGCATCCTGGCGGTGCCGGTGGCGGATACCCTGAAGCGGGCTGCCTCGGGGCAGAGAATCGCCGAGACCGTTTCCCGGGACGGGTTGTGGCAGGCCCAGACGCCCCAGATGTTCCGCCACGGGCTGCTGCTTTCGGCCCTGGAGCAGGCGCCGGTCGTGACCGATGAGGCCAGCGCGGTGGAGGCCATGGGCCTGTCGCCCCGGCTGGTGGCAGGCGACATGACCAACCTCAAGGTGACCTATGCGCTGGACCTGCACATCGCGGAACTGATCCTGAAAGACAGGGAGAATGAGCATGAGTGATTCCGGATTTCCCTTCCGCGTGGGCCAGGGCTTCGATGTCCATGCCCTGGTGCCGGGCCGCAAGCTCATCATGGGCGGAGTGGAGATTCCCTATGAGCGCGGCCTCCTGGGGCATTCCGACGCGGACGTGCTGCTGCACGCGATTACCGACGCCGTCCTGGGGGCGGCGGGCCTGGGGGACATCGGCCGGCATTTTCCGGACACGGACCCGGCGCACGCGGGCGCGGACAGCCGGGTGCTGCTGCGGGACGCCATGGCGGCGGTGCGCCGGTCCGGCTGGGGCGTGGTGAATCTGGACGCCACCATCATCGCCCAGGCACCCAAGATCATGCCCTTCGCGCCGGCCATGGTGGCCAACATCGCCACCGACCTGGAAGTGCCGGAAGATTGCGTAAATATCAAGGGCAAGACCACGGAGCGGCTGGGTTTCACCGGCCGCGGCGAAGGCATCGCCGCCCAGGCCGTGGCCCTGCTCGCGCGCCTGCCCCATGCCTGACACCGCTCCGGCGGGCGCCAAGCGGCGCCTGTTTTTTGCCCTGTGGCCGGAAGCGGAGGTCAGCCGAAAACTGGCCCTGCTCGGACGAGAGACCCAGGCCGGCGCCGGCGGGCGGGCCATGAGGCGGGAGACCCTGCACCTCACCCTGGCCTTTCTCGGGCCCGTGTCGCAGGAGATGATGGACCGGGCCATGGCCGTCGCCGGAGCCGTGCGGGCGCGGGCCTTCGATCTGGTGCTGGACCGCCTGGAGTGCTGGCGCCACAACCACATCGTCTGGGCCGGCGCCTCGGCCTTGCCTGCGGAAGCGGGGGCGTTGGCGGAAGGTCTTACAAGAGAACTGCGGTCGGCTGGTTTCTCCCTGGAGCGCCGTCCCTTCGCCGCCCATGTCACCCTGTTGCGCAACGCACGCTGCCCGGAAACCTTGACACAGCCGCAGCCGATCTTCTGGCCGGTCAGGGACTTCGTGCTGGTGGAGTCGAAACTCTCCCCCGGGGGTGCCCGCTACGAGGTGGTGGGGCGCTGGCCCTTGGCGCTCTGATGCGCCAAAAAGAAAGACCGCGCCTCGTGGGCGCGGTCTTTCATTCGTAAAGCCGTTCTTAGTGGAACTGCTCTTCTTCCGTGGAGCCGGTCAGGGCCTTCACGCTGGAGGTGCCGCCCTGGATCACGGTGGTCACGTCATCGAAGTAGCCCACACCCACTTCCTGCTGGTGCGACACGAAGGTGTAGCCCTGCTCGCGCGCGGCGAATTCGGGCTCCTGCACCATATCCACGTAATGCTTCATGCCCTCTCCCTTGGCGTAAGCCTGGGCGAACTGGAAGGTGTTGTACCAGTTGATGTGGATGCCGGCCAGGGTGATGAACTGGTACTTGTAGCCCATGGCGGACAGCTCGTCCTGGAACTTGGCGATGGTCTTGTCGTCCAGGTTCTTCTTCCAGTTGAAGGAGGGCGAGCAGTTGTAGGACAGGAGCTTGCCGGGGTTGGCGGCCAGCACGGCCTGGGCGAACTCACGGGCGAAGCCCAGGTCCGGCTTGCCGGTCTCGCACCACACCAGGTCGGCGTAGGGGGCGTAGGCGACGCCGCGGCTGATGGACTGTTCCAGGCCGTTCTTGACCCGGTAGAAACCTTCCTGGGTGCGCTCGCCGGTGACGAAGGGCTTGTCGTTGGCGTCGTAATCGGAGGTCAGCAGGTTGGCGGCTTCCGCGTCGGTACGGGCCAGGACGATGGTGGACACGCCCATCACGTCGGCGGCGAAGCGGGCGGCGATCAGCTTTTCCACGGCTTCCTGGGTCGGTACCAGCACCTTGCCACCCATGTGGCCGCACTTCTTCACGGCGGCCAGCTGGTCTTCGAAGTGCACCCCGGCGGCGCCGGCGGTAATCATGTTCTTCATCAGCTCGAAGGCGTTCAGCACGCCGCCGAAGCCGGCTTCCGCGTCAGCCACGATGGGCAGGAAGAAGTCCACGTGCTCCTTGTCGCCGGGATTGATGCCGCGGCCCCACTGGATTTCGTCGGCGCGCTTGAAGGTGTTGTTGATGCGGCGAACCATGGTCGGCACGGAGTCGTAGGCATAGAGCGACTGGTCCGGGTACATGGTTTCCGACGTATTGCCGTCGGCGGCGACCTGCCAGCCGGAGAGATACACGGCCTCCAGGCCCGCCTTGGCCTGCTGCATGGCCTGGCCGGCGGTGATGGCGCCGAAGGCGTTTACATAGCCCTTCTTCGCCCCGCCATTGACCAGGTTCCACAGCTTTTCCGCGCCGCGCTTGGCCAGGGTGTGTTCGATCTGCACGGAGCCGCGCAGGCGCACCACGTCGGCGGCGGAATAGCCGCGCTTCACGCCCTTCCAGCGGGGGTTCTCGGCCCAGTCTTTTTCCAGTGCGGCGATTTGTTGTTCGCGAGTGCTCATGAGTCTTTCCTTTACTTGATGTCCGGTTTGGGGTGGGCTGTTCGGCACCAGGCCCGAAACAGCTCCGCGTTCGTCGTTATCCGCCCTTTGGGGCGTTCGTCATTCGACGGATGCACGGGGTTGCCGGTGTTCCTTGCTGACACAGGCGCCCGGGGTGGGGGCGCCCTGGAAGGTCGCTCTGGTGGTTGCGGCCTTCACGTCATGGGGAGGCAGTATAGGGACAATTCCGCAAAGCAGCAAGATGTCTTATATAAGACATAAGAAAAAAGTTTTCTACGCAATAACAAGTAGATGAAAACAGTATTCCGTATTACGAAATGTGTTTTGTCTTTGTGAAATAAAAACAGTCCGTAATTATCAATAACGGTGCTGCGATGCAGCAATATGGAGGGAAAGGCCGGCATTTGCCGAGCCAGGGAGGCGGGCGTAGGGTGGGCAAAGCGCAGCGTGCCCAGGATTTTCCCGTGTCTCGCGTGGGCAGACGAAGCCTGCCCACCCTGCATCTGCGGCAAGCGCGGCAGGATGTGGTGAGCGCAGCGAAGGGCATCAAGCGCCCCGGAGGGGGTGATGCGGTTCGTGCCTCACCGCATCCTGCGGAGGGGGGATTTCAGACGAGCGCCGTCTCGGAGACGATCACGCCGTCCTCGTCGGCGTAGAGATACTGGCCGGGGACGAAGGTAAGGCCGGCGAAACTGACGGGGATGTCCACATCGCCCTGATTCTTCTTCTCGGTCTTTTGCGGGTGCGTCCCCAGTGCCAGGACGCCCAGATCCATCTGGCCGATGGCCTTGGAATCCCGGATACAACCGTAGACGACGATGCCGGTCCAGCCGTTCTTCACGCCCAGAAGGGCCAGTTGGTCGCCCACCAGGGCGCGGCGCAGGCTGCCACCACCATCCACCACCAGCACCCGGCCCTTGCCCGGCGATTCCAGGGCCTTCCTCACCAGTCCGTTGTCCTCAAACAGCTTGAGGGTGGATATGGCTCCGGAGAAGGCCGGTTTGCCGCCGTAGGAGCGGAACATGGGGGCGACGACGCGCACGCTGCCCGTGCGTAGTTGGTCTTCGTTGTTGTCTAGAAGGTCGGCAGTCTGGAAAGTCATGATTTGTGGCGTGGGAAAAAGGGAATTGAACCGCAGAGACGCAGAGGCGCAGAGAAATACTTTTCCGGTACGCGTCTTCGATTTACGCTGGAAAGGCTGAACATCTGCTTCCCGCTCACCGCTGACCGCTTACGGTCTCGTCCGCTTTTCCTCGGTGTGTCGGCGTCTCTGCGGTGAGTGGGGTTTCTGAACTCACACCAAGGCGTGCTCGACGGGCTCCGCTTCGAACTCCAGTTGCACCTTGTCGTCCTCGTCCAGGCCGATGGTGACCCTGCCGCCGCCCACCAGGCGACCGAAGAGCAGTTCGTCGGCCAGGGCGGAACGGATGGTGTCCTGGATCAGGCGCGCCATGGGGCG